>CAZTMK010000006.1:0-110856 GCA_964615235.1 uncultured Thermoplasmatales archaeon
GCATCCCTGATCTTTTCACCTTCCAACCTGAGAACCTCTGTTGCCGAGTCAACAATCATTCCTACGGTATTATCTCCAACTTCTACAACAAGAATTCTTGTGTCATTGTCAATTTCCTTTGATGAAAGACCAAGCTTCATCGCCAGATCGTTTACTACAATAATGGAACCTCTAAGATTGATTACCCCCTTGATATGGGGGGAGGTGTTTGGAATACGTGTTACATCCTCCCATCTAATGATTTCTTTTACCTTGTTAATATCAACTCCAAACTCTTCTTTCCCAAGTTTGAATACAACCAATTGTTTCTCGTCAAAGTTTTTTTTCTGATAATTTTTTTCATCTGTACCTACGGGCATGTTTCTTTTCACCTCTATTCTTCTTTTTGAGGTGTTTGTTCTTCTTGTTGGCCCTGGGCCTGGGATGTTTGTTCTTCCCGATGACCTGATTCTGTATATTCTTCCTCTTTAGCAGCATCAACATTAGCAGTTTCTTCTTTTTGTTGTGAAGATATGTATTTTATTGGATTCATTTTTTTCCATGATGTTTGTCTTTTATGTGGAGTATTCATTTTAGTATGCTGATGGTTTGAATATTTTTGCATACCATAAGATGTCCCATAGCTCCCTTTTGTAATTTCATCTATCTTAAACTTATCAAGTTCTTGGTTAAGCTTCATTGCTATTTCACTCAAGTGCTGTGCTGCACTTGCAACTTCCTGCATTGAAGAGTTAACCTCTTCAATTGAAGAAGACACCTCTTCAGAAGAAGAAGCACTTTGCTCTGCAACTGAACTAACCTCACTTGCAGCCTTGTTTACAGATTCGACAACCTGTGGCAATAATTCAAACGCCTTTACTGCCTCTTCGACACCCTTGCTTCCATCTTCAACCTGTTTTGTGTTTTCCTGCATGCTTTTTACAGCACTATCGATTTCACTCTGAATTCCTTGAATTAGACTTGTAATCTGCTGTGTGGCGTGTCCCGATTCCTCAGCAAGTTTTCTTACCTCATCAGCAACAACTGCAAATCCTCTCCCTGCTTCTCCGGCACGTGCTGCCTCAATTGCAGCGTTTAATGCAAGCAAGTTCGTCTGCTCGGAAATCTGATTTATTGTGTCTACAATATTTCCAATCTCTTTTGATTTCTCACCAAGTGAGGCGATTTTATCTGCACCCTCTTGAGTAGTCTTCTTAATAATCTCCATTTTCTGGCTGACTTCGGCAGCTGCTTGTTGTCCCTTTGAAGACGATTCCTCCGCTTGTTTGGTTTTCTCAACCATCTGATTTGAAAACTCTGCGGTTTTTTGTGATCCACTAGCAACCTGCTGTATGGTAGAAGATACCTCTTCTGCAGAAGCATTCACCTCTTCAGCAGAGGACGACATCTCCTCGGATGAACTTGCCATTTCGTTGGCACTTTCCTTAACAATTCCAAGTGTTTTTTTGAAACTTTCAACCATTTCATTTAAAGAAGTAGCCATTAATCCGACCTCATCTCTGGTTGAAACGTCAGTGCCTTTAGTTAAATCGCCAGTTGCCAAGCGTTTGAGATCTTTTGAAATAGTTTCTAATGGTTTACTAATTCTTGATACCACGAAAAAGGCAACGATTGCTCCAATTATCGACGCAACAGCCACTATTGAATAAGTTGAGGTTTCCATCAAATGCAAACCATCGAGAAAATCCTCTTGATAAGCACTTGATGCAACAATCCAGTTCCATTCAGGGAAATATGAATATCCCGCAAGCTTCATTCTTGCTGTTGACTCGCCTTGGTTCTTCCAAGGATAATAAGTTACAGCCGTTTGTCCGCTCCCTAGAGCTTTTCCTCTGTTTACAATTTCCTGAATAAAATAGTTGCCATTTGCATCTTGGGAATTCCAAATGTTTTCTCCATCTCGTTGTCTTTGATATGATAAAACATAGTTACCTTCTTCATCTAAAATGTAAATGTATCCTGTTTTACCTATTACAAGATCTGCAAGATTATTAAGCATCATTCCTTTATACTCTTCTTCTGGGACACCGACATATAAAACACCTATTACTTTTCCAGCTGTGTTTTTGATTGGTTCATAAGCAGTAAAACACCATGCATTTACTACAAATGCTCGACCATAATATGTTTGCCCAGACATTACTGTTTGATATACTTCAGATGTTGTCGGTATGTAAGTACCAACTGCTCTAGTACCATCGGTTTTTAAGACATTAGTTGATATTCTCAATAAACCCTGAGAAATTACCTGAAAAATGGTAGCAGTACCACCAACCATACTTTGGGTTTCATCAACTATTTCATAGTTGTATGCTATTTGTACACCATTTATTTTCATTTTGGGGATGTTGATACTTGAAGAAGATAAAGTTATTTGATTCACCGCGGTAAAATCCATTGTGTCTTCATCGTCTAAGTATGGTATCCCTGCAACATTAAGAGTTGCCCTTGCCACATTTAAGTCAGAACTTACTTTATTTTGAACGACTGTATATATATTTTTGACATCTTTTGTTATAATAAGTGACTGTTGCTCAAGAGTTTGTTCAATTTGTTCGTAAGTTGAAGAACGTGCTAATTCTACACACTCTAGCCCTAATACTACCGAAGGAACAGCAACCAGAATCACGCATACTGCTACTAGCTTCCATCTTATACTAATCATTCTTCTACGATTTTTAAAGCCCTTGTTTAAATTTTCCCATCTCATTCCCATTCTCCTTTGTATTTTTAATTTAGAATGGCGGAGTTTAAATCCTGGAAAAAATTAGTTATTTATCTTAATTCAAATTAATTGCCCCTAACGCATCCCAGCTCGTTATTCTCCACCTATCCTTCCTATCCTAGTTAAATATGAGGAAAAATTTATTATTAAAAAAGGTATTTATGAATCAATATTAATTTTTAACAATTATTAATAATTATTAATAAACCTAAATCAGACTTCGTGTTATATAACTCTCTAACAATTGATACTTATATCTAAGATATGTTTTTGTATTTCAGCCGAATAATTATTCTAATTTAGAGATGAAATTAATTAAATATAATTAACTAAAATATTTTTTCAATAAGTTATTTTGAGAATCAACCATTTTATTTACAATTTTTTTAGTGTTTTTTTATCATTTAATGCGTCTGTTATTCCATTCTTAATTACCTCTTCAGTTATATGATCTAGCATAACATCTCTTATACCATCATGAATTACATCTTCAAACCATAAACGCATAGTTCCTTTATTCTGCTCTGTTGAGAGAATGTTACATAATTGTTTCATTATTCTATTTGCATTCAATTTAAAAAAAATAGGTATAAATAACGCTCCGATTAGCATAACAATAAAAGTTCCCAAAATAATACCTAATGCAGTGCTAAAAATATGCTCCCACATTTATAACCCATCTCTCTAATAATAAATCTGGTGTTGATTGTTTATTAATTTTTAGTGTTAGATTAACAAATTGAAATAACACCTCAACCTGTATGATTATCTTTTGTTAATAGAAATAAAAGTTTAACAAAAAATCAACGGGATATTTCTATTTTCCAATAATTGAGTATTTTACTCATCTTCTGTATATATAGACCCTACGAAGAAGAATTTCCCAGATTATAAAACCAAGTGAAACGGTTATAGCAAAGATAATGTGAAATATTGAAAGTGAAATAGTCTTGAGTGAATTTTTTTTAGGTTTCGCCAGTTTACAAGATGCAATCATCGTAATTAACACTGTAGCTAAACTTAATGGTAGCAAATTTTCCCCTCTCATCTTCATTTCTCAAAATATTAATTTTCTACTTAATAGTATATAAATATTCATTGGGAAAATTTCAAATAGACATTTTGATGCCAATATTAGAATTTTAAGAATGATTTACTATTTTGAACCCTCAATTTACTGGTAAAAAACACTAGTTTTATTCTAATTGATTTTGATTGAATTTGAAATACTTCAAAACCTTATATGAGAAAATAATCAAAAATAGCTATCTGATAAAATGAAATCTTCGTTATAATTATTGATAAGCGAATATGAAGGGTCCGATGATGGCGATCTTTTCTGATTTAACAATATTCTCCCCTAGAGTAATACGCAGTGTTGTTTGTCCAAATCCCAATACATTGCCTAATGTAATGATGTGTTCTCCAGGAGGTATCGTAACATATCCTAAAAATGAAAAATCTGCTTTAGCCAACGCTGTTCTGGTATATTCAATTTCATATCTAATATTTTCTAGTGTGTAATCCGTAGGATTACCTACTTTTATTCTTGCTTTTAAAAAACCAGATAAGAAATCGATCTTTATAGGTTTAGATGTGATAACTACTGAAGCAGTATCTGTAGAAGAAACGTTATTGCTATCGCAAACTGATAATTGTACTTGATAAAAGCCTCCTTGATCATATAAATGAGTTATAGTTTTTCCAGATCCATTGTTCCCGTCACCGAAATCCCAGTGATAAGATTCAATTGTACCATCTTCAGAACAAGTACTCTCACTTGCATCAAATAGGATAGGTTCATTTACATTTGCGGAATAAAAATCACCGAATTTTGCGAGAGGTGGCCAGTAGAAATCCGTTTTATTATAATCAACCCAATCAATTATAACACCTGTAAAATGTGTGCCATACTCAATATTATAAAAACCATCATATCCCCAGTTCTCACCCCAACTGTTCTTACAGATCCAATAGCCCCCTTTACCAATCGAGGGATCATTTTTCCACCCAACAATTATTATACCATGATTCAACCGATTATTAAACATCCTTTCTACATACGGATAATAATCTTCTGAATCGTGATTTATATTTCCCCAGAGTATAAAAGATAATGTTACATCCATATATGCGCTAACTGCTCCATGTTGATAAAGTGCGTTTTTTATAAGGGTTCGTGATTCTTCGGTATTTTGGAGAACACCCATGTTATTAAAAGATCCATAATTCGAAATTGGAACGAGATAGTCTTCCCATTTCTCACATTTTTCACTACAATCGATATTATGACTTGCTTGGTATGGAAAACATTCTTCCCGGATGATTCCATTACAAAAATTACCACCTGCTTCTTTTGATAAGATACATTTGAAGGCGTTAACTGGCTGACCACCGTTGCATCCCTTAGCAAAATGATTTGCTGCGGCTGGAAGACAAGATAGGACATATTGCTCTGAAAGATCAGGGTTAATATTGGTGTTGTTCTCACGAATTTTTATTATACTTTCAAGAGTTCCTATCGCTGCAAAATCCCAGCAGCTTCCACAATTACCTTGGTCTTTTGCTGGCGTGGTAAAATCCTTTCCTTTTCTATCTTTCCAATTGAAATAAGATGGAAGATCATCTTCAGAGATGATAGTTGAAAAGGGATATTTATTGTATAGAGATGTTGAACTTATTAGTTCTTCTTCTGGGATTAAGGAATTGTCGAAAAGATACGGTGATAACGTTGAAATCATATCTTTATCGCATCCACAATCATCCGATATTTTTTCAAAAAATACTCCTTGCACGCCTAAACTACAGCCAATGAACAGGCCTATAATGATGATTGATAGTATTTTTCTCATATTTTTCACACATTTTAATTAAATTTTAGGATGTTGTTCAAAGAACTCCCACATAAGATCATTTACGGAAATACCTCTATCTGGGAAAAATGATGACCCAAACCATTCATGACCCCCATCCTTAACAGTATAAAGCACAACCTCAGAATCACTATCACCATTCACATAAGTTGTTTTTATAACATTTCCACTTTGATCTATCTCAGGTTTAGGATTGCAATTATTATGAGCTACCCAGAATGAGGTTGATTCATTGACTGAAAGATATTTTGTTGATAGAGAAAGTGGACCAATTGTTCCATTAACCCAACCACCGTAATAAGGTACATTTCGATCTTTCAGCCCATGGAATATTATAACAGGTAGAGGATTTGATGGTTCAGGAATAATGAATTGCCCCGAATTCTTTAACCATGCATTCCAACTACCACCCACCGATCCAGCAACAGGAGCAATTGCAGCAATAATGTCTGAGAGTTCAGCTCCAAGACGATAAGTCATCAATGCTCCCCCAGAAAGACCTGTTACATAAATCATTGAAGAATCAATATTGATATTTTCTTGAAGTTTTTTAATCAATTCTCGGATGTAATCAACATCATCAACCCTATTAAAGTTGTTATAATCCCAAGCGTTCCACCAACACCCCCTCATTCCCATCATAAGAGCGAGCAATAAAATAGGAAAGGGGGGTATTTCACCATCAGGATAAACAGCAATGAATCCTACTTCATCTGCCTTCACATCTAGTTCAGATGCTAACTGCATCATTTTAGAATTTGAAGGATGACCATGAAGAATTAATACCGTCGGTAAAGGATCATCACCATCATAATAAGAAGGTACATGGATTCTATAGGTACGAATACGAAAATCATGTATCATAAAACGAAAATAATCTCCCGGAGTTATTTGTTTTTTTAAAACTTCATCTTGTTTTGAAAAACCTTGCACCCCAAAACTACAACTGATAAAAAATCCTATTATGATGATTGATAGTATTTTTTTCATAAATTTACTTCACCCTAATTTTCTTCAAAATCAATGTTAATATCCTTTAACTTTTAGAATAGGATCTCGAATCAAGTTAGATTCATCTGTTGTGACACAATCGCAAAAAAATGAACCTGATGGTGAAATTATATTGCTAAATAAAATAAATATATTCCTTACAATATCAAATAATATCGCACAATAAACACCGAACTTAATTAATTTCATCATCATTACAAGTAAAATTGAAATAAAAGGAGGTATCAGTAACAAAAAAATCATATTAACAAACTTAAATGTAATACAAATTACAATCGCTCCAATAATATCATTGATTATCTCCCATAAGATTGACCATATATCTTCATCAAAATTATTTTCAATTCTTTCTAAATGACTTAATATTCTAATTTTTAAATCTTCTATCTTCTCATCTAATAATGTATTTTTCAATCTTGATTCGTTTTCATTAACAATCTCATTATATTCTATTGCAGAAATGGATGGTACAATCATTAAAATAAAAACTGTTAATACACTAAAAAACAACATTATTTTTCTTTTCATATTCTTTCTCCTTTAATATTTATTTTTAACAAACTAAGGAATAATATACCTGTAATGACAAATGATACTATCTTTTTCATATCCTTAACATAATAATATATTGCTTTTATATATAATATCTTTTGAAATTATTTTGTTCAAAATAGTAATTTTGTCATTTGATTTTTACTATTTGAATAAAAAAAGGGTCATTTTACTAATTACGCTAAAACAAGGTTTGAAATAATTTTATGAAAAGTGCTCCCGTCGGGAGGGGAACTGCAATTTACCAGTAAATATTTGGAATGATAAGGAGGAAAGGAACTTTAAAGATGTCTTGGTGGTAAATCATATCACAATCATTTTTGAGGATATATTAACATATTTACCACGGAATTATTAAAAACTCTTTTGTTTACTTTTATCTTTAAAACCTTGAATCTTAAATTTTATGATAATTTTGTAACATAAAAATTTCGAATAGTTTAAAAACAAATACGATATCAAGATTTTAAATTCCATGCTTTGGGCGGAATCATAATCCCGGGAGGTGTAGAAAAGATGAAAAAAAATTATTTTGGAATGCTAAAGCTAAATTTAAAGAACAAGTTTTTGAAAAGAGTGGTTTGTATATTGATAGCCGTATTTTTTGTGTTGCCGAGCTTGGAAATAATGACTTCTGCTGATGGAGGCAACTGGCTCTCTGGCTGGGATTACCGTAAACCAATCACCGTCAGTAATGAAGGAAGCCAGCTAACCGATTATCAGGTTAAAATCGATGTGGATTATGTATCTGGTCATATGCAATCGGATTTCGGGGATATGCGATTTACCGGTAGTGATGGCACCACATCGCTCAGTTACTGGATTGAGAAATATACGCCCAGTAGTTCTGCAACGGTTTGGGTGAAAATTCCAAATGTTCCAAGCGGCAATTCAACAGTTTACATGTATTACGGCAACGCTAGTGCAAGCAGTGAGAGCAGCGGGGACGATACATTCATTGATTTTATGGATCATGATGATGCAAGCAGTTGGAATACAACTGGTTCTTCGACGACAGTTACTGACGAAGGCACGTACATGTATTTCAATAGCAGTGGTAACACGGGTACTGTTGTTTCTCCGACCTTTTCTGCCGGCTCAGAAACGATTTATATTTACCAGGATAAGTTTGAAATAGCACATAACCTGGATAGCTCTCATGCAATCGCTACCTACCTTTTTGATAGTGGAAACAACGCTATAATATTAAATTGGAGAGGAGCAAATACTCAAAGCTATAACCTTTACTATAATAGATTATCTGGAAGTCCCTATTATTCTGCTCAATATCAAAAGATATACGACCCAATGTCAAAGGATACAAAATACATACATAAGATGATAATAAATGATGCGACTGACAAGGTGGACTATTATTGCTACGATGAGAGTTACAATCTCCTGGGAAACAAAACTGACAACAACTTTTATAGTGCCGGTTCTCAAGTAAATAAATTGAAATTATCAGACGGTACGGGGGCTGATTTAGAGATTAAATACAAGGTATATTACTATCTCATACGTAAATATGCCTCGCCCGAGCCAACATATTTAATAGGCTCAGAGGAAACCACTGGAGGTTGCGAACCGGCGTTAACCTGGCGTGAGGCGGAGTCCTGGGACAGAAGCTGGCAAAGTTATTCAGGAGGCGAGTGGGTAATATTGACCAATTCTAGCTGTTCCGATAATCAATACACTCGACAGGAATTCATTGCTGGTATTTATGATCGTGCCGAGTGGGACTTCAGGGTTATTGCCAGTGGCACATATTATTTCTGGATAAGAGCCCTCTATAGCGCGGACTCATGTCCACTTGTCAAATTGTACTGGAACGATGAGCAAATAGGATCCTCAAAGAATTGGAATACAAACTCGAGTTCATACTGGGATTGGTGTTTGTTCGGCTCAAAAGAGCTTAATTTTGGCATGGGCACTTTAAAAATAAAGAATTATCACGCTAGCTGGATGTGCATTGATAACATCTTGATCACAGATGATCCCGATTATACTCCCTGGGATAAGGGAACGCAGGGATCCACAAGTAAAACCATAGGCGTATCAAAAGGCATCTTGGATTATTACTACATAAAAGACGTGACAGAGGAACTAAGCAATGTAATTTTTGAATATCCAACGGGTTATCTTCCAAAGGGAAGAGCATTCGGAACATGGGGTGAAACACAAGCACGATATGATTTATATACACGGATGAATAACTTAAACCTGAATACAAGTATTGAACAAGTTGTGGCCAGTTTTCACAATAACGATTTTTCTACTGATCCCAGTCTTCAGGGAAGCTATTCTTTATTTGCAAAAGCGTATTATGGATCCATATTAAAAAGGATAAACTGGATTGGTTGTACAAAAACAAGTCGCATCGACAGATACTTCACGTTTTCTGGGGTTTCCATGGAAGAACCGGTTTTCCGGTGCACGTTTAAAGTTAATTCTATATATGTAGATCAGTCAGATGGTCTAGAGAACAACTTCCGCCTGAAGGCAAGCAACGGCAAATACATTGGCTTTGGACACACCATGGATAGCGACGTGGTTGGTAATGGGAAATATGGCATACGGGGAGAGTTCTACAATGGCGCTAATACTTTTACTACACCATGGATTATTATTAACGAGCAAATACTCGGACAAACGCACGGTGTGAAAGTATATGTTCAAAATGGCGTTGGTAGAATAAAAGTGGGTTCGATAATTGAAAGCGTATCTCTGTCTGGTAGTTTTTATGGAAGTTTTGATTCATTCCATTTTGAATTGGGCGGGGTTCCATCTGCAAACTATTATAATGGTGCTGAAGGGTGGTTTGACAATTTCATAATTGCCCAATCCTTACATTACGAAAACGAAAATTATTTTGATGAACCAAACGGTAAATTAGAGGTGCTTTCAAAGGAATTGAGAATTAATGATGGAGATCCTGTAGAATGTTATATAAGCCCCAGATGGAACTATTGCTTCTTTCTACCATTCAGTGGCAGAGACCAATTAACCTATAACTTTTCCGGTGATGACTTAGAGATCGAGCAACGCCCAATGGAATTTTTTGATTATTTTGACGATTTCATATATTCAATCAGCGATAAAATAAACTCAACGGAATTTGATGAAAATGATTTTCTTTCTTTCTTTGACTTCATGACGGATGAATACGAGTCGTACTACAATTTTTCTTTTCAAGAGTTAAACGAATCAAATGCTAAGGAAAAACTGGATTGGTATGAAGATGTTTATGGGGAATATTATTGTGAGTCAGACAATCGTAGCTGTGACCCTTTTGTATACATAGGCGAGGACCCTGCGTTCAATCCAGATAGACAAGACCCAGAATACTTTCAATGGGGATATAAATTTCATCTTACTAGATCGTATTGCTATTTGCTTGAGAGACTTATTTGGTATGTAACAATGTCTCACTGTCACGGAATCATACTTTACGATTTTAACGAAGAAACATACGACATGAACCTTGATTCCCTAATGGCGTTGCCAACCTTTTACATAAATGGATCAATAGGAGAGCCAATATATAATAATTGTAATAATTATTCTATCGATTATTATCTGGATCAGAGCTGGAACGACAGTGTAACCAGCTACAATGTGATCGGGGAGATCCCAGGTATAAACCAGGGTGAAACCGTTGTTGTTGGGTGCCTTTATGATTCTTGGTGGAACCAGGGAACAGCCGACTCTGCAATCGGCATAGGGATAGTGCTTGCGGTTGCAAAATACTTCAAGGATAATGACATCACGCCGAACCGCAACGTAAGGTTTGTTGCCTTCAGTGGTGAGGAATACGGTGGCCGTGGCGCCTATTGTTACGAGTTTGCGCATCGTGACGAAGACATTGTAACTGTAATTGATCTCAATCAATTGGGTTATTGGCAGACTGAATTCGAGGGTAAACCGCGGCAAACTTTGAACGTGATAGTAAACAGCGAATCGTTGAATTCGACGGTTAGAGCGATCACAGACAAAACCGATTACGAAAGCAAGGTGGGCAATGTATCGGATTACAGAACGGTTACAACGGATATTTTCAATCCCTTCAGCGATTATACGCCTTTTTTCCAGAGCGATAAGCAGGGCTTGCGATCGTGTGATACAGTGTGCTTTTTAAAGTTCAAGGGTGCTGCCCCTCTTCACCCCTGGGTTCTTCACCACCGGGACGGGCAGGGGCACACTGATGGCGATTCGATGAAATACTTCGACCCGGTCGATGTGAATGTCACAGCGGAGATGGTTTGGAATGTCACCAAGTACTTCACATTGGAAATATGATAGTAGTCTAACCATTATGCAATTTAGTAGTGTCAACCTATAAAATTCTATAAAACATTTAAAAAAACAATGATTCAAAATAATATTTAAATAGTACTAAATAAATAATGATAATGGGAGGGAATAAGCCTGAACAAAGATAAATTGCTGAAAAATGCAATCATATGTCTGATCGTCATTCTATTTGCCGCTTCTTCAGTCGCACCGATTACAACTGGGAATAATTCGACCGATCCAGAGATGGAAAATATGGAGATTTTATACCAGCACATCAGGTTTGATCGTTACAGTAACTTTAATTCGTCAAATGCCTTGGATGAAAAAGCATTTCAGGATTTTTATTTATCCTGCGTCCCCAGAGAAGATATCAATTATACTTCTGCACAATCATACAGATCCATGAATGATATCATCGCTGACTCTTTTTCAAATAATTGTTCAGACATTATTGATTCCCCTTGGCCCATGAAGTGCCACGATGATCATCACACTGGATTCAGCCCCTATAGCACAATCGACAACGACGGTACGGAAATCTGGAGATTTGAAACCAGGGATGCGATTGGCTGTATTGAGGCAAGTCCGGTAATTGGTCCCGATGGCACTATTTATTTCGGCTGCTTTGACTGTCATCTGTACGCTCTTTTTCCAGACGGAACTTTCAAATGGAAGTACAAAACTGAAGGGTGGATCTGGTCAGCACCTGCAATAGCGGAGGACGGAACCATTTACATCGGTTCATATGATGATTACCTTTATGCTCTTTATCCGAGTGGTACTTTAAAATGGAAATTTAATGCAGGTGGTTCGATTTCCACTTCGCCTGCCATTGGCAATGATGGCACCATTTACATCGGGACTATGAGGGGATTTGACAAGGGTGATATTTTTGCGGTGAATCCCAACGGAACTGAGAAATGGCATTACGAAACTGGTTATAAGGTGATATGTGACCCCGCCATTGGCGATGATGGCACAATATATATCGGCTCTGGAGACACATATTTCTATGCAATGAATCCCGACGGTACCTTAAAATGGAGGTTTAAAACAGGCGATTATGTGAAGGGTCCGGCATCCATTGCAGAGGACGGAACCATCTATTTCGGTTCACTTGATGATTACCTGTATGCGTTGCATCCCGATGGCACCATGAAATGGCGGTGCCGCATAGGTTGGGGCAGCGAGAACAATCCATCCATTGGAAAGGATGGAACCATTTACGTTGGAGGAGAAAGGCTTTATGCAATTTATCCAAATGGAACGCAGAAATGGGCTTTTGACATGGGGTACCTGCATTGGATAGGCCAGTCCTCCGCGGCAATTTCTGCTGACGGTACAATCTATATTGGTACGATTATTGGCGATGGGCGTGGCGGTGAAATTATTGCTGTTAATCAGGATGGAACTGAGCAATGGCGTAAGATTTTAGCAAATGTGTCAGTTGATTCATCTCCATGCATAGGAAAGGATGGGATGATATATATCGGGTCTTCTTCTGACAATAAGGGTTACGGCTATGGGATTCTTTACGCCTTTGGAGTCGGAGAGCTTAAAACCGACGCAAATGGACCTTACTATGGACTCATTAACGAGGCGGTGGTTTTCACTGGATGTGCAACCGGCGGTTACAAGCCGTATTCATGGAATTGGAACTTTGGAGACAACAGCGTATCTTATGAAAAAAACCCTATCCATGTTTATGCCAATCCAGGTAACTTCACAGTCACGTTAACGGTAGCGGATGACGAAGGTAAAACTTCAACCGATACGACGTGGGCTTGGATACAGGAAACCAACAACCCGCCCAATAAACCTGTCTTAAATGGACCATCAAAGGGTAAGCCTGGACAATACTATGATTACACCTTTTCGGCAACAGACCCGGAAAACAACAACGTTTATTATTACATCAATTGGGGTGACGGAGAAGATAAAGATTGGTTTGGCCCTTATGCCTCGGGTCATGAAGAAACTCTTTCCCATATATGGAATAGTAGAAATACATTCACCGTTAGAGTAAAAGCAAAAGATGTCTACGGAAGTGAATCCGAATGGTCAAGCCTTGAGGTGAAAATACCTAAATCCATAACTTTTGATTTACAGTACCCGTTATATCGGTTTCTTGAAAACCATCCACATTTATTTCCAATTTTAAGATTGATACTTCAATATCTCTTAAATCTCTAATGATAAACAATTTAACTCTATCTGTAGGATTAATTGCGTAAATTAATGTAGGAAACAAGATTTGAGATCATTTTTGCTAGTAAAATAAAAAATCTCGGAATGATTTAGAATAAGATTTTTACTTTTATAAAAATAATAATTTCGCACTTCTACAGTATATTTAAAGGTTAAAATTAACATTTATAATAGTATTATTATAAAATAATGCTCCCGTCGGGATTTGAACCCGAGTGGCCGGCTCGAAAGGCCGGAATGATTGGCCGGACTACACCACGGGAGCGTTTTACAAGCAGCCCTGACCAGATTCGAACTGGTGTCGCTGGCTCCAAAGGCCAGAATGTTAACCACTACACCACAGGGCTACTTCAGGATTTAAGCTCAGAATACAGAAATCTTATTTAAAATTACGCTATAGCATTAAAAGATTCTATACCTTGAAATTACCCTGATTTTTCAAGAAATATAATCGTTTAAATATTGTAAAAAGAATATTGACTGGAGGTTTAAATTTGATAGATAAAAAACTTCTAAATAACATTTTTTCAAGGCTTTCCAAATTAAATCTTGTAATCGCAACTGCTGAATCATGCACTGGAGGTTTAATTGCTCACACACTGACAAACATTTCTGGAAGTTCAAATTATTTTGATAGAGGGTTAATAACCTACAGCAATAGAGCTAAAATTGAACTTTTAGACGTTTCTGAGGAAATTATAAATCAAAAAGGCGCAGTAAGTTTTGAAGTTGCAAAAGCAATGGCGGAAGGCATAAGAAAAAAATCTAAGGTTGATATCGGGATTTCTACAACAGGCATAGCCGGTCCTACTGGCGGAACAAAAGAAAAACCGGTAGGCCTTGTTTTTATAGGTATTTCGACAAAAAAAGAAACAATTGTAAAAAAATTTCAATTTAAAGGAAATCGATTACAAAACAAAGAATCTACTTGTATTGAAGCACTCAAATTACTATTAGACTTGTTAGATAAATGGTGATATGTTTTGTTAAAAATCGATGGCTCCTATGGTGAGGGTGGGGGACAGATTCTTAGAACTGCAGTATCTCTGTCAGTTGTAACAAATACACCGGTGGAAATATCTAATATTAGGTTCAATAGACCAAATCCGGGAATAAAACCACAGCATTATACTGCCATTAAGTTGATAAAGGATTTATGTAACGCAGAAACTGAAGGTTTAGAAATCGGTTCATCTAAGTTAACATTCACTCCAGGTGAAATAAAAGGTGGAGAATTTAAATTTGATATTGGAACTGCAGGTAGCATTGTTTTGGTGTGTCAAACATGTATTTTGTCACTTGTAAATACGCCCAATAAAGTAAAAATTAAGGTGAGAGGTGGGACCGATACAAAATGGGCACCATCTTGGGATTATTTTGAACATGTTTTTTTACCTCTTGTAGGAAATATGGGAATAAATGTAAAAGGAAATCTAATTAGTCGAGGATATTATCCAAAAGGTGGTGGTGAGGCAGAAATAACCGTTAATCCATCTGTTGAAATAAAACCTGCTATCTATGAATTATCTCCTAAATTTTCGTCAGTGGAGGGAATTGTTCATCAGGCAAATTTACCTGATCATGTAGGAACAAGAATCAAACACTCAGCAATAAAACAATTAATGAAAAATAATCTAAAAGCAGATATTTCCTTTCAAAAAGTAAATTCAATATCACCTGGCACTGGTATTACATTATGGGCAAGAAGCGGTGATGTCATTATTGGAGAAACAGGGCTGGGTGAAAGAGGGCTTCCTGCAGAGCGTCTTGGCGAAGAAACAGCATCTAGATTAATAAGAGAAATAAAATCTGGATCAACAATTGATATACATGCTTTTGATCAGATAATTCCATACATGGCTTTAGCGACAAAAAAGGGAACCTCATCTTGCTTATTAAGAGAGATTAGCAGTCATGCAAAAACTAACATGTGGTTGGTAAGTCAGTTTTGCAAAAATAAGGAAATATTTATTGTTGAAAAAAGTAATAATCTATTTAAAATAAGTACCAATAAATTCTAAAATTTTTCGCAAATTGACGTAACATTACACGACACATATTTATACAATAAATTCAATTGGTCTGCAAGCCGGGGTCAGTCAATATTTACAGAATTTTTTAAAAATTGCATAACCTTCTTCCGAGGCCCCTGCTTTCCTCCTAATTAATTGGGATTTGTACTATCAAGTTTACGAATTTTATTTCTGATATATCTGATTGAAAAACCTACAAATATTAAGGCAATTATTAAACCCAATGCAGGTCCGATCAATCTATCGTAAGTTACTAGAAAGTTGTAAAATGCATGCATTATTACTGCAATTAATAGATAAGGAAATACTCTAATTACAGATTTGTTTCTGATTATTGCCTTTCCATAACCATAACCTGTTAAAGAAGTGGCAGATGCGTGAAGAAGACATCCTCCGAAACTTCTTATAGATATTAAAATAATGAAGACCATTATGCCCTCTTGTAGGAAACTTGTTCCATAAAAAAGGTTTTCAGTTGCAGAAAAACCCAGGCCCGCAACGGCCCCATAAATTAATCCATCTTCTAATTCAGTTAGTTCTTTTCTTACAGTTTTTGATCTTAGCGCCAGAGGTTTTACCAATTCTTCGGCAAATGGGGCAATAACAACGGCTGACGAAATCCCGTAATAGGATAAGTTATATATATTTTCGGCAAGGGAAAAGCCCAAGATTATTTCAAGAATAATTGAGGCAATTATTGCAATGGTTGCACCCCATAAAAAACAAAATATAATTGGCCACCATTTCTCTCTGTTTAATCTCTCCGTGTTGCGGATCCATACTGCATAGATTATTGGTGGCAGAAAAGAAAAAACAAATAAGAGTATTATTTCGACCAATTTCACATGACTGTTAATAAAAACTGGTTTTATAAATGTTATAATTGAAAATTAAAAAATTTTAATTCTATGTCAGTAAGTTATCTATCTTATTTGTGAGATTTTTATATGAATCAATCTGATTATTACTTTTTTCAGTTTGCTGCTCATGATGTAGAGGTAATGTAAAATAGAAGGTTGAACCTTTACCAATGCCTTCGCTTTCTACCCAAATACGACCTTTATGGTTTTTAATAATATTTTTACATATTGATAAACCCAAACCCGTACTATCCATACCTTCTCGTGGTTTTGCACACTTGTAAAATTCCTCAAAAATATGTTTTATCTGATCTGAAGATAAGCCAATTCCATTATCAGAAAAAGATACTTCTACAGTATTCTCTCCGTGTTGATTAGCATTAATATTAATGTTACATTTTTTATTCATTGGACAATATTTAACCGAATTGGTTAAAAAATTATTAAGTATTTCCTCAATCTGCATTTTGTCGACTAAAATATTTATATTATTATCAATTTTACAATTAACTTCTGTATCATTTTGTTTTAAAAATACAGAATTTTCTGTTAAAATATTTGTAACAATTTCATGTAAATTCACAGGTTGAATGTTTAAATCTTTACCAAGATGGTCCAGCCTAGCAACCTTTAATGTTTCGTTTATAAGATATTTCATTTTATTAACATTTTTTATTAGCATTTGAACCATATTTTTGATTTCATCATCGGTCACTTTTTCGTAAATAATTGGAAGTAAGGTATTCATTGGAGTTAATGGGTTTTTTAAATCATGGCTTAATAAATGAATGAAATCATTTTTTTGCTTGATGAGTTCTTTGATTTCTTTTGTTCGTTTAGCAACAATTTCTTCAAGATGGATATTCATGGTTTTTAATTGATCTCTGGTAACTGAAAGTTCTCTATTGACCGATTCTACTTCCATTTTATTTTTAATGATTTCATAGCGTTTCTTCTTTTCAATATCTGCCCGATAATATGCAGCGATAATACTAAACAAAGATATACTGCTGTAAAGTAAAAAAGGACCTATTAAAACATTAGTAAATAATTGACTTTTAAGTGTAAAAGTTAAAAATATCATCCCTGCCCCGTTAGCTAAAGTTACAGTTAATGTCCAAAATTTTGGGAGTAATATTACCGAAATTAACACTGGAAAAATAAGATAGACTAAAATATTAACGTCGTTAGCCTCATATGGAGCATTCAAACCCAAAAAATTTAAAATGCAAACAGTATAAAAAACCATTGAAAAAGTAATTAAGAACAATCCACTGGAAATAAGATATTTTTCTTTAAAGTTTAAGTAGAAGCAAATAATAAAAATAAAAAACGAAAGGATTACAACTAAGAATAAATTTTGATTTAAAATCGGGAAAAAAACAAATGAAATTATAAATAATAAATCAATTAAAATAAAAAAAATTAAGAAAATATTTAAAATTCTTTTTTGATCGAAACTAATTTTAAATATCTTCGAAGCGAAATTCATCCCAGCAATCCGCCATAATTTTCCTTTATTTTAACAACAAATAACCTTTTTATTTGTAATCTTACTACTCAGGTTTTTTTTGGTTGTTAACGCCACATCTTTCCCGATTTAAATTAACTTATGTTGTTTATTTTTGAACAAAAAGGATTATTTTTAGTTTATTTAATATTTCTTATTTTTTCTTATCATAATTCACTTTAGTTGAATTCTTAAAGATATTTTCTAGAAAAAACAATTTATAGAAAAAGGTGATTACCGCCTTCATATGAGAATTGCACATATATCTGATATTCATTGTAACTACGGAACAGATTTTAATGAGAAGGTTTTTGATAGTGCAATTAAAACATTAAACAATTTATCTGCTGATGTTATTTTTATTTCAGGAGATCTCACAACCTGGGGTCTTTTATCTGAATATGAACTTGCAAAAAAGAAACTAAAGCAGATTAAAGGACAAATTGTTGTTGTTCCTGGAAATCATGACGAAAGAAACCTAGGTTATAAGTTATTTCCCGAATTTTTTGGAGAACCTAGTTTTATTCACACGTATAAGGAATTAAGTTTTGTCGGGCTTTCTTCAAGTGAACCAGATAAGGACGATGGACGCCTTGGAAGAAGAAGACATATGCTTATTGAAGAGGGAGTAAATAAGGGAAAACCATTAACTACAGTAGGCTTTCACCATCATCTAATCCCGGTTCCAAATTCTGGACGGGAAAAAAATATAATCGAGGATGCAGGAGAAACACTTGATATAATTTTGAAAAATGAAATTCCGCTTGTTTTAATGGGACATCGACATGTTCCATATGGTGTTAAAATTCATAAAACATTACTTGTAAATGCAGGTACTTTTTCGTGTAATAGAACAAGAGCTCATTTCGGCTACACCTTTAACGTTATTGATTTTAAAAAGGATAAAATTGAAGTGTCTGTTTTTGATATTTTAAAAAAGGAAAAGAGGAAGACAATTAGCTATAATCTGGCTGATGGTTGCTGCATCAACAGCTATTATGATAAATAATCAATTTGATTAATTTTAATATATTATAATTAATCGCAACGTAAATTACAATGTAATAATATTCATGATAAAATTTAATTATTATAATTTTATATCATTTTTTATTGAATGGGTAAAAAATCAAAAATGATGTATCTTTTTTTTGACACTGAAGCTACTGGATTGCCCTCATCTCCCAGTTCAAACTATAGAAATTGGCCACGGATGGTACAAATTGCTTGGATGTTGGTCGACGAAGATCAAACAGTAAAATCAAAAAATAATTACATAATAAAACCAAATGGTTTTAGAATTCCTGAGCGAGTAATAAATATTCATGGAATCACTACTGAGAAAGCATTGAAGGAAGGAGTTTTAATAAATCACGCATTGCATCGATTTTTAATGGATTCAAATTTTGCAGATATTTTAATTGCGCATAACGTCGCATATGATTACGGCGTTGTAAGAGGCGAACTATTAAGACAAAAAATTCCTGATTTTTTAGAAAAACATCCTAAATTTTGTACAATGACTTCAAAGCAAGTTCTGGATTATTGTAAGAGTTTTCGATTGAATGGAAGCAGACAATGTCCATCACTTTCTGAGCTTTATTTTTTATTATTTAATGAGAAATTAGAAAATGCCCATGATGCTTTAACTGATACCGAGGCATGCGCTAGCTGTTTTTTTGAATTAAAAAAATTGGGTTTAGTAGGTTAGTTAGTAGTGATTTAAAAATATAATGTTATTAATAACTTTGTTTTTTCAATTTTATTACTAGAAAGAAAAAGGATAAAAATTTTATCCGGCGAAGATATTTTTTCCCCCTCCCTCATTTTTCGGCTAATTGATATTTAGGAATTTTTTAAATAAAAGATATAATAGACTACTTTAAAGGATATTAAGAAATAAATTTAATAAAATTAAATGTAACAAAAGTTATATTAAAATTTTTCAATTATCAAAAGATTTAAATAATCTAAAATTGTTAATAATTTGAAAGTAAGTCATGAGGAGGAAGATTTGATCTTTCTTTAATGAAAATAATTCGCCCCCTATTATATTTAATTAGTCTTGTTTCCTCCTCATTTTCCTACATATTTTACTATTGCATTGAATACAAATTATTCTTGAAAGAAAATGCAATTCAAGAAATTATCAGTTTTAGACAAAGAAAACAGACAACTATTATATCAGTCGATAATTAAATTGATTTAAAATTGAGAACTTAATTTAAATAAAAATTTACGTCAAAATTGGTAATAATTTGGGTATAAGTTTATAAGATATAATGATTATCTTCTATGCGTAAATTTAAAAAAGTAAAAAATGGAGGGAAAAAATGAAGAAAATAATATCAATCGTGGTAGTCGCTGCTCTTTTCTTGATGTTGCCAATTACTACAGCGACTTCTGTTAGTATTTTCTCGCCTTTAAGAACCAATGATTTTAATAGAGACATCGATTGGACTGGACAGTTTGTGGGTGCCATAGGGCATCCTGGCCGTGATAGTGAAGATGCAACGGTCGTTGGATATATTGGCGGACTGTTTAAATTGAGGGGTAGAGGTGGCTTTTTTGCAGGAAACATAACTTCTGAAGATCAATCCAAAAACGGCCGTATAGCAGGTATTTTTGGTCGCAATTTGCTTTTTGGTAGGTTAATTGGAGACGAGAGAGCGTTGCCATTTGTCGGCTTTATAGGTTTTAGAGCAGAGAATTCGACGTTTTTTGGTAGGGCAATGACAATTGCAGGACCACCCGTGTATTTCTGGGGTAGTTTTACAACCTACTAATTTTTTTTATTTTCAATAATCATTTTGTGCACGTGATCTAAATGAATAGAAGACTTACTTTTTTTCTTATAATGATGATTATAATCTTTCTTATTTCACTTTTTTCTGGATGTATTCGAAGAATACCTGATGATCCAAATACAAGTGTTGAAAGTATTACATTCGATGGTCTTAAAAGATCTTATAGAATCCATGTTCCACAAAACTTAAACAATTCAAATCCTGCTCCTTTATTATTCGTTTTACATGGTGGTGGAGGCGATGGTGAACGAATGGAAGAGCAACTTACTGAGTTTGGATTCAACAAACTTTCAGATAATTACGGATTTATTGTTGTATATCCAGATGGTATAGAGAGACATTGGAACGATGGGAGAAAAAATATTACTTATCGTGCACACCGGCAGAACATCGATGATGTAGGGTTTATTTCTACATTAATAGATATAATCTCGGAAGATTATTCAATAGATCCAAACCGGATTTATTCAACGGGGATTTCCAATGGCGCAATGATGTCTTTTCGACTTGCCTGTGAATTATCAGAAAAAATTGCAGCCATTGCACCAGTGGCAGGAGCAATGCCTGTGGATTTGCAGAACCTCTGTCAGCCTTCAAAACCTGTTTCTGCATTAATTATAAGCGGAACTGATGATCCGTTGGTTCCCTGGGAGGGTGGAGAGATTACCTACAATAATCGTAAACTAGGGAAAGTATTATCAGTTCCAGATACTGTTTCTTACTGGGCTGGTTTAAATAATTGTAATACCACTCCAGATATTGGCTGGTTACCAGATTCCGATCCAAACGATGGAACGACGGTTAAGGTTGAAATTTATAATCATAGCATAAAAAATGTTTCAATAACTTTATTTCAAATTGAGGGTGGAGGGCATACTTGGCCAGGTGGTTATCAATACTTTTCCGTTTCAAGAATCGGAAAAACTTGTAGAGATTTTGATGCAAACAAAGCAATATGGCAATTTTTTAGTAATCATCCAAAAATAAACTAAAAAATTAACAAAATTTAACCTCATTTTTATCAAAGTGACCAAAAAACGGTCACTTTTACTCAGTTTTCCTATATACAATGGTCACCGTAATGTTTTTTGATAAAAAATTTAGAGGTGTAAAAAAACATGGAAAAATATGAAAACGATTGGCACGGCCATGATGGAATGCCTTCGGTAGAAAAAATAAAAGAAATATTAAACATAGTATCGGAGAAAGTACCAGGACTTCTAAAAGAACTTAGTAATCTTCTATATGGGCCAGAAAGTGCAAAAAACTACGCAGAGGCAGCAGCAACCTTTTACAAAAAACTTGTTGACGCAGGAATGGACAATAAGCAAGCTTTCGAGTTGACCAGACAGTATATGTCCACATTAAACTTAGGAAATATGGCAAAGGGTTTCGCTCACAACAATGAATTCTAAGATACATTCGCGGGGGAATATAATGAATAAGGAAACCAATAATCAAATTTTAGGGCTCCAATTTATTGGATTGGCTCTCCCCCGCATCCCACTCCTCTTTTTTAAATTTGGGAGTTGGTATTTGCGGTTTAAAGGAAATGTCAATAAGGCAAGTAAGATTTTCAAAAAGCAATTAATGACTAACGGAATTGATAAACAAATGGCAGACGAATTGACAAAATGCTACAGTAGTACAGCGAATATACTGACCCTAAAAAATTTCTCAAAACTATCAAGGATGGGAGGATCGATTGATGTGCCCGATGCTCCACGAGTTACAAAAAGATAAATTTGCTCGTATAGTAGAAATTACAGAATACCAAAATTTAAAGGAAAAACTTTCTAAAAAAGGAATTACTGAAGGAGATATTCTGAGAATTGTATCATGCTACGGTCCTATTTCATTTGAAATTGAAGGAAGAACATTTATTATTGGTAAGGGTTTGGCAGAAAAGATTAGAGTCGTTGAAATCAATTACAGTTAATGAGACTTTGTGTTTTCGGAATTGTGTGATATTCGGATACAATTTGTTATTTTTTTCGCTATTTTGAATTACAATTTTTTAAAAAGATTTTAAATAGTAAACCGTGTTTATGTTGATAATATAAGCGAGGAGAAATTATGACATATTGTTCAAAATGTGGTCATAAAAATGAAGATGATGCTGTATATTGCAGCAAATGTGGATCTCCTCTAGGAGATATTTCTAGAAAAAAAGAAGATGAGTGCAACAGAGCTTGTGAAGATACTTGTTCTGGTGGTGGTTCCAGGGGTTGGGCAATTTTTTGGGGAATAGTTGTTATTTTGATTGGAGCATGGATTATTTTTGAATTAGCTTTAAAAAATCTAGCCAACCAAATTCCTGAACTTGCTTGGACACAGAATATCGATTTTCCATTTTGGTTTATTATAATTGGTGTATTGGGATTACTAATAATAATTATGGGAATTAGAATAATTGCAAAAAACAGGTAGTTTTCATACATACATTTTACAATCTTTAATACAATTTTTACAGGTTCTTACATGTTTCAACTTAGATAAATTAATCCTTGTTTCCATAAAAATAAATGATATCATAATTGATATAAAACCATATGTTTTATCTTTTGTAATTTCTAATATTGCTATGAAAATTAGTAACATTGCAATGATAAAAAAAATATTTGAGAATATGTGTAAGATTGGGTTTGTTATTGTGGATATTTCCACAAATACTATTATCAGTAATATAAGACCAATGTAGAACATTAAAAACTTAACATTTGAAATAAAAATATTTTCAGATAGTAAGTAAATAAATGTAATTATAATTGAAAGTGCAAAACCGATTGACAATCCAAGACATCCGGCACAATATGTCTTTTTTGATATTTTGATCGTATGAGATTTGAAGTCTTCACAATCTGGATGATGACCAACAAATTTAATTTTTTTAATATTATTGTTATCATTGCTGGAATCAGCAT
Source organism: uncultured Thermoplasmatales archaeon (assembly GCA_964615235.1). Lineage (GTDB taxonomy): Archaea > Thermoplasmatota > E2 > DHVEG-1 > DHVEG-1 > JAFGPP01. The sequence goes on from CAZTMK010000006.1 coordinate 23,800, forward strand.
GATATTTTACCAACCGTTTCATCCAAGCTGGATATAATGATAATGATATGCCAATAATACAACAAATGATAAACGTACTAGTAACAAATATTTTGTCATAAAAATTTAATGATTTATCAGTATCAGATAACAATGAAATTAATAACAGGAATATAATACCTAATATGTTAAGAAAAGAATAATATATTGCAAAATTTTTTGGACTCAAATCAATCTCCTGAATTTAGCTAAAACATGCTGTCCGGCCATATGTCTATATAAAGTCCGTTTCAATTTATTTTTCGAAAAAAATCCAGCAATGTTTTTTCTTGTTGATCCATAGAAGTGTCTATAGCATTTCCACAACTCTTCCTGAACTTCATTTCTGCTGAGATATTTTGTGGGCATGATTGCATGGGCCATATCGTAATTTGCATAATTAAAATCTTCAATCCATCCATTTTGTTTTGCGGTATCAAAATACACCGTTCCTGGAAATGGTGTCAGAGCTGTATATATGGCAAAATCGGGATTTAAATCAGAAGAAAAATTTCTCAAACCTTCTATTGACTCATGATTATCATTTCTGGAACCTATTACGAACATAGCATGAGAAAAAATGTCGTTTTCGTTCAATGTATTCATTGCTAGATACGCATCTTCCGATTTTGAACCTTTTTTGAATTCTTCTAAAGTCTCTTTTGCATCGGTTTCAACACCACACATTATCCAATATGTACCTACTGATCTTAATTTTTCAACGGTTTTGGGATTTTTTGCAACGTCATCCGTTCGAGCTTGTAAAAACAGCATTATATCTTCCTTGCATTTGCGATGCCGTAGTTCCTCGTAAAGTTTTCCACCTCTGAGATTAATTTTAAAATGATCGTCTGAAAGCCATAAAAAAACACCGCCAAAAGTCTCATTTAAATATTCAATTTCATCGGCTATTCTTTTGATTGATTTTGTTCTCCAAATTCCCCCCCAGTGATTCCATTGTGTACAAAATGAACATCTGTGATCACATCCTCGTCCACCTTCGAGAACCATATATCTTGTGCTTTTACCTGCCATCATGGTAAAATGATATTTACTGATGTAATCTTCTACAAAATGATATGCTGGATATGGTAGACTATCCAAATTTTTAATCAATGATCTTGATGGATTGTGAATTATTTTATTTTTAGTTCTAAAACTTATCCCTTTAACCTGATTAATTTTTCCTCCTCTGGTTAATTTCTTAATTAGATCAACTAGTGTTAGTTCCCCTTCCCCCCTTACGATGTAATCTATTTCTGGAAAGTCAATTAAAGATTCTTCAGGTACAAAGGAGAAGTGAATACCTCCAACTACAGTGATGATATTTGGATTTATTTTTTTTGTAATTTCCGCTGTTCTTGCACATGAATATGCATTACATGTAAAACCAGAGGTCAACACCATCGAAGGATTTGAAGATTCAATATATTTTTCAAGATCATTCCACGAAAATTTCCTAGCTTGGCAATCAACAACCTCAATTTCAAGATCAGGCAGTTCCTTTTCTAAAAATGCTGAAAGAATAAGAAGCGTAGTGGGAGGTGGAAGGTATTCTCCCATAACAAACCAATAATTTCTTGGTGGTTCAATAAATAAAACTTTGGATATTCTCATATTTAACTGATTTTTACCTAATTTATAAACACTTCAAATAAATTGTTGTAATAAAAATTTTTGATTACTTTTAATTAACCAACAAATTTTCGTAATAAGAAGATGTCCCTGTTTCGAGGATTTCAAGAATTAATTTTTCCGTTTTTTCTCCAACTCCCTTAATTTTTCTAAGTTCACCTTTCATCTTTGAAAGAGGTATTGTCAATTTAGATATCATATAAGCAGCATAACCATAAGGCGATCTAAATCCTTTCATTTTCAAAAGATAATCGATGTGTTCAAGAATTACAATGACCAGATCATTCTCAGTTAAAATATCGCGAAAAAGCTTTGGAGGAATTCGTTTTGGAATTTTGTATTTTTTTGCAATTGAACTAAATAAAATATTTGTTGATTTGTAGTAGTCATCTACTGCGCTACCCCATTTATTGCCCCTATAAATGTTACAATAATCAACTATTAGATCAGGATAATATTTTTTTAAAACGTCGTAAAAGTATTGCATTTGTCTACCATCCTTTAGAGTCATGCCACCAAAAACGATGAAACCAACACCAGCATCGTGGGCCTTCCTAATGGTATCAGTCATCACACTTGGTATATCGGTAATAAATGGAATTACTGGAAGCAAAAACATTCCTGTTGGTATACCTTCATTTTTTATTTGGGATATTGTTTTTAGTCTCTCTGAAGGTGGTGGAACACCAGGTTCAAAAATTGCACTTATTTTATCATCGGCTGAAGAAAAACTGAAACTAACAATTGCCTTGGATTTTTTATTTATATTTTTTATAATTTCAATATCTCTTTCAACAAGTGTTGATTTTGTAAGAATATGAACAGGGTGATTTTTTTCATAAAGAAATTGAAGTGCTTGCTGCGTCAATTTATATTTTTTTTCGATGGGTTGATAACTATCACCAACTCCACCCCCAACCATTACATAGCCACTTTTGATTATGGATTTTCTTTTTTCGTCAAGTTCCTTTTTTAAAAGTTCCAGGGCATTAATTTTTACAACGACATCCTCACCAAATTTTCCTTCAACTTGGTATTTTTCTGATCTGCCGTCACAGTAAACACAATTGTGACTACATCCACGATAAAGATTCATACCATATCTACAGATAAACCATGATTCAATCTTTTTTTGCTTTCTTAGAATCGATTTTGCTTGAATTTCTTTAATTGCCACTTATTTTCAAATCATTTCTTTGTATTTATATTAACGGAAAAAACTAGATTATAGACAAAATACACTCATATATTTATAAACTTCCTAAAGCTTAAGATTTGTGTTTTGCTGGAGGGATATTAATAAAAAAAACATGGAAACAAAAATTGGAGGAAGTAAACGAAAGTCACGGTAAGATTGTTAGAATTCTAATTCCAAAACCAAGGGATATTGAGACTTTAATAAAAAAAATTCCTAAGGGTAAACTCATAACTGATGCTCAGATTAGAAACATTGTTGCCAAAGAAAATAATGCAGATGCTGCTTGTTCAAAGGTTACGGGAATTTTTTTGAGAATAATTGCAGAAGCCGCCGAAGAGGATCGAAAAAATGGGAATAAAAATATTACACCTTATTGGAGGGTAATTGACAAAGACGGCCAACTCAAGCCCAAGTTTCCTGGTGGTTTTGATGGACATGCAAAACTATTGAAAAAAGAAGGACACGAAATTTTATCAGGAAAAGGTAAAAAACCTCCTATTGTAAAAAATTTCGAAAAGTCCTTAGTAGATTTTTAAAAAGGAGATGATTTATGAAGAATCAAGTAAACGATGAACAGTTAATAGGATATTGTGGGTTGTACTGTGGTGATTGCCACGGATTTACAGGAAAAATACCCGATCTTGCTAGAGATTTGAGAAAAGAACTTAGAGATATAAATTATGATAAGTTTGCAAATTTTATATCAACTTATTCATTTGGAAAGGATTTCAAAAATTACGATGAATGCTATAAGGTTCTTGGAGCAATGGTTAAATTTAGGTGTAAAAAAGGCTGTAGAAACGGAGGAGGCTCGCCTTTTTGTAATATTCGTAAATGTTGTCAGAAAAAAAATCTCGAAGGTTGTTGGGAATGTAAAGAATTTGAGACTTGCAAAAAACTTGATTTTTTGATTCCAGTTCACGGAGATGCTCACATTAAAAATTTGAGAAAGTTAAAAAGAAGTGGAAAATCTGAGTTTGTAAAAGGAAAACATGAATGGTATTCGAAACCAAAAAATAAAAACTAAATATTGAAATTTTTTAACTACAGCTTTCAATAATTTCTGCAAATATTTTTGCGCATAATTCTGCACCAGCAGTGTTTAAATGAACACCATCTATTGTAAACTTTAGCCCACGACTATCGGAGGTTTGATCAATTTTTTCTGGATTTCTATTAAGTAGGCCATCAAATACTAATCCTAAAAAACTTTTTGGAAGAAATTTTGAATTTTTTTTATTTTTTTTCAACTGATTATAAAATTTCTCTCTTATATCAATGTAGCTAACCGATGGAAATTCTTTAGAAATTTTAATAATTATTTTAGACAATTGATCAAGCTTTTTATTCCATGTATTTGAAATATCTTCTCCGATAATAAGTGGGGAAATTGTAAAAATTTTTTTAGCTTTTTTCTCTAAAAATAAAAGTGTTTTTTTATAATAGCTGTAAAACTCCTCATCGTTTTTAGACCATGGTTGAAAAGAGCATAATTTTGTAAATTTAAATGATTGAGAAATATTAACAAAAACGTCATTTGTTCCAATCCATAAAAATGCAATGTCATTATCTTCAGTTAATTCTAATTTTATCAATCGGTAAAATAGACTTACAACCGTATCTCCGTTTTTACCATAATTTATCAAATCATGAGAGAGAAATTTTTTTTTAATATATCGACAAAAGATACACCAATTGAACCTTCGGTTAAGCTGTCACCTATGAATATGATTTTCATTAAGTGATTAATTGTGAATTAATATTTAAATCAATTTTCAACTTCCGATTTACTCAAAATTTTTTGTTAGATTGAGAGATATTCATCAATAAAAGGCAAAAAAACTATTATTAGATAAACAATGATAGAAATTATGCCTACAAATGTATCTCCTATTGAACCTAGTCTCTTCTGTGCAAAGTTCAAACTTTTACCAATAATAATTCCTGCAATACCGCCAGTTAGTAACGGAATAAGAATTTTAATTAATGGCATACCTGATATATTTTTATAGATTGAATAACCAAATATTCCTACAATAAGTGTCAAAAGCATTCCGATTGAACAAACCGTCAGACCCACTATTTTTGAAATTAATCCAAACAATAAGTCAAAGATCCTGCATTTTTCTTTAGATAAAAGATTACCTTGAATAAGATTATAGATTTTATTTTCATTTCTAAATTCTTGATTTTTATTGAATATACTGCCAGCATAAACTGTTGATGAACCGGCAATAAAAACGGTTGATATTATTACAAACACTAATGCCTTTTTTACCAGAGCGAATTTCATATCTAATTTCCTCCTGAATATAAAATCATTTTTTATTATAAAATCTTTGTTCTAATATTATTGTTTAAAATAAGAAATTTCTATTAAATATTTATCAAAATGCACAAAAAACGAGACTTATCAATAAACAAATTTTTTTTGTTAAATACGCAATATTTCTATTTAAACTACAAATTGTATTTGAATTTTATATTTAAGGCTGAAATTTGAAATCAGCCATTCTATTTCTTGAATTATTTTTTCGAATTAAAAAAACTTATATACTGTTTTTTCAACCTCGTCATTTAATCCAAGACTATCATAAGCTATTGTTTTTATTGTATGCTGGAAGAATACAACATCAGTCCAGGTATATGAAAATGGATAGTCATTATCTGTAGATGTTAATACATTGTCAATATAGAATTCTACATAATCTACGCTTTCTGAAACGTCAACTTCTATGTTTATCTTTCCAAAGATAAGAGGTAACGAAAAAGGCATAATCTCATTATTGCCTAAATATATAGAATCCTTCGGTTTTGTTATTTGAATAGTAGGGGGAGCTAACGATACACCTGAAAGTAGCGTTGAAGGATCACCGAATAAATTAAATGTGAACATGTCATGGGACTCAATCCAACTGTCCCATCCATAATTAGTGGTGCAAAAATATTTTGATTCATAAAGCGCTTCTCCAAGTGATTTGTTATTGTGAATTATATTTTTGTTAAATTCATACATTATTGAATCAGATCCACCTGGAATTGAAGGCCAGTCTAGTTCACCATAAGGAGATCTTGCAGAAGCAACAACTCCCACAGCCGCTCCAAAGTTTGGATCAGTTAGTAGTTTTATTCCTAGATTGCCATTAGTACTTTTTTCCGGACAACCAACATAACATGAAACAGCTGTAACAATTGAAGGATAATCGTCATCAAGGTCTGAATTTACAGTTATAAAAGGTATCCAGGACATCTCATTTGCCTCAGGAACATCGTCTCCATCGTCATTAATCCAAACTTTTCTTGAAACCCCGTTTGTCCATCCATGGCCCTGCCAATTGACAATAGCATATTTTCCTGTTCGCCAATCATTTGTAAATGCACCATGTGTCAAAGCAGGCCATTTAATCGTGGATGTTTCCAAACCTGATTGTTCACTGTAATGACTAATATTCCAGTCTTGCATGATAGTTTTTTCAAAGTAATCTAAAGATTCAGCTCCATCCATTGCAGGCCATCCAGTGTCTTCCTCATTTGTAAAATAAAAAAAGGCCCCTGCGTGAAGAGCATTTTGTTTCCATTCTGATGTGTCACCTTCAAATCTAACTATCTTATTTAGTGTGTATGTAACTCTTGATGGGTTAATGGTGGGGATTCTCCCGACATAAACATCAGCCATGAAGTCTGGATTATCCTGATTGAATTCTCCGAAGTATCCGTCACCATCTTGGTCCCATGATTCTGAATCGGAAAGAGACAAATCTGCATAGTAGTAATCAGTAGGAACCTCCCCACTAGTCCAATCAAATATATCAAATCTATGGTTTTGGGGATCAGCATAGCAATATCGCATTGGAATGGTTTCATGATCGCCTACAATTAACACATATTTTGTTCCCCATTGTAGGTAATTTTCTCTTAAAAAATTACGGATTTTTTGGGGTAAATCGTCACCAATTTGTTGCGAAATTATTTCATCGGAAATTGAAAATATTTTGATTTTGTAGCCCAGAAAATTTTTCCATGAAATAAAATTTGATTGGTTTATTGATTCAATTAAATCATCTGTGGTTATTATCAAGTAATCGTATTGTTCAGTAGTAATTTTTTCGTTTTTGGAACTTGAATAATAATTTTTAATCAACTGGTCAATATTGTCAAATATTTTTGTTTCAAAACAATTTCCATTTTCTAATTCATTTGGGATTTCATATCTGATTATTAGCTCGCCTGAATTCAAATAAACCAATGATTCAGATTTGGGATAATAAAAAAATGGACAAATGGAAACAGAAATACAAGATACGTCTCTAAAGACACCTTCCTCAAGTTTTGTTATAATTTTTTCAGGATATTTCGAATCTGATCCGTAAACTTCGTAAAAATTGTCAATCCATTTATTTCTGAAATCGTTATTTTCATTAATTTTTGAACCATCTAGAGATATTATACAGGATGAGGGAATTAATTTATATTTTCCTTGTAGAATTTGTTTACAATTATCATAAAATTCAAGCGAAATTAATATTGCATTGTGAGGTAATTGAATAACATAATTTTTTTCAGGAAGTTGTGGTTTACCAGGAGTATTTATCGTCGAGAAATCTTCGTGGGATATAAGCTGATATTCATCAATTGTTGAGATTTCAAAATCTTTAAACGATGGAAAATCAAACGGAATTTTTATTGTTTTTTGAACGAAATCTTTTGGGTTATATTCAGCTGATTTTGTAACAATTCCGGAAAAAGAAATACCTATTATCATAAGCGCTAAAAATACGGAGATATTTTTTTTCAATTATTCGCCCCCTATATTTATAAAAATCTACCTATTGTATATAAAATTTATCTTAAGAAAGATTGGACATTAGTAATAATTTTTTCAAATTTTTTCATTATTGTTCAAATATTGAACTTTTTATGCTTTTAAAAAATTCATGTTTCTATGATACTTTATTTATCGTCACAGTTTTCAAAGCATTGTTCGGAACTTCAGTTACTACATAAATTTCAACGTTGGTATCATTATTTCTCTGCATGATTATACTTCCATTCTCGGCAATATAATTACTCTTAGGCATTACAAATTTGAGTAATACCTCAACGACCATATCAAGTTGGTTTTTAATTTCTGCTGATGCAGTAGTTTCTGAAGACCAAATCTTATGAGAGAGTTTATAAGAAGGAATGGAGTATTTTGGCTCCCTATAATTATAGTTTGAAATTGTTCCATTTTTAATCTCTATAAGACGGTATCCCCAATAACCATCCTCATCATCTATCTTACTTTCTGGTGTAGTAGTTGTAATAAAAATTGTATCGTTGACTATATTTACACTATCATAATGTACGTGGCCCGCAAGCACCATATCTACATCATTATCATTTATCAAAGAAAGCAACTTTTCCCTGTTTTCATATGGTTTTCCAATGAGTGAATCTTTTGTTGTCTCCCACAGTGGATTATGATGCATGAACATAAATTTCAGATCATGATCAGATTCCTCAAGATCTTGTTGTATCCATGAAAGTTGTTTTTGACTAATTGAACCTCCCCAATTCATAGGTAAAAATGAAATTGTCAATCTATAAAATGCAGGCATATCAAATGAGTTTATTGATAGAAAATGATAATTTCCATAGTCAAAGGAGTAATTAAGTGGGCCAAAATAATTTTTCCAGAATGATAAACCATCCTCCCTAAATTTGTAATAACCATCATGGTTGCCGGGACAAAGAAAAGTAGGAACATCAAATTTTTGAATCATCTCGTAGCAAATTTTGTATTCAATACTATATTCAAACGGATAAAGCTGTCCAAATACAAGATCTCCTGAAATAATTACAAAATCTGGATGAAGAAGGTTAATCTCATCAATACATCGTTTAATTGATTTATAACCTATTGTTTGTGAGATGCTCTCAAGAAATCCTCTTGGATCACCTATATGCAAATCGGTTAAATGTACAAAAGAAAAAGTATCAGAAAATTCGTCAAAAAAAGCTACAGATCGTGGGCAACTTTTTTCATAATAGATTTCATCTGTGGAAACAATTATTGACAGGTTATACAGCTCTTCATGAGTTGATAATGGAACACTTGCACGTATCTTCCAGGTTTCATCCTGCAGGGAAATATTCTCAATATTTAGCCATACTTCATCTATAACAGGTTCATAAGCCGTTGAAATAAATGCATAAACATCTTCAAAATCAGGTGCTTTAAAAATTATATCAAAACTTGTGTTTTTTTCAACCAAAGCTGGAAATGTTGAAAGTGGATAAATAAGTTCAATTTTTTCATTATTTTTAATACAATTAATATCGCTGGGTTTCATCTGATATAGATGCTCTATATTTAGCTCTGTAAATTTTTCACCTTTAACGACTGCAAAATTAGTGTTTGGAAATAATAGGGCTAGGGTGGCGATAATTATCATGATTGAAGTTATTAACTTTTTATACATTTTTATCATCACTAATATTTATATAATAAGATAATAACGATTTTGCTTTTAAATGTTTTTTTACCAATATTTCATAGATTTGCTATTCTATACATTTACAGCATTAATTATAATTACCAGTTAAATAAAATAAAATATAGATTTTTTAAAAATCTATAGAAATTGGAATTTAATATTTTCACAATTCTTATTTATATATTTTATATACCTTTTATAAACAAAATTGGGATTTGAATAGTAACTGGGGGCAGGTGTTGGATCTAAGTCTTATCTTGATAATCGGTGGAGCTAGTGCCATAGGGTTCTACATGGCGTGGAGTATTGGGGCAAATGACGTAGCTAATTCAATGGCAACAGCAGTAGGTGCAAAGGCAATAACATTCAAACAGGCTGTAATTATCGCGGGAATATTGAATATTGTGGGTGCTGTTTTTGTTGGGGGTCATGTGACAGATACTGTTCGAAAGGGAATAGTTGATGTTACTGGATTAGATAATCATACTTTATTGCTTGGTTTTATAGCGTGTCTTTTAGCTGCGGCCCTGTGGGTTACTTTGTCAACATGGAAGGAGATGCCTATTTCAACAACTCATTCCATAATTGGAGCTTTGGTAGGTTTTGGAATAATTGCAGGTGGCACTTCTTCGGTAATTTGGGGAAAAGTTGGGTCAGTTATTGCAAGTTGGGTTCTTTCCCCCATTGTAGGTTGCATTCTTGCCTTTATTATATTCAGATTAATTGTAAAATTTATTTTTTCGCAAGAAGAACCCGTACAGTCGGCAAAAATTTTTGGTCCAGCAATCATTGGTTTTACTGCCATGCTAATTGTTACAAGCTTGTTTTTAAAAACGCCTTTGAGCAAAAATCTAGGAGTTTCAGATATTCAAGCAATTGGGATTGGCATTATATCAGCTATAATCATCGGAATAACTGCTTTTTTTATTCTTAGAAAAATCAATCCTGTTTCAAAAGGGGAATATGAGACAGTTGAACGCATTTTTAGAAGACTTCAGATAATAACTTCGTGCTACGTTGCTTTTGCCCACGGCGCAAATGATGTAGCAAATGCAATTGGCCCAGTAGCTGCTATTGTACCTCTTGCCCAAGGAATAAATTTGGGAACAACTGTTGAGGTTCCAATACCGCTTTTGCTATTGGGTGGTGTTGGAATAGCGGTAGGCTGTATGACTTGGGGGCGCAAGGTTATGAGAACAGTTGGAGGAAAAATTACAAGCTTGACTAACACTCGAGGATTTTCCGTTGACTTTGGCGCAGCAACAACAGTTATAGTTGCATCAAAACTAGGTCTTCCAATTTCCACTTCCCATACAGTTGTCGGAGCTGTAATTGGTGTGGGTCTTGCTAGAGGACTTGAGGCAATCGATTTAAGTATTATTAAAAAAATTGTTATTTCCTGGCTATTGACATTGCCAATAGCTGCTGGAACCTCAGTGGGAATTTTTTTATGCTTAAGATTAATATTATAAAATAGTAAAAAGGTGAAGATATGGATAAAGAATCACATCATTTTCGAGCACCTGTTTCAGACACATTTCGGAAAAAATCTCCTTTTGGTCAGCTTTTGGAACATATGGAGCGAGTTAGAGATTGTATTGATATATTAGGTGATGGTTTAGTAAAATATTACAAAGGGGATTATTCCGGTTTTTCAAAAATTTCAGAAAAAGTTTCAACATTGGAGCATGAGGCTGATTTAATTAAAAGTAATTTAAGAAACCATCTTCCTACTTCGTTATTTATGCCAGTTGATAAGGGTAAATTCATGTGGGCATTAAGGGAACAAGATAAAATTTTAGATCATGCCGAGTCTTTGGTAAATATGCTTAATATGCGTCATACAAAAATTCCAAAATCCTTACAGAAACTTTTTATTGATCATGCAATGCTGGTAATGAAAACCGTTAATGCGATGCAGGAAGCAGTTGAAAAAATCAAAGACTTGGTTGAAACAAGTTTTGTTAAACGTGAAAGAGAATTGACAAAGGAATGTATTTATAAAGTTCATCGTTTGGAATGGGAAGCAGATGAGAAGAAGTATGAAATGACGGAAGGAATATACAAATTGGAAAAAAAACTCAATCCGATGGATGAGTATCATCTCTTAAAAATTGCAGATTGGGTTGATGATATTGCAGATCACGCGGAAAATGTAGCAGATTGGCTTAGAGCAATGATTGCGAAATAATTATTTGATTGGTTATATGTCTTCACCTATGATATGATTTATTACATTTTCATATATATCTTCTGCATATTCACCAATTCTTCTTATGCTCTCTACTATGTATCCTAATGAAATTGCTGTTTTTCCCTCCAATTTACAATTTAGACATTGAGTATTAATTTCTTCACATTTTTTTCTTAGAAAACCTATTGATTCGATATTGTCGTTAGCAGATTTTAAATCTTTTCGAAAAAATGAACTGATGCTTTTGCTAAAACTTTCAAGCGAGAGCGTAATTGCTTCTTTAATTAAATTCAATATTTTTTTGTTGATTGTACTGTCAATTATCGAAACAATATTTGATGCTATGGTGACAACATGATCACCTATTCTTTCTATTATTCTACTAATTAGAAAAGACGTCATGGCTGTGTTAATATTTGTACCAATTTTTTCTGCAAAATTAACATTTCTCATAATGATTTTATACTGTCGAGCTACCAGCCAATGTAATCTGTCAATTTCACTATCTCTTGATATGACATCCTGAGCAATTTTTATGTTTTTATTTAGGAGAGATAGCAAGGCATCCTCATACATACCTTTTACGATGATATGCATTCTTTTTATTGTTCTATTAAATGGCATTTCTACTGGATTAAGCAAATCTTTTAAGATAATTATTTGGTTGGTCTCTTCTACGATCTCCTGACCAATTACAATTTGTGTAAATTTTCTAACAACTGGACGAATTTGGGGAGGCATTCTTATTTTTGAATTTATCTTAATTGAATTATATCCAGATATATATGCTCCAATAAGATTTCTAAATAATTCGTTTTGGCCTGTATTTTCATTTACTTTGAATTCTTTTGAACGCTGTGTTCCCTCTCTAGTTATCTTAGGGTTTATCAGAAGGGTTCCGTTTGTTTGTTGTGAAAGGCCCACCGGATCATTCTTTTTAATATGAGAAGATTTTATCCACTCCTTTGGTAGAGTAATAATATATGATGACCCCCCAGTCATTTGAACTCGCCGAATATCCATGTTATCGACATTATTTTAACATATATATAAGTTTTTAATTTTTACTATTCATCTATATATCAATATATATCTTATATAAATCAACATAGTATATGTAGAAAAAGTATATATTTATTTATCATTGATTGCAGGTTTCAGGTTTGAAAATATGTTAAGGGGAAGAAATTTTCCAATAATAAAAACGCTAGTGATAACAATTATCCTTGGATTTTCAGCAACTTTTTTAACAGGATGTATTGAGCAAGGACAACTTCCAAAATTAACCCAAACTGGATCAAGTACAGTACTCCCATTAGCCATTGCTTGGGCGGAGGAATTTGATGGTGCAGATATCTCAGTATCGGGAGGAGGATCTAGCCATGGAATAAATGCTTTATTGAATGGTGAAGCAGATTTGGGTGATGCAAGTCGCTTAATGAAAGGATCGGATTATGAAAAAATTGGATGCGATCCTGAACTTGTAAATGAAGACGGAACTGCCGAAGAATCATGTAATGGTGTCAATCCTACAAAATGGATCATTGCTTATGATGTACTTGCTGTTGTTGTAAATAATGAAAATACTTGGGCAACCCAACTAAACTATGATCAACTCTATGAAATATTTACTGATGACAATCCTGCTATCTACTGGGATGAAGTATCAAATCTTAGCAATGCACCTCATGAAAAAATCGATATCTATGCTCCAGATGAAGCAAGTGGAACCTACGATTTCTTTTTTGAAAGTATTATACCAAATTGGGGAAAAGACGATCAACAAGCAAATTCAAGACTCGATCTTGGTGATGGTGTCTATCACCCAAGTGCAGATGACAATGTAATCTTAAATGCAATTAAAGACAACGAATATGCAATTGGCTATTTTGGATTTGCTTATTATAAGGAAAATCCAAATCTTGTCACTCCTGTATGGATTGCCGAAGAAGGAGAAAATTATCAAGAACCATCTCTTTTAAATGTGGCAAATTATCCAATGGCACGACCTCTGCATATTTATACTGATGAGGTACCTGAAACCGGATCTGTCATTAACGATTATCTTACATTCGTTCTTGGAGAAGAGGGTCAGGAAATTGTCTTAGAGGTAGGATATGTTAAATTAGATCTCGTAGATCAAAACCTGGTCACAAATCAGCTTGCTAAATTATCCTAAGCACCGCCATAGATAATGGAATCAGAGACTCATGAAAAAAAAACTTTTACAATTAACCGGGAAGAATAGAGTCAATGATGATAATCCATTCAAATTTAATCTCAGACTCTCAGAGAAAGCTATAATAATTCTCCTTTTTTGCTCAGCAAGTGTTGCAGTGGTGGTTAGTGCAGCGATTATTTATACATTAATGGAAGGTTCTATTGACTTTTTTACAGATCCTCTTGTAAATATTCTTGAATTTCTAACAGGTACTAAATGGGTGCCGAGTGGGGGAAATCCCCTCTTCGGAATTCTACCTTTGATATCTGGAACAATTTTGATCGCAGGTGGGGCATTGATAATAGGGACACCACTTGGGATAGCTGCAGCAATATTTTTATCAGAATTTGCAAGTCCTAAATTACGTTCGATCGTCAAACCAATCATTGAGATTCTGGCTGGAATTCCTTCTATTGTCTACGGATTTTTTGCACTGATGGTTGTCAGCACATTTTTTAGAGATTTTTTTGGTGCGAGCTATTTTAATGCCGCAAGTGCAATCATCGTTATCACCATTATGATTCTGCCAATTGTCATTAGTATCTCTGATGATGCTATGAAGGCTGTCCCAAATCATTACAGAGAAACAAGTTTAGCACTTGGTGCCACAAGATGGGAAACGGCAACTAAAGTTGTAATGCCTGCGGCATCTAGTGGTATAATCGCCTCTGTTTTACTTGGTCTTGCTCGTGCTATTGGAGAAACGATGGTGGTGGTTCTTGCTGCGGGAAGTATTGCAAAACTTACTCTAAATCCACTTGACGAAGTTATGACTATGAGTGCATATATTGCCAAGGTAGCAACTGGAGATATTCCACCAGGTGTAGCTGTATCTGCAGGATTTGCTGTAGGACTAGTACTGTTTATCATCACCTATCTAATAAACATGGTTGCAGCACGCGTTGTCCTTCAAATAAAAGAAGGTACAACTGTTAAGAGTAAAAAGGTAAAAAAGGAAAAAATTTCAATATTATTTACCCGAGTTTTTGAAAAAATATCAGGAATTATAATAAAAATAAAACTAAAATTGGAAATTATATTGGGTAAATTAAGATCGAAAAACAAATACACACTTGAAAGAAGATACTTACGTCAAAAAATTGGAGTTGGCTTTCTAGCTATGAGTATTATTGTGGCATCTCTTTTTCTAATTGTGTTATTAATAAATGTATTTTCACAGGGAATCGGTGGAATAAACATGACATTTTTAACTTCATTTCCATCAAGATTCCCTGAAAAAGCAGGTATATTGCCTGTTATCATGGGTTCAGTGTATCTTATGGCTCTTACACTAGTATTGGCTGCACCCATGGGAGTTGGAGCAGCAATTTATCTTAATGAATTTGCAAGAGATACAGGTTACACGCGATTTTTAAGACGAATCATTCAAAACCTGGCAGGTGTACCATCTATTGTTTTTGGACTCATGGGATACACTATTTTTGTTAGGTTATTTGATTTTGGGCAAAGCATTCTTGCTGGTAGTCTAATTTTAACCATAATGGTTTTACCAATTATTGTTGTCGCCACTGAAGAAGCGTTAAAATCAGTTCCATATAGTTTTAGAGAAGCTGCACGAGGTGTCGGATCAACACGATGGCAAACTGTTAGACATCACGTTCTACCTAATGCTACACCTGGTATTCTTACAGGAATAATTTTATCTCTCTCCAGAGCAATTGGGGAAACAGCACCAATATTATTTATTGTAGCCTATTTTTCAAAAACCATTCCATCAAGTATCTTTGACGGTTTTCTAGCTTTACCTGCTCAGATTTTCTATTGGACAACCCATCCACAAGCAGAATTTCATGTCCTTGCAGCCAGTTCCATTATTGTTTTACTGTTAATTTTATTTGGTATGAATGCGGTTGCTATTGTCATACGACAACGGGCACAATCCAGGAGAGATTGGTAAATGAATAAAAAAATCCCGGTGAAAAAGGAAAAATCATTAAAAATCCGAAATGTCGATGTTTATTATGGTGACAATCACGCAATAAAAAACGTCACAATGGAAATAAAAGAAAACTGTGTTACTGCATTTATTGGTCCAAGTGGCTGTGGAAAAAGCACCCTTCTTAGATGTTTAAATCGTATGAATGATGAAATTGTTGGTTGTCGAACAGAAGGGGAAATCGAGTGGAATGGCATAAATGTTTTAGATAAGAAAGTTGACCCAGTACCTCTTAGAAGAAAAATCGGCATGGTGTTTCAAAAACCAAATCCCTTTCCAAAATCAATCTATGACAATATTGCCTATGGGCCACGAATTCATGGTACAACCGATAAAAAAACTTTAGATAAAATCGTAGAGAAAAGTCTTAAAGATGCTGCTCTTTGGGAAGAAGTAGGTGATCGTTTAGGAGATTCAGCAATGGGGTTATCGGGTGGGCAACAACAAAGACTCTGTATTGCAAGAGCCTTAGCAATTGAGCCTAAAGTAATATTAATGGATGAGCCTTGTTCTTCACTTGACCCAATTGCAACCGCTAAAATTGAAGATCTCATCAACGAACTTAAAAAAGATTACACCGTGGTAATTGTTACTCATAATATGCAACAGGCAGCTCGGGTAAGCGATTTCACTGGTTTTTTCTATCTTGGAGAACTTATCGAGTATGGAAAGACAAAACAAATCTTTGAGAATCCAAGGGTAGAACTGACCGAGAATTATATGACTGGACGTTTTGGATAAAGAGGAGTGAATGATTTATGCTTGAAAAATTTCATCGTGAATTGAGCCAGTTAAGAAAAGATGTCGTTGATATGGGAGAATTATCAGAGGATATGCTTCAAAAAGCTGTTGAATCATTAATACAACAGGATATAAAGATGGCAGAGTTGGTAATTTCAAAGAAGACGAAAATTGCCGACATGGATCAGGATATTGAAACTAAAACACTTCAAATCTTAACCCTTTATCAACCGATGGCTAAAGATTTAAGAGAAATTGGCTGTATTTTTAAAATGATTACATATCTTGCAAGAATTGGAAGATATGCAAAGGACATAGCAAAAATATCTATTGAAATTTCAGATCGTCCGCATTTTAAAAAATTGGTTAGCATTCCTCACATGTCACAAATCGTATGTGGAATGATTAATGATGCCTTGATTTCGTTTAAAGAAAAGGACATTAGTAGACTTAAAAATTTTTCAGATAGAGATAATGATGTTGATGAACTTAGATACTCAATTTTCAGGGAATGCTTAACCTATATGATGGAGAATCCAAAGGTCATTACTCAAGGCACTCATTATATTATGATTGCAAGATATCTGGAAAGATGTGCAGATCATGCCTGTAAAATTGCCGAAAAAATTCATTACATGGTGAAAGGAGAACACATAGATATTGATCCATCTTCCGATAAAGTTAATGTAAAGTAGCTATATGATATCATGGGCAAAAATAAGGAAAGAGTGATATTTTTATGTACTCTTAATTCAGCAAGATCTCAAATTGCAGAAGGATTACTACGTAATCTATATGGCGATAGTTATATTGTAGAAAGTGCAGGATTGGTACCAACAAAGCTAAATCCCTATGCTGTCAAAGTCATGAATGAAATTGGAATTGATATTTCTAATCAAACCTCAAAAAGCATTGAAAATTTTAGAGATGAAAAATTCGACTATGTAGTTACAGTCTGCGACCATGCTAAGGGGGCATGTCCATTTTTTCCTGGAAATAAATTGATACATAAAGGATTTGAGGACCCCTCTATAATTAAAGATGGTGAGGAAGAAAAAATAAAAGTCTTTAGAAGGATAAGAGATGAAATTAAAGAATTCATTAAAAATTATTTTTCTAATTAATATGGTGATCAATTTTATTGATATAACTTTATTACATTAATGTTTATAGGAACTTGCATTGATGTAGCAATAGCATCACATTTAGATCTCAACAGGTAGGCAATTGGCCTATAGTCAGTTTCTGAAAAAGATTCATAATTTGCCATACCTTTGCAAATTATTAAATCAACTGAGGATAGTTTTTCCCTTAATTTTTTTGGAATTTTTGAAAAATTTACACCTACAGCAAAACACCCGGTATCAAGAATCTCATCAACGACATTATCAAAATTTAATTTGTCAGTATCTTCTTTTGTCGCATCACTTAGAACCGGTTTACCTTTTACAACAAGTGTGAGTTTCATATCTGGATTAAATTTCTTTAATTCTTCACATAATATTTTATCAAAAACGATTTCCCCACAATTATCTGTGAAAAGTAATATTGTTTTAGCTTTGCTAATTAATTTCTTTAAACTTTTTGAATCATCATATTTTATTCCATCATCAATAAGATTTTTGAATGTCTCTTTTAACATATCAGGATGGGAACTTCCTCCTTCAATTCCAAAATCCATACTGTTTCCGACAATTGCACAAAGCATACTAGTCCAAAGAGGATCACTTGATTTTTCAATCAATTCCTTTACTTGGGGAACAAGCGATAAAGCAATTCGATTACTTTGATTTTTTAAATCTCTGTACGGATCATTATCATTTAGAGTTTCATAAACCAATTTGTGAACTTTTGTTGCAATATCTGCACTACATTTAGATGGATCATAAAGTTTAGAAAGAACTTCACAGGCATTTCTTATTACTGTAGTTTTAAGCTTTTCGTCTTTTGTACTAAGCTCTGATTCAAATATAATTCTTTTAATCAGACAAGGAACACATTGTGTCTTAATCTTCATAACAAAAAAGAGGAATAAAAGTTAGATATTAGAGTGTTATCCCACAATTTTTTTATACAAATAAGCGCCTTTGTCGGTAAAACCTAACTTTCTGTAATATGGTTTAACCCCAATTCCACTTAATACAAACAAATATTTTTTGTCAAATTCTTCACTACAAATGCGAAAAGCTTCCTCAATTAGCTCTTTTCCATAACCCTTATGTTGCCAACCTTTTTCAGATCGTTTTCCAATGGCTAGCTCCATTCCCAACACTTTTAATTCCCTAATCATCATACATGGATTTGAAACAAGTTCATATCTGTGCGGATTTATGATATCTCTTAGGCGAAGATAAC
The DNA here is from genome assembly GCA_964615235.1 of uncultured Thermoplasmatales archaeon. Taxonomy (GTDB): domain Archaea; phylum Thermoplasmatota; class E2; order DHVEG-1; family DHVEG-1; genus JAFGPP01. Next base: position 42,598 of record CAZTMK010000006.1, read on the forward strand.
CAATTAAGGTATTGTTTTCCCTTTCTACAAAGGATAAGAATATTTCCGTACCATTGCTAGCATTGTATGAAATTTTCTCAAGTTTAATTTTGCTTTGATCAATTTCAATATCTTCTTTTAATAATCTATGCCCAATTTCCCTGCATCGGATGCATAAACAAGTTTTGCCATGATTTTGCATCTCTTCTTCAACAAGCTGACGAAGATTGCTCTTATCTACCCCTGCATCGATCAAATTGGCGGGAATATCTCTTTGAATACGTTGAATTCTTACCCAACTTGGAACATATGTTTTTAGCTTAGCAATTAATTTTACTGCATTATCATTTGTAAGCGGCTTGTAAAATCCTTTGGTCCATGAATCATACAATTGAGTGCCTTTTAATGTTAAAGTTGGATATATTTTAATCATGTCTGGACGAAAATCGGAATTTTCAAAAATTGTTTTGAAAGAATCGATATCTTTTTCTGTATCTGATCCAGGTAGTCCAGGCATCATGTGATAGCAAACCTTGAACCCAGCATCCTTTGCAATACGCGTGGCAGCAATTGTGTCAGATACTGTATGCCCTCGATGTATATAATGTAAAATATTATCATACACAGTTTGTACACCAAGCTCCACTCTTGTTGCACCAAATTCAAGGACATGGTCGACATGCTGCAACCTGAACCAGTCAGGTCTAGTTTCAACAGTTAAACCAATACAACGAGAAGGAGCAGATTCATTATTTTTTTTTGCCTGTTCTAAAGTTTTAGAAGTTTTTTGATTTAACCCATCTAAACATCTCTTGACAAACCAATGCATATAAGATGGCAATCGAGATGTGAATGTACCACCCATTATAATTAGATCAATTTTGTCAACCGGATGGCCTACTGCTTTCAGTTGGTTTATTCTGTTTATTGTTTGCAAATAAGGATCAAAATTATTGTATGAAGCTCTCATTGCAGCTGGTTCATGGCCGGTATAACTCTGAGGAGTCTTAATATCTGGACCCCCCGGACAAGGTATACATCTTCCGTGAGGACAAACTTCTGGCGAGGTCATTACTGCAACCACTGCAACACCTGAAATAGTTCTAGTTGGTTTTTTTCGTAAAATAGAAAATAACTGTTCTCTTTTTGTCTCCGATAAATTATCAAGAGCAAGATTATCAATAAGTTCACTGTCAGGAGGAATGCGATTTAACCTGTACTTTTTGCAAAGAGTTATTTTTGCTCTGTGTAACTCTAATTTTGTTCGTATCTTGTCTGAAATGAGAAGGTCAATTAATTCGTCATGGTAACCCATTATATTACTTCATTATATCTGTAAATAAAAATGTTTGTTAGCTAATAAGAAATTTAATAGTAGGTTAGATTTATTAATAAAACCCTTATTTGCCATCCCAGTGAAAAACCTTGGATATTATTAAAACAACTCAATTAACTAGAAAATTTGATGATTTTACTGCTGTTGATAACATATCCTTTTCTGTTAAAAAAGGAGAAATATTTGGTTTTTTAGGACCTAATGGGGCAGGAAAAACAACTACCATAAAAATGCTTACGACCCTTCTTTATCCGACTTCGGGTACTGCACATATTGCTGGGTATGATATAATTAAGGAAAGAAATGATGTGCGTCAAAATATTGGTGTGGTTTTTCAAGAACCAGCGCTTGATATTGAACTAACTGGAAAAGAAAATCTTGACTATCATGCTCGAATGTATGATATTCCTAGAGAAAAAAGAAATAAAAGAATTGAAGATGTGCTTCATCTTGTTGATTTGGAAAACAAACAAGATACTTTTGTAAAATTCTATTCTGGCGGGATGAAAAGAAGACTTGAAATCGCTCGAGGGTTAATGCATAGTCCTGTCGTACTATTTTTGGATGAGCCAACACTTGGTCTTGATGCTCAAACAAGAAGGGCCATTTGGCAATATATTAGAAAAATGAATAAAGAAGAACAAACAACGATATTTTTGACAACTCACTATATGGACGAAGCAGATTATTTGTGCGACAAAGTAGGCATTATTGATCATGGAAGGATTCTTGTAATGGATTCGGTAAGTAATTTAAAAACTTCGGTTGGAAATGATTTGATCACTCTTAGTTCGACAAATATGAAGGATTTGATAAAAAGACTAGAGCAGGAATCCTGGATTAAAAAATTGAAAAAACAAGATACTTTTTTAACATTGGACGTTGAAAAGGGTGACGAAAAAATTCCCCTTATTATAGAAATCGCTCAGAAATCTTCAATAAAAATAAAATCAATTAGTGTTAGAAAACCCACACTTGATGATGTATTTTTGTCTTATACAGGAAGAACCATTCGAGAAAATAATGGAAAAGTTAATCCAAAGGACATGATTCACCCTAGATTTCATAGGAGGTAATGTAACTTTGAAAACTTTTGATCTTCAGGCAATATATGTTATGTGGCTTAGACAGATGAAGCATTTTGTGAGATCTAAGAGTAGGCTAGTAACTTCAATTATTCAGCCATTGTTTTTTCTTTTCATCCTGGGCTCAGGTTTCCGAACTATTTCAATGCCCGGTCTTGAAGTAGATTATCTTCATTTTTTATCTCCGGGCATCATTACAATGGCAATTTTGTTTTCCTCGATGTTTACTGGAATTTCCGTTCTTTGGGATAAACAGTTTGGTTTTCTACAGGAAGTTTTAGTTGCTCCCATAAGTAGAATTTCAATTATTGTGGGCCGAACTCTGGGAGGTGCAACTACAGCTCTATTTCAAGGCTTTATTATTCTTATAATAATAGTCGCTCTAGGAGTTCCTTTCTCCAGTGTTCTTGGGATTTTATCGGCAATTGCTTTTATGGTTCTTATTGCATTTACTGCGGTTGGATTTGGGTTAATTATTGCATCAAAAATGCAAGATTTTCAAGGTTTTCCACTTATTATGAATCTTGTCATAATGCCACTTTTATTCTTGTCGTCTGCCTTTTTCCCAGTTGGATCACAATCAATTTTACAAACAATTGCTTTTTTCAATCCTTTTTTCTATATGGTAGATGGTTTGCGCGGAAGTTTAATAGGTAAAAATAATGTTTTGTTACCCCATATAGACTTAGCTGTGGTTATCGTAATATGTATAATAATGATTGGATTGGGAAGCTACTTTTTTAACAAAAGCGAGGTTTAGAAATAAAATACAAAATCTTTTAGACCATTCTTATTCTTTAAAAGTTTTTACTAAACAATTATCTTGAAATGTGCAAATTTGCCTTTTTGAATATTCTTTAAGTACTAACTCCTTAATGTCTTCCAATATCCTTTTAATCTCTATACCTTTTTTTGATAATGAATAACAATTTTCTTTATTTGTTAAAATATTTACTTCAATCATTTCTTTTAAAAGATTTGAAAGTAAGGTTCTGTTGATTTGTCTTGATGAAAGTTTTACGATTTCTTCAAAGGAATAACATTTATTTGATTTTAGATTAGCGATAAGTGGACATGCCCATTTTTTACCGAAAAGATAATAGATCTGTAAAACAGGACATTTAATAGAACCCTCAGTATCAGATTTCATATTAGTACAAATTTTTGTACTATTATTTAAATAATTGTGAATTATTTCAAGATCAGCTAGGAGGAAGATGAGATGACAGATTGTCAAAATTTAGCGACGTGTTCATTTTTTAAAAAATATGAACAAGACGAATCTATACAACTTGCTTTGCAAGGTTTTGTAAGTAAATATTGTAAGGGCGACAAACAAAGCCTATGTGTTAGAAAAAAAGTAAGCATGGCATTAGGTGGCCCAGATAAAGTTCCAGCAAATATGATGCCTAATGGAGCACCTTTACCTGGAACAACATCAGATGGTTGGTCTGATGATGTGAAAAATGTTTTAAGTGAACAATTAAGCATAAGTGTGTAGTTAATTATCCACCTTTTTCTTTTTTTTTATTAAATCTATCTATAAAAAACTTTTAAATTTCGTCTGTTATACCATTTTTCCAAATAAAAAAAATATAAAAAATAATATTAATGAAATTATCAAAAGTAAAATTGCTATTTTCCAACTAGATCCAAAAACAATAGGTATCGGCCCTATAAGAATAACTCCGCCCCCTTTCATTGAAGGTTTAGATTTATTATTTGAAATCTTTATGCCATAATCAATTTCCTCCGGTTGATTGTAATATCTGGCTATTACAAAAAAAATTGATAAAATTGATAGGAAAATACACATAAAACCAAAAAACGCTATTGGTCCCGAACCAACCAATACCGGGAAAATTAAAAATAAACTTGCTTCTAATTCTCCAGATAAGTAACCAATTACTAGAAATGCGATTCCAAAAATTAGAAATAATAATGGAATTAATCCCGGCTTTTTCATTATGTGGTTTTCTCGATACAATTTCTATATGTTGTAAGCATGTTTTGTAAAGAAGAGGCAATAGTTACAGGTCCTACGCCACCAGGTACTGGGGTAATTTTACCAGCCTTTTCTTTAACAGAAGAAAAATCTACATCGCCACATATTCCATCTTTGGTTTTCACTATTCCTACATCAATTACAAAAGCGCCTTTTTTCACTTTTTCTTTAGATATAAGTTTTGGAACACCTGCAGCAGAAATTAAAATATCTGCTTGTTTCAAATATTGTGATAAATTATCGGTAAAGACATGACACACGGCAACTGTCGAGTTTCTATTTAATAGAAGTATTGAAAGAGGTTTTCCCACGATGTTGCTATGATTTACAATTACTACATTTTTACCTTCTAATTGTGTATTTTCATGGCTTAATATGCTTAAAACTGCTTTAGGAGTGCAAGGGATGAGATCCTCGTTTCCAATCATGGTTTTGCCTAAATTTAATGGATTCAATCCCTCTACATCTTTCATAGGATCAATTTTTAATAAAAGTTTTTCCGAAGAGATATTTTTTGGAATTGGAAATTGGATTAGTATTCCATGGACATCTTTATCCATATTTAGTTGCCCAATTGTATCAAGAACTTCATTTTCAGAAACATTATTACTGAATTCTACATGTTTCGAGATAATACCAGTTTTATTGCAAGCTTTGTCTCTTAGCTTTAAATAAAGATTAGATGCCGAATCATTTCCAATTTTAATTGTCATTATTTTGGGAGCCTTTGCATATTTTGATTTTAAAATCGATACTTCATTTGCGGTTTTTTCATTAAGATATTCAGCGATTTTTCTGCAATCTATTATTTTTGCTGTCATTATTTCCCAAGAATCAGCAACGAAGGAATGATTAAAAATTCTATGGTTTCTTACCAATTGCATAAAACTGTGGGAAAAAATTCAATTGGATTTTTTCATCAATCGATTTGAGATATTCGTATTCCCATTTATCAATTTCTTCTTCTGACAAACCTGCATCTTGCAAGGTTTTTACATAAAAATCCCTTGCATGCAAATAGTAAGATTTATCTTCCTCACAACTCCAAATTCTATTGTTGCCAATATCTACACGAGTTTCTAGACCTGCCTTGACAAAAAGAGACCTAAGTTTCCTTCCAATATGAGGATCACCGCCTCTTTCCTTAATCGCTCGACCTGCAAAAATTTCATCAATTTTTGGATTTTCTGGCCAATGAATTTTACCCCCATAATCTGGTTCAAGAGACGCAAGAACAATGCCACCTTTTTTTACCACTCTACCCATTTCATTAATTACAATTTGGGGATGATCTACCCACATAAAGAAAAGATTACATGTGACAATGTCAAACGAATTTTCTCCGAAAGGAAGTTTTTCCGCGCCTCCTATTAAAATCTGAACATTATCACAGTCCTTTAGGATATCTTTGGCAACCATTGCCATCCTTTTTGAACCATCCACTGCGATGACTAAACCTTTGGTAAACCTAGCAATATCTTTAGTAACTGTTCCTGAACCACAACCAACATCTAAGATGGTTTTTGCATCCTTCAAACCAACTTCCAGATATAGTGGAATTCTTTCCTCAGCTGTTTCTAGGGCTTGTAGTTCTAATTTTTTAATAAAATCTTTGAAATCTTCATCAGATCTTTTATGAAAATCAAAATCTTTTTTCATACTTGCAATAAATTCAAATTTGAACATTTAGTATAAATCTTTCTTTTATCTCAGCTTTGCATTTAAATTATGGAAAAAATTATATACTAATAATTCTATTTGCTTATTAGAGGTGTAGAGTATACTATGAAGAAAATTATTATTTTTGGCATTTTCTTGGTTTGCTTCCTAATGCTAATCGTGCCTTCTGTATCTTCAGTGTATACAACATGTAATGATGCCGAGGAAAAAATAGATGATTTGAATATATTTTCAAAGGATATTCTTGGATGGTTACAGGATCTCATCAAGTTTTTGGTCAAGCTATTTTTCCCCGTTACAATATGGGATTAATCCGATTTCAATGATTTAGGAAGCCTGAGATAAGGTGCATTGATTAATTTAGTAGAAACTGTGCATTTTTATAGTTAATTTTTAATCTTATAATAATCTCTTTATGTCTTTCAGCCAATGGGTCTTAATGTAAAAATCTATGATATATTTATGTTGATAACTTATCTATGGAAAAAATTGGGATATTGGCTGAAAAAAAGGCATGGATTTGATAAGTTGATCTAATATTGTAAATCTTTGCTTCAAAAGATACAGTAAATAATTTGTAATAATATGTGGCGAGTGTTTCTCATACACAAGAACATCGTTGGCAAAATATGTTCTCTTTCCAGAAAATGAAATAATATTATAGGTCTTCACTAAATTGGGATTATATTTGATATTTTCAATTTCTACCCAATTTCCTTCCTCGCTTAAAAGTTGGTCTCCAACCTCAAGTTTCAAAAAATTGCCGTTAGATATAATAGCTTTTTCAATATCGGTGGTTTCATATGCACCCCAGCCTTCAGATCCATCAGGTTTTTTGATATAGAGGGGATGGTCAACAGTTGCTTGAATAAATCCATTATTAATTGTTATCAAAGAATTCATAGTTTTTACTACAATCATTATACGCCAGCTGTTATACTCATCACTTTTTACATCATATGATAAAACTTTTTGACCAATTTTTAAATTTTCAATATTTTCCTCTATTCCATTATTCATTATGATTTTGGTTCCGGCCGGAAATCCTGCAGAAAAATAATAATCGTTAGTATCATTTATTACAGCCTTATATGCGTCAATAATCCCCCTGCTATCTACACTATTTATTATTTTATTTTTAATCCAGCTTGCTTTTTTGTCTGGATATTTGGCTTTTATAAGAGCTGCTACCCCTGCAACATGAGGACAGGCCATAGAAGTTCCACTGCAATAATCATAATTTCTTTTAAAATTTCCACCAGTACAATTATTTATAAAAAAATTCCAAATTACTGTATAACTGGGCATAGTAGATAATACACTGACTCCCGGAGCAAGAACATCAGCGCCTTCATTACTGAATTCGGCGACATTTCCATTTTTATCTACTGCACCAACAGAGATTACACTATCAAATCTTGCAGGAAAGTCAGGCTCTCCCATATAATCATTGCCTGAGGATGATATTATAATACAATCTTGATTATATGCCCAGTCGCATACCCATTTTAAAATTGCAAGACGTGGAGACACAGAGGATGGAAAGATAGAATCAAATCCTAAGCTCAAACTTATTATGTTTGCACCATTTTTCACCGAATAAAGAATACCACAACATATCGCCCACAAATATCCCCCCCCAAATGCATTTATGACTTTTACACTCATAATTTTTGTTTTTGCAACACCAGATATACCAACGCTATTATTCATATGGCCCCCTATTATGCCTGCACAGTGAGTTCCGTGGAAGAGATCATCTTTGGAATTATTTCCATCAGAAAGATAACAAAAATTCCAACCTCTCACATCATCAACAAAACCGTTATTATCATCATCGATACCGTTGTCTGGAATTTCGTCCTCATTAATCCAAATGCATTCAAATAAATCAGGATGTGTATAATCCACACCAGAATCAACAACAGATACCGTTACATTGTCGTAATCTCCTTTTGTTATATTCCATGCTGCTGGACAGTTAATCATCTCTAAATTCCATTGCTCATCATACCTTGGATCATTGGGTTGCCAATCTGTACAAACCTGTTCTGATCGAAAACAGGGATAGTTTTGTTCGATGTAATGGATATTTGATACCGATGTTATCATATCTTTAAAACTATCAGCTGATAGATCTCCTACTTTATACAAAAGCGCATCAAAATCGGGTAAAAAATTTGCCATTTCACCTGATAACCATATATCATATCCTTTCGTGCAATTTCCAATTGCATATTTAGTTTGCTCAAGTGTACCTAATTCTGTAAGAATGATGTAGCTCGTGGGTACGTCTACTAAATACTTTTTAATGTCAGTGTCACCGTTGATATTTTGGACTCTTAGTTTTACTGTGTACATTCCCTTTGTATTGTACGTCCAGTTTGCCGTTTTGCCCCACTTATCATACACACCATCATCCTGAAAATCCCAAGAATAATTAGTAATATCGCTACAGTGGGGATTATAACTTCTCGAAGCATTAAAAGTTACAGTGTACATCTCTGTATCATATCTATAATCGGCAAAAATATAACTTTCAACTAAATCATCATTCCCATTACTAGCTAAATTATGTGTGCACTCCTTAGCTGATATTTTATAATTTTTTACTAAACCGATTTCGTTCTCATTTATAATTGAAGAGAAAATTAGGCTTATAAACAACCCAGCTAATACAAATACAATCGATTTCCTCCACATTTTTTTCATAAGATACTCCCGCTCTCTATATACATTTTAAAATAATGGATTCATATTTTGTATATTTTTTTTTAATATAAATTTAACGAAAAAAATGAAATGGATATCTTTATTTTTCAACTTCACTGGAAAAAATCATTTTTGAAAGGTTTTTTATCCCTTACTTTTTTAATATGGATGTTTTATTCACTCTTGCATGAAAGGGGTTGTTTTACAAATAGCTCTGGATCTCTTAAACAAAGATAGAGCGATTGCAATTGCTTCTGAGGCTGTTAAAGGAGACGTAGATTGCTGGTTAGAGGCAGGTACTCCATTAATCAAAAGTGAGGGAATGGAAATAGTTAGATTATTAAGAAAAACATTTTCTGAAAGAACAATAGTTGCCGATATGAAGGTAATGGATACTGGTGCACTTGAGGTAGAAATGGCTTCAAAGGCAGGTGCAAATATCATATGCGTATTAGGTGCATCAGATGACACAACAATTGCAGATTCAATTAAATCAGCAAGGAAATACGGATCAGAAATAATGGCTGATCTAATAAATGTTGAAAACAAACTTGAGCGTGCAAAGGAACTTGAAAAACTTGGAGTTGATTATTTGTGTATTCATGTTGGTATTGATGAACAAATGATTGGCAGAAAACCTCAAGACGTTCTTAAAAATATTGTGAATAATATCAATATACCTGTTGCAGTTGCTGGAGGAATTAATTCTGAAAGTGCTCCAGAATGCGTCAAAGCTGGTGCAAGTATTGTAATTGTAGGGGGTGCAATAACAAAGGCAAAAAATGTAAAACTTGCAACGGAACATATTAAAAAATCTATAATTAGTTGTAAATCTATAAATACTGATTTGTTTAAAAAATATAATAAATCTGAGCTTAAAGAAGCATTTTCAAAAGTTTCTACCTCTAATATATCTGATGCCATGCATAGGAAAGGAGCGATGATCGGAATCAGACCCATTAGACTTGGTTATCATATGATCGGAAAGGCATTGACCGTTAGGACAATCGATGGAGACTGGGCAAAACCAATTCAGGCAATTGACAAAGCGGAAAAAGGTTGGGTATTGGTAATTGATGTTAACGGAGGAAAAACTGCTATATGGGGGGAACTTGCAACATGGAGTGCAAAGCTAAAGGGTCTTGCTGGTGTAGTTATTGATGGAACAGCAAGAGATATCGATGATATTTATCAAATGGATTTTCCAATTTTTTGTAGATATTTTTCACCTGCTGCTGGTGAACCAAAGGGATTTGGAGAAATTGGTGCAGAAATTATCTGCGGCGGTCAAACAGTAAGAACTGGTGATTGGGTTATCGGCGACGACTCTGGAGTTGTTGTTGTTCCACAAGAAATTGCACAAGAAATAGCAAATAGATCTAATTCTATAAAAGAAGCTGAAAATCGTATTAGGGAGGAAATCAAATCTGGCGATTCTCTTGGAAGCGTTTTGAAACTTAAGAAATGGGAGAAGATAGTTGGATGAAAAAAGTAATTTTTTTCACAGATATAACTAATTTGCATGAGGCTCTGAAACACTATCCATTAGAAGGATTCGAAAATAAAAAAGTCCCAGTTAAATTACACATGGGTGAAATAAAAAACAAATATTTTCCGAAACCTGACTTAGCTAGAAGAATTGTTGATGAATTAAAAGAGGTAAATTCTCATCCTTATCTTTACGACACTACAGTAGCTTATTCAGGCTTGAGAAGTTCAAAGATTGGATATAAGAAGGTTGCAAAAATTCATGGTTTTACAAAAAAAAATGTTGGATGTGATGTTGTAATTGATGATACCGGAGTTCCAGTTACAATAGAAAACAGAACATATGATGTTGGGAAAAACCTCTATGATTCAACTCATATTTTTGCACTCTCTCATGTAAAAGGTCATGTTGCCTCTGGCATGGGCGGGGCAATAAAAAATTTTGGTATGGGTGGTGTAACTAAGGAGACTAAAAGAAATATGCATCATGGAAGTCGTCCAATCTATAATAGGGATAAATGCACTTATTGTGGTGTTTGCTCTGAGCTGTGCCCCTTCGATGCAATAAAATTGGATGGGGAGAAATGGGGAAGAAATGGTAAGTCATGTTTTGGCTGTGGTGTTTGTGTTGAAGTATGTAAAAGTGGGGCTTTAAGTTATAAAGATGCTGATTTTCAATATGTTCTTGCTTGTGCGGCTAAGGCATGTGTTGAAGATAAGAATGTTGTCTTTTTAAACGAGGTTAAAAGGATTTCGAAAAGCTGTGATTGCGATCCAAATTCTGATCCTATAATATGTCCAGACATTGGCTATCTTCTATCTGATGATCCAGTAGCAATAGATAAAGCATCAATCGATCTGATAAATGATGTTAAACCTGATGTATTTAAAAAAGTAAATAAGATTGACCCAGAAAAACAAATAAGATATGGTGAGGAAATAGGTTTAGGCATCTCTGAGTATACTCTAATGGAATTATAAAAATTCTACAAAACCTGTCTCTAGATTGTATAATGCACCAATTAGTTTAACTTTTTCCTCTTTTATATGCTTGTAAATTATTTCACTTCTTTTCGGAAGCATACTTAATTGTCTTGATAAATTACATAAAGTGTGATTTTCTCCTATAGAAAAACTACTTTTAATTTCCTCTATAAGCTCTCCGCAACCTAATTTTTCCGAATTTTCTGCAGCTTTTATTGCACCACAATTAGTATGTCCTAGAATTATCAGAATTTTTACACTAAGATGATCAACGGCGTATTCCAGAGATTTTATTACTGTATCACCCAACGCAATATTTCCGGCAACTCTCACAACAAACAGTTCACCTATTGATTTATTGAAAATAAATTCTGGTATTACGCGAGAATCTGCACACGTAAGAATTGCAATTTTTGGTTTTTGACCTGAAACGTGTTTAACAATCTCATTTCCCATATTGGAAACATATTCTTTATTGCCGTCTATTAACTCTTGTATTAATTCTTCAGCCATAATAAAAAATTAAAAAAGAGGGTTATTAAACCTTCTTTGTTACTTCTGGTTTATAAATAATAGCTAGTACTGCTGCAACAAAACACATTACCGCCGCTGGTATAAATGCATATAAAAAGCTCATACCTGCATCTTGTACCGAACCGGCTAGGATTGGACCCACTATTCCACCTATTCCATAGCTTGTGAAAATGAAACCATAGTTTAAACCAACATTCTCTGTACCAAAACTGTCGGCTGTTGCTGCGGGAAAGAGTGCAAAATTGCCACCAAAGTTAAAACCAATGAGTGCTGCAACTACATAAAAGAAGTAGGGATTTGAAGTCGTGTAGAAAAATATTAACATCATAACCCCTTGGAATAAAAACATAGAAAGCAGTGCCTTTTTACGACCAATCTTATCTGAAACTTGCCCCCAGACAATTCGTCCAAGACCATTGAAAATTGGAAGACATATCGCTGCACCTATTACAGCGATATCTACTGCCTGACTTTCGAAAATCCCGCCAGGAACAGCAAAACCATCCATTGTACTTTTTGCAAAATTTTGAATATTTCCGATTACCATAAGCCCTGCAAGTGCACCAATTATAAACATTACCCACAGAAGATAAAACTGAGGAGTTTTAAGCATCTGCTTTGGAAGTAACCCGCCATTATCCAACTTTTTATCCCCAAATTTATCCGATTGTTTCCAACCAGCTGGACGCCAACCAGAAGGAGGATTGATCATTACAAGACCGCCTAGAACAACTAGTACAAAAAATGCGATTCCATAAATCATAAATGCCATGTCTACGTTTGCAATTGTATACATTCCGTTTTGTATAGCAATAAGGCCATCGAAACCTAAAATACTTGGCGGATTAGCTAAAAGAATCCAAATAAAAGCACCAAATCCAAAACCAGCGACAGCAAGCCCACTTACCAAGCCTTTTTTATCTGGAAACCATTTTACACCAACAGCTATCGGAACCACATAACCTAGACCTATTCCTGCACCACCAATAATTCCAATACACAATAGCTTTAGTGGGAAATTTGCCCCAACTAGTCCACCAGTAATGTAACCTATCCCAAGCAGAACACCGCCCAACAATGCTACTTTTCTCGGCGTATATCTTTTGGCAAGTCTTCCACCGATTATCGTAAATATTGCAAATGTTGCAAGACCTGCACTAAAAATTGCTTGTGTAAAAGTTTTTGTGAAACCAAACTCGCTAGGAACCATATCAGTTCCTTGAAGTGGCGTTGTGAAAGCACTCCAGGCATAAATTGCTCCAAGTGCAACCTGAATCATTATTGCGCCTATTACTATGATCCATCTATTCATCGTTTTTCTTTCATTTTGTACCATGATTAAATATCTCCAAGGTCGCCTGAAATATGCATCCGATTTAAAAATATGTCGAGAAAATCGAGAAAATCAAAAGATTCTGATTTATCTGAATATAATAACGAAAGCTGTTAATATCATCGAAGCAACGATGAGAATAGCCAAGATTTTCACGATCCAGCTTCTTATTGTTTTATTTTTTATTTTCATTTTAACATCTCCAAAGGTACTTCTAGGTAAAATTCATCAAATTGAATGATACCTTTACCTTCTTCACCCTTTATTTGTGATTTCTTACTCAACTTTAAATATTGATTTTCGATCAATTTTTCGTTTTGATTGGTACCGATATTTACTGGGATGTCCTTCCAGGTAATGTCACCATTTTTCTCTATTGATTTTATAATAAATTCTTGGTTTTCATGTATCCAATTATTTATTGTTTTAGCTTCTTTTTTAAAGAGAGGGCCAATTTTGGAATAGACTGGTTCAACTTTAATTATTTTTTCTTCAATTTCCGGTTTTCCTGTTAAAAATTTATGTTCCCCAGTCAGATTTAAAGTTGATTTAATGATGCCTTTATTGGATTGTAAAATAGATATCTTTTTTGATGGAGCAAAAGTGGCATAAATTTCTAATGGGGCATTTAATGCTAAACCTTGCTCGCTTTTTATAGACCGAACCTTGGCGATATAATTTTTTACAATTTCTCCAGATTTTTCAGCTTCATTGTCCACTAATTCAGGTTCTGGCCAGGAGGAGATATGAATACTTATATCTTTTTCATCATTAATATAACAAATTTGGTATATTTCTTCAGTTATATGAGGAAAAAATGGTGCAAATAATTTTAACAAGCCTAGTCCAATTGTATTCAAGGTATGTGAAATACTACTTATGTTTTCATTCTTATATAGAGAAGATTTTGCCATTTCAATATAGTGGTCCGCCAATTCATGCCATAAAAAATATTCAATTTCCTTCATCATTTGAGAATAATCAAATTTATCCATAAGTTCAGTACATTTATCTATTAATTTGCTATATTTAGTAAGAATCCATTTATCAATTGTGATATATTCAATCTGTTTTTCAATTTTCAAATTTTTTGTAATATTATAAATAAAATTTTCAACATTCCAGAGTTTACGAAGCAATCTGTTTCCTCTAATCACGTCCTTTTTCCTAAATGCGTTATCTTCACCAAGGGCACAACTTGCTGCATAACATCTAAAGGCATCAGAACCGAATTCTTCAATTATTTCTAGTGGATCAATGACATTTCCCAAACTAGCGTGCATAGGTGTACCATCTTCCGAAAGTATAAACCCCCCCATCATAATATTATCAAAAGGCTTATTATCAGTTAAAAGACAGCAGCGTAATATTGTGTAAAATGCCCATGTTCTGATAATGTCATGAGCTTGTGGCCTAAGAGACATTGGATAAAGCTTTTCGAAATTTTTTTCGTCTCTATGCCAGAAGGAATTATATAGTGGAGAAATTGATGAGTCCATCCAAGTATCAAATACATCCTCACAGCCTTTTAGAGATCCCCCACACTTTGGACAAACTTCTATTGGAGGTTTGTCGATTGTAGGATCTACATAGCAATCCTCCTTTCGTGATAAAACTACATAACCACAATTTTCGCATTCCCATAAAGGAATTGGAGTTGCGAAATATCTTTGTCTACTTATAACCCAGTCCCAATCTAGAGAATTAACCCAATCTTCTAATCTTATTTTCATGAAATCTGGGTACCAATTCATTTCTTCACTAGTATTTAATACCAAATCTTTAAAATCGACAGTTTTTAAAAACCACTGCTCTGCGTTTATAAACTCAACAGGTGTCTTGCATCTCCAACAAACACCAACATTTTGGTCTAAAGGATCTTGTTTAATCAATAAGTCTGATTTTTCCATATCCTTGATTACTAATTTTCTTGCTTCATCTATTTTCATGCCAGCATATTTTCCACAAATTTCTGTCATTAATCCCTCTTCATTGATACTCATTTCTATAGGCAATTTGTATTTGAATACCCAATTTAGATCCTCTTTATCTCCAACAGTACATATCATTACTATTCCAGATCCAAATTCGGGATCTACAGATTCGTCTTCAACGATTTTTACCTGCTTTTCGAAAAGTGGAACTTTTAGTATCTGATCAACAAGCCAAGAGGCTCTTTCGTCAGAAGGATGAACAGCAACTATCTGACAAGAGGGTAACATTTCGGGTCTTGTTGTAGCAATTTCAACATATGTTCCACTGCTATCTTTACCTATCCCCTTATATTTTAGAAGTTGCTCAGGCTGGTCATTAACAAAATAAAATTTTATTGTATTAAGTTTCGTTTTTCTATCAGTATAGGTTACCTCAGCATCTGCCATTGCAGTCATGCATCTTGGGCACCAATTCACTGGAAACTCCCCCTTGTAAATGTGTCCTTTTTCGAATAATTCTATAAAAGAGATTTGAGTCAAACGACGATAATACTCTGCATTTGTCTGATAATATATTGAGGGGTCCATACTTTCCCCCAAGATAATGAACTGGTCAGTCATAGTTTTAATATTTTTTTCTGCAAATTCTGAACATAATTTAGTAAATTTGTGCCTATCGATATCCTTTCTGGTAATGTTTAATTGCCTCTCAACTCTTTCCTCAATTGGTATTCCATTTACATCAAAACAAAGAGGGAAAAAAACATTGTAACCTCTCATTCTCCTATATCTCGCAGCAAAATCTATATGCGTGTAATGAACGGCATGTCCTGCATGAAGTGGCCCAGAAGCATACCTTGGTGGTACATCTATACTATAAGGAGGTTTAGTACTATTGAAATCAAACCTATAGATGTCCATTTCCTGCCATTTTTCCTGCCATTTTTTTTCGATTGCGATCTGATCGTAAGTTTCTGACATTCTGATTTCACCAGGTTTGAATAGGTTGAAGGAAGTCAAAGAGTTGTTATTTATAAATATTAAGGTTTTAAGTAATAAAAAATTTTTAAATTAGTTGGATTATAATTACTAAATTAATAGAAGAGAATAAAAAATTAATTATAGATAGGAAAGTCCTTTATTCCTCGCAACTAATTGGTTGAGGTTCTTCGATAATATTTTTCCGAAATTCTTCCACTTCTTCAAGGGTTGGAATAACCGGTTTTATAATCTTTTTTCTCGTACGTCTATTATATTCCTCTATACCAATTTCCTCGATTATTCTTTTACCTCTTTCTCTTAGATCGTCCAAAGAGTTGTTAACATTGTCTACCAGATCCCTAAGAATAATAAACAAAGGACTCATAAAGTGTCTGAATGCGATTGGAAATCCTTCGAATCTAATGTCTATACTTTTATCAACTCTTACTCTCCATCCAGGTTCCTCGCCTAATTCAGATAGAGCAACACCTAGACCTACACTAAGCTCATCAGAAAAAGTTGGATCCCCATGAATCCATTTGCCATTTATGTAAAGTTCCGCTTCCCCATGCATTGCATCCAAAAAGCCAAGTGCTTGGAAAGTTTCCCTAAGAATTGCATTTGGTGCCACTAAAATATCATAAAATTCTTGAGTTGGAGATAAACCATACAATCTATATCTTGCTGGGATTCCGCCCGCACGTGCTATTGCAGCTAGCAAAGAAAGTTGATCAAGACAGACTCCCCCTTTTGTTTTAAAGGTCTGAAGAGCTCCACTAATTGGTTTAAAGATTAGATATTTATTGTTTTTTACCCAATTAAATGCTGCAGAAGCAAACTCTACATCAGATTTACTGTTTTCTCTTAGTTTTTTTGCCAAAGCTCTAATTTCTAGAGCATTTGATTCACAAAATCGTGTTGGTCTTAGATATTTCTTATTTTCTAAGTTTTCAGTTAGGGGATTTTTTAGATACTCTTTTTCGATTTTTTTTGTTGAATCAAATTGACTTTCGTCATCTACATGTGCCCATGGAAGTCGATGGTTTTTGAGTCTTAATTTGTATGCTGGTATGTTTTGAATTATCGAATCGGGGTGATTTGAAATTATGAATGATAGAGGCCCGATTGTTTTTATGAAATTTTTTAATAAAGGTCTTGGGATAAATAATCCCTTATCTATTTCATCCCTTAGGTTTTTAAACATGTAATCACCAATAAATTTCCCCGTCAATATTTTTTCAATTTGGTGAATAATATCATCGTTTTATAGAATATTTAAATATTTCTCTACTATTTTTCGTTAATGGACTAAAAGTTACAAAATTAGATTGATATAATTCTAATATTTTTGTTTTAATAATATAACAACTAATTATATAATCATGATAAATTTTAAAGTTTTAGAAAAAATAACTTGTATAAAAATTCTTATCTGTCCTCTAAAAGATTTTTCAGTTCGTTTATATCTCTTTTTATATTTTCTATTTCTTCTAATTTTTCTTTTTCGTAACTCTTAACGATATCTTCCACTGGTGATGTTAATTTATAGATGTAAATTGGACGCCCTTTACCTTCTTTTTTAAGATCTCTTTTATCTATCCATCCCTTTTTTTTCAGTTCCTGCATTGCAACACTAACTTCGGGTTGTCTTAATTTAGCACCCTGTTCTATTTCTGAAGAACGGCATTCATCTACCTGTGATATGTAAAGAAGTGTTTTGGCTAAATTTTTTGGCATTCCAAGATCGGTAAAAATATTTATAATTTTATCGTCTTTAGCCGTTAACTTATGCGATTTTTTTCCCTTCATTTTCATCATCCAGCAATATTAATATAATCAATTAATAATAATATAAACACAGTATATAAATCTTATTCTATTCATAAAAAAATTAGAATTTTAATCTAAGAAATGTAGCGCCTCTTCTATCCTACCCATTTCGATACCCGTAGTTAAACCACCAATTATTGCGCCCTTTGTGTTTGCTGCAAGACCGCTGCCAATTAATGGCACTCCGTGATTTACGGTACCTATCATAACCTCAACGTCAAATATTTTTTCCAATTTTATTTTCTCATCGGAATTAATTTTTGGATGACTGAGTAAACCCTTATTGGTGACAACTGCAGCCATTCCAACGGTTTTTAATGATCCAATCGTACCTCTCTCAACGGGAACCTCAAATATCTCTTTCATCTTTTTGATAGTTGCATCTTTAAAATCAGGATGCACGAGAGCACCATAATCATTAACTAATATTATATTGCCAGCAGCATTAATTTTATCGTCAATTACGAAAATGTTTAGACCTTGATCAATAATTTTTCCATAGACTTCCTCATCAGCTAAATCTGTAATTACAGCTCCATGAGAATTTACGGAAAGCAGTGAACCAATAATACTCGCTTCTGCAATTGTTGTCTCTACAAGTTTTACTTTTAGAGCGCTATTTACTTTCCTTTTTATCTTTTTAGTAAGATGCCTCATAATAAAACAAACGTTTTCGTTTGTTTTGCAGAACACTCCAACATTAGGATTTTCGTTGAAGAATAATCGCTGGAAATGAGAAGTCTCCTCAAATTCTTTTGACATGTGAAAGTGACTCCAATAGTAATAATCTAATTTTAAATCGAATCATAATCAATAATTTAGCCAACAAACAATAAAGGCACTTATATAATTTTTATATCGATATCTCATCAAAATTTTTAATAAACTCTACATGGAAATAAATTTGTTTTTTCAATGAGAATCAATAAGGTTTTTTGGAAGTTATTCTTTAATTTTTTTAAGATTTTTTCTTTTTGGATTTTTCTTTGCTTCCCTTAGTTTGTTTGTCTTTTTTGGGTTCAGATTTTTCCGGTTCTTTTTTGGATTTTTTTCCCGCTTCTTTGGTTGGTGTTTTCTTTTTCTTGATTTTCACCTCACCGTCAGCCGAAGGGGTAATTTCATAGTCCTCTGCTCCAGCAACTTCACCTGGTTCAACTTCCTCTTCTTCTTTTTCTTTAACAAGAATTGGAGCTTTTTTCGCTTTTTCTTCTTTGAGCAATTCACGTCGAGATTTCTTGTAATCTAATTCTGGAAGGTATGCTTCTACAACTCCATCCTCAAATTTTACAGCTCTAACTCTGATTTTGTTTTCTATTTTATATTTACCATGAGACCAAAGTGCTGTATTTAGTGAATCATCTATCCAAATGTCCTTGTCGTCCACCTTCATATGTCTTCTTAAATAGTGCTTCACTTGTTTGACTGCAGTGGGTGCAGCAACCGAACTTCTAAAATTTCTCTTTTTAAGAGGAATTACATAAATTCTTTCAATTTCTTCTGCCATAGTTATCAAGCTTTCTTAAGTTTATTTCGACGCCAATGTCTAGATTTAGGATGACGTGTAAAACGCCTATTTGTTCTAATCATAATCCAGGCTGGGACACGTCTGTTACTATTAGTTGCTTTAATCAATCTAAGTTTTTTGCCTAATGATTTGTGAGTTGACATAAATATCTACCTTCTTTTAATGTTAATATCTCTTTTTTTTGGGATGAGTCTAGTCAGAAGCATTTGTAATTGTTCATCGTTTATTTTTGTTTTCAATTGACCGCTTTGAGCGAGGATGATAAGCTGGTTTTCGATTGCTTCTGCCAAATCAGGTCGAGCAACTTTTATTCGCCCAAGTCTTTCTTTTGCTTCTGTGGTTAGGATGGTCCGAAGGATCATCCTCTTTTTGTCTTGAAATTCCTTTTTCTGTTCATCCTGTTCGTCAAAAGACTCCTGTAACTGCCTCTGACGTTGTAATTCTTCTAGCTTTTTTTTCCTTAAATTTTCAAGTTCTTCGTCCATGTAACTATTTAAATTTAATTTTTAGTACAAATTAATATTTTTTTAATCCTAGGTATTGTGTTTCAATTTTTTGCATCACTTCTTTTGCTGTGTTATCTAAAAAGGATCGCCCCTTTGGCGTTATTGCGCGTCCTTTACCTCTTATTTTTGTTACTAGACCAGCTTTTTCAAGTTGCTGAAGAGCTCTTCTTGCAATAGTTCCGCTTCCGCTCATTGCTCTATAAGGCTTTGAACCACGATTCCGCTTACCACCGTATTCAGAAGAAAGTCTCTCAACTCCTATTTGGTTATTTATATAAACTTTCCTCAAGATTGAAGCACATCTTGTGTACCACCAGTCATTTTGTGTTGGAGGATTTTCGTTAGCAACGCTTGTCCTTACGTATGCATTTTCTTCAGGTAAGAATATTTCCTTTTCCTTTTGTAACTTTCTTGCCAGTTCATCTATTAAATCCTTGGCTGGTATATCATACGGTGTTGTCATAGGGTCATTACTCCTTATATAAGGAACGAAGTTAAGTTAACGGTAATAAATGATTTGTTATTTAAGTATAGCGGATGGTTATTTTCGATTTTTTAGAGGAATTCTAGTGAATTTATTACATCTCGAACAATAGATTAGTATTTTCCCTCTTTTGATGCGTACTCTTGAGAACTTATCTGAAAATAGATACTGATAGCAATGTTTGCAAAAAGTGTGTTTAAATTCTGGAGATATTGGGATTAAATGTTTCATTGATATTTTTCTTGCTAATTCTACATATCTGTTAGAAAAGTTAATTTCACCCTCAAGAGCCTTTTGCTCTGCTAGAATAAATAATTTATTAATTCTTTGCTTAGCAATATTTTTTTGTTTTTTCTTAGTTAGTCTAGTCTTCTGGGACATTTTAATAAAATGGTCATTAACAGATCATTATTAATAATTGCCCTGTTTTAAGATAAATTAATTTTTAGTAATTGTTTTAGATTTTAAAATAAATCTTTTAAAAAAACTAGTTGAAGTTTTGTTGCAAGTTTCGGCGTGTATTTCAACAATTTCCTTTTTTGGATTTGCTTTTACTTCTATTATTTCTTGGTTAAAGTTACCATAAATCGTTACTTGGCAGGCCAAATCAGGGCTATTATTCCTCTTGATAATATGAGACTCTTTATTTTTCCTTTCTTGGTTTTTATTAACGATTTTTTCGATTTTTGATTCATTTGAGTTCATGGCCAAACGTCTCCACGATTTTAGTAAAATTAGAAATTTGATGAATACTTTTTTATTAGTTTGTCAAGATATACCTTTTCCTTATGTGAAAGCGGTTTTAATTCCATCATTACCACAATCACATTTTTGTTGCTTGACTTATTAAGGATTTGTTGTACAAGTATTATCAAATCTAAGAAATTTTTAAATGAAATATTCTATGTGTTGAACTATTCAATAAAACCAAGATATTTTAAAAAAATAATAAAAAATAAAAAAATAGAAGTTAGGGGAGTGTTAGTTTACGATAATACTGTTATATAAGCATCATAGATTGTTGAGCCCATAATCTGGACTGTAACTGAATATTCTGTACCTGCTTGGAGAGTTGCTCCTACCTCGTTTTGAGTAAGAATTATGCTCTCACCAACTTCCCACTCACTGCCGATGACATAGATTGAATGTGCAATTTTCGATCCATTAATAAAAACATCAAACCCTGTATCTCCGCCTGCCGTGTCGTTTACGTATGGAGCGCCTTCTCCTCCTTTTGTGAGTAGTATCTTTATTCTTGAATTTGTTCCGGTAACTGTCACAGAGGCATTTTCAGCGCTTGTTAATCCTCCACCGATCATTCCACTAACATAGACATAGACAGTAGCTGCAATTGCCACTGTTATTGCAACCATTAATATGACACCAATTACAGCAGAAACAGCTTCCTCATCAGCTTTAAATTTTCTATTTGCTTTCATATATTTTTCTCTCCTGCCCATTAGGGCTTTATTCTAAGTTTTTATATAGAGAATCTACGCGAGTACAGTTATATATGAATCGTAGATTGTTGAGCCCAATATTTGAATCGTAACTGAATATTCTGTACCTGCTTGGAGAGTTGCTCCTACCTCGTTTTGAGTTAGGAAAATACTCTCACCAACTTCCCAGTTACCTTCAGTACCTACGTTGATTCCTGAATGAGCTATTTTAGAACCATTAATAAATATATCAAATCCAGTGTCTCCAGTTGTATTAACATATGGTGCGCCTTCTCCACCTTTTGTTAGTAGAATTTTTATTTGTCCATTAGTTCCTGTAACCGTTACAGAAGCATTTTCCGTTTGTTTTGACCCTGTTCCTACCATTCCACTAACATAGACATATACTGTTGCTGCAATTGCCACTGTTATTGCAACCATTAATATGACACCAATTACAGCAGAAACAGCCTCATCATTAGCTTTAAATTTTCTATTTGCTTTCATATCCCATCATCTCCTGGTTTATACTAATTCCTTTCTACATTGACATATCGATATATATAATTTATTTGCAGGTGTTTATGCAGGTTACTAAAATATTACTGTTTTTTAGCACCAAACTTTCCACCTTCACCATCGATTGTGTCAACCCGTACCACGATTATTTTCTATTACCGATAGTACTTAAAAGTATCTCGGAATATTTGCAGAATGGAATTATGTCAGATAAATATAATATTTCTAATAAATATTTCCATTTTTTCCAATTTGAACTGTCATTAGATAACCCTCATCTGATAAACCTCTATAACCAATTACGTATGTATCTCCTGTTATAATTGTAATATAAGGATCATTACATGAGTTTTGTAAATTCCACGAATCTATAATACTATCTGTAATATTTCCGTCAGATGATATTCTTAGTGTTATCAATTGTCCGAAATTAACAAATCCACTATAAACGACAGCATAATATTCTTCTGATATTTTTATAATATCTGGTTCCTTACCTTGATCATTATCAAATATGAAAGTATCTATTATTGTATCATTTATATCTCCTGCACTTGAAATGTCAATGGTTATTAGATATCCCTTTTCATCCGGTCCCTCGTATGCAATTGCATAAATTGTGCCTGTCACATGAATAATATCCGGATCAATTCCTTCTTCATCCTCAAATTCTAGTGAGTCAATTACGGAATCACTTATTTCTCCATTGGGTAAAATTTCAACGGTTTTTACTAATCCTTCTTTATCTGATTGTCGATATGCGATTGCAGTCATATTTTGTGAAACCCATACAATGCTTGTTTCTGTTGCCTGGATGGGTTCAAAAACCAGGCTGTCTTTTACACTGTCACTTATTTCCCCATCTCCAAAAATTTCAACTGTTTTCAAAGTTCCTTTGTAACCTTGTCCACGATAAGCAATAGCAAAAATATTTCCAAATACATGTGTTACATCTGTATTTAAGCCCTGATTGCTATCAAAAATTAAAGTGTCTACAATCATATCATCTATTTCTCCCTTGCTGTCGATGTTTACAGTTATTAGAGTACCTTTATTTCCCTGTCCATTATATGCAATAGCAAAAATATTATTGGAAACCTGAAAAACATTTGGCTCCTCACAGTATTTTGTATCGAAAATTAAGGTATCGATTTTATCGCCAATATCTCCAGTGGATTCAATTTTTATTGTTTCAATTATGCCAGAATCATTATCCGCTGAATATACAACAATGGCAAAGGAGTTACTAAGAATGTAGATCATATCGGGACCACCACTTATATTGCTGTACCAACTACTGTCGCTGAATGTATCTTTTACAAATCCTTGGAAAATAATCCCTTTGCTATTAACATCTACAATAATTACTTCCACCTGTTTTCCAGTATAATTACTAATTTGACAGGTAACAGGTTCACCAATGTTCCATTTACCATCGATTTTGTAGGGCTCTTCTAAATAATCCTTGACTGTTATATTTTCACTTGAATTAGCAATTTTAATTTTGATTTTGGTATCTAAACTTAAAGATTCACCACCGTAATGAGTTAAAAGTATTGAATCATCAATTAAGGACCCTCTTATTGTGACGATTGGCGTTTCTATTTCGGGGCGTTCAGATAGTACAGTTACATATATTGATGCAAAAATGGCAACTGTAATTGAAAGTATTAACATACTTCCCAAAATCTCCGATACGGCCGAATTTTTAATATTTTTATTATTCATAGTTAATTATCTATAATAATTCTTTTTTCTATTCAATCCAACCAGGGGCAATTTGTGCTTTAATATTAGTAACATACAAATGTAGATCAACTGTTAGAGAACCACTAAATTGTAAAATAATACCATCACTGTTAGTTGTGATCCAATAGTCGTTTCCGGAACCATATGTCAGACCATTGTTTTTCAAAGTGGTGTTTAGAAATAATCTCCATGCTGAAGGGTAAAGAGTTGTTATATTGATTGTACTAACCTGCGGAATGATTAAATCTTCATGGGAGAAATATTGGGTCTGAACAGGATACGTGCCAAACCCGCTTACGGATGTTTTCTCACCAACAGGTGTTAATTTTACTGTTTTAAATGTTATATTAAGTTCTGAGACATTGTCATAATCTGCATAGAAATATGGAATAACTGAAATAATTGATCCTTTGGATTGACTGGATATTATTGCTCCTGCCTCATAACTGTATGATCTATCAAGAAAATAAGCATTTTTTGAAGAGTATTTAATGCATCCAAGTATATGTGAAAAAGTTGAACTGTCATTTGTTATATCTAAACTACAGCTCTCTGTATTTATTCTTAAAAAACCAAATGCCCGATTAGATGACAAAAAAGGAAGTTCCTTGCTACCAAGTGTAATAGATGTAGAAACCGGAATGTCTTTTTCAGTTAACGATTGAGTGTCAATTGCAAATTTCATTAAGGAAAATTGATCTGCAACTTGATCAATGTGTTCTGCTTCTTTTTCTGCCATCCAGTTAGGTATGTATACAAGTTGTACAACATATATCACTGAAAGTACAAGACCAACTATTAAAATTGAAACAACAATGCCTGCTACGGCATTGTCATTATCTTTGAAATTATTTCGTTTTCGATTAGATTTTGGCATTTTTTCCACCTAATTTGTATTTATAAACTTATGGTTTGAATTCGTTGTAATTATAATCAATTACGGATTGTGAAAGTGCTATATCATAAATTGTTGTTTCATCGATTATGCAATTATATCTTCCAAACAATAGATCGTTAGAGTTTATTGTAATAAACTCCGTTAATGTTTTATTGGCAACCTCCTTAGAGTTAATATAGAGTTTCAATTGTTTGTCGGCTGCATTTTTATCGTAGGTTAAAACGATGTGATTGAAACCTGGAGAGATACTTGCAGAAATTGTATTGCTGTTAATCGATCCAAAAACCATTGTAGTATTTAACTCAATTTTATAGGAACCATCTTTAACAATGGCCCAACAAGTTGTTTCTTTAGGCGTAATTGTAATAGTTTTAACATATCCATCATATAGTCCACTGTCTTTTCCATATACTACTGCAAATACTGTACCATTGATGTGAATAATATCTGGTTCGTATGTATTAGAGGTTTCAAATTCTAGTGTATCATCGACCCAATCAACTATGTCGCCTGCAGGCCCGATTCTTATTGTTTTTATGTATCCATCATAACCTGGTCCTCTATATGCAATTGCATAGATGTTTGTATCAACGTTTACAATATCGGTGGGATAAGCATAGGATGTCTCGAATTCCAAACTATCAATTATAGTGTTACTAATTAGGCCATTTGCTGTTATTCCAACGGTTTTTATCCATCCATCTTCACTATAACCAGAATAACAAATTGCATAAACGTCATTTTCTATGTGAATTATTTTTGGAAAAGTGCATCTATCTGTATCAAATTCCAATTTGGATGTTGTCGTGGCAGTTACGAGCAATATATCAGAAATTTGCCCATCGTTAGCTATTTTAATTGTTTTTATAAAACCATCATCACTTGGGCCTCTGTATGCTATTGCATAGGAATCACCACTTATGTGAAGTATATGTGGTGTAACGCAATAAGAGCTTTCAAATTCAAAGGATTTAATGATCGTGTCCCCTATGCTTCCATTAGCCATAATTTCAATTGTTGTGACAAATCCATCATTTCCAGGTCCTCTATATGCAATTGCATAAATTGTTGAAAAAACGTGGACGATCTCTGGACGGACACCGTAGCTTGTATCAAATTCCAAATAATCTATTACAATTCCGGTAATTATACCATTATCATTTATTTCTACAGTTTTAACATATCCATCATTATCGGGTCCTGAGTACGCTATCGCGAAAATATCTCCTGCAATGTGAATTATTTTTGGTTCAAAACAATCATCTGTTTCGAATTCAAATGTGTCAATTATCGTATCATTTATATTTCCATTATCTGAAATATTTATTGTTCTCAGATAACCATCATCATAAAGACCCCTAAAGACGAGTGCATATACATTTCCACTAACGTGGATTATATTTGGTTCTCTGCATTCGAACACACTAAACTCTGCGTGGTCAATATCGTAATAAGTTATGTATCCAGTAGGAGCTATTTCAACAGTTTTTAAAAATCCGTCACTATTGGGGCCGGTATACACAATAGAATAAATCGAACCGTTAATTTTTACAACTTTGGGCAAATAGCAATCAGAGCTTTCAAACTCATAAGTATCAACATATGATGCTTGAATTACCCCATTATCTAAAATTGTCATAGTTATAATGAATCCATCATTGTCAGATCCGCGATATATTATTGAAAAGATATTTCCATCAATATGAGTTATTATTGGTTCACGTCCATAAGAACTATCAAAAAATTCTGTGGCAATATTGCTCTTAGTTATGATTCCATTTGATTGAATTTCTATAGTTGTAATTACTCCGATTGAACTAAAACCACCATAGGCTACAGCATATACATCTCCATTAACATGAACGATACTTGGCTCAAATCCATCAAAAATATCAAATGCGTAGCTGTCAATTACACTATCTTTAATTTGTCCGTCATTTGCAATTTCCACAGTTTTTATAAATCCATCTGTATCGGGGTTAGTATAGGCAATACCAAAAATATTGCTATCTATTTTAATTAAATCAAAATCTTCTGCAACCCCAATTATTTCAGAGTCAAAAATCAAAGTATCGATAACAGTGTTGTTAATAATTCCTGCATCAGAAATTTCAACTGTTTTTAAATACCCATCATAACCGGCCCCTGTATATGCTATTGTGTATATAGTTCCGTTTACTTTTATTATATTTGGTCCGCGGCAATAGGCTGTGTCAAATTCCAGGTTATCAATGATAGTTTTTGTGATTTCTCCTTTTTCAGTAATCTGAATTGTTATTAAGAATCCGTCATCGCTATCTCCTCTGTAAGTAATTGCATAAATAGATTCCGTTATCTGTATTATTTTTGGTTCGTAGCAATTCGACGTATCGAACTCAAATGTGTCAATTTCAGATTCACTAATTTTTCCGCTATCTTCTATGCTAACCGTGGTCAATAATCCATCGCTGCCAGTACCTCGATAACATATAGCATAGACATTTCCTGAAACATGAACAATATTTGGTTCATAACAATATAAACTTCCAAATTCTGAATTATCTACAACACCATTTATATCTCCAGAAAACACCCCTGTATTATTTTGAGGCTTCAGCCAAGATTCTATGGATATTTTTTCTTTGACATCTAAACTTACGGAGTCGGGTACATCAATATAGTCATCGATTCCATCAAGATACAATGCAGAATTGTTTACACCAGTTGACCATTGAGCACCATAAATTTTTCCGTTATTTTCACGGCCAGAAGAATCAAAAGCAATGTCTCCTATTCCTTCATCAAAATGCCAAACTCCGACTTTAACAGACCATGTTGAAAATGCTTTTTCTGATCCTTCCAAATCCGTTGCATCATATCTTAATTGGGCTTTAAAGAAATAAAAAATTTTTGGAGTTAAATCTGTAATCAACTCTCCATAAGTCCCATTTCCTGATAAACTAACCCAGGAGGTGTTAGTCCATGAACCTCCTTCGATTTTATAAATAAAGCGAACCACACCAGTTTTATTTCTAAAATTATATCTCATCCAAAGCTTTGCTTCACGACTTTTGATATCAGTTGCGTCCATTGTAATAACATATGGGATTTCAAGCAATTCTCCCTCCTGTAAAATGCCACCCATGATTACTGAATTACTTTCGTAATCGGTAATTGTTACCTCCACTTGTAAATCAGTAATATCAACAGAAGAAAAAACAAGTTTTTCCCCGATATTCCATACACCATCTTTTTTTGATTCGAAATCCAAAAGATCTGCCACTGTAAAATTATAACTTTTTCCACCTATAAGTAAAACAATCTGAGATTCTAGGGAAACATCTTCTCCACCCCTGTGTTCTAAAATGATGTATTTGTCTTCAGATGTCAGTCCAGCAATCGATGAAGAGGGAAGAGTTCTATCTTTGGAATTTGTGGATTGATCTATGACAAAAAAATATACAGAGGTAAAAATGGCAATTGACATTGCGAGAAGAAGAATCGTACCAAGGATTTCCGAAACAGCATGCTTATTAAATTTATTTCTACCCTTTTTTACATTCATGACTCATACTCCAAGCATAATTTTGAATGCAAGCCAGCAAATTAGCACTATTACGAATACATGTTTCACACTTGACGTAAATTTACCATCTTCAAAAACGCCCGCGACAATTCCTGATCCCAAGCCCTGCACAAGAGTTGCAAAATAAAATACCATATTAATTTCCTCTGTTGTGACAGTGCTACCTGCTCCTGTTGCTGCAGCAAGTCCTCCCACTCCCTCTCCAGTCATTGCTGGTATAAAACTGGTACATAAAATTGCAATAATTGCAAGAAACACAAACATGCCAACATAAATTACGACAACATAAGAACTCATGTTTGCACGTCTTTCATCCTCCAACAGTTGTATATCTCTTGCATCACGGGCTGCCAGATCTAGTACATCGGCAACATTACCGCCACTTCTGCTTGCTTCTATTATCAAGGAGATTGTTCTTCTTATTGATTTTGTGTTCACACGTTTTGAAAATTCCACTAGAGCATCTGTTACACTTGATCCCCACGATATTTGCTGAGAAATTTTCTGAATTTCAGGTGTCAATATATCATAGTTACCTTTTGAAGCAAAATGTATTGCCTTTGTAAAAGTCATGCCCGCTCTACGAGATTCGGAAAGATCACGAACGAAGTCTGGAAATATTTTGTCCATTTTATATTTATGTCGTTCTTCAAGATAGCGAAACATACCATAAATGCCCGTTCCAGATAAAAAAGCTAAAATTATGTAATCGATCGGTCCGATGAGATCTCCTAACAGACCAATTAGGGATAAAAAGGCTAGAATGATAAATATAACTACCATTCCTATACTTGAAGAAATTATCAATTTTTCCTTAATTTCGTCAGAAAGTTTGAATTTTTTTGATGATGTTTTTTTTCCTTTGATAAATTTCATATTTATCATCCTTGGGACATCGATTTAACTACATATGAAAAACCCGTGTGTATAAACGGGATAACCATAAAAATCAATAAATACAGAAAAATAAAATTAAAATCTCCACTTATAATCATCATCAAAGGAATTACTATTAATAGCAGTAAAATACCTGCAACTGCCGTTGTTACATAGCTTTCGGCCATTATACTTAAACTTTCGATAAGTTGTTTTTGGTCTTGACGGTAATCCCACATGTATTGTTCCGCTTTTGCAGAAAAATATGATTTCAATGAGCCTCCTGAAGTTACGGTTACAATAAGTCCTTGGGAAAATTCTTTGAATCTTTGGGATGGTGTGCGTTTTATGTTTGCCTTTATTGCAGTTAAAATGTCACTTCCCAGAAGAGCGACATCTCTGTAAATCCAGGATGCCTCTTCCTTTACTTCACCATAAATTTCTTGTTTTGACAAACTGCGAAAACTCTCTGTTGGAGTTACCCCCGCAGAAGTCATTGCAGAAATAAAATTCAATGCATAAGCAAGGTCCCGTTCGATTTTTTTACCCCTAGACCTTGCCCTGCTTCCTGGAATAATTAGGAAAGCTACGTAAATTCCTACGGCAACGATCACAGGAATAATTAAAAAAAATGTAGTAATCATAGCATCGATAAATATTCCGACCATGGGAAACATAATTAAAATAAAAACAGAAATGACGACAAGAGAAACAAGAAGTCCCAAGATGGCGGTTAGTAAAGCAGTCGTGATATAAACTGATGCTCTTAGATCAATATGGGCCGATTCAAGGTTATGTTTTAACTTTTCTGAGGTTATTTTTTCAGCAAAATTGCCGAACCATTTATAGCTTATTTTTTGATATTTGTTTAGCACCATCTTACTCACCATTATTTTTTAAATCTTAAAAATGCTGAGATCTTTTTATCTGAAGAGTTCGGTGATAACTCCTGAACTAATCTGATACTTTTATCAAGATCTGGTTTTTTAGAATCAGTTTCATCATTTTCCAAAAAATCCACACCTTTTTCAAAGACTCCCGTTGACACTTTACTCATTAACTCTTCTCTTTTCTCAGAGTAAGAGATAATAATATTTGCAACATCCTTAAATGCACGGATGTTATTTTTCCTCATCCAATCCAGTATTTTAACTCGATTTATAATTTCGTCTTTCATTTCCTCTTTTGTTTTACCATATTGGGCTCTGATACGTTCGATTATATAGCTTTTACCAGAATAAATAAATCGATCTTCAACAGGATCCCATCTAAACACTTCGTTTGTTAAAATTTCTTTAGTTGCAGGATCAATGTCAATAAGTTCAATTATTTTTTTACAACGGCGTACATTTCTGTCATTTACCCTAGTGCTTATTTGAATTGTAATAATATCTAGGGATTGGAGCATGACACGAGGAATATCGATAGGTTTGCCCTCCAAACGATGGATTAGTGAATGCGCTGAATCTGCGTGGAATGTAGAATAAGTAGTATGCCCAGTTGCCATAGCCTGGAATAAAACGTAAGCTTCCTTTCCTCTAATTTCACCTACGAGAATGTATTCAGGTCTTTGCCTAAGCGCTGCTTTCATAAGATCATAGAGGTCGATTTCTCCAACAACTTTGTCTCCAATAACTTCTCCAAATCCGGATCTGGCTACACCGGGAATCCAGTTTGGATGTGGAAGATTGATTTCTCTTGTTTCTTCAATAGATACAATTTTTGATCCGTGAGGAATAAATAATGAAAGTGCATTTAATGTAGATGTTTTTCCAGCAGCTGTTCCACCTGCAATGAGTGCATTTATGCCATGTTCAACTGCAATCCATAGATATGCTATCATTTCAGAAGACATTGTGTTATAATCAATTAAATCGGTTGGCGTTATGGGGTCTGATCTGAATTTTCTAATCGTAAAAGTTGAACCCTTTGTTGTGACTTCGTTGCTAAGAGTCATTTGGATTCTTGACCCATCAGGCATTGTTGCATCAAGCATTGGCTCGGCAATTGAAATATATTTATCGCATTTTTGTGCTAGTTTAATTACAAAATCTGAAAGCTCCGTTTCATTATCGAATTTTATGTTACTTTTTAGAGACCCGTGTTTGCGGTGATATAAAAAAACTGGTACATCAGAACCATCGCATGAGATATCTTCAATGTGGGGATCCCTCATCAATGGGTCTATTCTATCATAACCAACAAATTTCCTTTTCGTATAGTAAAGAATTTTTTCCATGAATTTTTCGTCAATGTTCAGATCCAATTCTGAAATTGTTCTGTTAATATTTTCCTCTAAAAATGAATCTACAACTGAACCTTCTAATTGATCCAATCTAATTTCGATTGAGGATATCAAGGATGCTTGTATCCTTGCAAGAATATCCTTTTCTTGATCGGAAATCTCTGGCTCTTTGACCCAGTAATATTTATCTAAAGTGTTAGAATCCCTTAAAATTTTTACATAGGCGTAGGGTTCATAGAGGCTGTAGGAATCCAATTCATTCAAATTTGAGGTTAAATCGGCTTCTTTGTGAATTGTATTAAATAAATTTGAAATTTCATTTACAGCTGATTCGATGTTTACCCCTTCTGTTGGTAAATCTTTTTTACGTTCCTCATGTTTTTTCCTGTTTAATTGAGAATTTAGCGAAGGCCATTTAATCATTTGATTTTTCACCCCTCACTTTTTTCATTATCGCTATGGGGTTTTCTAAATATTTAGCGGTAAGCGAGGCCACCTCTTTGAAATCCTTAATATTGTTTTCTTTCATCCAATCAAGTAGCTTTGCCCTATTTCTCAATTCCTTGATGATTTCCTCTCGGGACATATCTTTACTTGTTCGGATTCTTTCTAAAACATAACTTTTTCCAGAGTAGAAAAACTTGTCTTCAACAGGATCCCATCTAAAAACTTCGTTTGTTAAAATTTCTTTAGTTGCAGGATCAATGTCAATTATTTCAATTATTTGTCTACTCCGTCTAGCTCTTTTATCTCTTACACGAGCAGTTGTCTGGATGCATATAATATCTAGGGATTGTAGCATTATTCTTGGGATGTTAATCGGCCTACCTTCCAAACGGTGTATAAGTGATTTTGCCGAATCTGCATGAACTGTTGAATAGGTAGTATGACCCGTTGCCATAGCCTGGAATAAAACGTAAGCTTCCTTTCCTCTAATTTCACCTACGAGAATGTATTCAGGTCTTTGCCTAAGCGCTGCTTTCATAAGATCATAGAGGTCGATTTCTCCAACAACTTTGTCTCCAATAACTTCTCCAAATCCGGATCTGGCTACACCGGGAATCCAGTTTGGATGTGGAAGATTGATTTCTCTTGTTTCTTCAATGGATACTATCTTTGAATCAGATGGTATAAACAATGCTATTGCATTAAGCGCAGAAGTTTTTCCCGAGGCTGTTCCGCCAGCAAATAACGCGTTGATGTTGTTTTCAACTGCGATCCATAAATATGCAACCATCTCAGAGGACATTGTATTAAACTCAATAAGATCCGCTGGTGAAAATGGGTTCTCTCGAAATTTTCTAATCGTAAAAGTTGAACCCTTGGTTGTAACTTCATCACTTAGGGTCATTTGGATTCTTGACCCATCAGGCATTGTTGCATCAAGCATTGGATTTGCAATCGAAATATGTTTTCCGCACTTTTGTGAAAGTCTAACTACGAAAGCGGATAGTTCATCCTCATTTTCGAATTGTAAATTACTCTTTAGAGACCCATGTTTTCTGTGATATAGAAAAATTGGCACCTCGGAACCATCACATGAAACATCTTCTATGTTGGGATCATTCATAAGAGGTTCAAGTTTATCCAATCCAAGTAATTCTTTTTCCAAATAATAAATTATTTTTTGTTTTGAGGGAGGCTTAATGTCTAGAGAATAATCGTCAATTATTTGGTTAATTTTTTCTAACAAATATTTTTCGTTTCCTTTAGTTTCACATTCGGCTGTGTCCAGAGTAAATACTCCTAAAGTTTCCTTAATAAATAATAGATTTCTTATTTCCTCATCGGAAAGTTCAACTTCTAAAAGTATGTAAATTCTGTCAGGAGTATCTTTTCCATGTATAATCGATACCCATGAGTAAGGTTCTACCAATGGATAGAAATCTAATTCCTCTATGGATTCTAAATTATTTAAACCAATCTCTTTAAATTTTTTTGTTTTAATTAAATTAAAATCAGATGATTTGTCAATTTCATTCAAATTAGATTCTTCACAGCTCTTATCAATTATTTGAAGTAATCCTGCTTTACCAGAGAAAATAGTTTTAGTTTTTTTATTAGTCTTGTGTATTTTACTTTTTATTTTGGGCTGTTCATTTTTATCTATGTTATTTTCTATGTTTTTCAGCTTTTTTATTTTATTTTTGTTAAATATCTTGTTTAAATAATTTAATTTTGGCGTTATTTTGGAAGTTACTTGAATTTTTTCATCTTTTGATGTAGTTTTTTCTTTGTCGTTATCTTTTATTTTTTCTATTTCACTAATGGTTTCTGAAACATAATTAGTAAGTTTTTCCTCTTCAGGATTATCTCTGTTGGATGGAACTGGATTTTTTTCTCTATTTGTTTTTTTCTTAGTTGATAAAAATTTGTTTTTAACATTTATTGATTTGAATTTTTCCTTTATATTCAGCCTGTCAAATGCCTTATTTCGGAATTTATCAAATCCTTTTATTGAGGCAAGAGTTTTAAATTTATTTTGCCAAACCTGGTTCTTAGATCTATCTTTTTTCTTTTTTATTTTGTTAGTTTCTGCATCTGTTGACAACACTCTTTTATTGGGGAAGGATGGTATTGAAAAATCCGCGGATTCTTTAGGTGATTTTATTTCTGGATCATCTTGAAAATTAATTTTGTCTGATAAAATTAAATCAATTTTTTTAGATATATTTAAAAAATCGTTTCTATTGTCTACTGATGAGGATTCTTTCTTTCTTATGTCCTTATTTTCGTCTTTCAAGTATCCTCACTCCTAGTTATGGCTATACATTCTCCTATTTGCAGTTTTTTGAATGTATCATTAACAACAATATTGCCTAAACAAATTTAGTAACCTAAATACAAATATTTAATAAATAATCGAGCAACATCACATCCTTGAATCTAAATGTTTAATATTGTATAAATACCTTTCTTAATATAGTACAATAATCGTAATTAGACAACTTTAAATCAAATATTTATATGCTTAGCAATAGAAAAGGGGCCCGTGAGGTAGTTTGGATATCCTACCGGCCTTCGGAGCCGGTTACCGGGGTTCGAATCCCCGTGGGTCCGTAATAGTCTTTATCCTTTGTAATTAAAAATATAAAAATTCCACTGTGGGAAATTTACGGAAAAAGTTTAAATATTAAAATGTATAAAGTATAACACAGAGGGTTCTGGATCTATTTATGCTTTCCTTCCATCTTCACTATCCAACCCCCAGACCCCTCCCATCTCTCCTATAATAACTTTTTAAGTTTATTACAAAATGTAATTAGTAAAAATATAAGAAATTTATAATTAACCAATTCAAGAAAATTTTCCTCTTAATTTCCTCCGCTCAATCTTTACATCGCTGGGTGAAATAATCATTAAATTATTACCAATTCCAGCAATATCTCCATTTATCTCACTGGTTAATTTCCTTAAATCATTTGTGATTCTTTTTAGAATTACTTCCTCTTCTGCAATCGGTGAAAAATCAAGAATTAATATGTTTCCTCCATATACATAGTCTGTAAATTCTTTTAAATCATCATAACGTTGAATTTCACCAACCCTTACATGCATCCTAGCTGGCATCTTGGTATCGGTGGTTGCACCAACATATTTTTCTAAGTCTATGTAGCCTTTAGCATCACTTGAACCTTTATCACCAAAAATCTTGCTAACTATTCCCATGATAATCCCACTCTTCCGATATTTTTACAATATTCCTTAAATAAATTTATCTTTATAAACTTTTAGTGTAGGTGTCTAATCTATTATATAATTATTTATAAACAAACATTCGAAAAATAAA
The DNA here is from genome assembly GCA_964615235.1 of uncultured Thermoplasmatales archaeon. Taxonomy (GTDB): domain Archaea; phylum Thermoplasmatota; class E2; order DHVEG-1; family DHVEG-1; genus JAFGPP01. Next base: position 78,075 of record CAZTMK010000006.1, read on the forward strand.
ATTGTCGTTAAACTCCAAGGTTCCAAATGACATCGCCAACGTAGTGGATAATTTTAACAGATTTACCTTTATTGTTAGATTTCATTTTACTGCCGTTCATAAGGGCGATACCAACTGCGATTGGTTTAAGGTATTTTTCATCACAGATCCAAACTTGATCACCTTCCAAAATACATTCATCTGAATCAACAATTCCAGGTGCCATTACGTCTGCCCCTTTAGTTACAAAACCAACTGCACCCATGTCAACCACAACTCTTTTTTCAGTTGGTTTGTAGACATTTACACCGTGCAGTGTAAAAAACACTTTGTTATCATGATATAAAAAATTAGGTTGATTATCAACAAAAACTATTTTTTCTCCACAATAATCTCCTACTTCGACAGAATTTTTTTCATTGAATAATTTGCATGTCCAATTTTTTTCCAATTCTTCTATAATTTCTCTGATTTCTCTTTTTTTAAGACGATGTCTATTTTTTATTTTTTCTCTCATCAATTTGTTCATTTAATTTTCTATTTTAAATATTTACTTTTATTTGATCAACTATACAACCCACCTATTTAACCCAAAATACTTATAAATCGAACTTTATTTCGTGGTTCAAGGTAATCTCATGGATAAACCTCTAAAAATATTGCATTCAAGTTTAAATAACAGAGTAATGGTAGAGCTCAGGGGAGGTCGAGGATATCATGGCACTCTAGATGGTTATGATGTTCCTCATATGAATCTAGTTCTCAAAAATGCCGATGAAATAATCAATGGGGAGACATCTAACAAGCACAATACAGTTGTTGTGAGGGGAGACAATATAATTTATGTTTCACCATAGGAGGAGAAAATTATGACAAAAGGAACAGCATCCAAGATGGGTGGCAAGAAAACCCATATAGCATGTCGCCGATGCGGGAAACACGCATTTCATGTTCAAAAACGTAGATGCTCCGCGTGTGGATTTGGGGAATCAAAAAAAATTAGACATTATAACTGGGTTAGAGAAAAAAGTTGATTTTTTAAATTAAAATCGAAACAAATAAATACCTTTTTTGTAATCTTTTAATCCAACTATATAAATTATATGATATGTACTTGAAAGGTACTGGGGAGGTGAAGAAAAGTGAAGAGAAAATTATTCGCATCCATATTATGTATAATCGCCGTAATAGGTTTTATAAGTGGATGTGTTGAAGAAAAGCCAAAAGTAGAAAATATAGTAGAAACTGCAAAAACAAACACTGACTTTAACACTTTAGTAGATGCGTTTGTTGCAGCAGACTTAGATGAAACTCTTGCCAGTGAACAGGAGTTATACACAGTATTTGCTCCAACAGACGCTGCCTTTGCTGAATTGGATGATGAATACCTAGCAAATCTTGTCAATAATGACACTGCAACTCTAACGAAGATACTTACTTATCATGTTGTGTCCGGTAAGTTAATGTCAACCGATTTAAGCGATGATACCAGGATAGAAACAATTCAAGGGAAATATATAACTGTTAATATTGAAGGTGAAAATGTTTATGTTGACGATGCTATGGTTACTTCAACAGATATCGAATGTAGCAACGGAGTAATTCATATAATAGATACAGTCATTGTTCCAATACAGAATATAGTTGAAACCGCAAATGCAGATGTTGAATTTAACACTCTAGTGGATGCGTTAGTCGCAGCCGAATTAGATGAAACTCTTGCCAGTGAACAAGAGTTATACACAGTATTTGCTCCAACAGACGCTGCCTTTGCTGAATTAGGTGAGGAATACCTTGCAGATTTACTAAGTAACGATACTGAAAATCTTACAAAGATACTCAAATACCACGTAATATCTGGTAACGTAATGTCAACTGATTTATCTGATGAAATGAATGTAACAACTCTTGAAGGCACAAACATCTCAATAATAATAAATGGAACAGATGTAATGATAAACGATGCTAACGTTACATCAGCAGACATTGTTTGCAGTAACGGGGTAATCCACGTAATAGATAAAGTGATTTTACCAACCTAATAATTAATCAGACAAAAAATTAATTTAGCAGGTTAAATAAAACCTGCTTTCTATTTTATTAAATTTTTAATTTTAGGTTTTAGGAAATTATTTGGAATATCCCCCAATCATTAGACTTGGATCACCTAAAAGTACCCAGGATTGGACAACCTGGGCATCTATCCAAGAATCACCTTTTAATTCATCATTTGAAACACTCCAATCTACGGGATATGTATTTATGTAAGTAGTAATTGTAGCTTTCCAGGTTTCACCAAGTATTTTTATGTTACTTTGTCCGTATTGATTAAAAAAGAAGACTTCAAGCTCGTTGATTCCCCCCTTAAAACTGGTCTTATCTTCTTTAGTGAAACCGAGGGCTGTAGTACCGAGAGTTCCAATAGATCCGCCTTCAATTTTTCTAGTCATTCGCCAACCCCAACATTCAGGGATGGCCTCCCCGCGATATACAGATTTCTTATCAATAACTTTGAAAATAGAGACATCAAATTGGCAGTTATGACAGCCACTTACTACACAAACAGGATATTTTTTGTTATTGTTTAATTTCCACATGTTTTGAACTGTTAAACCGTCAATAAATTTTTTATCGTTTGGGGGATGATTGCCCCATGTCATAGGGTTTCCGTGTCCGACGAAATACAAAAATCCACAGCCATTGTTAACGGTGTCGATGACATCTGATTGTCCTGTTAATGTACCGTCTGAAGTATAAAGCCTTATCGGGTTGAATCCACTCATGTTTTCTATAGCAAGATCTCCGTAGTATTCACCTTCATATCCTACCCATAAAGGATTTTCAAATTCAGGATAAGTGTCACCAGCAATTACCACCATGTCATTGAACCATGCATCATTTTGATCCATTGTTTCATATTCAATGATTTTATTAACCATGATTTTGGCTTCAAAAACATTGCGACAAGGCAGTCTGCCTAATGCAACATCAGGTTTTAAATCGATATTTGTATCCTCTGGATCTTCACCTGAATACCACTCTGCGTAATTACCATCCCTATCAGAATCCCAACTTGAAAAGTTGACTCCAGATTCGTCATAAATGTCGGCGTAATAAAGATCACTTATAAAATGCGATTCAAAGCTGTTTCCCATATCAATATAACGCACCGGTAGGTACCATAATGGCAACTGTCCAATGGTGCCGCCAACTAAAAGTACATATTTAGTCTCCCATATCTCAATTGCTGATTTTATAAAATATTTAATCTTTTCAGGTTGATCTCTACCCGGTTGGGAATATTCACTTCCATAGATTTCATCTAATGTTACCAGCTTGGTAGAAATGCCTTTGTTTTCCTTGTGGATCAATAATGGGATCAAGGCATTTTTAAAAATTTTTGGGGAAATGATCAACAGTGAATAATCTGTACCTTGATTGTTAACTGAATTTAAATTTTCAAATTGTTGGATTGAAGTCATTTCCGTGGCAATAGATGGTGCTATGGGCATTACCAACAAGATTATTATTACCCCAAAACATGATATCTTAAGATTTTTGTGTTTATACATTACAAAGCCCCAAGAATAATTAATATTTGACCTACTTAATAAATTTTTACCAATCAAACAATTTTTATTGATAAGTTATAAATATTTTAGTTATTTGCATATCCTCCGATTTTTAAACTGGGATCACCTAATAAAGCCCATTGTTGAACTGTCTTTGCATCAATTGCTGAATCCCAAGCAGCAGGGGTGTTCCAGTCGATTGGGTATACTTTCAAATAATTTGTAATTGTTTTTCCCCATGCTTCTCCTAATATCTGCGTTCCATTTACTCCATATTCCCAAAAAAATGTCGGTTCAAGATAATCACCGGCTCCACTAAAAGAATCCTTGTCCTCTTTTGTCATTCCTAAACCAGTGCAACCGATGGTTGCAATAGTTCCACCACCGATTTTTCTTGTTAGTTTCCATCCCCAGCACTCGGGAATCCAAGTAAAGTATGCAAAAGGATCCTCAAAAATTTTTTCAAAATTTACGTCAAATTGGTTATTGTGACATCCTCCAACAACGCAAACCGGTAGTTTTAATCCGTTGAATAATAAAGACATGCTAAGAAGTGATAGTCCATTTATCCATGTTGTTTTATCCTCTGGAGGGTGTGTACTCCATTTAAATGGATTTGCGTGGCCGTCAAAATATAGAAAACCACAGCCTTTGTTTAATGCCGAAATAATGTCCCAAGGTCCTTTAAGAGATCCATCTGAGGCCCATAAAGTAACAGGTGTAAAAGCAGACATATTTTCTAACACGTGTAGAGTATTTTCCTCTCCTTCATTGCCTGGAAACTTTGGGTATGTGTCTCCAGCAGCAACAACAATTTTGTTGAACCAGTTATTCCCATAGGTCTTTGACTCATAGTTAATTATTTTATTTACCATTATTTTTACTTCATAACTATTTCTACATGCAAGTCGACCTACATAGACATCAGGATAAAGATCTATATCTTTGTCTTCGGCTTGTGTTGAAATACCATCGTCAATCCATTCTCCAAATATTCCATCACCATCGGTATCCCAACTTGAAAAATTACCTTTGGAATCGTAAATATCTGCATAATATAGCTCAGAAATAAAGAAAGGTTCGTTAAAACCACTTCTCACATCTTGGTTATAAATGTAACGAACAGGCATTTTTTTGTAACTACCTACTAAAAGAACGTATTCTATTGCCCAATTATCAAAGGAGTTTTTTATAAAAAACTTTATTTTTTCTGCATTATCTCGACCATACCAATACATTTCCTCGTAGACTTTTGAAAGCGTCTCTAATTTTGTAGATACTCCATATTTCTCCTTGTGGTTAACTAAAGATTGTAGTTGATTTGAAAATTCATCAGGGCATAATATAAGTAGATCAAAATGCTGAAAATCTTCCTGAATCGTAATAGAATTTTTTGTTGGATCAATATAGTTACGTTCAGCAAATATCAAAGGCATTGATGACACTATTAAGATAAATGATGCAAAAAAAGAAATTACTATGTTTTGATAATTTTTATTAGTCATAAATTTGCTCCTTTTGAAAATAATCATTTTTAATATGTAAATCTAATTATAAAAAATTATCCTAATTAATCTAAAAGATAAATCGTTTTACAAAGATTATTTTATCTGGAAATTATTGTCCAATTAATGAATCCAACTATTTGCAAGAATTTCTGTTATCGGAAAAATAGAAAGGAAAAAATTAAAGTAAAAGATGAATTAGGCGAATTAAAACTAGTTATTTTTGATATGGATGGTGTGATTGCAGATACGATTAGTTCTTGGAAATATGTTCATAATTATTTTGGCTGTAGTAATGATAAATCCGTTTCACAATATCTTCAAGGAAAAATAACTGACGAAGAATTCATTAAAAGAGATGTTTCTCTTTGGAGGGAGAACGGTAGACCTATCAAAAAACATAAACTTATTGAAATATTATCAAGAGTTCCCCTTATGAAAGGAGCAAAACAATGCGTGGATTTTTTAAAAAAGTATGGAGTAAAAACTGCAATTGTAAGTGCAGGTCTTGATATTTTGGCCGAAAGATTAGGAAACGACCTAGAAATCGATTACATTTATGCTAATGGAATTAAAATAGATAATAATGATTTTTTAACAGGCGAGGGTATCGTCAGAGTTCGCCTTATGCACAAGGATAAAAAGATAAAAGAGATCTCAGAAGATCTTAATATTCCATTTGAGAATATGGCTGCTGTTGGTAACTCATGTTTTGATATTCCAATGATAGAAATATGTGGTTTTGGGATTGCATTTAATCCCGGAGATGATTGTATTAAAAAAGAAGCTGACGTAATAGTTGAAGGTTTTGACCTATCTAGAATAGTGCCACATTTTTTGACTCTAATAAAAAATCAAAGTCAAAATTGCTAATCTGATTTAGCCAACTTCTTTCTTACTCTCTCAAAAAGTGTAGTTTTGGATTCTACAACTCTGGTTAAAAATTGGACTTGCTGTTTGAGAAAGTCTTTATCCTTTTTAATTTCATTTAATTGCGATTGTAAAATAAAGATTAATTCCTCTTGATATCGATTTTTCTCTTTAAGGGGGACAACTTCGGTGTTATATAAAGTATTATAGACTTCTGCATACACATCATCAGAAATGTCTTCCTGCAGATTAATCGGGCTTTTACCTTCCTTTTTTAAATATTGTACAATAGCTTCTTGAATAATTTCATTTCTAGGAAGCTTATGGTTTTGAATCTGGTTAAAAATCTCTTTATCTAGTCTGATGGCAATTCCTTTTGTTTCGCCCATAATTTCCCCCATGTTGGATGTAGTTGGTGTATGCCCTTCTTGGATTTATATTATTCTGAGAAATAAATGAAAAATTTTTAGTTATAAAAAAGCTAGGAAGTTGGAAGACCTTCCTCTATTATGTTCTGAAAAATTTTGACGATATTTAGAATTAATATTACTAACAGTACAGGCAATGCACCCATAATAGCTAGTCCAACAATTGAATGAACAATTAATGATAATCCACCCATGAGTGAACCCAACGCTGGAATTAATCTTAATACTATTGCGGATATGATGGGGGAACTAAATAATGAAAAAATTTTAAAACCCAACTTTGTCATCAAACCTAAAAAGATTACAAAAAGACCTGTAATGGTTAGAACTCCCTGTATGCCGGCAACTGACAATATTGTAAGTTTAATTATTGCTAAAACAGTACGAATCAATCCTGATATTAAACTTATGGCTCCTGTTATTAAACCCTTTAACAAAATTATTGGTAATATTATTAATATGTTTAGGAGCCCAATAAATTTTTGTATTACGATTTCTGATGTTATTTGATTGTCAAAGTTCTCTTCAAAAAAAGAATAAATGTAAGACGAAATTTTATCTGAAATATTCTCATCTTTATTTTTTAAAAATAATGAACCTTGAACCTGTGGTGCCAATATTGTTGCATTAATAATTAGGCCAATCACTGCTATTATAATAATATGGATCGATTTATTCCTAATTGTTATGATCCTTTTGTAACTCATTATTCTCTACCCCTTATTTTTTGTTAATATTAATTATTATTTCTTTTAATATATAAAATTATTGATAATAAAGAAGTGTAATATTATTTTTGAAAAAATCTGAATTTGTTATTTAACTACAAAAATTAATTTAACAAATTTTTTCTCTTAGATAAAATTTGATTTTTAATGCTTATATTGCATTCAATTGATAAATTTATGTAGCTGTTATAATAAATGTTAGTAACATTGGCCTTTTCGTAAATCCAAGAAACTAAGGCTTGAGAAGACTCATTAATTGGTAATTTAAGCTTGAATCTTACTATATTTGGTAGTGATTCGTAGATGATACCAATAATTTTGTCCATGTTTTGTTTTGTTTTTAAAGAAATAGGTACAATTCTTTTTATATGTGGTAGTTTTAGATGGTTAATAATTTCTAATCGCTCATTAATTTGGGGGTCATCCAACATATCAATTTTATTAAATACTAAAATAACAGGTGAAGCAACATTAAGTTCATTCAGTTCCTTTAATGAAACTTGTAATTTAGACTCAATCTCAGGTATTTTTTCACTTGAATCAACAATGAGTAGAATAACATCTGCGACTTCAATTTCTTCAAGCGTCGAATGAAATGCATCAATAATCCAAGCAGGAAGGTTTTGAATAAATCCGACTGTGTCAGTTATTAAAACAGGGAGATTTTTACACTCAATCCTTCTAGTTGTGGTTGATAAAGTTGAAAACAATCTTCCTTCAACTTTTATTTGTTCATCTGCAAGCAAATTTAATAAACTACTTTTTCCAGCATTTGTATATCCAGCTATTGAGACAAGATAGAATCCACTATGATGTCTATGTCTTCTTCTTAATTCTCTTTCAGCTCTTATTTTTTCTAGATCTTTTTTAATCTTTTTAATTTGCTTTTTTATCATCTCATAATAGTCGTCGACCTGATATTCTCCACCTGCCATTAATCCAGGATGTTCTCCAGCCCTTGCACGGTGAATGAGTTCTCTTACATAGGGCCTTTCGTATCTAAGTTCTGCCAACTTAACCTGCAATTTCGCCTCCTTTTTCTCTGCCCGATCACCGAAAATTGACAAAATAAGTCTAATTCTATCAAAGACCTGTTTATTCAATTGTTTTTCAAGATTAAACCATTGAGATGGCTTCAACTCGCCATTGATAATAATAACATCAATTTTTTCATCACAATCTTGAATGAAATTTTTGATTTCTTCCACTTTCCCAAAGCCTACAAAATATCTGGCATCTGGATTTTGTCTTCTTTGGATAAACCTCTTTATAACTGAATAATTTATAGATTCGGCTAATTGTTCAATTTCTGAAATATCATTTGTTAAGGATACTATTAAAGCATTTTCCTTTTGGTTTATCATTTTCTTAATACAAAAATAAGATATTGGGCTATAAAATTTAAGGATAAGCTAATAATCTGAGAAAATTCTGATATTTTGTTAAAATTAATTTTGTGGGGTTAATTTTTAAGAATAGCTTTTTATAATGATTTGTCAATTAACCATTAGGTGGAATGTTGACTGAAGGTGAAGCATACTTAGAACATATCGACTCCAATGAATTAAAGAAGTTAATAGATTTGTTATATTCAAGTCAACCTGAAAAAGCGGTACAATTTGAACAAATAAAACAGGATGATACTGATAATTCAGAACCAATACAACCTCATGACAAGATGATCAGAAGATTAGACGAATTAATTGATCAAAAGAAATAGACCATTAGAAAAATCTAAGCTTGTCCTGCAACTAACAAATAAATTATTTAATGTAACTCTTATAAAAAATTAAAAATTTTGGTGATTTTGTGAAGTTTGAACCCTTATGTGAAAAAAAATATGAGGCACTTAAAAATCCTGATAAATTTCTTGATAAATTAAATGATAACAAAGATTTCGTTCTGGGTTTTAAGCAAGGTATAAAAACATCATTTTCAATATTTGAAGATTTCCTAAATTTGTATATACGCTATTATAACAATGTAAAATTATTACTAAAGGAACAAAAACATGTTTGGAAAAAATGGATTGAATTTTACGAAAAATCATCAGATATATCAATGAATAATTATACTCAAAAGTACAATAAATGGTTATTTAGTTTTGTGTTTTCGTTTGATAAAGATAATTCGATAAATGGCGATATTTTTATAAAAATTGATAATTAAAAAATATGATCAAGAAAAATTAAAAATAGAATAAAACAAAAGAGATTTACTGGTTAATTTTGTTTCATTATTTTTATAAATTCATCAATAATATACTGTAATATAATTTTGTAGGAACGGATTTAAAGTTTATTTTAAAATTATGAAATTTAATTATAACAATAAAATATTTATGGGTGTTAATCATACTTAATAATAACAAAAAATTAAGGGGTCTTAATTCATTTAGATTATACAGATTGAAGTGATAGGATTATGAGAATTATAATGAGAAAATTTGTATGCGTATCTATTTTAATTGCCTTTTTAACAATTGCTATTCATGTCCAATTTTTTCCTCAGGAAATGATTGTTGCGGGTAAGATTTAGAATTAGATTTGGATCCTCTTGTTGATGTAAAAGTTACTGTAGATATATTAAAAATCAGGAGCTTAGAAAAACGAGATTTACAGCTTAACGGATTCGAAAAGATTGATAGGCTTAGTGATCCTGATTTCTATGTAAAAGTATTCATTAATGATGTTGAATATAGAAGTCACATATTTTATGATACTAAATATATTGAAAATGTTAATTGGCAAGCAACAGCCAATGTCCCAGATAACGAAGAATTAGTTACAATCAGAATTGAACTTTGGGACTGGAACGTGGGATTTGATCAGATTTGTGACATCAGCAGTATTAACTACAACAGCGATGATTATTTTCAGACCTTTGGAGTGGATATTACATATAGTATTAAAACTGGCCATTGGTGGGGAGAAGATTTTGTTAATTCTGATATGATTCTTGCTGATCCTAGCGGATATGGCAGGCTTAATGGTTGCGACGACGGAAGTTACTACCAAAGTGAAAATGACTGTGAACTCTGGTTTAATGTCTATCAGAACGATTATGATAATGACGGAATTCCCTATTGGACTGAGGTTAATGTTTACGATACTGACCCTTATTCTTCGGATTTAGGATTGGATACTGATGGAGATGGTATTCCTATAGAATGGGAGCATAAATGGGGTCATATGGCATACAGAGATTGGCATAGCGATGAAATCAATCATTATTGGATATATAACCCATGTGAATGGAATGACCATTATAATTTGGATCCAGATCGAGATGGTCTTGATAACGTAGAAGAATATCTGACTTCTCAGTGGTATTCTGATCCTTTTAGAAAAGATATTTTCGTAGAAATTGATCAAATGGAGATTGGACCAAACGGAGAAGGTAATTTTCTACCAGAAATATCAAAAGATCTTTTAAAAACTGCTTTTGATAGAAGAAACATTGTTTTCCATATAGATGATGGGTGTATGGGCGGCGGTCAAAAGAATATTCCATTTGAAGAAGATACAGACAGAGATAGCTTAAGAAATATGTATCATAATTATTTTTTAAACGGAGTTGAAAATTATTGGAGAAAAGGCGTGTTTCATTATGCAACAATAGTATACCACGCAGATTATCCTGGTTACGTTTGGGTTGGCGATGATCATTTAGATTGTCTCCAACTTTCTACAAAGGCACATGATCAAATTGCTAAAAGATATCCAATTATTAACAGATTAGTTTTTTTAGAGTTGGATTTAGAGGAAATTCGTGCTACTGTTTTTGCCGGAGCTTTCATGCATGAAACAGGTCATACACTTGGAATATTTAACTCAAATACTCCAGGATGTGACGATCAGGAGGGAAAATTTCCTTGGGATATCAAATATTGGAAATGGAGACCTTACATAAGTGTCATGAATTACGGATATGTATACAAAATGGTAGATTATTCTGATGGTTCAAGAGGTAAAAACGATTTTGATGACTGGGGGAAAATAGATCTTACTCGTTTCCAATAATCAATTTTTATTTTATATTTATTAAAATTTATTGTACACTAATTCCTAACAGACAGCCAGGGGCACTTCTGTTTTTCCATTTTGTAATTTTTACACGTTAAATATTTAATGCAATAACTAGAAAAGTTAATATGGTGGTGAGGATGAAACGAAAAATTATGATGGTCTCTGTAATATTAGCGATATTAATGGGATCAATGGGAACTAATTGTCTCGGTTGTGAACCAGATGAACCCAAAGATGAACCAAAAGAAGAAACCGATTCGGTCGATGAATGGTTCGTTGTTTTCAGTTCTGCGATGTCGTTTTTAGATAAAGCTATGGAAAGATTCCCCATTCTTGAAAAAATATTTGTAATAATACTACAATTTATTTACAGCAAACTCGGGGCTTTGGATCTCTCCGTTATCTAAAGCCTCATTAGTTTTTATTTCTTTTTTCCATATAATTGAACTTAAAACCTTTTCGTCACTTTTGTTTGCCCATTCAACTCGTTGATCAGGTGAGAGAGATATAATTTTAAAGAAATAATACATATCACCGACACCTCCAGATAAGTTTACCAATGGAAACATCAATAGATAAGGTTCTTGAAGATTGATAAGGGCGACTAGACACCAAATTAAAGGCAGAAAATGTAGTAAAATTAGTATTTTTTTATTGTTGATATATTTTTCATTTTCTACTAGAAATCCAAAGGCAGAATATTTTGTAATTACTATTGCCTTACAAGGAATCTTGTAATAAGTAATTACTAATAGATGAGTTAACTCGTGTAGAACAAATGCTAGTATAAATCCTATTAAAATCCTCCAAATAAGTTCCGTTACATGTCCCCCTGATTTATTTTTATTTATTATTATAGATAATAAAATATTTAAATGTTTCCCAGATTTTGAAAATGATTTTTTCGGTTTGAAAATAATAAAAAATGCTTTAGTGGATTTTTATTTCAAATCCTTATAACTGTGAATATTATTCCAATAATTCATATTGTAATTCTGAATTTTTTATTATATGTGTTTTAGAACCATCCTTATTTGTCAAGACCACTGAAAATGCTTCGATTGGACATCCCTTTGAATAACATATATCTTGATGCAAATCGCTAGTAATCTTTCCACCAATGTGTTTGCTCATACCATATGCAATATGCAAACCAGCTTTTTCATCCTCAAGTATATTTCCAGTAACTACCGCGCATGGGTTGCAACCTATTCCAAACTCAGCAATATTTCTACGAGATTCGTTTTCGTTGAACAAATCTCTCATTTTTGAAGCAATCTTGCCTTCCCCTAAGATTTCCGATATTTGATTTTGTTTTACGAAATATTTAACAGATTCTTTGTTATACAAAACGGGTAAAACTCCTTGAGTTTTACTAATTCCAAATTTTTTTGATTCATCAGATGTTCCCTCATATGGAACTTTCCAGGCTTCTCCGCTTGGGAAATTTATTATTTGTCCTGCTTCTTTGCAAATGCCCGTATCTGCACCAGCTTTTCGATTTCTCAAATCTATAAAAATTTTTTCACCTGTTGAAAAGTGAATAACTGCAGCAATTGTATTATCTAAAATATTTTTTAGGCGGATTGCATAGTGTTGAATTTTTGTGTAATCGGCTTTGAGGGCCGTTTCCTCCATCCTTCTTTCAACACTAGGCATACTTGCCCCTCTAGTTTTAGTATCTTTATCCTTGCAAATCGCGAAAAGAGATGATGTGGCTGAAAATTCAGTCATTGCAAAAAAAAGATCGGATTTTTTAATTTTATTTTTTGCATCCTTGGGTATAGGTCCATTGTGCTTTCCTGTAGCAAAATATTCTAGAAAATCCAAATAAAAGCCTTTTTCTTCACCCATCGATTTAAGCGTTTGGAACCAATCTAAAGCTAACTTTCTACGCTCCTTCCAGGTCAGTGTGTCAACGATGTTATCATGTGGTAAATCTACGATCATTAGGATTTTTTCTCCAGATCTTGGCTCGAAAACATCGTTGATTAATTTTTTCCTTTCAAGTGGAGTCATCAGGGCATCCTCAAATTTGTACATTAAATAACGATTTCATTTAAAACTGTAAGCTACAAATAAGCTATCTAGTCGCTTGAGAAATCTTCTCCACCTTCAAATTGAAGTTGAATAGCTGTGTATAAATCTTCTATCCCAAAAAAATTTTCTTTCCCTGTTGGAACCAAGACATTATGACTTTGAAAATTTTCAATGATGTTTAATATATTCTCACTCATCTCTCGATATAATGATGCCTTTTCTTCAGATAACGAACTATAAAGATATTCGGCATTTTCTGACCATTTAATAATTCGCTTTTTTTCTTCGTCTGATAATAAATCTGATTTACTGAGAATATTTATCTGCGGCATAGCTAGGCGGAAATTTGTACTTAATGACAACATTAGCTGGGATACAAAGCCAGAAGGGTTTTTTGCCAGGGCGTAATCGAGTAAGTAAGCTACCATTGTCCTGCTGGGATTCATGAAGTTAATTATGTGTTTCCCAGATTCTCTAAAAACAAATAATTCAAGCTGACCTGGCGTATCCATTAGTATATAATCAGGTTTAAATGATTCAATACTTTTTTTTATATCTTCGGAGTTTAGGGCAACCATGTCAGCACAAGCAATTTGTGCGCCGTTTGGTCCCAAGTTGTAAGAGTCCATTATCTCTTTTAGTGATATCCAATCTCTGATATCAACTTCAGGTTGATAAGGTAAATTTTCAGCGCCCGGATCAAGATTCACGGTTATTGCATCTAGATCTCTTAAATCAGTCCATTTTTTGTAAGTGCTGGTGAGTGTTGATTTTCCTGATCCAGCGGTCCCGATGAAATAGATAAAAATTCCATCTTCCATTTTACATGCCACGAATTTTTTTCATGTGTTTGATTCTTTTTTCAATAAGTTCGGCAGTCCCAATATCGTGCCTAACAAAAATATGATCGCTTCTTACAAATTTTAATGCATTTTCACAGATTGCCTCTGCTTGATTTAATTCATCTGCTATTCCAACAACTGCCATAGAGCGAGATGTGGTAGTAGAAAGGTAATTATTTTCCTTATTTACTGATGCATAAAATAGATTTGAACCTGTCTTTAGAATTTCCTTATCATCAACATAAATTTTCTCCCCAACCATGCTCTTGAAGCCGTATCCTTCAGGAACAACATATTTGCACACTGTTGATTTGTTCTTTAATTTTATTTTCATTTTGCTGAGATTTCCTTCTACCATTGAGGTTCCAAGTTTTATTATGTCAGTTTCCAACAGAGGAAGTACGTTCATTGCTTCAGGGTCGCCAAATCTTGCATTTATCTCAATAATTTTTGGACCCTCTGCAGTGAGCATAAATTGACCATAAATTGGTCCGATATAATTACAGCCTTCTTTTGAAAGGGATTCAACCACATTTTGCAAAATCGATGCAGACTCTTCATATTCGCCTTTTGTAAGAAACGGAAGCAAGCCGTTTGAACAAGAGTATGATCCCATCCCTCCAGTGTTTGGCCCTTTATCGTCAGGTAATAATCTTTTATGGTCTTGGACGGCATGGAGCGGAAGGATACTATTACCATCAGAAAAAGCTTGTATGGTAATTTCCTCACCAATTGCTTTTTCTTCTATAAGAACCTTTGCTTTCCCCCCAATTTTTTTGTTGATTACTTCTTTTACATAGTTCATCGCATCCTTTGTTCCATTGAAATGATCTCCTGCTACTTTTACCCCTTTTCCTCCAGTAAGACCAATAGGTTTAATTGCCACCTGGCCGTTTAAATCATCAATATATCTTTCGACAATTGATATATTAGAAAAAGATTCGCATTTCAATTGTCCATGAATTTTATATTTTTTAAGCAGGTTTCGCATCCATTCTTTATCCGTTTCAATCCTTGCAGCTTTCTCTGTAGGGGCACAAGCTGAAATGCCAGATTTTTGAAGTTCATCTACAATTCCCAACTCCAAAGGCGCTTCAGGACCAATAAAGACTAAATCTATGTCATTTTCTGATGCGAAATCTCTCACAAGTTTTACATTTGTTTCTTTTTCATGTAAGAACTTGTATGACAATCTTTCGATACCCGGGTTTAGATTATGCAGTATTGTGAATAGTTTAATATCCGTTTTTGAGCGATTTACTGCATCACAAATGGCATGCTCTCGAGCTCCACCTCCAACGACCAACACATTCATGAATCCTACTCCCCCAAGTTATTGGCGTATGTATTTTGCTTATATAATATGACCTATTTTTTTAAAATTCCTAATTTTCTGTTTACTATTTACATTTTTTCTTTAGATTCTGCTATTTTACTTTAATTGTTACTGTGTAACATAAGTTTGGGGAATTTAGGTTGATACTCGTTAAAAGGTCTTAATTGGCTCTTATCCAATGATTTATTTTAGGAAGAATTGTATTATTTCTACAAACGTAATTGCTCCACACAAAATCATTTGAAATAATGCTATCCATTGCAATATACTCATATGTTTTTCACCTCCATTTTATAATTCAAAGATAAATAAGTCTCGTTGTACTTTAAAAGCTTTATTGAAAAAATGTGGTTCAAAATAGGAATTTATAAGTTTATATTATATTGATTGCATAAACCACTACAAATTACACACTACAAAATGTAAAATCATTTTTTTAAAATATCACAAACTGATACAAGAGGAATTAAACTTACATCTATGTTTTTTAACTTTTCTTCTGCGCCACTTTCTCTATCAACAACAACTACAACCTCATCCACTTTGGCTTGGTTTTGTCTTAAAATATTTACAGTTTTAATAACAGATCCGCCACTTGTTGTCACATCCTCTACAACTAGAACTCTTTTATCTTTGACAGATTCGCCCTCGATTTGTTTTCCAGTTCCGTGCTCTCTTTTTTCCTTTCTTACTATTACATAAGGTAATTTAGTTTCTAATGATAGTGCTACAATTAAGGGCACGGCACCAAGCTCCATGCCTGCCACGATGTCATAATCCTTGGTGTATTGTTCCATTATTTCTGCAATCTTTTTTAAAACAAGTGGATTTGTGCTTGCTTTTTTGATATCGACATAGTAATCACTTACAGCCCCGGACGTTAATACAAATCTTCCAAATTTAATGGCACCACATTCCTTCAATAGCTCAATTAATTCTTTTTTATCCATGCGTGATTTAGTAATGCTAACCATGATTAAGAATTTTACTTCAAAACCTGTATCTAAAACTTTTAAAAAAATTACAAATATAGATTTTTGGTATTTTTTAAACTACCCAAACAAAAACAAACAATTTTTAAACTCATTGAAATTAGAGTGGTCCCGTTAATGACCAAGGTAAATCTTGATATAAATGCGTTCAAAGCACTTGCTTCAGAAACTAGATTAAATATTCTAAAAGTGCTTGATCGAAAAAAGATGAGTCTAAATGAAATTTGTAACGCGACAAATCTTAACAAGGCAACCTTGCATGAACATCTTTTAAAACTAAATGAAGCAGGTCTTGTGAAACGTAAAGAGCGTGAAGGACATAAATGGGTTTACTATGAACTTACCTGGAAAGGCAGTTGTTTACTTCATCCCGAAAATACAAAAATAGTTATATTGTTCTCTATTTCAATATTAACTTTATTTGCAGGGTTTTTTCAGGTTGTACTATTTTTCAGAAGTTCTATTGCAAATGATATGCCCAAAATATTTTTAGCAAGTGATGGTAGGAATTGGGATATCGGTTCAGGTACAGTTGGTAACAATTCAAGTACAATACTTCAAAATTCAGATACTTTTTCTATTATTGCTCACGATCCCATTTTTTTCTATTTGGCTGTAGGATTCTTTATTGTATTTTTTATCTTTTTAGTAACCGCTTTAAAAAAATATTTGAAAAATAAAACACCAAAATTTTAATAAAAAATTAGTATTAAATTTTTTTAACTACTCCCCAATTTCGTCGTTTTCTTCAATGAAATCTAACAAGGTTTTCTGCATCCTCATCACCATTTATCAAGAATGATATAGTAAGTTAAATGCTTTTCTACTGTCCTACTATTTAATTCCTAGTTTAAATTAGTTACAGATTCTTTTAATAAAAAATTTGGCAATTAGTATAGAGAGTATTTTTACAAGAAGGTTTTATATAGTAAGAAAGATAAATAATATATTGACATAGTGTATCTATATCACGACTATTGAAAAATCTCATGATTGTTAGATACTACTAGGGAGGCATTGCCAATGAAAATTGATCAGAAATTGATAAAATCACATTCTAAAAAAGCGGTGGTGAATAAGTAAATGCCAGCAATAGCAATTATTGTTATTGGCTTTGTAGGCGGCTTATTCACAATGACAATTGTTTCACTGTATAAATGGGTAATACAGAACTTTATAAAACCATAAATTTTTTTTCTTTAATTTTTAAAGAAGGATTTTTAAAGAAAATAAATAAAAAAAGAAAATAAAGGATATTTATTAAATCCTTTATTGTTTCGGGTGTTCAATTTTTTGGATAATTTGTTCAATTTCTTTTGTTTTCCCAGAGTCCCATATTGCTCTTATTGCAAGAAGTCCAGCCGCTGGTGCTGCAAAGTAAGCAATATAACCAGTTATATTCGTGAAAAATGGTGCAAGACCAGTATAGTTACCGAAATACCAAGTTTGAGAAAGAGCACCAATACCAACCAATGTTAGAGCGGCAATTAAAAAGGTCGGTATCCTTTCGTGTGTGATTGATCCCATTGCAAAGAAGGATAATACGCCCACTACGAATCCTAGTACAGCAAGAAAAGCTGCCATGTAGTAATTTGAATCCGTATACCAGTTAGCTCCTACAACCAGACCAACAATGACAGAAACTAATATCCCAATAAGGAACAGCCAGCTTCCAATCTTTCTTAACAATTCTTCCATATTTCACCATCCTCTCTCTAGATTGTTTTGTTAATAGCTATCAAACAAGGCTATATTATTTAAATTTTTAGTGTAAATGAAAATGTACGTATATATGTAGGTGATTAATCCAGGGAGAAAATATTACAAAAATTCAACCTTTCAATGATTTTTTAGCATTTGTAAATTTTTCATTTTGTAATTCTATTCTGTAAGCTTTTTATATTATTAAATTAAAAAAGTTTAGTAATACAAATATGACTTTGTATTGGTTAAATATATTTGAGGGGTCTTGTTTTCATTCACCTCTTCTTGCTTCTTGACCCCTCATATCTTCATTATTGAAAAAAAGTTGATTTAAATTAATCTTAAACATTTGTTTGATAAACAACCAAAAAAAGTAATTTTGGAAAGATTTAAGTTCCAACTAATTATAATAATTAAGAGAAAAATGAAAAATATTATGGTTGTTAATGATGACCCCAACTTAATTGAACAAATTAGATCTTATCTAACAGATAGCGAATATAACTTTGTTGCTGCTCAGAATACAAAGGAAGCAATTACAAAACTTGAACAATCAGATGATATAAATTTAATAATTTTGAACACCTCACTCCCGGATGGCGAAAAATCTGCCCTTTTTTGTATGAAACCGGATTCACGAATGAATGTTGATACAACTGATTTTGAAAATTTTTTGCCTCATCCTTTCACTAAAGAACAGCTATTGAATCTTTTTGAAAAGATTGAAAAAAATAGATCGCATTAATAAAAACACTCTAATTTCCTATTTAAAGAGTTTTTAGCAGCAGTAATTTTATCATCAGTATTATTAAAACTACATAACCTAACAATGCTAAAGCAGCACCAATTGGAAAATTATTAGATAGAATTATTACAATTGAAAGAGTGGTTAGAATTAAAATAGAACCAACAATTATCCTGAGTTTGTTAAGTGAACTCAAGTTTCCAATTACATATGAATTAGTATTTTTTTCTTTTTTTAATTTCATCGTATATCACCATCTGGAATAATTACTTATTTGTTGATCTTCATTAATCCAGCAGTTGTAATATTTATCTTTTCACATATTTAATATTTTTTGTTATATAAAATCAAATGAAATATTTGAAAAATAATCTAAATAATTGTTTTACTTATATTGGAAATATATTTTTTAAGAATCGAAAAATCGCTCAGTAATGTATCTTTTGATTTTGGGTTGTAGGTTGCAACTGCAGGATGATACATAGGAATTATGGTTACTTGCCCCATCAAAGTATTTTTTTGAAATATTTTTCCATGAATTTTACTTATGTTCTCCTGTTGAAACCCAAATTTTTCTAGTACGTAAGAACATGCAAATTTTCCTAATGGCACAATAATTTTTGGTTGAATCAGTTCTATTTGCTTTTCCAGATGTTCTTTGCAGGATTGAATCTCTGTAATTAATGGATTTCTGTTATCTGGAGGTCTGCATTTGAGTATATTGGCAATATATATCTCATCTCTTTTCAATCCGATTGAGTCCAATAATTCGTCAAGTATTTTTCCTGCCTTGCCAACAAATGGATAGCCCTTCAAATCTTCATAATATCCTGGTGCTTCACCAACAAAAAGAATTTCTGCGTTAGTGTTTCCAAAACCAACAACGGGATTTTTTCTTGACTTCCAAAGACTGCATTTCTGACATGCAATTATTTTCTCTTCTAGTTTTTTAAATTCCTTTTCATTGACCATCTAAAATCAAAATAATTTTTCATCTTTATATTCATTATTACGTCTAATTTTTTAAAAATAAAAAGTTATGCTGTATAATTGTATAAATACAATATAGCATTTACAAATAATAAATTTGAGGTAATGATTTTATGGAAAGTAAGGAGCAGAATAATATTATTTTTATCCATCTTTTTCCAAATGAAGATATTTTAGAAAAAATTACAGAGGCATGTAAAAAACATAAAGTGGAAACGGCGGTTGTTTTATCAGGAATTGGTCAACTTAAACAAGTTAGATTAGGATATTTTAAAGAAAAGGACAATTATGTTCCACAATCTTTTGCTAGACCATTTGAACTACTGTCACTTACTGGTAATATATGTAAAAACGGTGATGAGGTCATTATACATATACATGTTGTTCTTGGAGATGAGCAAAAAAATACGGTTGGAGGTCATCTACTTAACGGAACAGTAGAGGTTACAAACGAAATCGTTCTACTTAAAATTCCATTGAAAATTAAAAGAAAACTTGATAATACAACAGGATTAAAAAACTTGCATTTGACCAAATAGAAAAGATAAAATAAATAACAATTCTAAATTTAATGATAATAACTGTAAAGAAACTAGGCAATGGATGTACAATAAGTCATTAATAAGCAGAAATCAAAAATAGATGTTGAGGTTAGATGGATATGATTATTTGTGGTCTAATATCAACACCCCAAGAAGCTAAGGAAATTGAATCTATTATGAAATCATTTGTTGTCGCTAAACGTTCCCGCTTTTTAGGATCAAAGTCTTTATAAAAGTAATTTTTGAGGTATCTATATGACTTGCCCACGCTGTGGTTATAATTTGTTGTTTTCCCAGCATACACATCTTTTCGTGTGTCCACAATGTAAATATGCTGTCATGAAATTAATGAAAGTCGGTTATTAAAAATCATTCTAAGTAAAAAAATTGAAATAAAAAATTATTTTAACGGCAATTATTACAATTATTTGTATTATTTGTGTTTGAATTGTGTATGTGGGGCGCTATTTCGCTAATATTTTTGTTTGGTGCAATATTCTGTTACAGATTATATTGATTATCTCAATGAGCTAGGGATGTCATTTTCAACCACGAAAAATTCTAAACTATTCACATTATAATCAATATACAACATTAATCCTTAAACAAACTGTTGAAAACTTTACGAGGAATAGTCAATATTGGAAATCATAAGGAAAGTTTATTAACAAATAGTATATCGAAGGATGGTCTGAAGGGGGAGTAAGTTATGAAAAAGATACCAATATTTTCAATTGCCTTGTTTTTGGTTAGTTTAGGATTTTTAAGTGGGTGTACAGATTTCGAAAAGGACTTGGGTGAAGCATTAGAAGGCGAAGTAGTTGCTGTTAGTGTTTACGCTTATGCAGAAGTAATTAACAGTACCGAGATACCCCTAGATATATTGCAGGTACAGTTTGACTTTATTAAATCAGGTGGGGATGATTTTCAACATATTGTGGATGTAGGTCAGGATGGAAGAGCATTATGCCCATACGTTGGATATAACTTACATGAAGGTGAATATATCTATGTAACTGCATCAATTGCAGGAGTTCCTGGAGGTGGTGATAGTGCAACCCTTACATTCAGCAGCGCAAAAAATAATGCTCAAAAGGTTGGAAACAACTCATGGACTTATCAATGGGAACCTGCCTTCAATTTGATAGCCTAATATAAAGAAAATATCGGTTTTGATTCCAAAAATACCAAATAAATTAGTAAACATTTATTCTTTATCAAAATCAAAGGAGTCAAGAACTCTTTGAGCTTTTTTCCATGCAACTTCTGGTCTCATTCCATCCCTAATATAATCCATAAATAGCTCTCTCAACTGATTCTTGTATTTATCTCCCTTGTGAGATTCAAAGTAATAAGCAACGTTTCTTATCCATTCCGGATCGTTATCTTTCTTGCCAAATATCCTCTTTTTATTTTTTACCATAGTCGCATATTTCCTTTTTCAATATCAAGTAATCTATCACTATAAATAATAATCTTTTTAATCTTTTCAAAAAATGAATGTAAATCCTTTAAAATATTAAATTCAATTCACTATATCTCATGGTAGATGAATTGCATTCCAAAGAAAACATTGATCTTGCAGATAAAATTCTTTCAAAATATTCAATTTGTAATGCGTGTCTGGGCAGATTTTTTGCAAAAATAGGTCATGATATTTCAAACTCTTCAAGAGGATCAATTTTGCGCCAGAATTTACAGCATCACTCTAAACCGATTGGAGAATGTTGGTTATGTGAAGATATAATTAATGAAATTGATCACTTCACAAATTTAATAATTAATGCTTTTAAAAAATATGAATTTGAAACTTTTCTTGTGGGCTGCAAGATTGATGACAATATTTTAAAAAAAGAACAGGAAATACAAGCAGCCTTTTCAACGTCTTTTGCTGAATCAATTAAAAACGAGCTAAATAGAGAAATCGGCAAAAAATTAGAGGAAAAATTACGAAAAACAGTGGATTTTGAGGATCCTACAATAATGGCTGTGATTGATACATCATACGATGTTGTTGATTTACAGATAAAATCACTTTATCTTTATGGGCGATACAGAAAATTAGTAAGAAATATTCCACAAACTAAATGGTTTTGCCGAATATGCCGCGGAAAAGGTTGTAGAAGATGCAACTATACAGGTAAACTCTACGATGAGAGCGTGGAGGAACTTATCGCAGAAAAGTTATTACAAAAGACTAAAGGAACAGATGAATCGTTTCATGGGTGTGGGCGTGAAGATATTGATGTTAGAATGCTTGGTAATGGTCGACCTTTTGTTATAGAAATAAAAGACCCAAAAATTAGAAAAATGGAAATGACGGAGTTGATTAAAGAAATAAATACATACGCAAAAGGAAAGATTGAGGTTTCGAATCTACGTTACTCCAATGGTGAAGAAGTTGTTCGAGTAAAAAATGCAGAGTTTCGAAAAATATACCGAGTAAAAATATTTGGAGAAAAACTAATAGATATAGAAAAACTTAAAAAGGCAGCTCGAACATTACAGGGCACCACGATAAGTCAATATACACCATCGCGGGTGGCCCGAAGACGGGCAAATATGATTAGAGAAAGGAAGATATATGCCTGCAATGTTGATTCGGTAAATGGAAACATAGTAACATTTACTATTGAATCGGAATCAGGTACGTATATTAAGGAGCTAGTATCTGGAGACAATGGCAATACAAATCCAAATATAAGCAAATTGGTAGGTATTCCCTGTGACGTTAAAGAGCTTGACGTGATGGAGATTAAGGGGGAATAAAAAATGGTGAAACGATCTAAAGGTATAAGAAGCAAAAGCAGACACATATTAAGTAAAAAACCCCGAAAAGGGGCCATCTCGCCTATTTCAAGGGCATTGCAACAATTTGACGAAGGAGAATATGTTAATATCGTAATCGATCCCTCAGTGCATAAGGGTATGCCCCATATCCGTTTTCATGGCTATACAGGTAAAATCGAGGGCGCTCAAGGAGAAGCATATCTCGTGGGAGTGGATGTCGGAAAAAAACATAAAACTTTAATTATTCGTTCAGAACATCTTCGGAGGGTACAATAGTGACACCTGACGAGACAAATGTAACTTTAGTTTCACTTGCAGAGGTTAAAAATATAATGAAAAAATTGAGCAAAGAACGTAAAGAGTTACTATACGAGCAACGTATAGCTCTTGAACACGCTCAAAAATTTTCCAAACTTCCTTTGAAAAAAATGCAGGAGCTTATTAAAGACTTAAAGAAGTTGGAAATCATTGACGATCTGTATGCATATAAAATTGCAGATCTGCTTCCCACATCAGCAGATGATGTTAAATCAATATTTGCTAAGTCAAGAATAACATTGAATGAAAATAATATTAAAAAAATCTTGGAGATTGTAAACAAATATTTTGTTGAATAAGGGAGGAATGAAGGTGGAGGATTACGTTTACGTTTTAGATTACTTACCAAAGGGAAGAGGAGATTTACCTCCACATAAGCGCCATCCTACAGTGTATGGTGTTGGTGAAAATCAGTTTACACTCCTGGAATTAATTCCAAAAAATAATGTATCAATTTCAATAGGTGAACGCATTTATGTAGGAAAAGATCCAAAAAAAAGAAATAAAATAAATAAAATCAAAGGTCGGGTTAATTATGAAGATATGACTGCTACAGCACATGGAGAAATGACTTATGTTCTCCTAGACGTTGTCAGAAATAAAATGGATCATTTCATAAAATTTTACAATGAGGCGCCAGCCATATCTACTCGTTTTCACGTATTGGAATTACTTCCCGGTCTTGGGAAAAAAATGATGCATGATATTTTAGATGAGAGGCGCAAGCAACCCTTTTCTAGTTTTGAGGATATGACCAACAGAATTGATTTTTTAAGGGCACCAGATAAGCTTATTGCAAAGCGCATTGAGTTGGAACTAACAGACCCAAATCAAAAATACAGATTGTTTACTCGTCCCCCTATCTCAAAAGGCCAATATAGTTACTAAACATTATGATAAAACCACGCTTGGGACAGCATTTTTTGATTAATGGTTTTGTTGCAGATCGTGAGATAAATATTGCCAATATAAGTAAAAACGATACAGTTCTTGAGATAGGTCCTGGTAAAGGCATTCTTACTACTCGTTTGGCAGAAAAGGCAAAAAAGGTCATTGCTATTGAAATTGACAAATACTTGGTGAATTTACTTGCAAAAAAGGTTCCAGAAAATGTTGAGATAATATTGGGTGATGCATTAAAGATAGATTTTCATGAACTGCCCAAGGTAGACAAAATTGTTTCTAATATTCCTTATCAAATCTCCTCTCCCCTCACATTCAAACTTTTAAATTACAATTTTAAATTAGCTGTATTAATGTATCAGAAGGAATTTGCAGAAAGAATGGTTGCAATTCCCAAAACTAAATCTTATTCTAGAATATCTGTGATGTTATACTATCATGTCAACTGCGAACTAATAGAAAATGTACCTAAAACTTGTTTTTTTCCACAGCCAAAGGTTGACTCAAGTATTATCAGATTAATTCCAAGAAAAAATCCACCATTTAATGTAATAGATGAATCGTTCTTTTTTAGCCTGACAAAAGTATTGTTTTCACATCGAAGAAAAAAGATAAAAACTAACTTGAATAATTTTTATGGCTTAAAAGACGACTCTTTACCTTATCTGGAAAATAGAATTGACGAACTTAGTCCTGAGAAAATTGGGGAACTCAGTAACCTGTTACTAAAAAAGCTAAAAAAAACCAATTAAAATCAAAAATATTTTAAATTTAGTAATTAATTGCGTTACATCATTCAGGCATTGTTTTTGCCGTTTCCAGCCGAAAAAACCAGGAAATGGCAGAGAACTTCGGAGGAGTAACGGTGAGTAATCTGCCTGATTGGTTGGATAAAAAAACCTTGTTTATAATTCTATTTTTTATTGCAATTTTTATACTATCATTAGATTTTTGGAATTGGGGGCAGGCAACCCCATTGATTTTTGGTTTGCCATATTGGGTAGTATATTTGTTTATTTTGACAATTCTTACGTCTCTATGTTTTTTCCTTGTTTCTAAATTTTTATGGAGTGATGATTAATGGAATTTTTGATATTCACAATTATTTATTTCTGTCTTTTAATCATCATCGGAATGTTTGCTTACAAAAAAACAAAAAAGACTCCTGAGGATTTCTTTTTGGCTGGTAGAACATTTGGACCAATTATTTTATTTTTTTCACTTGCTGCTACTAACTTTTCGGCTTTCACATTTTTGGGTTTTGCTGGTAATGCCTACAAAACAGGTTTTGGGCAGTATGGTATCATGGCATTTGGCACTGGAATTATGGCAATAATGTTTTATATTATCGGACGCAAAGTCTGGATTTTAGGTAAGAAAAATGGTTATGTTACACCTCCTGAACTTATTGGAGAGAGATTTAATAGCAATTTTTTAAGAATCTTATTTATGGCAGTTATGGTAGTATTTACCATACCATATTTGGCTGTTCAAGCAATAGGTGCAGGACTTTTAATACAACAGGTCACTGGAACAATAATTTGGGAAATTGGTGCAGTCATTACGATGATTGTAATAATGATATACGTTCTAACTGGTGGAATGAGAGGGTCAGGATGGACCGATTTTATTCAGGGTATAATAATGGTTCTGGCATTGACTCTTGCTGTAATCTTTATTGCCATTAGTCTGGGAGGTTTTGAAAACGCAAATATTTTGGCATTCAACAGTAATCCCGAATTATTTTCAAGACCTGGCGGAGGAGACTATTTCCTACCACAGATTTGGTTTTCATTTATGCTGCTGTGGATTTTTGCAGATCCGATGTTTCCTCAGTTGTTTTCAAGGTTTTATACTGCAAAAGATCAGAAATCTCTTAAATGGTCAATGATACTTTATCCAATAATTGTATCGTTTTTGTTTCTTTTTCCTGTTTTAATAGGGATTTGGGCTCATGGAGTAGGAATGGAAATTTCACCAGGACAGGAGGATTCTGTATTGCCTTTAATGGTTGCAAAATATACTCCCTCTTTTGTCTATGCTTTTGTTATGATTGGTGCACTTGCTGCATTGATGTCGACTGCGGATTCACAACTTCTTTCTTTATCAACTATGCTATCAAGGGATTTATTTCCTAAAAAGAAAAAAAATCAAATAATGTATGCAAAATTTTTCATAGTTATACTTTCAATTTTTTCCATTTGGTTTGTGCTTGCAGGATACGATCCAAACGAGGGGATTATGGGAACTTTAGTAAAAACTACCTTTTCAGGACTGGCTGTTCTTTGTCCGACAACGATAGCAGCCCTCTATTGGAAAAAAGCAACAAAATATGGATGTATTGCTAGTATACTAAGCGGTGAAATATTGATATTTTTCTTCCAATTTGGTTTCTTACCAACATATGGTTTTCTTTCAGCTATTTGGGGAATATTAGCATCAATTATTGTTCTAATTGTTGTCAGTTATTTAACAAATAAAAAAGCGACACAGTTTTTTTAGCCCTAAATTTATATATTCTTTTTAGTTTTTGATACCTTGGATGCGTGATGGATGTAATAAAAACCAAGGGTTTAACTAAGTATTATGGAAAAATTTTGGGAATAGAAGATTTAAATTTTTCTGTAAAAAGAGGAGAGATATTTGGATTCCTTGGTCCTAATGGTGCAGG
The DNA here is from genome assembly GCA_964615235.1 of uncultured Thermoplasmatales archaeon. Taxonomy (GTDB): domain Archaea; phylum Thermoplasmatota; class E2; order DHVEG-1; family DHVEG-1; genus JAFGPP01. The sequence continues at coordinate 105,058 of CAZTMK010000006.1, forward strand.
GAAAACAACGACTATTAGAACTCTTTTAGGTTTACTTAGTCCGACTAGTGGAGAAGCATACATTTTTGGTAAAAATATTAAAGAAAGTATTGTTGAAATAAGATCACTTGTAGGATACATCCCTGGTGAACTTGCTTTATATGAACACTTGACAGGCCGACAGTTTTTGAATTATTTTAGTTCATTGAGAAATACGGATCTGCCATTGTTGGACAAGCTTCTTGAGATTTTTGAAATACCCCTGGATAGAAAAATAAAAGGATATTCTAAAGGCATGAAACAGAAAATGGGAATTGTGCAAGCTTTTATGGATGATCCTGAAATTGTGATTCTTGATGAACCAACATCTGGTCTTGACCCCCTTCTACAACAAAAATTCTACGAGTTTATTCTTTCTGAAAGAAAGAACGGTCGTACTATGTTTTTTTCATCCCATATACTTAGTGAAGTCGATAAAATATGTGATAGAGTAGCGATTATTAGAGAAGGAAAACTTGTAGCATTGGAAGATGTAGATAGTCTAAAAAGTAAATTAGGTAAATTTATACGTCTAAAAATCAAAGAACTGCCATCTACATTTAAAGGCCCAGAAAATATGAAAATTGTCGATGGATGGATAGCGTTCCAAACCTCAGACAATGTTGACAAATGGATTAAGGAGATATCAAAATACACTGTTTTGGACTTAGAGATCAATGAATTCAGTCTTGAAGATATTTTCATTCGCTACTATGAAGGGGGCAAATAATTATGGCAGATGATCTTGGCTTGAAACGTATTTTTCGACTTAGAATTGCATTTCAAACCATAAAAGACTACAGTAAGATTACAATCATTCTTAGCTTATTGTTTATTGCAATGGCAATAATGTATGGGGGTATGTATCCTGCTTTTGAAGAATCTCTATCTGAGATAATAGATTCAGGTTTTGCCGAGGGATTTGACTTTTTCAGAGGCGCTGAGGATATGGGATCCTACGTTGGATTTTTAAATATAGAACTATACCAAATATTCTGGCTTTTGGTTCTAGGCATCATGATCGGTTTTATATCGGCTTCAATTATATCAAAAGAGGTAGAAGGCAAGACCATTGATTTACTAATGTCCAACCCTGTTTCAAGAAAACAAGTGGTTTTTGAAAAATTTATAGGCTTAATACCAATGGTTTTAACAGTTAACTTTTTGACGTTTCTAGCAATAATTGGGGTTACAGTTGCAATGGATCAGGAATTAAACTTTTATAATGTGTTGCTTACTCATCTAGTATCAATTCCTTATTTCCTTGCAATCATTGGAATAGGAATACTTGTTTCGGTAGTAATTAATGATAAAATGAAAGCAAGTATCATTATGATTGCTTTGATTGTAGGTATGTTTATTTTTGAATCTTTAGGCCAGATGGTTACTGATTACGAATCCATGGGTATAATTTCGATTACACATTATTTTGATCCGTATGATACACTAAAATTTGGAGAAGTTGATTTTGTAGGAGTAGTTATATTATCAATTATTGCTATGTGGGTAATGATTATTGCTATGATATATTTCGAACACAAAGATATAACAGTATAAACCACCATAAAAATATAAAATCGACCTTTAACGCTGTGCTATAGCAAAGAAGTTATCGGGATATTTTTTTGAAATTATCTTTTCTGATTTAAGCTCAACTATCTTTAAACCAGCTTCAATTATATCATTTTTAAACTCTTTTTTACTATATAGATGATAAAAACGTGGGATGTTAAGCCCATTTTGCCTCCAAAATATATCAATATCACCAAACTCATTTTTACCCATGCTTGTGAACCATTTTTTAAAAAACATTTTCCTATATCTGTCTTGCCAGCGAGACCAAACGCTTATTAATACTTTACCATCCTTTTTCAAAATACGACGCACCTCACGAAGTGCTTTAACACGATTTTCTCTACCTTTGACATTATGCAAAGAAGCAATAAATAATACAGCATCAGCAGAATTATTTTTTAAAGGTAGGTTGACGAGATCTGAATGAAGAAGGAAAACATTATCTATTTTATTTTCAAATATCCTTTTTTTTACAATTTTTAACAATGCAATTGAAATATCTATCCCTATAGCTTTTCTAAAAATTTTAGCTGATAATAAAAGATGTCGGCCATTTCCACATCCTATATCTACGATTGTGTCATTTTTTGAACATTTATTTATGAATTCAACACATTGTTTCCAAGGCTTTCTCCTGGTATTATCAAAGCTTTGGGCAATTGTGTCCCACGTTATTTGGGATTCTCTTGAAAAATCATCATTCATCATTTTCATATCTAAGCTTTAGTAAATAGTTTTATTCTTGAATTTTTTCTTTGATTTTCGAATTTATAATAATTATTTTCATAAGATATGTCAGCTAAAATTAAAATGTAGATAATTTTACAATATATTTTGCTAAAAATATTAGAATGTATTAAATAGGCTTAATTAATCTCGCAATATCAATATTTTGGGTAAGTGACATGGAATACTGCACAAAATGTGGGGCAAAAATCCCAAAAAAAGCGGAATTTTGTACTAAATGTGGAAAACCAACAAAATCTTCTGATGAAACAAATAAAGAAATCAAAGATAAAAAATCAATAGAAGAACAAATTGAAGAAACCGCTGAAGAAATTGGAAAAAAGGCCGAGCAAATAGGGAGAAAATTCGAAAAAAAGGCCGAAGACGTTGGAGACCATATTAACCAATGGTATGACAATACTTTTAAAATCGCAGGTCCGCTAATTGGTGCATTTATTGCCTTAATCATTCTTCGAGTAATTATCCAAGTAATAATACAGGTTTCAGGTGAAGATATTTTTATAATTACTGCATTAGGTGAAGGACTCCATGAATACTTACTGATTATCTTTGCATCAATGCTTCTCTCAGGGTACAACACCTACTTCTACCGCAAATATAAACAACAATATCAATGGATATATCCGTTAATTTCTGCGATAGCATTTGTTTTTGGCGCATGGATTGCAGCACGGATTATGTTAATAATCAGTCAAAGCAATGACACACCAATAATTCAAGCAATTGGTAATTTTATTAACACATATCTAATCGCAATTTTCATTCTTGCACTAATCATCGCTTATGCAGCACAGTTTGCCTTTCACCCAAATATGTACCATGAAAAATTGAAAAAATGATTCCTAATTTATTTTTTCTTTTTTAAAATTAAGAATAAAATAAGTTATTCATGGAAAGGATTTTGTAGGAATATCTAGATGCAGTTAAATCCGGGCCCGTGGGGTAGCTTGGCATCCTTCTACCTTGGGGTGGTAGTAACTCGAGTTCGAATCTCGGCGGGCCCATACCGCTCTACAGGAGAAAAATTTGGGAGAGTTGCCTTATTTTGGCAATTAGTCATTAAACGTTTACTCTGTAAACCCTCATGCTTTCCTCTCCTTATTTTGTGGGATCTGAGGGCATTTTGGATCCAACTCATTTTACATTGATTATAGTACATTTCTGCGTAGTGAATATAGCTCTCAGTAGTCTTTAAATCTGTATGGCCTAACCAGTTTTTTACTGAATAGGGACCAAAAGAACCTGTTTGGATTTTGCTTTCAATTAATCGAGAAACAGCGCACCAATGTCTCATATCATAGGGTCTAAAGTATGGCCATATCTTTCTACCGTTTTTACGTAGTTTATGTCCCAGATGTTGAATTGTGAAAGGTTTTCCAGAGGGTTGCAGGTATAATGAATTTCCAGAATATTGATTTTCAACTTTGGGTCTCCATTTGTCAATCCAATTCTTCATGCTCTTATGTGATTGAGAACTCAAAATATGTTTTTCTGGTAATATAACTCTTTTATCTTTGTGTTTCTTTGTTTCAGTAATGGCTATACTTCCCCTTCCCTTTGAATCAATTATGACGTCATCTATTCTCATTTCAATGATTTCACTAGGTACTCTCCAACCGATCATATAACCATGGAAGAATAAATATTGATAAAGCGCTTTTTCATATGAATCCTTTGAATAATCGTAATAAAAGAATTCTCTAACGATATCGGGGAATGGAAGTAATCTCTGAGGTGCTTTTGGTGCATATGGCGGTTTATATGGCCAAATTGGAATTCCATATGCTTCCAGAAACATTCTCATTGTTTTCCATTCGTGCTTCAAAGCATGGGGCGATGCCTTCTCAATTTCTTCCCTGTAGTCCATATGTCTTCTGAAGTTTTCATAATTGGGATTGTTAAAATCAACAGACACATCATGATCTCTCATGAATCTGGCATATCTAAGTCTCTTTTCAATAGTTGATATCGATAATCTCTTTTGGTAATAACTCCAAATTGCGACATCTAAGAAAGTTGAATCCTTTGGGTTTAAGGTTATCGGACAATTCAATCTATTAAAATTTTTAATTACATATTGAAGTTCACCCATATCCTTTCCAAAAGGGTCTGTATATTCGATAAACTTCTTGCTTGATTTCTCTAGATCTCTTACCCATTCTTGATTAATACCTCCCGCCAATTCATTAAAATTATTGGCGAGATCGTAATCGTAATGATTGTTAATATTAATTTCCCGTTTTGGATTCAATTAGTTAAAACCTCCAAAAATATTAATATTAAAAGGATGATAGGTTAAGTTTGATGGAGGAAAAACCCAACAGCAAGGAGAAAACACTTGAGTTTGATAAAATTGCAATATACCCAGTGATAGGAGCAACATACTTCGTTGTGATACTTTTTTCAATATGGATTGCAACGAACTGGGGGGCTTACTGGGCAATTTTCTTGGGATTATTATTGAGTATAATCTTTGTATTTTTTTCCTTAAAATTAGAAAAGTATCTGAAATATCACCAAAAACTGATGAAATATCAAGAAAAAAGAGAGGCTGAGATACAAGCCAATGTCCAATTAAACGAGCGTTTAAAGGATAAACCTGTTCATAAGTGGAGGAAGGGATAAGGTTTGAAAATAAAAGGAAAAATTCCTCAATGGTTTTGGATGTTTTTTGCAATAAGAAGTCTTTTAGTCCTATTCCTGATGTTTCTCGCTTCGATATTACTTGCTGGTTTTGTAATAGGTGATTGGTTGCCTGTTTTGGAAATTGGTATTTTTGTGTTGGTCTTTGCAATTGTTGTTTATCTAAAATATCGTTACGTAGATAAGAGATAATATTTTCTAAATAAACACATGTTTGTTTATTTCCCATGATCCCTCCCAAGTAGGATCTCATTTTTTATGGGGGTAGTTTTTTTACTACTCCAACGTTGATAATATCCAGATTTTCTGCGTCTCTTTTTGTCTTTAGATCCTTTTGGTCTTCCAAGTGGTTTTCCTTGTTTCTTTCTTCGTTCTAAACCTAGAAGAATTCTTTCTCTGATGATTTCTCTTTCAAATTCTGCTATAGCGCCAAAAATATGGAAAATTAGTTTACCACTTGGTTTCGTTGTATCAATATCCTGGGTTTTACAAATGAATTGAATTCCGAGGTTTTCAAATTCCTGGATAATCTGGATTAAATGTTGAAGAGATCTTCCAAGACGATCCAACTTCCAAACAATGACAGCGTTAAATTTCTTACGTCTAGCATCCATTAGAAGCTCATTTAAAGCCGGTCTACTGTCTTTTGATCCTGAGATTTTGTCAATATAAGTTGAATAAACATCAAAATCCCGATCTTTTGCGAATTCTTCAAGCTCTAGAATCTGGTTTTCAGGATGTTGGTCTTCTTTACTTACTCTTACGTATATTGCTACATTCAATTAAACCACGTCTTTATCAACAAAACTAAAAAAT
>CAZTMK010000007.1:0-90341 GCA_964615235.1 uncultured Thermoplasmatales archaeon
GAAATGTTACACGCTTGAAAAATTAGGGTTTGTCACCCGAGAAGTTACAGTACCGTTTTTCAGAAGCATTATAATATAACTTATCTATCCAAAAGACTGAAAGATTTGGGTGTAAAAATTAATGTCTGAAAAGATTTCATCTTCTAAGTTTCCCGCTGAAATAGGAATTCTTGAAATTCGACGACATATTCCAGTACTTTATACATTTTGCAAAATTTGTAATACTTCAAAGACAAAAGTAACTGTCTTTACAACAAAGGAGTTATATCATCGACTCAAAACTTATCTAAAGGATCTGGACCAATATACTTTTGTAATAAAAGAGGAAAAGGAAAGTATCAGATCCTTTTTAAAAAGGGTCGAAAGGTATTGCAACGAAAAAATTGATGTTTTGTTTGTAAATACAATTCATGAAACACTTCTGGACTTGTTGTGCTATCTTAGATTTAATCCTAAGTCAAAGAAAATACTTGTGGTTCATCATGTTAATGCATGGCTTAGACCAAAAATTGTGTGTAATCTTTTGCATCCAATTAGAACTGCTGATACAAATGCTGCAACTTTGTTGATAAAGCAATTTATTTTTCCAAAATTTGACGCTATCAATGTAATATACCATCCACTTAAAGACTTTATAAAAGAAAATAAACTTTATGAAAAAAATGTATTTACTTTACCCACTTCTATTTTTGAAGATGCCTATAATTCAGGATCAAAAAATGTTGACAAAATTAAAGTTGTAATCCCGGGTCTTGTTCAAAAACATAGAAAAGATTATTCTTTAGTATTTTCAGCCTTCGAAAAACTATTTTCTAAGCACAAAGAAAGTATTAGCCTTGCCATTCCAGGCCTTCCTGTTGGAAAATTTGGCGAAGAGGTTTATGAAAAATTCCAAGAAATGAAAAACAAAGGATATGACTTGGAGATTTTCAAGTCATTTGTGCCAGATGATATTTTCAACGAATTACTTATTGATTGCGACATAATTCTTGCGCCAATAAGAATTAAAACTCGAGCAGATGGCGACATAGAAGAAATATATGGGAAAACTGTAGGAAGCGGTGTAATCTATAATGCGATTCAATACGCCAAGCCAATAATTGTGCCAGAAGATTTTGTTATGCTTCCAGAGCTTAAGACTTCTACTTTAACATATTCTTGCGAAAAAGATCTTGAGGAAAACATATCAAATCTAGTTGATAATCCAGATAAAATGAAACAATTAAAAAAAGAGGCTTACAGAAACGCGCAAAAATTCTCTCTTCAAAATCTTCAAGATTATTTTTTAAATGAAGTTATGCCACAGATGAAAACTTGAACTAAATATTTTCATCTTCAGAATTTGTAAGTTTTAGGTGTTTTCTCAATGCTATGATTTTTTTGATTTCACCGGATTTTAACGGAGGTTTTTTAGAAAACTGTGACCAATCGAAATCTTCAACAGATGGTTTTTCTATAAAGATGTCTTTTATAGCATTTCCGTCTATATGGGGGGGTGTGGATAATCCTAGACAATTAAATACGGTTGGAAGTACATCTTCAACCTTTACGCCACTTAGCAATTGATTTGCTTTTATGTTACTGCCATAAGCAAAAAAAACGCCAAATGCTGCATGATCACCTGTTCTTCCTGCAGGGTCCTTTGAATAAACATACGGAATTGAATTTTTCTTGTATCTTAGCATTTCATGTAGTGCAGTGGGAAAAGAAATCCACTCACTTGCTGTAACCCCTGGTTTAAGATCAAATACTAGGTCTGGTGGGTCAATTGCATCTTTTCCAAAAATTTCCTCTGATTTGTAAACTTTATCGATTAGTAAACTATTGTCTTTGGGATCTTTTAGGTTACTCAATAGAGTGATAAGTTCTGTTATGAGTTGTTTGGATGTATCTTTTGAAACAATTCCGTTTTTATATTTCTCAGCTAGGCATAACTGTATTCCTCGTCCGTCGGCTGTAGAAAATGCTTTTGTTTTTGTAAAATCTATTAATGCAGCTTTTGAAGCACTTGAAAATAATAATTGTTTTATTATCTTTGATTCCTGAAGAGTTTTTTTTGGAAGCTTTTTAAGCATCCACTGTAAATATCTATAAGCTATTGAATAGGCAAGAGATTGAAAATTATCGTATGGATCCCAGGTTGGTACCAAAAATCTGCTGTTGTATAAAACATTGTCTGGATAAAGAACCTTTTTAATTTGCTCAAATCCGTGATCTGAAACGATAAATATTGATGCATCAGCGTTATTTTCGATAATTTTACCGACAAGCTCGTCAACTTTTTTATAACAACTTAGCAGTAACATTTCATTGTCAAACAAGAAATGCTGAGCAGTATCTGTTCCTCGAAAAACAACCATGCAGAAATCCCAAGGAATTTCCCTCATAAGATTTCCAGCTACGGTAAATCTACTAGTCATTTGACTATTTATGTGATTTGCAAGTTTTTGAGGATCTCGCTTTTTTAATTTTGCTCTAGAAAAATCTTCAAGCCAAAATTGTTCAAGATCATATGAGCCAAGATCACTTTCAATTAGTCTTTCTCTAATATTTTCTGGGTAAGTAAACATTGCATCTTTTGAAGGAGTAAGAAGACCTGTTATCATAACTCCGTCGATTTTTTCTGGAGGATACGTTCCAGGTACATTTACTATGATACACTTTTTACCAATGCTTGAAATCAAATTCCAGATTGCAGGTACTTTTCGATATTTGGAATTGATTAATTTCGGCTCCAATGTTCCAGTTCTTTCAAATCCATAGATGCTATGTTTTCCTGGGCTGCATCCCGTAACAATTGATGTCCATGCTGGTGCACTGAATGGAGGAATAGTTGATTTCATCTTTCCCCAGGAACCCTTTTCCTGTAGTTTTTTAAAGGTTGGAAGATTTCCTTGCCCAATCCATTTTTGCAAAAGATTAGGGTCCGCACCGTCAATTCCAATTAATATTACCTTTCTCATAGCAGTTTTTTTCCTTAATTTAAGATAATGAATTGTTTTTCATATTTGATTTTTGCCATTTATACATTATCGAATTTTTTTGTCTATTATTCATCAATTAAAAAAATTGATTCTAAAAAACTATTAACATGAAGTTTATTCCCAAATTTAATTTCAAAATAGGTAAGCTTATGGAAAAAAATGATGACACCGATTTTGATAAAAAATACTTAGATAGAATAAAAGACATTAGCTTTCAACCAATTTTTATCATGGGTGTACAGAGATCTGGAACAAGCATACTTTACAAAATCCTTAATGCAACTGGAGAATTTAATATTGTTACTGCATATCATCTAATCAATTATGATAGACTTGTTTACGATAGAATTCACGATATTGAGGGGCAGTCTAAGGCCGAGCTTAGAGAACGTTTTTCAAGGATGTCACAGGAGAATCGTGGAATAGACCAGTTAAAAATAACACCTGATTTTGCAGAAGAATATGGTTTTTTACTTGCGCAAAAGACCGACTCATCAAAAATGAATGAAGAAAATTTAAAGATATTTGATGAACTTTGTAAAAAAATTGCATTTCTTTCAGAATCTGATAAACCCTTACTTTTAAAAAATCCGTTTGATTTTGCTAATTTTCTATTCATTAAAGAGAAATATCCTAAAGCGAAGTTTATTTTTATTCACCGCAATCCAGTAAATACCCTAAACTCTCAAATTAAGGCCATGAGAACACTTCTTTCAAAAAAAAGTGGATATATGGCCCTGTTATCTCCACGGTATAATGAGATATTTGAACACAAGATTAAATTGAAGTATTATCAGTTTCTTTACTCATCAAAAACATCAATCAGAGTAAATAGTGCAATTAAGAAACTAGCGCAATCCACTGGTCATTATTTAGAAAACATATCTGAGCTAAAAGAAAATTACGATTATCTGGATGTTAAATACGAGGATTTATGCACAAATCCCAAAGATGTAATTAAAAAAATATTTTCATTTCTTTCAATTTCCCCACCAATGGGATTTGATTACGAATCTTATATAAATCCTAGAAAGGTCACCGCATTGGAAGAATTAACTAGTAGGAAAATTATCATTGAACGAAAAATGGCTCCATATCTTGATTTTTTCAATTATAGCTTAAAATAAATTCTTATAAAAAAGTTATTTTTATAGATTGCATTAAATTTTTCAGAATAATTATTATTGTTATACGAAAATTTTAAGTCTTAATACTGTATTAGATGTTGTGATAATCCATTTGGGGGGTTAAAATTGAAAAATGTTATTAGAAAAATTCTGATTTTCTCTTTAATCTTATTTATAGCATCGTTTAATTTTTCATCTTTTTTTGGCAATATTGAGGAAAATTGTGTTTATGAAAGTCAGAGTTTGTGTTTTTTTCCTTTAAAGTCAAATATAGAAATAAAATACAACGATTCATATATTCCCGATTTAATTGTTCCAGAATGCGATATTGCTAGGATACCAGTATATATTTATTTCTGGATAAGCGGTCTTTTTTCAAAATTGATAATTCCATTTTTTAGATCCCATACTGCACGCATAAATCTTGAGGTCGGAGATCATCCTGACTATATAGCTGCCACACTAAGCAAAGGTTTAGTTCAGCCATTCTGGGATACAAAAAAACCATATTTGCCAGAAAGTACCACACTTACTGTTTCATTTAACCAAAATGCCCCCGCATTTCAAACTATGCCAGTTAAAATAAATGCGAAGTTACAAGGACAGAATCTAATATCTAAAGCTGAAAGTTCTATTCAAATACCATTCACCCCTGGATACTATTCCGATTTCACCTATGATTATCTACCCATTGCAGAGTGTGAGCCAGGTGAGACACTCATCTTTCCAATAAACATAACAGGTTATGCAAACGCTCCATCAAAGATGACATTTGAAATCCTTGACCAAAGTGAAGGATGGAATTCAAGCATATCTCCAGAAATAATTATTGGTTCAAAATCTTGCGGACAGATCTATAACGCAACAGTTAATTTTACTGTTTATTCACCCAATCTTTCAGGCATCGTAGACATGATTGGACAATTTTCAATTCAGGTTACAACAATGGCTGACGGACATCCAGAAGTGGGAATTTACAATACAGCTACTCTCTATTTTGCTGTAAGATGTAGAAATTATTGGTAATTTTGGTTGGGATTATTAATTATTATTTCTTTATTTTAAAAATCTACTTACTATAAAATAGATATTAAGAAATCATACAAAAAATTATAAGGAGAAATTATATTATTATATTATTAGAAATAATTGAAATTGTTAGACAAACACATAGAGGCTGTAATATGAAAAATGATTCAAAAAGTAGAAAATTTTTGATTGCCGGTACCATAATTATTCTTTTGATATCAACAATATCTATTCAAGTAATTGGGTTACCACAAGATGAAGCATTAGACGGAATAGCTGGTGGCTGGGAACTTAACGTTGAAATAACAAACAAAGAAGGGTCACCATACGAAGGAAGATTACGTGTATATCTCGTTGAACCTGTTTCAAGATGGAATGACTATAACGAAGACCCGTACCATTTTAGCCTTTTCGATTTTATAAAAAATGAAGATGTTACAATTGAAGACACATATACTGTTCACACATTAATATCAATTGAAGAGTATCCAGATCTTGATTTGGATAATATTATGATAGTTGCTGCATTATTTAATGAGGAATCTCATGAACAATATTCATATCCCCCAGATAATGGTCCATTTCAAGCTCATTATTTAGATGCGGCAGCAGCTGCAAAGCCTGGAATGCCCGGCTCAAACACAGTTACAGAAACTTTTACTCATACGGTTTTATGCGAAATGGGTACAAGAGAAACGTGTCCATACTGTCCTTGGATGAGTAAAACATTGTTTGGAATTTATGAATCAGAAGATTATCCATTTTACTTCGTATCCGTAATATATGGAAGTAATTCTGCTGCAAATAAACGATTGACGAATGACTATAATCTAAAAGTTCTTCCTACAGGATTTTTTGATGGTGGATATGAGGTCTTTGCAGGTGGTTCTTTAGATGAAAATCTTTATAGACAAGTTATAGAATCATGCGGTGAAAGGGATGTTCATGATTTAGATTTATCAGTTTCTTTTAAATGGCGTGGTGACCTTGCTTTCCCACCAACAGTCACTATCGATGAACCTCAAAATGGATTATACTTCCTTAATGAAAAAAGGCGAGATCTATCTTTTCCCTTAATTATCGGAGCATTCAATATAGTGGCAACAGCTTATGACAATGAATCTGGTATTGATCATGTCGATTTTTACATTAACGGAGAGAAAAGATCAACCGATGACATCAGCCCATATAAGTATGCAAATTGGCAGGAATTTAGATTATTTGGGAAATACACAATAAAAGCAGTTGCAGTAGATAAATTTGGTTTCCAAAATAGTGATGAAATAACGGTTTGGAAGATTTTCTAAATTTAAATCTTCTTTATCCTATTTTTAAAAAATTACAAATAGTTTAATTTTTTTAAGTTATCTTTCATTAATAAATTAATTAGTGCTTTTTCAATGATGTTTAGATCTTTTTTCCATGTGCCAACACTAGAAGAAAAAACTGGTTTACTTGGAGAATGTCTTGTTGGATTTTTTTCTGATTTTTTATCAATGTCTGGTTCTTTGTTATTATCAAACCAAAAATCATGTTCAGACTTTTGATGCTGCAACAAAACAGGTAACCACTCTTCGTTTAAAAAATCCATAATTTTTCTTGTGACTTCTTCTGTTTTGGTGACAAGATCTTCGTATCGAATCTCAAGATACCTTTCTCTTGGAAATTGTTTTGCATATTTGTAACTTAGATCTATACTCTGATTCCAATATTTTATTGCCGATAAAACAGCCTTTCTACCCCACCTTCTTTTAAATGAACTTACAACATCTCTTCCATCCCTAATTACATTTATGAATTGACAATCTGGAAAAAAACGATTTATAGAGTCAACATAAAAAATATTTTCAGGTGTTTTTTCAGCCCATCGCTTCTTGTTTTTTATTTTAATGTAGTTATCGGTAAAAACGGTTAATATTTCTCCAACCTTTGAATCAATTGCCTTCTCATCAATACCATAAGGTTTAAGCATTTTCCAGTGTTCATCGATTTTTTCTCGGAGATTTTTCATGTGCTTTAAAATATGGGTCTCAGGACCGCAACATATTGATGGATGTGAATCAAGTATTACTCGAACTAGGGTTGTTCCCGACCGAGGACATCCAATTATAAATATCGGTTTGTTAACCATTGAAATTCAAGATTTTGACAACCTCCTCAACCTAATAAATTTTTTTAATTGTTATTTTCAAAAAATATAATATCTGATAATAATCATACTCTTATGTCTAAAGTGTAAATATTATGGAAGAGCAAATGAAATTCGACAAACTTGGTCATGAACCAATTAAAAAACTCCTGCTAAGACTTTCAGTTCCCTCTACAATTGCATTGATTCTTGGAAATAGTTACAATCTGGTTGACACTATATTTGTTGGAAGACTGGGCGTGGAGGCAATTTCCGCTCTTTCAATAGTATTCCCAATTCAGATGATATTGGCAGGAATAACTGAAGGAATGGGTGTAGGGTCACAGTCACTGATATCAAGATTACTTGGGAAAAAACAAAAAGACAATGCAAGCAAGGCGGCAAGCAATTCTATTGTATTGGCCTTAATTTTTGGATTAATAACCTTTGTACTAGGTCTTTTTTTTGCAAAAAACATTGTTTCTTTATTTATCAGCGATCCGGTGATACTTGACCTTGCAACTTCCTATGCACGAATAATTCTTCTGGGTTCTTTAGCTCTTTTTTATCTTAGATCTGGGCTAAATATTTTAAGGGGCCAGGGAAATTATAACCTTCCGATGTTTGTTTTGTTATTTACTGCAATTTTTAATATAATATTAGACCCTATCCTAATATTTGGGTTACTGGGTTTTCCACAATTGGGAGTAGAAGGTGCGGCAATTGCAACTGTTCTTTCACAAGCCATTGCATGCGTACCAATTACAATAGTTATATTGAGCAGTAGAAACGAAGTACCAATTACCAAGAAAGGATTAAAATTAGACCCAATAATTATTAGAAACATTGTTGAGGTCGGAATTCCAACAATTATGATTCAACTTGTTATGAGTATTACAATAGCAGGTACAAACAAAATTTTGGAAGGTCTTTCGATTGCTGCGTTTGCAATTGCAATAGTAGGTATATACTTCAGATTTCAATCAGTGATTCTTACACCGGTTCTTGCTTTAAACAGAAGTTTTGTGCCAATAGTTGGATACAACTTTGGAGCTAAAAATTTTAATAGAATTGTCGAAGCATTAAAAATTGCTTTAATTTTCTCATTTGTTGTTTCATTTATCGCTTTTTTAGCATTTGAACTAATTCCAGGTCAGTTAATATCTATTTTTAACCAAAATCCAGAGCTAATACGAATCGGTAGTGATGCGTTTCGGAGAATGAATCTTTTGTTTTTTGCAGTAGGCCCGTCAGTGATATTTATTTCCTTATTCCAGGGCATGGGAAAGGCAGTAAAGGTGTTTATTGCCCTTGCTATTAGACAGTTTATTGCATTCTTTCCGATACTATACTTACTAACAGTCTTTTTTAAACATCCTACCCTTTGGTTTGCCTTTCCAATTGCAGATGTACTGGCGCTCTTTGTGGGATTTATATTAACTTATCCTGACCTTAAAAATTTAGGAATTTTTGAAATGGTTCATAGATACAAAAAGAAAATTTTATCTTGATATCACCAAAATCAAATATACCACTAAGATATTTCCCGTTTTCATGCCGGTTGTAACCTTTGATTATAATGATTACATCAATCTTCTTGGATATGATATAAGCAAAGATGAACTATTGGAAAAGCTTCCGATGATAGGGGCCGATCTTGATAAGGTCGAAGGAGATGCAATTAGTTTCGAATTCTTTCCAAACAGACCAGACCTAACCTCTGTTGAAGGTATCGCTAGAGCCTCACGTGCATTCTTTGGTTTTGAGAAGGGGATGAAAACATACCAACTTGAACATTCTGATATTATTATGAATGTGGATCCTTCGGTTGATAAGGTCAGACCTTATGTTGTTACGGCATTAGTTAGAAATATCACAATGACAGATGAATTTATTGCATCCCTTATGGATATGCAGGAAAAATTGCATTTCGGACTTGGACGCAATAGAAAAAAAGTGGCAATTGGAGTACACAACTTTGATTCAGTTCAACCACCTTTTACTTACAAGGCAGTAGATCCAGACAGTGTTCAATTTGTACCATTGGCAAAAGTTGAATCAATGACACTAAGGGAAATTTTAAAAAAACATGAGAAAGGCGTAGATTATGCTCATCTACTAGAAGGATTTGATGTCTATCCACTCATAGTCGATGCAAACAACAATGTTTTGTCCTTTCCCCCCGTAATAAATGGCATTCTTACAGAAGTTACCCCTTTCACTGAAAATTTATTCATTGATATTACAGGTATTGATAAAAAAGCTGTCCATTGTGCATTAAATATTGTCACAACAGCCCTTGCCGAACGTGGGGGAAAGATTTTCACAACAACGGTAAGATATGCAGATAATTCGGAATTAACTCCCAATTTAAATCCAACAAAAAAGGAGTTGTCTGTTGATTATGTAAACAAAATCCTTGGAACAAATATGAAATCAGATGAAATCACAGAATGCCTATTAAAAATGGGTTACAAGACAGATATTGCCGGTTCGCACAAGATTTCCGTTGAAATCCCTGCCTGGAGATCGGATATTCTTCACGATATTGACCTTGTGGAGGATGTTGCCGTTGGTTATGGATACGATAAGTTTAAAGTTGATTTTCCAAAAGCTCTAACATTTGGAAAGGTTCTGCCAAACAATCATCTCTGCGAAGGTATCAGAACCATTATGATCGGTTTAGGATTTAATGAGGTTACAACATTTACACTTTCAAACGAACGAGATGAATTTACCAAAATGGGTCTTGAAGTAGGAAATAGAGCTGAAATTGCAAACCCAATAGGGGAAGATTATTCTTGTCTTAGGCTCAGTCTGCTACCTTCAATGCTAAAACTGCTTGCAGAAAATAGACATCATCCTTTGCCCCAACAAATATATGAAATAGGTATAGTTGCCGATAAGAAATTTAAAAATACCCATCATGTGGCTGGTATCAAAATCGATGCAAAGGCAAATTTTACCGAATGCAAATCCATTATCGAGGCTATTTTCAGGGATTTGGGCATAGATTACAAAATTGCAGAAAAACAACATCCTGCATTTGTTCAAGGAAGATGTGCAGCAGTAAAAATAAAAGATGAAGATAGAGGTTATTTTGGTGAAATGCATCCAAAAACTATTACCTCTTTTGAGTTGGAGCATCCCATAATAGCTTTCGAAGTTAACATAAAAGGTTTAGTTGATCATCAATAAACTATTTTTATAAAAAGTTCCTTGTAGCCTCTCCAATGTCAATACAATGCACTAACTGTAACAAACCAGCAGTGACCTATATCAGGTATAACGGTACCCATCTTTGCAAGGATCATTTTCTAAGTTACTTTGAAAGAAGGGTAAAAAAGGATATAAAAAAACAAGGTAAAACAGACCCAAACTCTAAAATCGGTGTCGCGATCTCAGGAGGAAAGGATAGCACTGTTTCATTACATTTGATTAATGATATTTTCTCGTCAAGAAAAAAAATCCAACTTTTTGCAATAACTGTAGATGAGGGAATTAAAGGATATAGGAAGGCCAGTATCGAAATGGCTAAGAAAAATTGTAAAGAACTTGGAATAAATCATAGTATAGTTTCATTTAAGAAAATAATCGGTACCACGATGGATGAGATTGCTAAAAAGCAGGATGAAATTGGTGAGTGTAGTTATTGCGGAGTTTTTAGAAGAATTTGTCTTAATACAACGGCAAAATCCCTTGGATTAACCAAACTTGCAACGGGACATAATCTTGACGACATGGCGCAATCAATCCTTATGAATTTTGTAAATGGGGATGTTCAAAAACTTGCTAGGCTTGGACCGCACAAAAAAATACAGCCCGGACTGGTTCCCAGAATGTTACCGCTTAGAATAATTCCTGAAAAGGAAGTAGCCCTATATGCAATTCTTAAAAAAATTGAGTATCATGATGGTATTTGTCCATATTCTACCAGGGCATTTAGAGGAGTATTCAAGGATATAATTGATGATTTGGAGTATAAAAATCCAGGAACACGTCACAGTATTTTGAAAAGTTACGATAATATAAAGGATATATTACTAGCCAAGTTTCCACCATCAGATTTGAATAAATGTAAAGAGTGCGGTGAACCAACCTCCCAGGAATTATGCAAGGCTTGTATACTTAGAAAAAGAATAAGATGATTTATGAAAAAGATTTTTATGCCTATTCTCACTCCAGATGAATAAAATGAAACGTTTACCACTTGCCTGTAATCCTATCGATGAGATGTTGGGCGGAGGAATAGAATATCAATCGATTACTGAGGTTCACGGTGAGGCTGGAAGCGGTAAAACTAATTTTTGTCTTCAGGCGTCAAGAGAGTGCGCAAAAAAAGGAAAAAAAGTTGCTTATATAGATAGCGAAGGTGTTTCAACAGAAAGATTCGATCAAATATGCAAAAATTGCGATTCCAAAAAAATTCTTCAGAATGTTTTGTTTTATCAACCAACTTCTTTTGATGAACAGGAAAAAATGATTTCAAAAGCCTTGAATTTAAGTGAGGTTGGACTAGTGGTTGTCGATACTGTTAATCTTCATTATAGAATTAGCCAAGAAGAGGACAAGGATTCGGCGATGAGATGTTTTACACGTCAAGTTGGAAAGCTTCAAATGGCTGCCATGCAAAAAAATATTAGTGTTTTGATAACAGAGCAGGTTTATAGCGATAAAAACGGTGAAATTAAACCATTTACAAATCGAGATATTGAGCATATGGTAAAAACTATGCTAAAACTTGAAAAGGTGGGAATCGGTAAACGTAAAGTAACAATAATCAAGCATCGCTCTCTGCCTGAAGGACAAACTGCGTTATTTTCTATTACATCAACTGGATTGGAGTAATGAAACAGATTAAAAGTTGGTTTGAGGAAAGTGTTTTTACAAAACCGCTTTCACCTGGTTGCAAGATGTGTGCAGAGGGTGCGAAATTGGTGGTTCTTGTAACTGGTCTTTGCCCTTCAGACTGCTTTTATTGTCCTCTAAGCTTTAAAAAAAGTGGAAAGGACAGGATTTTTGCAGATGAATGGGAATTAGAAAATGAAAAAGATACTGACAAATTGATTAAAGAAGCAGTTTATATTGATGCAAAAGGGGCAGGAATTACTGGTGGAGACCCATTAATTGTCTGGAAGCGTACCGCCAAGTTCATTAAATTATTAAAAGGGGAATTTGGAGATAGTTTTCATATACATCTTTATACGTCTGGAATAAAAAATGGTGACCATGTTAAGGATTTAGTTTCAGCAGGTCTTGATGAAATCAGATTTCACCCTCCCCCCAATTTATGGAATAAAATGCAGAAAAATCCAATAGCAACGTACATAAAAGATGCTGTAAAAACCGGTATTGATGTAGCAATTGAGATACCTTCTATTCCAAACATGGATAATCAGATGATTGAGTTGATACACTGGGCCAATAATAACAATTTAAAATGGATAAATTTAAACGAACTTGAATTTTCTGAAAAAAATGCTGAAAATTTGATAAAAAGAAAATTTGACGTAAAAGATGATATTTCAGCTGCAGTTGCCGGAAGTCAGGAAACTGCAAACAAAGTTATAGAAAAAATCGCTTCTGAAGATTTAAAAATTGGAGTTCGCTACTGTTCGTCATCTTTTAAGGATAGAATTCAATTGAGAAACCGCATACTTCGAAGAGCTGGAAACATTGCAAAACAACATGACGTAATAACTGACGAGGGAATGCTTCTTAAAGGCATTATTCTACATAAAAAAATGACGCTGTCCAAAGTTTATTGCTTTATCAGAGATCAATTTAAAATTGATGTTAAATACATTTATGTTGACAATGAGAAAAATCGTATTGAAGTTGCATCTTGGATTCTTGAAAAAATAGCAAAGGAGCTTGATAATAAGGGATTTGAGGTCTACTTGGTGGAGGAATATCCAACCGCGGATCGATTGGAAGTTGAACGAATGCCTCTACCACTTGTTACCACAGATTGAGATATTCTCTCTGAAAAACATTTTTATATATGCCCCCTATTCCAACCTTTACATTTCCTAATAGGGAAAATCAATGAAAGCTTAAAAGGAGGCTAATAAATGGCGATGTATGTAAGATTTCAAACTCCAAAAGAGGTACAGGATTTAGCCTATGATATTGTTGAGAAAGCTCGAGATGGAGGAAAACTAAGTAAAGGAGCAAATGAGGCAACCAAACAAGTTGAACGAGGCCAAGCAAAAATCGTGGTGCTTGCAGAGGATGTAACACCAGAAGAAATTCTTGCCCACATGCCGCTCTTATGTGAGGAAAAAAATATTCCTTACGCTTATGTACCAAGTAAGCAAGAGCTAGGTGTAAGTGCTGGTCTTCACGTTGGAACATCGGCGGTTGCAGTTCTCAATGTTGGAAAGGATAAGTCATCTATTGAAACGTTAGTCAAAAAAATCGAAGAATTAAAGAAAAAGGGTTAAGATCATGGTTGTCGAAGGAACACCTTGCGAAGTCGTTGAAATTATCGATCGAACAGGCATGGCTGGTGAAGCATCTCAGGTAAAAGTAAGAGTGCTGGATGGTATAGATAAGGGAAAAATCATCACTAGAAATGTAATGGGACCAATTCAGCTCGGTGATATACTAATGCTTAGTGAGACACAAAGAGAAGCTAGAAGACTAGGAGGACCACGATAATTATGGTTGAGAGACGTGTATGCTCATTTTGTGGAAATGATATTGAACCCGGTACTGGAAAAATCTATGCAAAAAAAGATGGTACGGTTTATCATTTTTGTAAAAATAAATGTCAGAAAAACATGCTAAATCTCAACCGAGTTCCTAGAAAGATTAGATGGACTAAGCACTACGCGAAAAAGTAAATTTACACATTTTTCAACTCTCATTTTATTTAATTCTTTCAATATAAAAACCTCATTTTTGTAATATAGTAAATTATAAATCAATTAATACAATTATATTTATTAGGAAGCACTCAAAATATTAATTCATCCAATGAATATTTTAAATGTAGTGTAGACTTAGGTTATAGGAGAGATGGGACAAAAGGTGGATGGAATGCAATACAAAAAAGAAGTTTTTAATAATTTTAAAAATAAGTTGTTGACCAGCGGAATAATTTTGATAATGATACTAACATCTTTTTCAATGATTTTTGTAGAAACTGTAAGTGCTGATGGTGATAGTGCATCTGTTTTTTTAATTCCTAGTGCAACTCATGTAGAAGTTGGAGACAATTTTAACGTGACTTTTAATATCAATAGCGGAATAGAAAATGTAAGCTGGTATAATGTTTCTCTACTGACATATAATGAAAGTAGTTTTATGACAGCAAATGTAAGTACTAATGATGTTTGGTTTAAAACTTGGACAGAGTCAACTGATAGCATTATTTTTGATAATCAAGGATTTATTACAAATATTAATGGATCGACATCAGGTGATATTCCGGGAAACAATACTGCGTTTGTAATCAACTTTACCACAAATGCGTGTGGTGTTTTGTTTATTAATATCAGCAGTGTACTAGTACGCGAAAAAGGAGCAGGCAATTTTAATTTAATTAATAGTAATAACAATACAATCGTAACTATACATCCACCTTCACCTTCGTCATTTAGTGCTGAAACAAAAAACGCAACAATTATAAATGTAACTTGGACAAATGGTGTAAGTAATGATGGAGTATATTTAGAGTATGCTCAGGATTCACCACCAAATCCCTGGGACGTTGGTGATGGAACTATTATTGGGGATATATCAGATACATTTTATGAACACAACGGATTAACACCTGAGACAAATTATTTCTACAAAGCTTGGGGTTGGAATCAAACAAACGGTTTAATCAGTATTTCAAATTCCACGGATGATGCATCTACCTTTGGAACAAATATTACTATCTCAGGTATAGTAAAAGATAGCCAAAATGGAACTACTCTACCTGGAACGGCTGTGATGGTATTCAAACAAGAATTTTTTGAAGGTGAATTTGATAACGGGCCATATTTTACAAATGCCTCTGGAGGATTTTGTGTCGATGCAACCAATGCCGGTCCGGGCTTGTATTGCGTTCAAATCTCTCGTGATGGTTATGTCGGATTCATAAATTGGACTATTGATGCATCTGATGGCGAAAAAATTGATTTGGGAGTAATTTTATTGGAACCTCTTTTTGATGAAAGCGAAACCGCCTATATTAAAGGAAAAATTACAGCAGATGGACAGCCAATAGAAGAAGGAATTGTTATGCTGCTGGATACAAATTTTTCCCATATGACTGAAAGCAAGGATGGAGGTGAAGATGATATCGCCAAGGAAACTGAAACCGATCAAAACGGAAATTTTAGTTTTAATATAAGTTATCGTAGTAACTATAAAATTATTGCTTTTACAGAAGGTTACTATGCAAGCCTTTCTCCAGATTTACTAATTACTTCACCAAATCAGATAGAATGGTCAAATATCAGTCTGGAGGTAGCCGAGCCGGACAATCTGGAGATTAATATTGTTTTTACAGATTTAGATGATGCAACAGTAACAATCAATAGATCTGTAATTGCGGCAAGCAGAGTTCTAAGATTTGCTCTTGATTTTAATCCTGAGATTGGAAATAGTAATAGTCAGGTTGATTCTGATGAAATCCAAATGTATATGTATATGCTTTCAAAATTCGGACCGAACTTTGAACTAGGTGATGAATTTGATGAAAGCCAATCTAAAAATGAGGAAGAAGGTATGCATGGACCTGATTTTCTTTCGATACCTCTGACTTTAGCTCTTGATAGCTTAGATTTTACAAAATATGAAACAGGATCACACCAAGGTACACTTGATAATATTGTAAACACAACTGTTGATTCAAATCAAACGATTTATTATAATGCAACATTCAGCATTACTCTTGACGGCCCTGTAGAAAATGCTTTGGCTCATTCGTTCAATATAACCACCGTTTACAATGAAACTGTAAATCTAAATTTAACAATTAGTTTTGCAAATCTTTACAATGTTTCCTCTACATCAAAAAGCACAAATGTAACTTTATCAAATACTTCCTGCATAATGAATTTGAAAACCGGTAGCAATGAATCCGTTGATGCGTTAGCATATGCTAATGTAACCCTTGAAATCAACCAAACCAGTTTGTCACTTCCAATAATTGAAACACCAACATGGAACATATCAGATAGATGGACCTTCAAATATTCCGATGATTCCGAGGTCAATAATGAAACCTACAAGGTGGTAGGAAAACCATTGAAACCATGGGATACTGATCGTTATAGAGTTGGTGACGAAAATTTATCTTATACGGTTTATGAAGTTGAAAAGAAAAATGAAACGGATTGCAATCTTTTATTTGTAACATCAAATGATCTAGATTGGATTAATGTAACACCCGAAAAAGAAATTGATTATCTGGTAAATGATATTGATTTCCCTCTTTATCTAGGAAAAACTTGGTCAACAATTTCCTGGTGGGCAGGCCAAGTAAATGCAACCGTCATTCAAGCCGACACTACAAAGGTAACTGAAAACGGGACATTTACAGATTGTATTCTTGTAAACTATACTAATGAATCTGCAGAGTGGGCTGGCAGGTTGTGGTATTCGCCAGAGGTGAAATTCTTTATTAATAGAACTCAAAATCTTCCCTCCTCTGGTATAATTGCTTATGATTTGTTAAGTTACTCACATGCTCCCTTTATAGAATCGGTGACTGTTTATGCAAACGACTCTGATCAACCCAAAGATGGATTGATAAATAGCTTGGATATCAATGTGACTATTAATACCTCAAAATTTTATGATGGACCTCAGGATTTAATACTTGAAGGTCCGCTTTACAAGGAAAATTACGATGGACCACCTGTAGATATCTCGTGGGTATTTGAGGAAGATAAGCTTCAAGATATCGATGCTGGTACCGGAGGTACAACTGTTAAGCTACCTTATAGTGGTGGTTTAATACATGCAAGTGGCGTTGACGGCCCCTACACTGTTCAAATTGAACTCCGCGAAAAAAGTGAGTGGGGTCCTGGCGAAATGCTCGACTTTTTTTCTTTTGAAGCACAATATAATCACACTGATTTTGAGGAGCCGGCTGCTTCTGTGATTTCAATTGAAAACTATGGTAATGATACAGATAATCCTAAGAATGGTAAATTTGACTATTTGACAGTTAACCTAACAATAAATGTTACAGAGACGGGTAATTACAGTATTAATTCGGGACTTGATAAAGTAATAAAACATGGTGATTGGGACGAATGGTGGTGGATAACTGGAACTGGGTCTCCACCAAAGGCAATGGGTGCAGGAGAACACACTATCGTTTTAAATTTCTATGGAGAGGAGATTTTTGAACGTGGATATAATGGCCCCTACAAGCTTCGTCTAGAAATCGTTGATGCTGACACAAACACAATTGTTGCAAGAAATGAAACTGATACTAAATCATATTTATACCAAAATTTCGAAACTCCTACTGTTTATTTTGACAAATCCGCATTTAATCAAAGCGGCATGCATGATTACTTAAACGACAGTGGTTTTCTAACAATTAATACATCAATTGTAGTTGAAACAACCGATGGTGAAGGAGATTATGAATTATGTGGGGGGATTCATTATTCAACAAATGACACAGAATACTGGGGTGAATTCGTAACAGGAAAATGTGAAAAAATTCAACTTAGTGTCGGAACAAATAATATTCCATTAAACTTTGATTTGGCAGAAATTTATCAAAAAATGATTGCTGATAATTACAATGGCTCACTTAAGGTAGGCTTGGGATTAAGTGAAAGGGTTGGAGATTGGATTGGCCCTGAGGTCGATTGGATTAACTACTTTACTAAAAATTATAGTGCAGGTGACTTGCCCGAACCTCCGATATCAATGGAAATTTTCAATGATAGTATTGTTAATGGAGGAGAAACACTTAGGATAAAGGCTTACATAAATATTACTTCTCCTGAATTTGCAAACCACACTTATGAAGTACATGGTGGTGTTCACTACAATGAAAGTGATTGGTGGTATCATATTACAGGGATGGGTAAAGAATCATACCTTTCATTTGGTCAGAATATTATTTCACTTAATTTCAGTGGAATGGAAATTTCTGCCAGCGGTAAAGATGGTCCATATATGATATGGATGGGTCTTGATAGTTTGCCCAATCACGATCAAATTGCCCATGATGAGTATGAAACTGCTGGTTATTCTGCAGGTGAATTTGATTCCCCACCGGTTCAATTTGTCATTGGTAATACAACTTCATTTGTCAATGGGACTGACTATTTCACAGTCGAGGTTTCATTAAATGTTTCAGAGCCAGGCGATTATCATATTGGTGGTGGCATTCATTGGATTAAACATCAAGGAGATTGGGATGAATGGATGTTTATTACAGGTTCAGGTGAGGAATATCACTTGACTGAAAATACTGATGTTTCTATCAACTTTGACCAAGGGTTGATTAAAAATCAACTGCCTTCAGGTTATAACGATAAATTAAAAATCCACTTGGGAATTGAAAATGTTACCACATGGAATCAGATAACACATCTTGAATATGATACACCTCAAAAGTATTCTGCATCTGATTTCAGCGCTTCGGCAATAACAATTAACAGTACTTCTTACTATATTGACACGAATGGTAACTTTATAGTTAATATTACATATTACGCAATCAGCGATAAAAATTGTACTATTCATGGAGGATTTCATGATCAAGATTGGTGGTTCATTACAGGTACATGGAATCCGAACTTAGATTTAACTCAAGGTGAAAATACTGTTAATATTACTTTTAGCGGAAACGAAATTTATAACAGCATGAAGAACGGCCCATATAAAATTTGGATTGGTATTGAAAATTCAACAACGCATAAATTACTGGCAAATAAAGAATTTACTGTAGTTGGCTACTCATATACAGACTTTGCCGCGGCTTCTTCGGGAGTTAGAATCATTAGGGAACAGATGAGTGCGGGTACAGTTGATTACATGAATTCAACTGGTACTAAGACTTTTCTTACAGTAAATGTAAGCTTTAATGTTACGGATACTGGTTCTGGGACCTATTGGTTAGACGGCGGTCTTAATTATGTGTCTGGTGATATGTGGGAGTTTATTACAGGAACGGGCAAAAAGGTAACTCTAACTTCTGGAAATATTACTATTCCTTTGAATTTCAATGCAGGTGACATCTATTCCAGTCAAAAGAGCGGAAAATACAAGGTTTGGATTGGGTTGAGAAATGAAACTAATTGGAAAGATATTGATAATTTTGAATATACTACTAAATGGTATTCCTATACAGCAGCGCCAGCGCCACCAGTTCAATTTTTGCCAATAGATGAAGGAGATACAAATGCTTGTTACATCAATGGAACTGATTTTTTAACAATAAATGTGACACTGGATGTAACTGACGCCTCTTATGCTGGAACGTATGATCTACACGGCGGGGTTCATTATAAAACAAATAAAGGCTGGTGGCAACATATATCTGGAACAGGGGAATGGGTCGATCTTGAGGAAGGATCAAACAGCAAAGTCCTCAATTTCAATGCAGGAGAGATTCAGGAAAAACTTCCGGATGGTTACAACAGCAATCTTTCTATTTGGGTTGGGCTAAATGACATCAGTTCTTGGGATGAAATTACCCATATGGAGATTATTTCTCCGGTTTATGCCAAAAGCGATTTTCCTTTACCAAAAATATCAATTACTCCTACGGGCGACTCTGTTTGGGGGTCAAACTTTACAATTAACATAACAATTGATGTTAATTCTAGTTCTGCAGGTATATACGATTTGCATGGCGGGGTTCATTGGATCGATACATCAGAAGGATGGGACGAATGGAAGTTTATTACTGGTACCGGATATCAGATAAATCTAGGTGCTGGACAAAACGATGTTTCACTCAACTTTAGTGCGGGTGATATTTATACTATGTTAAATGACAACGGTTATACAGGAAAACTCACTGTGTGGATGGGAATACAAAATATTAGTACCTGGAAAGAAGTAACACACGCTGAATATATGACTACATCAACATATTCAAAGGATAATTTTGATCCTCCAAGTCTTACAATTAATTGCACTGGAGATTTTTATAATACTACAAACGAGTATTTGCAGGTAAATGTTAGTGTTAATGGAACTGCCGATTTACTTGCACAAAACAATGATTATGAAATTCATGCAGGTATCCACTGGGTTGATAATTCAAAGGGTTGGCAGGAATGGAAGTATATCACAGGCTTTTACCGAATGATCACTCTTTCAAATAACATAACAATTCCATTAAATTTCAGTGGCACAGCAATTAGTGCAAGTGAGCAAACTGGCCCATTCCAAGTCTGGGTTGGCATTAGCGAAATGGGACAATGGCGCGATATTGCTCACGATGAATATGCTACTGTAACTGATTACTCAACAACGCAATTTGCTGTACCACAAGTAAAAATTATTCAAGATGAAACAGCACCGTCTGATTATGCAAATAACACAGATTATCTCACTATTAATGTAACAGTGAATGCTACTCAAACTGGAGATTATTTCCTTGAGGGATGTATCCATTGGAAACAGGGTAATAACTGGAGGTGGATTTCATGGAAAGGCAAAGAAATCACTATTACATCAACTGGAATACAGACGATTCCACTTAATTTTGATGGCAATATGTTAAAACAAGCGGAAAAAGACGGATGGACCGGAGGAAAGCTTGTTGCATGGCTTGCCGTTAGAAATTCAACCACTTGGGCTGAAATAAGCAGAATTGATGAATATGAAACGAAAAGCTACACACCAAATAATTTTGCAGATTCTCCAGTAGGCTTTAACAGAGCTATTTCGCTTGTTGAAAACTTGGTAAATAGCTCTGGAGGAGGAACTCCCTACGACTATCTAAACATTACCGTTTCACTCAACATAAGTGGGGGTGCAACTTCTACTTATAAAATCTCCTCAGGACTATTTGATCCAGCCGATGACACACTCATTGTTGCCAAAGAAAAAACTATAGATACGTCACAGAATTCGATTACATTGAATTTCTCTGGAGAAAAAATATACAAGAAAAATTACAACGGAACTTATGAATTCCGTGCCAAAATCTTTGACGTTACCAATAAATTTGAATGCGATAAATTAAAAGAAAAAATTAGCAGTTACAACTATGATCAATTTGTTCCAAGCTCTCCTGAGGCCGTAATTGGTAACAACTACAGTAATTATACAAACGGAAATGGCGATCTTGTAATTAGAGTAAATATTTCTATCAATCAAAACAATAGAAAATTCAAATTGTATGGTGATCTATTTGATAATTCAAGTAGCACATTTATTGCAAAGGCAAAAAATGCTAGTTACTTTGACAATCAAACAGGAAATATTACGGTAGAACTTGTTTTTAATAAAACAAAAATTACGGACTCTGGAGTTGCACCACCATACAAACTAGATTATCTGCAACTTTCAATTTACAATCAAGTCGAGTCTGTCTGGGAAGAGCTTGAAATGAAACTTGATCCGTTTTATACACAAAATGGATACTATTATGGATGAGGAGGATGAAATCATGACTTTAAATCACAAAAAACCCTTTGTAATAATTCTAACAACCTTGTTTGTCAGCAATCTTTTGATTTTTATGCAGGTAGGTGCTGTTGAAATCACAACTTTCGATGTTGCCCCTTCTGTCTTTAGTCCAGATCAAAATGGTCTAAATGATACCACCACATTTACCGCAACTGCTGCCGTAAGTCAAAGTCTGTATGTTAATATTTTCTATGATGGATCACTGGTAAGAGAAGATCAATTAATGACCGAAAGTCCTGCCGGTACTTACAAATATACATGGAATGGAAAAAATGATAGTGATTCCTATGTTGAAGATGAGGGGACCTATACAATTAAAATTTCTGATAATCCTTCAGAAAATGGTGAAACAGAGGGAACTGTTGAGGTGGATCTTACTGCACCCAGTTCCCCTACGCTTTCAATAAATGGAGGTGCCGGATATACTACATCTCGCAATGTAAATTTGACAATTAGTGCTGTTGGAGCAACAAAGATGAAGGTAAGTAATTATGCTAATTTTTCTGGTGCGACTTGGGAGAATTATGCTACTACAAAATCTTGGCAGCTTACTTCTAACGATGGAGATAAAACGGTTTATATAAATTTTAGAGATGCAGCAGGAACAAATTGTTCGACTTCAGATGAAATTTCCCTAGATACGGTCATTGGAGATCCTTCCTTGTCTATTAACAGTGGGGCTAGTCATACAAACGACCTTAACGTAACGTTATCCATCAGTGCAAATGATGCAACAAAGATGAAAATTGACAATGAATCCTCATTTAGTAATATGACAAGCTGGATTAACAAAGCCTCTCCATATACTTTCACTCTCCCAGCAGGCGGAGATGGCATTAGAACTGTTTATCTAAGGGTAAAAGACGATGCAGGAAATACAAAAACAACATCAGATACAATTACTCTTGATACCCAACCACCAAGTGATTTATCAATTTCAATTAACAATAATGCGTCTTATACAAACAGTACAAATGTCAGTTTATCCCTTTATGCAAGTGGAGGACCGACAAAGATGTATCTGCGAAATGGAACGGGTACATGGCTTGAATATGATTATGATACTTCCATATATTGGAATCTTGTAGACAGTGATGGATCCAGAACTGTTTACTTTAAAGCAGCAGATGCCGCGGGCAATAATGCTACTGCAGTTTCTGCATCCATTACTCTTGATACTACTCCCCCCTCTGCTGTAACACTTGTATCGCCATCGGCGGGGGCAACATTAAGTACACAATCCCCTAGTTTTAATTGGACAAATACAAATCCGTCAGGAACTAAAAATTTCTACATAGAGATATTACAATCCGGAGTTGTCAAACAAAGTAGTTATGCAAATTCAACAACAACATCATATACTGCAGAAACTCTGGCTCCAGGTTCATATCAATGGCGCGTAACTGTTTACGATATGGCGAATAATTCTGCCACAACAAGTCAACGTTCGTTTACAATTTCAATATCTGGTCTGGCAATACCCTCTCCAACCTATCCTACAATTGGTGCACAAGTTAATTCCAGTGCGCCAAATATGATAAGATTAAGATGGTCTCAGGTTTCTGGACAGGGTACAATATATTACGACTACAAGCATGGCAATTCATCTTCAAATTTAACTAATACTGGATCTACGACGAGCCTTTATGCTGATATTTTAAGTGCCACATACTCGCATGGGGATCAGGTTTACTGGTCTGTTAGGGCTAGAAATACTAGTAATACTTCTTCTTATTCAACTGTGAGGTCATTTTTTGTTGATACAGAAGCACCAATTCTAAATTCGATTTTTATCAAAAGTAATGATACTTATACATCAACTAAGTCTGTGACTCTAACCCTTAGTGCAACTGGTGCGACATGGATGATGCTAAGTGAAAACTCAGATTTCAGTGGTGCAAGCTGGACGAGTTACAAAAGCTCGTCATCATTTACACTTTCTTCTGGAGATGGTACAAAAACAGTTTATTTCAAGGCAAAGGACAGTGCGGTGGGTGACCAAGGCTCGACAAGTTATGCAAATGTAAATTCCACTGCAAAAAGCGATTCAATCGTACTTGATACTACCTCACCCTCCATAACAAGTCCGTTTCCATCTAGCTCAACAACTGAAACAAAACCGGAAATTAGTGCAAGTTACTCTGACGCAGGTTCTGGAATAGATACATCAACTGTCTCAATATCTGTAGATGGAGTTGATCAAACATACAATGCAACGATTTCTATTGATGAAGTTTCATATATTCCATCCACCTCTTTAGGTACAGGAACTCATACAGTTAATGTTTCTGTTTCAGATGATCTATTGCATATTGGATATCTTGAATGGACCTTTACTATATCAACTGGCGATGGTGGAGATGATGATGACGATGAAGAAGATCAAGGAGGTATGTTGCCACCTCCAACTAGTCCAGCAATTTCAATTTCTGAAATTAAACATACACCAACAACTGTGACAAGTTCTGTTGAAGTGAATTTTTCAGCAACTATAACTGCAACAAACGGAGTTTACAGAGCTCGTCTTTACTATAGTTACGAAGAGACTTCAAAAAATGTTAAAATGAGCAATTCAAGTAATTCTTATTATGCAATAGTTGGTCCTTTTCCGGGCGGGGTAAAAGTTACTTATTGGATTCATGTTACTGATAACAATGCATCTTATCTTGATTCGGATAAGTATAGTTTTACAGTTGTAGATACTTCAAAACCAAGTATATCTATTGTCTCACCAATTGGCGGGTCATCTGTAACCGATAGGACACCAACGATTCAGGCGACCTTTAGTGATTCTGGGGGAATAGATTCTGATAGTATTTTGCTAACTGTAGATTCTGTGGATGTAACCGCTCTATCTACAATTACATCATCATCAATTACTTATACGCCCGCAATCGAAATGACATTAGGTACACACACAGTAACTCTAGAATTATCTGATGTTGCAGGAAATACTCAAACAAAATCTTGGTCATTTTCAATAGTTCAAGAAGTAATCGGAATAACTGAAGTAATCGATGAATTGATATCTGGAACTCCCGAGACAATAAATTTAACACAGCTCAATACAGCTCTTGATAGTATATCTGTTACAACCACAAAAAACCTTCAAAATGTTGCAGTTACTGTTCAAACATTATCTGAAATTCCACAAGGAATAACACCACCGCCAAAGGAAGTATATCTTTATTTGGATTTGGAGATAAGTTCAGAAGAATCGGATTTATCATCTGTTAAATTATCTTTCAAAGTTGAACAATCATGGCTTAGTCAACATAATATTGACAAAGATAGCATTATTCTTTTAAGATATCATAACAACAGCTGGCAGGAACTTGCTACATCAAAGATAAATGAAGATGCAACATATGTTTATTACGAGGCAGAAACACAGGGATTATCAACATTTGCAATTGCTGGTAGTATAAAAATTACGCAAGACACGGGATTTCCATGGATTTTTGTAATAATTGGAATTGTTGTAGCTGCAATTGTTGTTCTTTTCTTCCTATTTAAAATGGGGTTTTTGTACATAGAAGATAAACACCAAAATAATAAAGACAATTTCAAAATAAAAAATAATAAGCAAAAGGGAAAAAAGTAATTTCCTTTTTTCTTTATTTTTTGGTAATATATGTTAAACAAAACTTATAAGAATAGAAGGAAGAAAATCATTTCTAAGGTGATTTTCGATTCTTCGCTTAAAAATTCTTGTTTACTTTCTTGGTCTAGGTTTTCTTGTTGCAAATAGTATTGTGTTATACATTACTTTTCTATGGGCTTATTTTTTTAATGATTTCGTCTTTTCTGCAAGTATAAACAAATTTGGTGAGGCCCATATTGAGCTCATAATACTACCATTGACTATTATAATTGGTATTTATGCAAGTTACAAAATGCTGAAATCAATGGTAGAGAAAGCGCAAATTCCTGCTTGATAGGACTTTTTGTAAATAAAATTTTATATACTGTTTATTTCTTAGCTAAAAGATGGTAGGAGGTTAGAATTATGCAGGATTTTAATTTGGAATTAGTTGAAATTGATAAACCAAATGACATGAATTTTATTCTCGGGCAAACCCATTTTATTAAATCTGTTGAAGATTTGTACGAGGCAATGGTAAATTCAGTTCCTACTGCAAAATTTGGAATTGCATTTTGTGAAGCAAGCGGTGCGTGCAAGATTAGAGTTGAAGGAAATGATAATGAACTTAAAAAAATCGCCCAAAGAAATGCAAATTTAATTGGTGCAGGCCACTCGTTTATTATCTTTATGAAGGACTGTTTTCCCCTAAATGTTTTGAATGCAATAAAAAATGTTCCTGAAGTGTGTAGTATTTTTTGTGCAACGGCAAATCCGACAAGAGTGGTAATTGCCCAATCCAAGATGGATAATGAAATTGGAAGAGGTATTTTGGGAGTAATTGATGGTTTCAAGCCAAAAGGTGTGGAAGATAAAGGGGAAATTAACTGGAGGAAAAATTTCCTAAGGGATATTGGTTACAAACGTTAAAATCCGTACTTACCAACTAAAGGAACAAAGGAACATCCACCGAGATCCTTTCTTTTAATGTTTCCTTTTTCTTTCTCAATTAAAATCAAATTGGAAAACATTCTTCCGACAGGAATCAGCATTTTTCCTCCGTCGATTAACTGATCAATCAAAGGTTGAGGAACATCCGGGGAGGCACAAGTTACATAAATTCTGTCGTATGGAGAGTATTCCTCTAGACCTAATGAACCGTCGCCTACTTTAACTATTACATTTTTAATTTTTATTTTTTTAAGATTATTTTTTGCAAATTCTGCTAAATTGCTAAATCTTTCAACGGTGTAAACGCAACCTTTTTTTCCCACTAATTCTGATACAATGGCTGAATGATAACCTGAGCCTGCACCTATCTCCAAAATTTTCTGATCTTTCTTAATATCTAGCCCCTCACACATAATTGCTACCATATGTGGTGCAGAAATTGTTTGACCATTTCCAATTTCTAAAGGCGTGTCTGCATAAGCCAAACGTTTTACACTTTCTGTTACAAAATTTTCTCTGGGAATTTTTAAAAATGCCTTTTCAACAGATTTACTTTTAATGCGCCCTTCTCGTTTGAGTAACTCTACTAATTGCTTTCTTTTTTCCTCAAACATATAAATCTATAATATAATGAATATTGGTATATAGTTGTACATTTCTTGTATTTTTCCATTGAAAATGTATAAAATTGAATTTTTACCCTAGGGTGATCATAATATTGTAAGACGACGTACATAAAAGTTCTGAAGATCAAAAGGTAAAAATCAGACGATAAAAAGGATGTTTAAAAAACCTCATTTCTTTTCTGATTTTTGTAACCCTATCCATCTAGGAGTTCTTTTAATGTATTCCTCATAATCTTTTCCGTAATGTCGTAAAGTTATTGCTTCTTCATAAGGAGACAAATAAGCCGAGATGAAGATAAACAAGACTGTTATCAGTAGATAAACCCAAGAAATAGAAGCAATAGCTATACCAAAATAGAGCAAAAACCAACCAATAAACATAGGATTTCTTGAATAACGATAAATACCTTTAGTAACAGGTTTATTCATTGGAGTAGTGGCAAAATTTATCATTGTTATGGCAATCAAAACCAATCCAACTAAGTAAACAATCAATCCTACAGAAAACCAAATTGTTCCGAGTTTTAATGGCATAAAAATACTATAAATAAAGGATCCAAACATAGTTATAACCAGTAGATTTGAAAGAATTTTATCCCTCCTTTTTGATGGTGGGGCAGCTCCAGGCATCCTTTTAGAAAATAGAAATTTGACACCACAAATCCAAAAAACGATTAACGGGATTATTAAAATCCAAGCATTCCATAAACCCAACTGGAAATCTGGTACAAGGGACATTTTCCAACCTCATTTTAAAATATGCAAGAGATATAAAGAGTTTCTTAAAAAAAACTCTTTAAGTCAATCAACATGATGTGATATAATATCTTTATTGATTGTTTTATTACAAAAAGAAACATTTAAGATTGAGATAATCATTAAATGTCTATAATTGGGAGAGGCAATATGAAAAATAAAATAGTTGTAATTGGAATCTGTTTTATTTTACTATCCATTGGATTTAGTGGATGTAATGAAAATGATTCAGAGATTATTGCAGAAGGAACATATAATTATGTTACTGTTGCTGTGTATGCAACGATAGAAATTACAAACGATGAATACGAGAAAATGACTCCTAATGTTACTATAAATGTTAATGGTCCAAAATCAACTAATAGTTTTCAATATTACCCTGGTGGCGGATTAACGTTTTGTGAATCCATCGTATTACATGAAAATGAAAACATTGTGCTTACCGGAATCCACTCTGATGAATTAGGTACCTTTTCTGATGGGGCAACATTGACTTTTGAACATGCAAGTCAAAAAGGACGGAGAAATTCATACTCTTGGAAAGCTACATTACGTATTACAGTACCGGGCGGTACACCAATTTCTGCCGAGTTACCATTAAACGTTACTGTTACAGCTGATGTTTATGTTTACCATCTCTATTGGAATAGTAGTAAATCGAATTATGATACTGTAACCAATATAGCAAACACGATAAGAATTGACATGATACCTTCAAATGGTGAAACTTTGACATTTTATAGAAATACAGTTGATGGATACGCATATGTACAAGCTGATTTTGTATTGGAGCGGGAAGAAAGTATTGCAGTGGAAGCAACCCATCAAGGCACAGGGGAATCTGATTTGAGGACATTTACTCATGATGGGACAAATATAGGCTATTTTGGACCGAAACTAAATATATATATCTACGAGAGTCAACCCTCGTAAATGGATGGAGGAAAAATATGCCTAAGAAATTAATCTCCTCAACCAGTCATACTTTGGAGATATTATGATCGATATCTCCAATATTTGTCTCTTTTTTTAATTTTTTTATCATTTTTTAAAATTATTTTGTAGTTTTGTTTTTATAGTTAAAATCATTTTACTGCCATTGCTTATGAAGAAAAAAGCAATTGTGGCCCTTGGCGGAAATGCGTTAATTAAAGAAGGCCAAGATGGAAATATTTATGATCAATTTCAAAATACCAGGCAAGTTTCTGCCTCTCTTGTAAAGATGATTAAAGATGGCTGGAATATTGTTGTAACTCATGGAAACGCCCCCCAGGTAGGAGCGATCCTGCTTCAAAATAATGTTGCTAGGGACGTTACCCCTCCTATGCCATTAGGTATTTGTGTTGCGGAAAGCCAGGGTATGATTGGTTACATGATTCAACAATGTTTGGCAAATATTCTAAAAAAGACAGGAGTAAATCGCCCCGTTGTTGCGTTAATTACTCAAGCATTGGTGGATCAGAATGATCCTGCATTGAATAATCCCACCAAACCCATAGGTCCTTTTTATTCAGAACAAGAGGCAGAACTACTTAAAAAAGATGGATATCAAGTTACAAAGCAGCACCGCGGGTGGCGCATTGTTGTTCCTTCTCCTGACCCAAAAGCTATTGTTGAAGGAGAAATTATCAAAAAATTACTTGATGATGATGTAGTAGTAATTGCTTTAGGTGGAGGAGGAATGCCTGTTTTCGAGCAAGAAGGCTTGGGTCTAAATGGAATTGAGGCAGTAATTGATAAGGATCTTGCTTCAGAGCGTTTAGCAGAAGCAATAGATGCTGAATTATTTATGATTTTGACAAATGTTGAAAAGGTCTATCTAAACTACGACACGCCAGATCAAAAGGCACTTGATAAAATAACATTGAACGAATTGAAAAAATATTATCAGGAAAACCATTTCCCGCCTGGAAGTATGGGTCCAAAGGTTTTAGCTGCAATTCGTTTTTTGGAAAGTGGTGGCAAAAAAGTAATAATTTCTCATGTTGAAAAAGGCTATGAAGCTTTGATGGGAAAAACTGGAACCCACATCTCTTTAAATTGAACAGTGTTTTTAATAAACCCCCGTTTATATCGGTGTTTTGACCCATGGACACGGAATCCATAGAAAAACAAATCAAGGATATTGAAGATGAAATTTTTAATACCCAGAAAAATAAGGCTACAGAACACCATATTGGAAAATTGAAGGCAAAACTAGCACGTCTAAGAGCAGAAGTTGAAAGAAGAAAAAGCGCTGGAGGAAAAGGAAAAGGTTTTGCTGTAAAAAAAACTGGGGATGCCACTGTTGGACTAATTGGTTTCCCAAGTATTGGTAAAAGCACACTTATCAATCAACTAACAGGGGCAAAAAGCCGGGTTGCTGCTTACGAATTTACTACTCTTGAAACGATTCCTGGTATGATGCGACACAATGGTGCAAACATACAAATCCTTGATTTACCTGGACTTATTTCAGGTGCAACTTACGGTAAAGGAAGAGGAAAGGAAATTTTGTCTGCTGTAAGAAGCGTCGATTTGATTCTTTTTATGATTGATGCTCAGCATGACGACCATTTGGAGTTAATGGAGCACGAGCTTCATAGTGCAGGTATTAGATTGAATCAGTCAAAACCAGATGTTGTTATCAAGAGAACAAGCCAAGGGGGTCTAAACATCAATACAACAACAAAACTTACTCATCTTGACGAGGAATTGATTAAATCTATTTCATCAGAATACATAGTAAATGCAGATATTGTTATTCGTGAGGATATAACTGAAGATCAGTTGATCGATGTTTTCATGCAGAATCGGGTATATGTTCCCGCAATTGTTGTTATTAATAAAATCGATCTGATTACAGATGAAGAACTGAAAGAAAAAAGAAAAAATATTGAAGAAAAAGGTTGGAAAGTTGTTTCCATATCTGCTAAAGACAATATGGGTCTTGAAGTTTTGAGAGATGAAATTTTTTCAGCTTTGCAACTCATCAGAGTATATATGAAACCAGTCGGAAAAAAGCCTGATTATAATGAACCTTTAATTTTGAAAAGAGGGCAAAAAATTGAGGATGCATGTCGAAAACTTCATCGTGATTTTAAAAGAAAATTCAGGTTTGCGCACATTTGGGGAAAGTCGGCAAAGTATCCTGGTCAAAAAGTGGGATTGGATCATGTTTTGGATGACAGGGATGTCTTAAGTATAATTATTACTCGTCAATAATCTAAATTGAACACAATTATCTGAAAAATTAATCCAATTTTTTTATCATCTCTTGAACATTTTTTACAATGTGTTTTTCATTTAAACCGTATTTTTCCAAAAGATCCTTTGGCGATCCACTTTCACAAAATCTGTCCCTTACACCCATCCTCTTAAACTTCACATTTACATTATTTTCAGCCAGAGTTTCTGCAACTGCACTTCCCAATCCACCAATTACAGAATGCTCTTCAGCAGTAATTATACAACCTGTTTCTTTAGCACATTTTAGTACAAGTTTTTCATCCAGGGGTTTGATAGTATGCATATCAATAACCCTAGATTTAATTCCATTCTTTTTCAGTTCCTTATGTGCATCAATTGCAGAGTCTACCATTGTTCCACATGCAATAATTGTAGCATCTTCACCATCCTCTGCAACCGTTCCTTTTCCGATTTGTATGGTTTCTACAATATCTCTAGAATAGAGAACAGGTGCATCCGCTCTACCAACTCTGGCATACATCGGACCTTTTTTAGCCGCCATGAGTTCAACTATTTTTGAGGTTTGAGTAGAATCACTTGGGGCAAGAACGGTCATATTGGGAAGAACTCTCATAAGTGCTAAATCTTCAATCATCTGATGACTTGCACCATCCTTTCCAACGCTGATGCCACCGTGTGTTGCAAAAATCTTTACATTTGCCTTAGAATACGCCAAATCCATACGAATCTGGTCATAAACCCTTCCAGTGGCAAACACGGCAAATGTGCTTGCAAATGCAATTTTACCACAAGATGCAAGTCCAGCAGCGGTTGATATCATATTTGCTTCAGCAATGCCCATTTCAAAAAATCTTTCAGGATATTCTTTTGCAAACATTATTGTCTTTGTTGATTTTGATAAATCTGCGTCTAAAACAACTAAATTAGGATAAATTTTACCAAGTTTAACAAGGGTTTCTCCATAAGCAGTTCTGGGGTTTGCCATCAGCTTTGTGCTCAAGAGCCCCCCTCCAGTTTTTTCCTAAGAATTTCGAGTTCCTCGGTTGCCATTTTGTATTCCATCTCGTTTGGAGGAACCCCATGGAAATCAACATTGTTTTCCATAAAAGAAACACCTTTTCCCTTTATGGTATTTAGAATTATTAGAGTTGGTTGTCTATTGTGTTTTTCCGCCTCCTGCAATGCGCCAAGAATTTGGGTTATGTCGTGTCCATTGATTTCAATTACGTGCCAACCAAAAGCAGTCCATCTGTCACTAACGGATTCAAGTCTCATAACATCTTCTGTGTTACCATCAATTTGAAGAAAGTTTCTATCAAGAAGGGCAGTTAAATTATCAAGTTTGTAATGTGATGCAGAAGAAGCAGCCTCCCATATTTGACCCTCATCAGTTTCCCCGTCACCAACCATTACATAGACACGATAGGATTTTTGGTCAAGTTTGCCAGCCAGAGCAACTCCAGTTGCAAAGGAAAGACCATGTCCAAGAGAACCAGTGGATGCTTCAATTCCTGGAACACAAGTGCAAACCGGATGTCCTTGTAATTTGCAGTTAATCTCTCTTAAATTATTTAAATCTGAAATTGGAAAATATCCGGATTCAGCAAGGACTGCATAAAGCGCTGGTGCTGCATGACCTTTGCTTAAAACAAAGCGATCTCTATTGGGATCACAGGGTTTTTTTGGATTGTGGTTCATGTGACCAAAGTAAAGTGCAACTAGTGCATCGACAGCAGATAAAGACCCGCCAGGATGGCCAGATTTTGCCCTGTATAACATTTCAATTACATGTTTTCTGATAGTGACTGTCATCAATTCAAGTTTTTTGATCGTCGCTTGATTGAGATCCATTGAACCCCCCCTTGACGTGAAAAAAAGGGCTATGCGGGTGTTTGAATATAGTTTGTGTCTAAAAACTTTTTGTAAATTTTAATTTTCATTGAATAACTATAAAAATATCCTTTTAAACTGGTTTGCTTCTAGTTCTTAAAATAAATATATTAAATCTACGATAATTAATTTTTTAAGAATTTCAAAGTGTATAAAAATTAAAAATAATTTGAAAAAACGATAATTTAACCTTAAGATTGCAATCGATAGATTTTAATGCATCTTTTCTAATAATTGGTTTGAAATAAAATGGTACTTGATGATTTGAGCACGTCCCTGCGTGGAACGTTGAAAAAAATTGCTAATGCTGTTTACATCGATTCAAAATTGATCAAAGAAATTGTAAGAGATATCCAAAGGGCACTTCTTCAAGCAGATGTCAATGTAAAGCTAGTCTTACAGCTATCAAAAAAAATTGAAAAGCGGGCACTCGAGGAAAAACCACCCGCCGGAATGAGTAATCGTGAACACGTAATTAGAATAGTTTATGATGAACTTGTTGGTATTCTGGGAGATTCAAGAGACTTACCAATTAGAAAACAGATAATAATGATGGTTGGTCTTTACGGTCAGGGAAAAACTACAACCTGCGGTAAACTTGCAACATATTTTAAAAAGAAAGGTCTTCGACCGGCATTTATTGCAGGAGACGTTCATAGACCGGCTGCATACGAGCAACTAAAACAGATTGCAAAACAGGTCGATGTCCCAATTTATGGAGATAAGACAGAGAAAAACGCTGTAAAGGTTGTTAAAGAAGGTTTGGCAAAACTAAAAAGAAACAACGATGTAATTATTGTTGACACATCAGGTAGACATAAACTTGAAGATGATTTAATAAAGGAAATGATGGACATTTTTAAGGCTACAAAACCTGATGAAAAATTGCTTGTGATGGATGCAGCAGTGGGCCAACAAGCCGGACCACAGGCTAAAGCCTTTAACGATGCAGTAGACATTACAGGTATTGTACTTACAAAGTTGGATGGTACCGCAAAAGGTGGTGGTGCGTTAAGTGCTGCAGCCGAAGTAGGAGCTCCAATTGTTTTTATCGGTACTGGGGAACATGCAAGTGATTTCGAAACATTTGACCCCTCAAGATTTATATCCCGGCTTCTTGGGATGGGAGATATAAAAACCCTTCTTGAGAAGGCAGAGGAAAGTCTTAAAGGAAAGGATGTTGAAAAAACAGCAAGGCGATTAATGTCAGGTAAATTTACCCTTTATGATATGGCTGAACAAATGGATATGATTTCTGGCATGGGTCCTTTATCAAAAATTGCAGATATGTTGCCCTTCGGTGTTTCGGGGAAAATGAAAGATGTTGATATGAATGATACACAAAATAAACTGAAGAAATTCCGAATAATAATGAACTCCATGACGGAAGATGAAATGAATGATCCTAACATAGTAAAATCCTCTCGAATAAAAAGAATTGCGAGAGGTGCCGGTGTTGAAAACCGAAATGTAAAGGAATTGCTTAAGTACTATAACATGACAAAGAAAATGATGAAAGGACTTTCGGGAAATCGTAAGATGAGAAAGAATCTGATGAAACAACTTCAATTTGGAACGTAGGGATTTTTCCATATAGCATGCTTTTTAAAAATTTTGAAAAATTGGTAAAAAACGGGGCAACTCCAGTTATAAGGAAAAGAAGAGAGGATGTTCTCAGGCTCTTAACTGCTGCAATAGATGCAGTAAATCCTTATATGCTTGTAAAATCAGTAATTAACGACAATAAGATATTTTTAAAAGATACTATTTTTGATTTAAGCAGATATGATAATATTTTTGTAATAGGTTTTGGAAAGGCTAGTATTAAAATGTCCCAAGCAATCTGCGATTGCATTGATGTTGCTGGCGGCATAGTAATAACAAATAAAGAAAATGTGCAAGTAAATCACAATAAAGTGGAAACAATTCTCGGAAGTCACCCCATTGCAAATATGAATTGTGTTAGGGGAACAGATAAAATTCTTAATCTTGTTAAAAATTGTAAAAAAGACGACTTATTAATTGCATTGATATCTGGAGGCGGCTCTTCTTTACTTTGTAAACCAAAAATAACATTAAAGGCATATCAGCAAACTTGTGATTTATTGTTAAAATCAGGGGCAAATATAAATGAAATAAATATCGTTAGAAAACATTTATCCGATGTAAAAGGTGGACAACTTGCTAAAGCTGCTAATTGCCAGATTATTTCCCTTATAGTATCTGATATTGTTGGAGATCCGGTGGAATCAATTGCATCTGGCCCAACCCACCCTGATTCTAGTACCTATTCTGATGCATATAATGTGCTTGATAAATACAAATTGACTAACAAGATTCCAGCTGAGGCACTGAATATAATAAAAGATGGGATTAATGGCGTTCTGCAAGATACGCCAAAAAAAGAAGATACCAGTTTTGAAAAAGTCTCTAACAGTATAATAGGTACAAATAGTATTGCCTGTGAGGCAGCTAGGTTAAAGGCAGAAAAATTGGGTTATTTTCCTCGTATTTTAACAACTTCACTTACAGGGGAAGCAAAAGATATGGGTAACTATATTATCAATTCCAGCAAAATTTTTGAGGATAATTGTAAGTATAATGTAATTATTGTTGGTGGCGAAACAACTGTAAAAGTGGAAGGTAGCGGAGTGGGTGGTCGTAACCAGGAACTTTTATTGGGAGTTATAAAACGTTTGAATGGGAAAGAAGCAGTTTTTTCATCATTTGCAACAGATGGGATAGATGGAAATAGTGATGCGGCTGGTGCAATTGTGGACGGGCACTCTTACGCAAAGGCTTTGGAAAAAAATCTTAATTTAGAGAAATTTCTCTTACAAAATAATTCTTATAATTTTTTTAAAAAACTTGATGATTTGCTTTTCACTGGAGATACTGGAACAAACGTAATGGATTTACAAATCATAATTCGATAAATTTTTTAAATCCAAAATTTTCATTTCAAATCAAATATCAAAAATAAATAATATAATTTCTTATTCCTATTCTTGATTCCTTATAAAAACCCAAAAATATTTAAATTATCGCTCTATAAATTGGTTTGAATTCTGTAAAGGATATAAGGAGATAGGTATGGGAAGAAATAAATTATTAAACAATTTATTTTTGTTCACGGTCTTTTTTATTACAATTAGTTCTACTTTTGCTTTTTTAACAATAACTTCAACATCCTCTTCACTTGAACCAATGGATGAGGGCGATGGATTTTACCTTGTTGATACTTTTGAAGAGGCAGAAAATGTTTTGCTTACCAATTGCGAGATTTCAAACGGCAACATAATGCTTAAAACTGATGGAGGGGGAGTTGGGAAAAATTATGATTATTATGCAAGGTCATCGACCTCCAATAGCAAGGCCTATTACAATACTATATATAGTTCATTAATTTTCAATACTCTTTTTTCACCAAAATTACTAACTTTTTTTGAAAAGGAATTTGATGAAGATTTTGATTATCCTAAGATTGCGAGAATAGACGGAAATACATTTCCCTTTGCAGGACAACAGCAGCAGGATTCCAGATATAAACGCATTCATCATTTCAGATTTTACATAGATGAAGAAACCAAAAAATATGCATCAAGAATAGATATTTTCTGGCGTGGTTACGCAAAAAACGATAGCGAATTGTCAATATATGTTTGGCAACCAGTTAATCAAATTATTAATTTTGGGGTGTGGGAAAAAGTAGCAAGCACAAAATCTGGTAGTACGTTTCTTAATTTAACATATACTCAAATACTGGATTTATTTATTGGTAGCGACAACTATGTTGATTTCTGTATAGTGGCCGAGCCCGAACCAATGCAGAAATGCAATCTTTTTACTGACTATGTTAATGTAACAGTATATCGTAGCGGTTATCCGTCTGAAGGAGAAGCAATATCATCAGTTGTTCGTCCCACAAATATAGAATCATGGGAACTTCTTACTTGGGAAGATAATGAAAAGGCGGGAACATCTGTTAGATATTATCTTTATAAAGTAAATCAAACAGGAGTCAAATCTCTTGTGGAAGAAACATATTTACCGAGTAACAAAAACGGTTTTACTTCTGGCACCCCTATTATACTTAGCAAAATTCCAAAAAATTATTCGCTGCAGATTAAGGCGGTCTTGACGACAAATAATGCTTCAAATTCCCCTGAGATTTCATCTTGGGCAATAACCTGGCAAAAAGATTTTTACTCTTGGAGTGACAGCTTTAATTCTTCTCTTCGATTGGTGGAAGGATCTATAGCTAATGTTGACGTGCGAGACGGTAATGCAAGTCTTATTCCTCTGTTCAACGACTGGGAAATGTTTGGAAAAAATTCTAATAATAACAGAATTTCAGATGGTGCAGGTCCTACGCAATATTCGACTTATTGGTACTCGTTTGTTGGTGCTGGTAGAGGCCACAGAAATGGAGTGGTGAAACAAGGAGTATTTTACATACCTTCAAGTAACGGAAGAACCATTTATTCATTTGATGCCGATAAAAAAACTGGCGCCCTTCAGGCAAATAATCACGATTACAAAAAAACATATACTTTGCCAGGTGGTTTGATTGTAAATACATCCCTTGCCGTTACTGACGAACTGGTCATTGTGGTAACTGATACGCCAGGAACTGAGAATAAAATTATCGCCCTAAATAAAAATGACCTATCCAATCAAAAATGGATTTATTCAGACCCAGATCATGAAAACATTCGCTTTGCTTCTCCCCCTGTTATTCACAATAATAAAATTTATGTTACCTCATATGGCAGGAGCAAAAAACTTATTGTACTTAGCAGCTATGGAACGCGAGTGTGGGAAAAAACCCTACCAGGCGATTGCGTATCAAGTCCTGCGATATATTCCAATAAGATAATTGTTGGATGTAATTCAGAAAATGAAAATAATTTTATTGCATATGATATGAATGGAAACCAACTTTGGGAACAAACGGTTGGTCCGGTTGGAAAAGCTTCGCCCGTGATTTATGACGACAAAATCTTTGTTACAGTAAAAGATCCTGTGCCATTAACTAACCTAGCTTACACAAAATTATATGCTCTAGATCTTGCTGATGGTAAAACATTATGGAATTTTACATTAACATCAGCAAAGAAATTTAATCTTCCCAATGCGGATGATATCGCTGCCTCTTGCACTCCTGTTGCATATGATGATTTAATTTATGTTCCTTCACCTGATTGCAAACTTTATGCATTGAATATTTTAGATGGATCAGTATCAGATCTATGGGAAAAAAACCCGTATAATCTTTATGATAGTTTGGTTCCACCTACGAAAGGACAAACCTCCTCGGTGGCCTATGCTGATGGAATACTATATATAGGTTCATCTTCGGGAGCGATTTATGCAATTGATGCATCTGATGGCTCACTTGTTTGGAAAAAATCAACTTACAATAGTAATCCTGTTTTATCTTCTCCAATTGTAGTAGACGGATTGATTTATTATACTGATGAAGATGGAAGTTTATATTGTGCGGGTAAACCAATAGGATCAGCAGGTACACAAATTCAGGGGACTGTTATTTCCATTCCTATTAAATTGCCGACACCAACATCCGATTATGCGTGGGATAGATTCTACGTTAATTATTCTCTGGGTGGGGGTAAGATTACTTTATCAATACTAGATAAACAAGGAAAAACAATTAGAAGTGGTTTATACGATGATTATGACATCTCCAAATATGCTAAAAATTATGACACATTAAAACTGCGGGCTGACTTTACCGGTAATGTTACTTATCAACCTAGATTATATGATTGGACG
Organism: uncultured Thermoplasmatales archaeon; assembly: GCA_964615235.1. GTDB lineage: Archaea > Thermoplasmatota > E2 > DHVEG-1 > DHVEG-1 > JAFGPP01. The sequence continues at coordinate 38,676 of CAZTMK010000007.1, forward strand.
GTTACATTTGTAGAATCTAGTGATGTTTCCACAAAAACCATTTTTGATTCTGGAAGTTTGGTATCAACCGGTACTTTCCCTAACATCAGTTATTCAATTGATGTTAAAAACGAATATTTCGGTTTGATAAACACTTCTGCAGAATACAATCTACAATTTCAAAATAAATCAAATCCTGTCCTACAGGAATTAGGCTGGACATCAGCCAATATAACAGGCTTAAACGGGTCAAAATTAACTGGAAAAATTACGGCCGATATTAAAAAACAAAAATTTAGTACTAATATCACCCTTATAAATATACGTTTTAGGATAACTGATATTTCAGGCATTATAACTGCTTCCGAATGGTATCAAATTGGTCAATCTTATGACAACAAACTTCCAATATTTTATCCGAATACTTTCACACCTGCGGATGGATGGATTACATCAAATACTCCTACGTGTACAATTAAAGTAAGAGATTATTATGATGCACAGAATGTAACGGGGCTGAATGTTAAATCTGCAAAAGCAACAATTACTTATGAAGAAAATTCGGTGGAAAAAACTAATACTTTTAATGCTAGTTGTACTGGAATTAACGGGACAAAAAGCCAGCAGACAATATCAATTGATATCTCAAAATTGTCAATAAAAGATGATATAGACGAACTAATAAATATTAAATTTTGTATTGAAGATATGGCAGGAAATTCAAATTGTTCACCTGTTATACCATTTAGTGGAGATACTGAAAAACCTTATTCATACATTTCAAATTCAGCAGATATCGATGACAACATCAACACTACGCCAGTTGTTGTTAAGGCAGTTGCTAACGATAATCTGAGTGGAATACAAAGTGTGACTCTTTACTTCCGTATATCATCCACCAGTCAGTGGGTTGTTTTTGGAGTTGATTCTACATCTCCATATCAGTGGGAATTTTCTAGATCAAGCGGTCCTTTCCAGCTATGTACAGTTGCTAAAGATAAAGCCGGTAATATTCAAGACTATCCTACTACTGCACCCGTTTCCTTTTTATTTGATCCGGTTAAACCCTCTCAACCAAATTATGTAACAGGTAAGGATTATGCATTTGATGAAGTTCCTTCATTTGATGATATTAAATTTGAAGATGACTACAAACTTGATAAGGTTGAATATAAATCGGATATAATTTCAGATAGTGCTTGGATTGTTATTGGAGACAATATCAATAGTAAAAGTTACACACCCGAATGGAGTTTAACTGAAGATGATTGGGATGCAATGGTTGAAGGAGAAATCTATCACATATTTTTCAGATTGACAGATACCTTGAATAATCAATACGTTTCAACTTCCTCTGATGCAATGAAGATTAAAAAGGATTTATCTACTCCCATTGTTGAAGATTATAATCCTGATCTTTCTGATTTTTCAAATTGGCGTTGGGACAACAAGTACAAAATAACTGTTAAAATTGTGGATGAAAGTAAAATATCTAATATTAAACTCTTTTATAGTTACTCCTCTGATAACGAAACATGGAGTAACTGGACCCAATATGGAATAGATACAAATTCTCCTTTCTCCTGGGATTTTACAGCAAGCGAGGGTAGCGGATTTTACAGATTTAAAACGTTGGTAAAAGAATCCAGCGGTTTAGAAAAAGAATCTAGTGTTAAATATGCAAGTGTCACAAACATTTCAATGTTTTTATTAATACTCATGGTGATGATAGCAGTCATTTTGATAGTAGTAACGGCACTAGTAGTTGTTTCTCGACCAGGAAGAAAGGCTAAGAAGAACCAAAAATAATTAACGTTGGTTTCATTCTTTTATGGTTGTTCAAAATTAACGTCAATTGAAAGAATTTTTTCCTTTAATTCGCTGAGCCCTTCTTCTGTTTTACAGGAAATTTTCAAATTGGAAGATTCTGTTTTTAAAATATCGCTTTTTGTTTCAACTACAATAATTTCTGCGAATTTAAACATTTTTTTAACTTCGGATAATAGACTCAATTGATCATCCAATTTATAGCCACATGTTTCGCTTGGATCCAATAAAAAAATAATTACATTTGCAAGGTGTTTTAAGGCAGATATCGCCTGTCGTTCTATTTTATTTCTCTCAAAAAAAGACCGATCTAATAGACCCGGTGTGTCAATGATTTGGTAAGTATGAGTAATGTATCTTTCCTGTTTTTTTATATGGCCAACATAAATTTCTTTTGTGGTAAATGGATATTGGGCAACTTCAGGTTTTGCCGCGGATAAACATCTAAGAAGAGATGATTTTCCAACATTAGGATAACCTGCAATTACAATTGTAGGAATATCATTTATGTGGGGAAACTTTTTCAAAATCATTTGTGCTTTTGCCATTAGCTCCAATTCGTTAGAAATTTGTTTTACTACGCTGGTTAAACGACCGTAAATTTCCTGTTGTTTCTTTTGTAAAAAATCATAATTGCTGTTTTTTCTCATGGCCTTGCGCTGTTTACTGTAGATATTATTGCAAGTTTTATATGCCCAATTCACTGCACCAAGAGCTTTCTTTAAAGAATTAACATCAATTTTTATATCTATTAAATCTTGATAGAAAGGCGGCAGGTTTTCTATCGACGGAAATTTTTTAACATAGTTTTCTAGGGTGGAAATTAATGAGTTTGCAAACGACTCTGTTTTGGCAATAATAGTTTTCTTTCTTCTAAAATCAGCATTTCTATCGACAATCTGTACCTTATGTGATTTTGCCAAAGAACGTTTGATTATACTTTGAGCATCAAGAACAATTGGTAGATTACGAAACATGGCTATTGAATAGCTTTATCTGAAAGCTGTAAATTAAACTACCTATGAAGGTAATTTTTATTCAACAGCCATTTTCGTAATAGGTTTCAAATTTGGTTACGGTGGCATAATTTGCTTTTTACCATTCCCATTTTACGTTTTTTGCAAATCCCATGATTTGAGACGGGTCATAAGTCGGATCAATAAAACCCCAGAAAAAATCTGCTTCTAAGTGTATTGTTTCATTGGTATCAAACATAGTTGTTAGTAAAATCCATGGGATCGGGGCAAGCATAAATTGATTTGGGCCGTCAAGGGTTACATTTATATCAGTAAGAATTCCCGTGTAAAGTTCATCACTTGGTAAACCCTCAGCATTTTTAGTGTCTATCATTAGAATACATAAACCTGCAGACCCATGATGCATTGATTTAATGGTTTTTTCAATATTATTTGTTTTAGTAGATAGAGCATTTACGCAGCATACTGAAAAGACAAAAGCACCGACAATACAAAATATCAATACTTTTTTCATTTTACTATTCATTTTTCATTCCTCCTTTACTATTCTTATTTCTATAAGTTATCATGAATATAATAAAGTTTCTTAGTAAAATTTGTACATAATAGAAAATAGACCAGGTTAAATTTGTATTTTGCACAAATTTTAAAGTTTGATATTAGTTTACTACAAAATTATCAGTATTGAATGATATAGTCTTTACCTTTTTGTGTATAATCCTCAGCAAAGTTAAATACATCTTGAAAATAGTCATAAATTTTTCGTAATATCGGGATTCCACTCTTGTAAAGATCGATCGAACTTATGTTTAACTTGTCCATAATGATTGATGGAATTATTATTCTTGAACCAACATACAGAAGATCATACGAACTTGCATCTATACTTGTTATGCGATCTCCTACTACTGGATTTCCAATCAGGTCTTTAGGAATTTTCCAACTAATTATATTACCTATCTTTTTGGCCCGGCCATAAATGTTGTAATATTCGGAGTGACTATTATTATAGACCATAAGTTCACAAAATGGTATAAGAAGAAAATTCTTCGCAAATGTTAACTGATAGGATTTGTTATTAATTTCAAAATTAACGTAAAATGCTTGTGATATTCTGAAAATTTTGTAATTTGCTAATTTCATATTTACATAGAGATATTCTGGTTCATAGGGATTTTCAAAAAACCAAACTGATTTGATGTCGATAGTACCAAGACATTCTCCTGTTTCATCCTCGATTTCTGGATTTTTCTCGCTACCGGCTTCCACACACAAGGATAAAGGACTCGAGATTAAAATCAGCATCAAGGTTATTCCAATTAGTTTTCTTTTCATAGTTTCTCCTCCACGATTGGAATATCATAAGGTTCTTTGGCTGGATGCCAGTCAAAGTTTAAATAATAAGTAAAAACAGGATCACCACCCCATATGCTGTGGAATGCAGAGGGAATTTTGTAGGGGGCTGTTGTTTGATCATCATAAAAATTTCTATCCCACGTGTTTTTTCCAATGGTATTTATACCATTTAGACCAAACAATGTCAATGTCAGGACTCTTCTAAAAATATTAAAAAAATCCTCATAAATCAAAATGTTTTTACCATTATTGATAAAATTATTTTCAGTAATTTTATTATTCGTTGAGATGAATGACTCTATACCAATTTCATTATTTTCAATCTGATTATTTGAAATTGTGGAGTAGTATGCACCGTTCAAATCAATTCCGATTTTGTTATTTGTTATGATGTTACCTTTGATTTTATTTTGAACAACACCTGTAGAAATTCCATAAAGACAATTAGATACAACGTTGTTTTCAACATTGTTTTTTCGATCACCTATTCCAATTCCATAAAAGGAAAAAGAACCATTAAGAATATTATCCCTAACAATGTTTTCAATTCCACCTGCCACAATGCCTCCAGTAAAATTGCCTTTAATCAAGTTTCTACAAATATTGTTATATCCCTTTTCAAAGTCAAAAAGGTTAAATATCGTTATTGTTGATATTTCGGGCACAATCCTAATTCCATAGTGCGGTCTACTATCCTCAGCCCCTTCGTTTAATATAATATTATCAGAGATAGTGGTATATTCTGACCTGGCATATAGTGCGTAAAGACTTTGATTGGCATTTCTAATTGTGAAATTACCGAAAGTTACATGATTTTCAGTAATATTCACAAATCCCGAATTATTTCTGATTTCAGTTTCCTTTTTTCCATCAAGAATTGTCGTGTTTTTGTCCTGGCCAATTATTTTAATTGATTTGTCAATGTCAACAAACTCATAATAGACACCAGGCATGACAATAATTGTATCTCCATTACTCGCATTGTCAATTGCATCCTGAATAATTGTGTAATCAGCAGTTCCGTCATCATCAACATAAATTATTGTTGAGCCTTCATTTACCTCTGAAGAGACTGAATGGGGAAATATCGTAGTTACAAGAAGCGTACAAACCAAAAAACCAATAATTTTTCCTTTCATTTTATTTCCCCCAATATCTTTTAGCAATTCCTCCAAATAAATCAAACTCTTTCTATTATAAAAGCTTTATTGAGAAAATGTGGTTCAAAATAGGATTTAATAACTAAAAAACTAGGAAATTGAACAATTAATTGTCAAATTATGATACAAAAGCAGGTAATAAAGGATAAAAAACCATCGCATCGTCAAACGTTATTTTTCATACGTAAATCCTTTAAAATACTGATATATATGTTTCACTAAAAATAAGTAAGTTGGTAAAAAACAATGGATGAGGGATATATCTATTCAAATAAATTTCGAAAGGCAATTTTTGATGAAGTTGCCTCTGGAGAAACAAATATTAATCGTATTGCTAAAAAACATCATATAATTCTGACCGTTGCCAAAAAGGTTGCCGAAGAACTTGTAAACAACAATTACTTAGATAAAGAAGGGGAAGGCTATAATCTGTCAAAAGAGGGAGAAAAACTCGCTGAGCAGATTAGATGATTATTGGGAGTTCTAATATGAAACCGTATCTCTTACAAATGTTGAAAGAGTTAGCTTTGCTTGGTGCTATAGAAAATAGAGTAGAAATTTCATCTCTTGAACTAGCAAAACAACTTAATACAAGTCAGCAAACAGGTTCGAGATATCTTCTTGAACTTGATAAACAAGACATGATAACCAGGGAGATGGGCATTAAAAAACAACTTATTCAAATTACTGAAAAAGGAGAAGAAGCCCTACAGGACGAATACATGCGGTACAGAAGTATTTTTGAGTTAACCGATCGAGTAAGTCTCGTTGGGAAGGTTGTATCAGGTATGGGCGAGGGAAGATACTACACTGCTCAGGATGGATATGCAAATCAATTTATGGAAAAGCTTGGAATTTCAGCATTTCCTGGAACATTAAATGTTGAAATCAAACACATTGATAAAAACAAAATACGTTTAATAAAAAAACATACCGGCATTTTAATAGATTCCTTTGAATCAAACAATAGAACATTCGGAGCAGTTCAATGTTTTCCTGCCAAAATTAACAATCTTGCCGGTGCTATTGTTCTGCCTGCAAGAAGTCATTATTCAAATATTTTGGAATTTATCTCAAAATATTACTTGAGGGAGAAGCTTAAACTAAAAGATGACGATGAAGTAAATATCATAATTTTTTTAAACAAAGATAAGTAAGGCGTTATGAAAAATAAATTTGTGGCTGATATTTTATACCAAATCGCGGATTTGCTTGATATAAAAGGAGAAATTTTTTTTAAAACCAGGGCCTATAGGATGGCTGCACAAACTATAGAAGTTCTTGACGAAGATATTGAAACTGTATTAAAGGAAGGTAGACTTGAATCTATTCAAGGTGTTGGAGAAGCACTGGCAAAAAAAATTAAAGAAATTGTAGAAACCGGAAAACTTGAATATTTTGAAAGATTAAAAAAGGAAATTCCTGAGGGATTGCTTGAACTATTAGAATTGCCCGGTTTGGGCCCAAAAAAGGTGGCAGCACTTTATAAGAATCTAGGTATAACCACGGTAGATTCTCTTAGAACAGCTTGCATCCAGGGCAAACTTAGAGATTTGGATGGATTCGGAGAAATAACTGAGAGAAATATACTTAGGGGAATTCAATTAAAAGAAAAAACGAGCGGTCGCGTACTTCTAAATGTGGCCTATCAAGATGGAAACAAGTATCATGATTACATAAAAAAGTGTTCAGAAGTTAACAAGTCTGCTCTTGCAGGAAGTTTCCGCAGGAAAAAAGAAACAATTGGTGATCTTGACATTCTTGTTTCTTCTGAAAATCCTGACGAGGTAATGGATCATTTCGTAAATTATCCAGATGTTTCAAGAGTTTTGATGAAAGGACCGACGAAAAGTAGCGTTCTTCTCTTGGATGGTTTACAGGTAGATTTGCGGGTTGTAAAAAAGGAAAGTTACGGGGCGGCCTTGCAATATTTTACAGGTTCAAAGGAACATAATGTTAAAATGCGCAGCATTGCAATAAAAAAAGGCTTCAGATTAAATGAATATGGTTTGTTTGAAAAAGATGCAGAGAAATACGTTGCTGGTCGTATAGAAAAAGATGTATATTCTGCCCTTGGCCTAGAGTATATAGAGCCAGAGTTGCGGGAAAACATGGGTGAAATTGAGGCAGCATCCGAAGGGAAATTACCACATCTTGTAGAATACAAGGATATCTTGGGAGACTTACATATTCATTCAATTTACAGTGATGGATCAGACTCTATAGAAACTATTGCAACTCATGCCAAAAAATTAGGTTACAAATATGTTGGTATTGCAGATCATTCTCAGTCCTTGAAGGTTGCTGGGGGACTTTCTGAAGAAAGTTTAATTAAAAAGCAAAATGAAATTCAGCAGATTAACAAAAAACTAGAGGGCATTACAGTACTTTTCGGCACAGAATGTGATATTAAAACAGATGGAAATTTGGACTATCCTGACTCAGTGCTGGCTAAATTTGATTTTGTGATTGTTGGAGTGCATACTGCTTTGAAAATGGATGCAAAACAGATGGAAAAAAGAATTCTATCCGGAATTGAAAATGAACACGCAAATATATTGGCTCATCCAACTGGAAGATTGATTGGCAGGCGTGAACCATTTAAAATTGATATAGAAAATCTAATTGATGCTGCGAAAAAAACAAACACATTTTTAGAAATAAATTCGTTTCCAGATAGACTGGATTTAAATAATGTACATGCTAAACTAGCAAAAGAAAAGAAAGTAAAATGTGTTATAGGAACAGATGCTCATAGCATTGCTAATATGACCTATATGGAATTTGGGGTAGCAACGGCAAGAAGAGGTTGGCAGGAAAAAAGCGATATTTTAAACACTTATGGCTTAAAGGAATTCGAGAAAATGCTGGGTAAATGAATAATGAATAAAAAAGATGCTAAAAAAAAGATAGAGCAACTGCGTGAGGAGATAAACAAACATAATTACAAATATTATGTTGAAAACAACCCTGAGATTTCTGATTATGAGTTTGATCAACTGCTGAAGAAACTTGAAGCAGTTGAAAATGAATATCCTGATCTGATAACCATTGATTCACCTACTCAACGAGTTGGTGGAGCTCCTCTTGATAGTTTTACAACAGTTGAACATAAAACACCTATGCTTTCGCTTGGAAATACCTATAATTATGATGAGCTTCGTGATTTTGATGAACGTGTTAAAAAACATGTTTTAGATGTTGAATATGTTGTTGAACCTAAAATCGATGGAGCTGGTGTTGCACTTCTTTATGAGAATGGGGTACTTGTTCGTGGTGCTACACGTGGTGATGGTATAAGTGGTGATGATATCACTCAGAATCTGAAAACCATACATAGTATACCTCTTAGATTACATGGTAACAAGTTGAAAAACGTTGAAGTCCGTGGCGAAGTCTATATGGCAGTTTCTGGTTTTAAAAAATATAACAAAGAAATGGAAAAAAAAGGGGAGAATGTTTTTGCAAATCCACGTAATGCTACCGCGGGTTCCCTTCGTCAACTTGATCCACGTATAGTAGCTGAGAGACCACTTGATATATGGATTTATGTTCTTTCATATTCAGATAAAGATTTTAAAACACATTATGAGACATTAGAAGCCCTTAGAAAAGCCGGGTTTAGAGTTAATCCTTATATTAAAAAAGTAGGTGACATAGAAGAAGCTATCAAATACTGTGAAGAACTTGAGAAAAAACGTGAAACACTTGATTATGAGATAGATGGAGCTGTAATCAAAGTTAATTCTATCGCTCAGCAGAAACTACTTGGTTTTACTACTAAAAACCCTAGATGGGCTATATCATATAAATTTACAGCTAAACAGTCCACTACGCGTCTTAATGATATAGCTATTCAAGTAGGTAGAACAGGTACTCTTACACCTGTTGCTATTCTTGAACCTGTAGAAGTAGGAGGCGTGACTGTTTCACGTGCAACGCTTCATAATTTTGATGAGTTAAAGAGAAAAGATATCCGCATAGGTGACTGGGTTCTAGTGGAACGCAGCGGTGATGTGATTCCTCAGGTTGTGAAAAGCATCATTGAGAAAAGAACAGGAGAGGAAAAAAAGAAAATTATCCCTAAAAAATGTCCTATATGCAATACCGAGGTAGTTCGAGCGGAGGGAGAAGTAGCTGTTAGATGTCCTAATAGGCTTTGTCCCGCTCGTCTTAAATGGCGTGTGAAATACTATGCCTCACGTGATGCGATGGATATTGATCACCTAGGTGGTTCAACAATTGATAAACTCATAGAAGAAAATCTCATTGATAATGTCGCTGATCTCTATAGTCTGAAAAAAGAAGAAATATTGAAACTTGAGGGTTTTAAAGAAAAATCTGCACAGAACCTACTTAATTCCATTGAGAAAAGTAAAAAACAGGATCTATCTAGACTGATTTATGCACTTGGAATACGCCATGTAGGTAAATATGCTGCACAGCTCTTGGCATCAAAATACAGTTCCATTGATGAACTAGCAAAGGCTTCAGCTGAAGAGCTAAACGAGATATATGGACTTGGGGAGAAATCAGCAGGAGCAATAGCCACGTTTTTTGCAACAGAAGAAAACATGCAGCTGATAGAACGATTAAAAGACATAGGCGTTAAAACAAAGGAAAAAAGAAAAGATAACCTACCTCTTCAGGGTAAAAAATTTGTTTTCACAGGAGGACTAACTAGTATGTCACGGCCTGAAGCAGGGGATCTTGTTAAACAAAACGGTGGCATAGTTGCTTCATCAGTTGGTAAGGATATTGATTATGTTGTTGTTGGTGAAAAACCTGGTTCTAAATATGAAAAAGCAAAGAAATTGAATTTGGAATGTATTGACGAAAATAAGTTTAAACAGATTTTGGGTAAATAGAGGAATAATATGCCAGAATGTAGAGTTGAAGAAAACAAATCCAATTGCAATTGTACCTATCCATGCAGCAAAAAAGGCATGTGTTGCAAGTGCATTTATTCCCATAGAATTGCTGGTGAATTACCTGCTTGTTATTTCCCTGATGATGTTGAAAGGACGTATGATAGAACTATTGAAAATTTTATTAAAATCTATCAGTCTAGAGGAAGATGGTGGTAAAAAACCTACCTAATTTTTATATATGAATGGTTACATCCGTGCACGATGACTGAAAGTAAGGAGAGAATTATTCCGATTATTGCGATTTGCGCGCTTTTAATAGGATCTTTTTCCTCGATTTATGTTTACGGGCTAAATTCCAATTATGAATCTAATGAAGATGTCATAGTAATTAACGGTGAGGAATATTTACTAGAATATCTTTTTTCAAGTATTATCATAAGAAATTTAGATTCTGTTAACGCATCAGGCATTGCCTTGGATAATATTATTACTTCAATAAACGTTAATTGCCCCTCCTGCAATTCCTATAAAATTATTGGCAAAGACAGTTATTCTCAGACAGTTACTTGGGAAAATATGCAGAACGGTGTTTTGACTAGTGAATTAAAAGTTGTTTTTTCCGATTTACCAAAGGCATTTAATGTTAAAGATGTAGTAGAAATTGAGGTGATACATAATGGATAAAATGAAATTGATTGCAGGAATAATAGTATTTGGATCAATTTGGGGATTTGCAGAATGCATAATCGGTCCAAAATTATCTGACGTTGGATTACCATCTGGAGCATTAATGACTAGTCTCTTTGCAATTGGTTTAATGGTCACAAGCAGGATGTTTTACAAGCAGAGAGGTATGCAGCTTGGAATGGGTCTTGTTGCAGGAATCTTACGACTTTTTAATCCGTTTGGAGGTTGCGTTGTTTGCTCTGCAATTGCTATAGCTGCAGAAGGACTTTTGTTTGAACTTGTCTGGTACAAAATGTCACTTGACTTAAAGGATTTACAAACTAATACAATGAAGGTAAGCATGGGAATAATTTCTTCATATGTTATTTACGTCGGGGGCTACATTACAACACAGATACTAACTCCACTTGTATCCACATCGGGTTTCTTCTTGGAAAATTTATTGGGGTTCATACCACAAATATTATCAAGAGGACTTCTTGCTGGAATTATCGGTGCAGTTACAGTTCCATCGGTTTTACTTCTTAAAGATATAAATATTGAAATCTTAAAAGATAAGCTGTATTATCCTACGGTTGGTGCGGTTTCTTTGTTTTGTTGGATTTTTGTGGTTGTAAATTGGTTTATTTTTGTTTAGGAGAATTTTTGATGGATAAACCTAAAACCGTAAAAATTTTAAAATTTCATGCTGAAAAATGTAAGGGATGTTTTGAATGCGAAAAAGCATGTTCAAAGGTTCATTTTAAAACAGATGAAGGCAGGGAGAAATCTGCAATTAGAATAATTAAGCAAAACGGGAAATTTAAGATGCATGTTTGCGATCAAAGAGGCTTATGTATTGACATGTGTCCTGTCGGGGCATTGACAAGAAGAAAAAATGGGGTAGTTTGGCTTGATAAAGAAACTTGTATAGGTTGTCAGGCGTGTGTGGGATTTTGCCCGATAGGTGCAATGAGAAAATCCGATGCAAGAATTGAGCCTTTTAAGTGTATTTCATGTGGTGCTTGTGTTAGGGCATGTCCCGAAAAGGCCTTGGAACTGGTGGAAGTCAAAATTGATCATATCAAAGATGTAGTTTACCATAAATTGGGGGCATAAAATTGGCTGAAGGACAAATTCCCATAGAAGAATACGAAACAGGAAACACAAAACACAAGTGGGATTTGAAAAAAATAAAATCAGCACACAAGATTATTTCAGAATATAAATTTAAAAAATCTGAAATCCAGAAAGGATTTGCAAATAGAACTCTTTATGTTAATCTATCTACCGGAGAAATCAAGGAAAAAAAAGTAACAGAAGATATGAAAAAGAAATTTACCGGCGGTCGGGGATTTGGTTTAAAACTAATGTGGGATTCAATAAAACCCACGACAAGATGGGATAGTCCAGAAAACGAGTTAATTATTACTACTGGTCCTTTATGCGGTGTTACTCAATATGCGGGCTCCGGAAAGTCATTGTGTTTAACAGTTTCACCTTCAACTGATATAATTTGTGATAGCAATGTTGGAGGCTTTTTTGGCCCTTATCTAAAGTTTGCAGGTTTTGATGCAATTGAGATTCAGGGTAAGGCAAAGCAAGACGTAATAATTCTTGTTGATGGCGAGGAAGGAAAAATTACTATTGAAACGGCACCATTGGAAGAAACTAATTCACATTTGATTGCCGAACAATTAACACATTTGTACGCCTCTGAAAACACAGATAAATCTAGGCAAAAAGTATCAGTTGTTTCTGCAGGAACTGCAGCAGAACACAGTTACTGGGGTTGTATGAATTTTTCATTTTTTGACATTCGCAGAAAGGTTCCAAGAATTAAACAAGCTGGTAGAGGAGGTTTAGGAACTGTTTTACGTGATAAGAAAATCAAGGCAATTGTTGCAAAAGTGGAAAAGTTTGACGGCGTTTCAAACAATCCTGCTGATCCTGCAAAACTTGTGGAAGTTGGAACTAAACTTCATAGAGAGATTAGAGACCTTGATAAGTATCAGTGTAACATGAGGGCGGTTGGTACAGTCCATCTTGTTGAGATTATGGATCAATATGATTTGTTGCCAACTGAGAATTATCGTTTCGGAAGCTTTCCCAAAGCATCTAAGATTTATTCGCCTGAATTCTATAGATATTTTACAAAAATAATACCTGATGGGTGCTGGCATGGATGCACAATGGCATGTGCAAAAACTGTCGATGGATTTACTGTTATGACTGGGCCTTACAAGGGAGAAAGAGTCACAGTAGATGGACCTGAATACGAAACCTGTGGGTGCGGTGCAAACATGAGTCTTTGGGATCCAAAATGGATTTTGGAGTTTAACTTCTATTGTGACACGTATGGGCTTGATACAATATCTACAGGAACTTCAATTGCATTTTACATGGAAATGTACGAATATGGAATTTTAAACAAGGAACGATGTGATGGACTCGAGCTTTGTTTTGGAAACGGTGAGGCAGCACTGGAATTTATTCACAGAATAGCTAAGGGAGATAAGGGAGAGTTTGTAAAAGTTGCTGCAAAAGGCATAAGAAGAGTAAAGGATTGGCTAATCGAGAAGGGATGGGGAGATCCTCAGCTCATTGATGATTGTGGAATGGAAAGTAAGGGTTTGGAGTATTCTGAATATGTAACAAAAGAATCCCTAGCAATGCAAGGAGGATATGGACTTACGTTGAAAGGTCCGCAACATGACGAAGCATGGTTGATTTTCATGGATATGGTTAACAATCAGATTCCAACTTTTAAAGACAAGGCAGAAGCCCTTCATTACTTTCCAATGTGGCGAACTTGGTTTGGATTGAACGGCCTATGTAAACTTCCTTGGAATGACGTTGAACCCGAAAATAACGCAGAGACAGACGAACCTGCAAAAGTTCCAGAGCATGTACAAAATTATGTGGATTATCAAAATGCTGTGACAGGTTGGAAGGTAAACAAAGAAGAGCTTATTTTACAAAGCGAACGTTGTTATAATTGGCAAAGAGCAATGAACGTTTGGCTAGGTCGTGGTAGACGAAAGGATGATTGGATTCCTTACAGATCAATGGGTCCTGTTACTGAAATGGAGTATATTTCAAGAAGGGATAGGTATGATAAACAACTTGTGGAAAAACTTGATCTTGCCGGAGAAGAAGTCGAAAAAATGCCTGTAGCCGAAAAAATAAAACTTTTGTACAATTATCGCCAGGATCAATATCAAAAACTTGCCGATGCGGTGTATTTCCGGAGAGGCTGGACCCATAACGGCGTTCCTACCCCACAGAAAATGAAAAAGTTGGGATTTGATGATCCAAAAATATTAAAAATGTTACAAAAGGCAATTGATGAAGATGAAAAAGCCGGGCTCAATGTTTGGGGCGGAAAATACAAAAAAGGCGAGAAAGCACCGACTACGGATCCCAGATATTGGGAAAAATGGTAATAAGTTACATGAATAAATCAATGTTTGATAAAATTAGGATAAAATTAAAAAGTTCTAGTGTTGGGATAGCAGGCATCGGTGGACTTGGATCAAATGTTGCAATTGCTTTAACAAGGGCAGGTGTTGGCCGACTTGTCTTAGTTGATTTTGATTTTGTTGAAAAAAAAAATCTAGATAGACAATACTTTTTTCTTGATCAAGTTGGTAAACTAAAAACAACTGCAATCAAAGAAAACATTAAAAAAATAAATCCCGAAACAATCGTTGAAACCCACGAAATTAGACTTGAAAAAGGAACGATGGAAAAGCCATTTAGAAATGTCGACGTAATTATCGAGGCATTGGATAGTGCAGAAATAAAAACTTTATTTATTGAAGAAATCCTTGAAAAACTCCCAGATAAACCAATAATTGCAGCTTCGGGAATCACGGGTTACGGTCACTGTGAAAGATTTAATACAAAATGCTTAGGCAACCTCTACATGTGCTATGATGAGGAGGCGAAATCCAGCGATGAGGATATTCTTTTTGCACCAAGAGTTGCAATAGCAGCCAACTGGGAGGCGAATCTGGCCTTAGAGCTTTTATTGGGGAAAGACCAATGAGCATCACAGTAAATAAAAGGACAGTTGACTGGCTAGAAAATGAGACAGTGACCCAGCTTCTGAAACGTATGAAATATACTTTCCCTCTGATAATTGTAAAAATCGATAAAAAAATAATACCAAGAAAAGATCATAATAGCTACATTATTCCCAATGGATCTGAAGTTGATGTTATTCATATGATAAGTGGAGGCTAGTGATTTTATTTTTAACCTATTACACTGCCCAATACCGCTAATATGGAGAAACTTATTGCAAAAAGTAGATATGTAAAGTACATCAGAGACCATGCTTTGGTATTTTCAAATAAAGCACTTCGAGTCTTGTCTTTTACCATGGAGTAGAATATTAGATAACCAGGTATTGCAAATAAAGTAAGTATCATAAAATGCGGTTCAAGTATTCCAACGCTAATTACTAAAGGAACAAAGGTAAATGGAATAAATAGGAATGGAAGGGCCATAAAGGCTGCTTTTTTTATCCCGTATGTATTTACCAAAGTTTTGGTGCCAGTGCTTTTATCTGCATCTTTGTCCGTTATATCTTTTGTAATTGTTCCACCAATTAAAAACAACATTGCCATACTTCCTATGATAATGGGTAGGGGCTCAAACAAATTGCCAAAAAGACTCCAAGAAGCAAAAATTCCCAATAATCCTCTCGGAATTGCTACCCATAGCTGATTTAGAAATAATTGATCTTTCATTCTGGGCGGTAGAGAATAAGATATTGTAAAGATTGCAATTGATAGCACCAAAATAAAAAACATTGCATTTATAAAAAATGCAAGACTCAAAGCAAGTGTGTATAACATATATGAAATGGCTGTAGCTTTTTTAACTGATATTACTCCTCTAGGAATGGGCCTGTAAGGTTTTGAAATTCTATCTGTTGCTAAATCAGTTGCTTGATTTAGAATGTTTGATGCTGCATTAAGTATAGATATGCAGAATCCAGAAGGTAAAATCATTCTGAAAAATACATCGGCAAAAACCCCGGAGGCTTTATTATAAAAAAAACTTGCAATCATAATACTTATTGATACGATAAATGGAGTTAGTAAAGTAAATGGACGAAGCAGATCAATATAACCTTTTAATCTATTATTAAAATCCAATTTTTTCAACGTCTCATCACTTACAAAAAATTTCTAAATTATTGTTTATAAGCATTGTTTAACACACGTTACCAGAATTGTTAATAAAGTGCTGCTGCGGGTAGAATATTAAAGCATTAACGCGTTTACAAAATGTCTTAAGGAGTTAAAAATGGTATCATTTAGAGGTTTTATTGCAATTGAGATCGAACCATTTTCAATTCTAAAAAACTTCCAACAGGACATAAAAAAAACTGGAGCTAATGTTAAACTTGTTGAGCCGGAAAACATCCATATTACTCTAAAGTTTCTAGGTGATACCCTGGAAGAACAAATTGATGATATTTATGAAATTATTTCATCAACTGTTGCTGAGATAAAACCATTTGAAATAACTATGAAGGGGACTGGCGTTTTTCCTAACGAATCATATCTAAAAGTTATCTGGGTAGGAATAAGTCCAGTGGATACAATTGCTTCAATTTCAAAAACTTTAGATGAAAAACTGACTATTTTGGGATTTAAGAAAGAGAAGAAAAATTTTTCACCGCATTTAACAATAGGGCGCGTAAGAAGTGCCAAAAACAAAAATGAATTGATAAAAGTAATTGAAAAATACAAGGAAACCACTTTTAAAACTTTCCAAGTATCTTCGATAAAACTGAAAAAAAGTCAACTAACACCTCAAGGTCCAATTTATTCAAATTTAAAAGAAGTATTTTTGTGAAAATAAAGAGATGATCCGATGGTTGATACGTGGATTATAGCCTTAGGTGGTATTAATCTTGCACTTTTTGTGTTAAGTATTTTATTTATTGTTCCAAGAGATTTTTATAAAATCAAGATATCTAATTTAATGCACTACGCCTTTCAACACATAAATTATATTGTAATAATTTTGGCGGTAGTGATATTTCATCTTATTGAAGTAAATATATTAGATCCAATAATTGACAACTGGATCAATTTTGACTTTGCAACAGTTTTAGATAATTTTGAGGGAGGAATTGTATCTGGTTTTTCTAATCTTTGGAATCCTGCACTTGTAACTTTTTTTGTATTTATCTATATTGGAGTATATCCTTTTACACTATGGTTTTCGCCTCTTTATTTTGTTGTTACAAATAATGTAAAATCAATGAAAACTCTTTCTTATGGTCTCTTTTCTATCTACTTAATTGCTCTTCCTTTCTATTTGTTTATACCCGTAACAAACGTCTACAAATATTATCAGTTAGATTCTTCATTAAATAATGTATTACCTTCTGTTGAAACCTTTTTTTATAGCTTGACAACTCAAAATAATTGTTTTCCTTCCCTTCATACTGCAATGACCATTCTTATTGCATGGTGTGCTTACCTTACTGGAAATAAAAAATTTTCATATTTTACAATATTTTGTGCAATTGCTGTAATAATCTCAGTTTTATATCTCTGTATTCATTGGATTACTGATGTTATTGCAGGAGCTGCTATTACAATAGTAGTAATTGTTTTATTGAATAGAACAATCAGGAATAATGTAACAAATGATTTCGATACAGCAAATTGAACAAAAAGTAACTGAAAAGATAATTCCATCGGAGGAAGATAAAAAATTATTGCAGAATGTAGTTAACAAACTTTTGGAAATCGTAAATAAGGAACTGCATTCAAAAAATCTTCCTGCCTCTACAGAGATAGTAGGTTCTATTGCAAAAGATACATTTCTGAGAAATAATTTAGATATTGATCTTTTTTTGGTTTTTCCGACAAGCTTTTCAAAGGAAAATATCGGAAAAATTGCTTTAAATATTGGTAGAAAACTTCTTGATGACACAGAGGGGTGCTATGCAGAACATCCATACATAAGGGGTTATTTTCAAAATTTTAAGGTTGAGATTGTTCCTTGCTATAGAATTGAGAATGCATCACAAAAACTATCGGCTGTTGATCGAACCCCCTTGCATACAAGCTATATAAAAAAACATCTTCAAGAATATCAAAAAGATCAGGTACGAATATTAAAACAATTCTTGAAAGGAATTGGCTGCTACGGTGCAGAGGCAGAAATCGAGGGTTTTTCGGGATATCTTTGTGAAATTCTAATATTAAAATTTCAAACTTTTCAAAAACTAATAAAGACTGCCAAGGATTGGAAACCTGGATTGAAATTATCATTAAACAATATCCAATCCCCGGATTTTGACACACCGCTTACCTTCATAGATCCAGTGGACAAAGAGCGAAATGTCGCTTCAGCAGTATCAATCGATAAATTTAATCTATTTGTTAGGGCAAGTAATGAATTCTTAAATAAACCAAAAATTACTTACTTTTTTCCAAATGAACCCAAGTTGTGGTCATTAGAAAAAATACAATCATTTATTCTGAATCAAGATTTTCTTTATGTTGGAATAATTTTTTCAAAACCAGACATTATTGCCGAAAACCTTCATCCTCAAATCAGGAAGGGAATGCGTTCTATTGCTTTTTCTTGTGAAAGTTATGGTTTTAAAATTTTAGATAAACAATATAATGTTGATGAAAAAAACAAAAAAGTTTACATAATTTTAAAGACCCCAAAATCCCCCCTTTCAGAAAAATATCCCCACATGGGTCCACCCGTTGAATTTGAAAAAAACGCCTTGGATTTTAAAAAAAAATGGGCTGATAATGAGAACACAATTAAACCCCCATATGAAAAAAATGGTCGACTGTATGTTGATGTAAAGCGAAGATATACAAATATAAAAGATTTTTTGGTTGAGAATATATTTGAACTAAGCATGGGAAAAGATATAGATAAAAAAATACAAAATCGTTATGAAGTAGTTGATTCAAAAAAACTTGTTGTAAAAGACTTACAAGAGTTTTGGACGCGATACTTAGATGGAAGAATGCCTTGGGAATGGTAGGGTCCATCTTTTTATATTATCAAATTATTTTATTAAATGTTTATATGAAAACGTTGGGGATATTTACCAAGGATTTCTCGCTTTATCATGATTTAATTAAAACACTGAGAAGACGCAAGATTCCCTATGTATCCTTGGTTTCCAAAGATAATATCCCAAGAAGAATCGGTGTTATTTTGACTTCACATAGTGAATTACATGATATAAAATCAACAAAAACCATAGCAGCAGATGTTTATGATTCAATTGAACACGCCATTGATTTGGCCGTTCAAATGTTGATTGGCAAGGAATTATACTCAAAAATTTTTGTGGGAATTGATCCAGGTGAAAATCCTGGGATTGCGGTTGTTGGCGATGGTGTAATATTACAAAAAATAACTGTTGAATCACCTGAGAAAGTCTCAGCAAAGGTAAAGCGATTTCTGAAAGAATATCCATCAAATGAATCAATTATTCGCATAGGACATGGCTCTGTTATTACAAGAAATAGAATAATTAATTCACTTATTCCACTTGAAGTACCAATAGAAATTGTTGACGAAACAAAGACAACATCTGCAAGGCAGGTTAGTAGATCTGAAAAAGATGGTATTGCCGCTGCGTCAATTGCTCTTCTCTCTGGTGGTAAAATCCAGCGTCGTCTCCCTCTTAACCCAACAAAAGGGGATATCAAAAAGGTACAGGAACAAAGCAGGACACTAACGGACGGTCGATTCACAATATCTGAAAAAACAGCATTAAAAGTATTAAAAGGAGAAATCAGTCTAGTAGATGGTATAAACTCTGAAAAGAAAGAAAATAAACATGTTTTTTGAAATTTAAATAACTGTGTTTTTTCTATTTTCATATGGTAAAATTTACAATCTAAATTCCTTTTTGAGAATTTAAAGTAAACTGTTTTTCCAGATGCCCAATCCGATAAATCAACTTAAGATATCAAAAATGACCCAAACGTTTATGAGTCCTCTACATATGTTTGGTAGGTAACAGTGATGAGGGTCAAACGAGCTCTTATTAGCGTGTCAGATAAAGCAGGAGTTACAAATTTTGCACATAAATTATCCAAACTTGGAGTAGAGATAATTTCAACAGGCGGAACAGCTAGAGAGTTATCTAAAGAAAGTATCCCATTAATTGAAATTTCTGAATTAACCGGTTTTCCTGAAATGCTTGACGGTCGTGTGAAGACTCTTCACCCGGTTGTTCATGCTGGAATTCTAGCAAGAAGAGAAGAAAAAAAACATATGGAATCTCTTATCAAGCTGAATATAAAAACAATTGATTTAGTAGCCTGTACCCTTTATCCTTTTGAAGATACAATTAAAAAACCAAAAGTAAACATCGAAGATGTTATTGAAAATATTGACATTGGCGGTCCAACATTAATTAGAGCTGCCGCAAAAAACTACACTGATGTAATAGTAATAACAAAAAAAGAACAATATGATGAAGTAATTGATTCTTTAAACTCACAAGGCGATGTTGATATTAAAACGCGTAAAAAATATGCAATTGAGGCCTTTTCGCACACTGCACAATACGATACTATCATCTCAACATACTTAAGAAATCTTTGGACTGAAGATATTCTGCCCGATGAAAATACTATTACAATGCGAAAAATGCAAGATATGAGATATGGAGAAAACCCTCATCAGAAGGCTGCCTTCTATAAAATTTTACCACCTGTTTCCGAACCTTGTCTTACAAATGTTGTTCAGCTCCAAGGAAAAGAGCTTTCTTATAATAATATTTTAGATAGCGATTGTGCAATTGAATGCATTAAGGAATTTAAAGATCCATCTTGTGTGATTATAAAACATGCCACGCCCTGTGGTATCGCTAGTGCAACAACATTACTTAAAGCTTGGAAAGAAGCATATGCAACTGATACTTACTCTCCATTTGGTGGTATTGTATCATTCAACAAAAGGGTTGATGCAGTTATAGCCGAAGAACTTTCAAAACTTTTTTTAGAAGTTATAATTGCCCCTGACTTTAGCAAAGATGCCACTTCAATTTTTAATAAAAAGAAAAATCTAAGAATACTAAAATTAAAAGATCTTGACAAAACTAACCAGAGATCAGGCCTAGTATATAGAACCGTTGTGGGTGGAGTTCTAGTACAGGAAAGAGACACTTACTTAACAAGTCAAAAAGAATGGAAAATTGTTACAAAAAAGAAACCTTCTAAAGAAGAACTTAAATCAATGGAATTTGCAGTTAAGTGTGTTAAGCATGTAAAATCCAACTCTGTTGTTTTTGTTAAAAATACAAGAACAGTTGCAATCGGTGGTGGGCAAACTGCAAGAGTGGATGCAGTATGGATTGCCACAAATAAGGGCAAGGAAAATATTAAAGGTTCAATTATGGCAAGTGATGCCTTTTTCCCTTTTAGAGATGCTGTAGATGTTGCAGCAAAATCTGGTGTTAAGGCAATAATTCAACCAGGTGGCTCTATACGTGACAAAGAAGTAATCGAAGCTTCTGATGAGCACGGTATATCAATGGTATTTTCGGGTCAAAGATATTTTAGACACTGATGTAATTTTCAAATTTTTTTACTCCTAAATATTCATTAAAGGTTAACTTATTTCCTAGTAAAATGCAATTTAAAATTATCAATCGGGATGGTCCGGCCAGAACTGGAATATTATCATTTAAAGAAAACGATATTAAAACTCCAAATATTTTTTTCCTTCATTCATCTAAATTAAAAACTCCAGACTCTGCAGATATTTTGATTACTCCTTACAAGGATAATATAATCAGGCCTTCTATAAAGATAGTAGATGCATTGTTTTCAGATTTTGAAAGACCTAAAGACGAGTTGATTTTTTATAATAAACTATTTTATCCAAAGGATTCATCAAAAGAGCTGCTTTTAATTAATGTTGAAGATCAAAAATCAATTAATTCTTCTATATGTGTAATACCTGGCAATCCTGAAATTGTAGATAAAACTGTTAAAAAAAATCCAGCATTGATTTACATTCTAGGAAATGCATTGCAATTGTATAATCAGCAGTCACAATTTGTAAATTTTTTAGTAAAACTTAGGGAATCAATTGGATTTGAAAAAATAATTATTTTGCCTGCAATTGGAAAACCTGAGAATTTTGCACTTTTTGCATATATGGGCGTTGACTTTTTCGATTCGATTTCTGCTTTAACCGCTGCTCGTAAAAAGATGCTATTGTTTTCAACTGGGGAGTATCCGATAGATACACTACCAGAAAACCCCTGTAATTGTGCTGTCTGCAAATATTACAAAGACAATCCTTCAAATATGAGTTATGAACAGATACTAAAACATAATTACAATGCAATTAATTCTGAAATAAAAAATGTTAGAAATGCAATAACTTGTGGTAGATTAAGAGAGCTAGTTGAAATTCGAATAAGGTCAAACCCGCAATTAACTGCGATTTTGAAAATTTTTGAAAATAACTATTTTTCTTTTTTGGAAAAAAGAACACCAATTGTAAGAAAAAGTACGCTAGTAGCAACATCCAATGAATCTTTAAAAAGACCTGAAGTGGTTAGATTTCAAAATAGATTAATTTCAAGATACACAAAACCGCTAAGTGCCAAGATTTTACTTTTGCTTCCATGCTCAGCAAAAAAACCATACTCTTTTTCAAGGTCTCATAAGCTGTTTCGAAAACAAATTGAAGGATTAAGTAACCCGGATATTCTGCATGAAATTATTATTACATCCCCGATTGGAATTGTACCAAGAGAATTAGAGTTAACCTATCCGGCATCAATGTATGATATATCAGTTACTGGAATTTGGTCTGAAGATGAAAAAAAGATGATAGCCCAACTTTTAAAAGATTATCTTAAGATAAACGATTATAAAAAAATTATTCTACATCTTCCATCCTCAATTGCAGATTTTTTGTCTCCAATTATACCTGATGCAATTTTAACAACTGTTGATTCAAGTCCAACATCATCATATTCATTGGAAAGATTGCATGAAGTATTAAAGGAAAATACTAATAGATTTGAAAAAGTTAAACCAGATTTGAGAAAAAGAGAAAACGTATTGTCTTTAGCATCATATCAATTTGGCAGAGAAATAGCTAAGCAGTTACTTGAAAATACTAGAATAATTGGGCGATATCCTTATTTAAAAATCTTTCATAAAGGTACTCAATTAGGAATGGTTACATTGGAAAGGGGACTAATTTCCCTAACAATTGAAGGTGCAGAAATTCTTGGACAGAATGAGAAATACTGGATTGATATTTATGATGATTTTACATTAAAAGGATCCGTTTTTGCACCTGGCGTAAAGGATGCAGA
The DNA here is from genome assembly GCA_964615235.1 of uncultured Thermoplasmatales archaeon. Classification (GTDB taxonomy): domain Archaea; phylum Thermoplasmatota; class E2; order DHVEG-1; family DHVEG-1; genus JAFGPP01. The sequence goes on from CAZTMK010000007.1 coordinate 61,873, forward strand.
TGAAAAAATAAGAGTCGGTGATGAAGTAATTATTAGAAAAAATAAATCACTTTGTGGTGTTGGTGTTGCCCAAATGACGGGTTCTGAGATGATAGAACTAAAGTACGGCGAAGCAGTAAAAATGCGCCACAGACTGTAATTTTACTCATATTTGTTTTCTTCAAATTCCAATGCCAATGAGTTAATACAGTATCTTAGACCCGTTGGAGGGGGGCCATCATTGAATAAGTGACCCAGATGGCCACCACAAATTCGGCAGATAACTTCTGTACGCTGCATGCCTAAACTTTTGTCAGTTTGTGTTTCAATATTTTCCTCAAATGCCGAGAAAAAACTTGGCCATCCAGTGCCTGAATTAAACTTTGATTTAGAAGAAAATAATGCAGTTTTACAACCAGCACAAATGTAAATACCAGGTTTTTTGTAATTTACATACTTACCAGTAAAAGGAGGCTCGGTTCCTTTTTCCCTAAGGATATGAAAAACTTTGGGGAGAAGTCGGTTCCTCCATTCGTTTTCACTTAAGTTAATTTTTTTCGTCATTATTAATTTTAAACATACATGGAGGAGGGTGTTTTGGGAAGTCCTGGTGCTGTGGGTTTAGACTGCTCTAAAAATTTTCTAATATTTGCCTCGATTTTCTTAGCCTCTTTATAAAGAGGTTCAGGATCTATTTTAATTCCAGGTAATATGATATCTAATTTCTTTACTAAATTTGCAGCCGAACGAGAATCGGGATATGCCTCATGAGCTTCTGATAAGAGACAAATCACATTCCTTTTTTCTAAAACACCTTTATAAAGTAGTACCCCTGTAACTCCTGTAATCATTCCCTCTGTGGTCTGGTCAATATTGTATTTATCAAGAAATTTTTTCATTTCTGATGTGCTTCCTATTCCATGGACTACGAATTCCTTCTTTTTCAAATCTCCAAGAGCATGGGTTCCTTCCAATGCAGTGATGATTTTGACCTTTTTTTTATCAGCCCATTCTAGTATTTTTTCTGCAAGTGGCTGAATTATTTCCCATGGCGGCATAAATTCGGATATTATTACAACGATTTGTTCGCATGATCCATCAGGACCACAGTTTTTGTTTCCTGTATATATTCTAACTGGTGGCGATGCTTTTGATTTATGAATTATTGCGGTAGGCGAAAAATATCTAGAAACAATAGATCCAATTTCTTTTAAATTCAAAGAGTCGATAATGTAGTTACCTGCAATTGAGCTAATCATTCCAACCGTTGGAAAAGCAACAAGAACCATTGATTCAGATAAATCCATTTTTTTATATTCAAGAATTTTAATTTCTTCCATATTTTCAAATATGATATCATTTATCACTACTTAAAAATTATTTTTAGGAATTAAGACATTCAAATATAAAAACATTAATATTGCGTTTTAAGTTAGGTTGATAATTAATATATATTAACGTGGGGAGTTTAAATGGGCAATACCGACGTTGTAGAATTGGATAAAATGCGTTGGAAAGAGATTGTCAAAAATGGGGATAAACCTGCAATGGTAATGTTTTATAGTCCCACATGTGTGCATTGTAAGGCAATGGAGCCACATTTTAACAAATATGCTGAAGAATTAAAAAACAAAATCGTTTTTGCAAGGTTAAATATAATCGACAACCAAGAAATTGTTGCAAGATACGGAATAATGGGAACCCCAACTTTTAAATTGTTTTGCGGGGGTCACCCAATTCAAGAACTTGTGGGAGAGATTTATCCTAGCTTATTAAAAAAGACTATTGATGACTTGTTTAATTATGGACATCATTGCGTAAAAACAACAACTTGGTTTAAACCTGGAATTACTGGTTATGCATAATTTAGATTTTGAGGTTCTTATGGAATTAATTGAAGTTATTAATAAAAGGAGGGCATATCGTTCACTTGATAAAACTCAGATATCTGAGGAACTTATCAATTATCTTGCAGAAAGTGCAAGGTTATCAGCATCTTGCTTTAACAATCAACCTTGGAGATATGTCTTTGTTTATGATTCAAAGGTTCTTAAGGAGATGCATAATGTATTATCATCAGGTAATGAGTGGGCAAAAAGGGCATCAATGATTGTTGCAGTATGTAGTAAGAAGGAAGATGATTGCTTGATAAAAGATCGGGAATATTATTTATTTGATACAGGAATGGCCTCTGCTTTTTTAATTCTAAGGGCAACTGAACTTGGGCTAGTTGCACACCCAATTGCAGGGTATAGTCCAAAAAAAACACGAGAAATTCTAAACATCCCAGAGGAAATGGATGTAATAACATTGGTAATTGTTGGCAAACACTCTGACAAGATTTATCCAGAGCTTTCGGCAAAACAAATCCAAACAGAAAAAAAAAGACCTGAGCGTAAAAAAATCAAAGAATTTGTATATATGAATAAATGGAAGGGAAATAACTGATGAGAATTGAGAAGGTGAAGGGTAAAAACAAGGGAAAAATTATGTTGTATGCGCTTAGTACATGCGTATGGTGTAAAAAAACAAGAAAATTTTTAGATGGACTTGGAGTTGAATATAATTACGTATATGTTGATCAATTAGAGGAAGATGATAGGAATAAAACAATTGAAGAAATAGAAAAGTGGAATCCAAGATGTTCTTTTCCGACCTTGGTTTTTAATGATGAAAAATGTGTTGTTGGATATAAAGAAGACGAAATAAAAGAGGCATTAAAAATATGAGTTTTGAACCTTCGTATGGAGAAATCGATAAGCTTTACAATAAACTTGATAGAGAGGCTGAGGCATCTGGATATCACCTAAATCCCGATAAAGATTTTACAAAGGAACTTGTTAAAAGCCTTATAATTAATGAAAAACGTTACGGGTACTGGGCCTGCCCCTGCAGATTAGCTTCAGGAGATAAACAAGAAGATCTTGATATAATATGTCCATGTGATTATAGAGATGCAGATGTTGATGAATACGGTGCTTGCTATTGTGCTCTGTATGTTTCCAGAGAGATAAAGGAAGGAAATAAAACTCCCGAATCTATTCCCGAACGACGACCACCAAGGGAAAAGAGATCCCAGATAAATAAAAACAAAACTTCGTCTTTTGTTTCTGGATCTTTAAAAAAGCCTGTTTGGAGATGCAGAGTTTGCGGTTATCTATGTGCTAGGGATGAACCTCCCGGAGTTTGCCCGATATGTAAGGCAAAAAAAGAGAGATTTGAAAGATTTCTATAGAGTTTATCCTCCCCTAAAATCATCGCATGCGTCTTCGTTTTCCATTGGGCGAGCATGTTCAGCATGTGCAGGTTGAAGACACGGTTCTAATGGAAATTCTTTCATCGGTTTTCCACAACAATCGGGAATTGAAGCTTTTTCTGTGGTGATTATTTTTCCGCATTCCTCGCATTTATAACTTTTTTTCATTAAGTCATGACAGGAATTTGTAATATTTTATTTTTTCCACAAAAAAAATGAATTTTCTATGTTTCAGGTATTGTATATTTGTATATTAGATAAGAATTTGGCAACTTTTACCCTTTTAAAGATAAACGAATAATTTCAAAATTATTCTAATGGCCATATTTATAAAAAGATTTAAATATTTATAAGACAAATATTATTGTAATCTGAGTATGTTAATACTTTGAAGGACAAAAATCAATAAAATAATTGATACAATAAAATAAAAAATATAGATTAAAAATCTCTTATAAACTGGCTTAAACTTAGAGGGAAGAAAATGTCAAGACATCTAATATTTGCAGGAATAACTTCTATAATATTAATTTTAATTATAATGTTTTTATCAACTTCAATGTTTTAATAAAATTTGAAAAATTTATTGAGAAAAGCTTGAGTTGTATTCTAACCCTTATTTGCTCGCTCTCAAATGCGATTTTTTAAAAAAACATAAATTTTTATAAACATTAATTATAATACGTAATCAATAAAGTTTCAATTGTAAAAAATTGGCAAATGATGGGGTAGCATGATAAGTATATTAGTTAGAATAATGATATTGGGCATAGGTTTTGTAATCTTGAGTTGGCTTTTTAGAAAAAATTATCTTCATTCTGATAGTTGATGCCTATTTAGAAATTATTTGAATATAATAAGGGTTTTTTTAAAATTGCAATGAAAATTTTTTAAAATGCTTTCTTCTATCCGTCTTTTAATATTGCACAAAAAATTGTAATAAATTGAAAGTAATAATGTGTATTGTTGGGGTAAGGATAATGACACCAAAAATTGATAAAACGAGTTTTGTAGCAAGTTCTGCAGTCATAATTGGAAATGTAAAAATTGGCAAAAATTGTGGAATATTTCCCAATGCTGTAATAAGAGGTGATAAAAATGAAATCAATATTGACGATGGATCCAACGTCCAAGACTGTGCAGTTATCCATACTGACTCTGAACACAAGGTAAACATTGGGAAAAACGTATCAATTGGACACGGTGCCATAGTGCATGGGGCAACCATTCACGACAATGTTATTGTCGGGATGCATGCAACTATCATGAACGGTGCAATTGTTGAAAGAGGATCAATAATAGGCGCAAGTTCCCTTGTTACAGCTAACAAAAAAATTCCAACCCATAGTCTAGTAACAGGAGTTCCAGGAACGGTTATCAAACAGGATAAAAATTACGAAGAGATGTGTATTAAAAATGCGGAGGAATATCATAAATTAACAGATCAACATTTACATAATAAGCACGCTTATTATAAAAAAACAAATTAACAATTTTGTTACTTATTTTTCTTTAACTTTTTTCTCGTATATTCAAGTAAACCTCCGGCTTTACTAATAGCCAAAATTTCTTTTGGAAGCTTTGGGAAAGAAAATTTTTTTTCACTTATGCTAATTTTTCCTCTTTCTAAATCAAGTGAAATGTCATCACCATCTGAATACGCCTTTACTGCTTCAGGACATTCGATTAGCGTTAAACCCTGATTGATAGATGATCTATAAAAAATACGGGCGTAACTTTCAGCAATAACGGCTTTTATTCCAACTGCTTTTAGACCCACTACCGGCTGTTCTCGTGAACTTCCACAACCAAAGTTTTTGCCAGCCAGAATAATGTCCCCCTCTTTTACTGCATTGGCAAATGAAGGATCAAGATCTTCTAGTAAATGAGGTTTGATTTCACTTGGGGTACTGCATGTGTATGTATATTTTCCAGGAAATAGCATATCAGTGTTTATGTTATCACCATATCTCCATACCTTCATTTTTTCATCTCCCTTCTTGGATCGGTTATTTTTCCATGGATTGCCGATACAGCAACTGTAGCAGGACTGGCAAGATAAATTTCTGCATCCTTACAACCCATTCTTCCCTTAAAATTACGATTTGCCGTACTTAAACATCTTTCACCGGGTGCAAGTACTCCTTGATGAGCTCCAAGACATGGCCCGCATCCAGGAGGTAAAATAATTCCACCTGCTTTGACGATAGTATCAATAATTTTATTTTTTAGCGCCTCTTCTAAAATTTGTTTTGAGGCAGGTAATATAAGAAGTCTTACATCTGGATGGACAGTTTTACCTCTTAGTAAATTGGCAGTTATCTGAAGATCAGAAATACGTCCGTTCGTACAAGTTCCAATAAAGCACTGTTGGATTTCAAGACCCTCAATTTCTGAGACAGGTTTTACATTATCAACGGTGTGCGGACAAGCAATTTGTGGTGATATTTTTGAAAGATCATAACTAAGTTCTTTTTCATATTCTGCATTGATATCAGGATAAACTGCATTGTAAGTAGATGGATCAACCTTAAGGAAATTAAGATATTTTCTTGTTACATCATCAACCATAAAAACAGCGTTTTTTGCTCCCATTTCAACTCCCATGTTGGTAATTGTGAAACGATCTTCCACTGAAAACTGTTCAACATCTCCATGAAATTCCACAGAGCAATAGTTCGCACCAGATGCAGAGATATTACCAATAATGTATAGGATTAGATCTTTAGAGTATACTCCTTCCTCTAGTTTTCCATTTAATTCCATTTTAATTGTTTGAGGAACTTTAAGCCAAGTTTCACCAGTCAACATCAACGCAGCTGACTCAGTTCTATCAATACCTGAAGAAAAAGCTCCTATTGCACCATATGAGCATGTATGGGAGTCACTACCTAAAAGAAGTTTACCTGGCAGTGCAAGCCCTTTCTCAACTACAATTTGATGACAAATCCCGTTGCCAACATCAAAAAAATGTTTGGTTTTGTGTTTTTTTACAAAATCTCGTATGTTTTTATGATTCATTGCTGTTTTTTCAGATGCAGCAGGGATTACATGATCTAAAACAATTATCGGAAGTTCTCTTGAAAAAATTCCATACTCATCCAACTCTTTTGATATCTTTTGAATTATTGCAGCGGTATTGTCATGCGTGAGTAAATGATCTGGACGGACTGTAACAATTTCACCGGGTATCACCCTTTTTTTATTTGCGTATTTTGCCAGTACTTTTTCTGCAAATGTCATTACCATAATTTTTCCCCTTTGTAGATTAATTTAGATTTTAGAGTTTGCAAATATTATTGAGATTCATTAATTTTTTCAAATTCTTGTCATTGTATCAATTCGTTAAAAACACAAGAAAAATATAAGTCTTAGAATTTGTATATTGTAAATGTAGGTTTAGGATGGAGAGATGGCTCACAAACATTTTTTCATAAATAAGAATGCTGTTGCAGGAGTAATTGAGGCTTTGTTACTTGTTGCGTTGGTATCAGTTGTTCTGTCAACAATCCAACTCATATATATTCCACAAACTATGGAGCAAAGAGAAGCAGATCACATGGATGAAGTTGAAAATCAATTTTCATTTTTAAAATCGGTTATTGATTTACAATCAATGGTCAGTGAAAACGTTCCAATTTCATCACCAATTACACTTGGCAGTGATGAGCTTCCATATTTTGTAACCGCAAGAGCTTTTGGTCAATTGGATGTAATTGATGAGAGTAGAACAGATTCCAAGATTACCTCTGATTTTCTTATAGGCGTCCCTCTTACGTCTATATGCTACGAGGCGTTTAATTCATATTATATTGATCAATTATATGTATTGGAGGGTGGTAGTGTCATAGTGAAACAACCTGATGGAGAAACGGTGATAATTGAACCATCGATAAAATTTGAAAATAGAAGTAGTGAAATAAGGATTTATTATAGTCTTCCTATGTTAAAAAGTGTGGAAGGTAAGAACTCAAACAGCGGTTATAAAAATCGATTCATTAGGACTAATTATTCAAGTAAAACAACATATGCTGGTGCAACGACTTTTGTTAGAATTTATACTGATTATCTTGACGCTTGGAATAATTCATTAAATAAAATGCTTGAGGGGGAAATTAAAAATGGCTATATTATTGTTAGAAAATATCCTCTAAACTCTCCACAGTATGTTAGCATTACACCCGGTACAAAAAATCTTTATTTGGAATTAACTGTGAATAATATTGGGGCTCAGATTGGTCCAGGTTATATATTTACCTGATAAAATTTCCAGGATAATGAGTTTGTGTTTCCAATAAGTAAGCTTTTTATTGAAGATGGATATATAACTCTCGGAATGGTCTGATTGGAATAATTAAATCTTACAATACTAATAATTTGAGCGATATATCATGAGCGATATTCAATTTGTTGGAAATCTTGAAAGGGTACAAAAAGATCCAATTTTAAAAACCCACATTGCTGGATTTGACTCGTTATTCGAAGCAGGGGGAATCCCTCGTGGAAACACTGTATTGGTGGCGGGAGGTCCGGGTACCGGTAAAAGTATAATATGCCGACAAATTTGTTTTAATCTTATTTCTAAGGGTAAAAACTGCATGTATGTTAGTTTTGAAGAAAATGCAGACAGGATTGAAATGAGTATGGATAAATTTGGATGGGATGTGAGGAAATATATTGAAAACAATCAGTTTTTAATTCAACAAATTAATCCTTTGGATATTTTAAGAATGAAGTTTGGCTCTCTAGGAGGTTCAGGATCCGCAACCGAGGTTTCAAGCCGAATAAAACCTTTAGTTATTCCAAAGGATTTTTATCCAGAGGTTATAGTTGTGGATTCTTTAACAGCAATTATTTCCGTATCTGTTACAAAGGATAAGAATTATAGGGTTTATCTTCAGCAACTGTTTGATTTTTTTGAGGAGTCGGGGGCCACATCCTTTCTAATTACCGAAACAGATCCGGTTCCTAGTAGATTCAGTGAATCAGGCATTGAGGAATTCTTAGCTGATGGAATCATTGTTTTGTATAATTTGAAAAACAAAAACGGTAGAGAAAGTGCAATTGAAGTCTTGAAGATGAGGAATATGAAGCACGAAAAACGAGTGGTTTCTATGCAAATAACAGAGGACGGTATTGAGATATTTCCCGATAGAACTGTAGATTTTTCACAATAAATTTTTATAAAAATTTGAAAGGCTCTGCATGTTGACTAAGTCTTTTTGCACCATATCTCATAATGTTATTTTCAATTTGTTTTATTTGAATTCTGTTTAGACCTGTACGTTTCAAAATTAGTTTATCGTCTTCGTCGAAGATACGGATTGTGCCATCATCTGGGCATAAGATGGCTTTGATTATTCTTCCAAATTGGAGCCATATCCAGATGCTGACATTTTGTTGGGACAATTAATCACCTAGCAATTTTATATGTATTATTTTTATTTTTATAAGTATATAAATATTTCTTTTAACCTCCAGAAAACTATATTAAGCATAAGTGAAAGACAAAAAGAAAGACTTAAAAATTGTAATTTTTTAGCAATTTAAGATACCTAAAAAATAAAGGATAAAATAATATAATAGCAATGTTATTTCATAATGGGAATGGATGTGGCTGAGGAAATGTTCTATCGGCAAGATCAAATTGATGATAGGGTTAAAACAGGTTTGGAAGGTCTAGATTCTCTCGTTCAAGGTGGTTTTCCAAAGAGATCGATTAATTTGGTTTCTGGCCCACCTGGAAGTGGAAAAAGCATATTTTGTTTCCAATTTCTCTACGAGGGATTAAAAAATAACGAGAAAGGACTTTATCTCACTTTAGATAAGAAAGTCGATGGTATAATTAATCAAGCCAAAAAAATTGGGTTTGATTTTACTTCTGCTATTGAAAATAAATTGGTTAAATTTCAATATTTGAACATAAATAAAAAAATGATATACGAAAACATGACTAATGAAATTCTTTCGGGTAGCTATTCTAGGGTTATTCTCGACTCGATTTCACCTTTGGCTGAAATGCCAATTTTTATTAAAAATACAGACAACATCCCTGACATTAGTATAATTAATTCTGCCAGTGGTGAATCATCTAAGTCCGAATTACCTATAAGAAGACTACATTTAAGATATATTTTTGATGCTCTGGAGACATCTGAAACAACTTCCATTGTAACCTCTGAATTGCCATTAGGATCTACTATACTTTCACGTGATGGCATTTCGGAATTTCTTGCAGATTCGGTAATTCTTCTAAATTTTGATCCCACTATGGATAGAAGAAAAATATCAGTAATGAAGATGAGAAATACCAAGCACACCCTTAAACCTCAAGAGATAGAAATTGGAATCGGCGGTCTGCGTATTTTATGATTGGTCGAGTCAGATGTTTCATTATCGACCTCCAAAAAAACTAAGGGCACTATTTATTGTGCATTATGCACCCCTGTTGCTTATCATTTTGATTGGTCCGCTAACTGCTTTTTATGGAGTATGGGAGATACCTTTTCATCGTTTAGCAACCATTCTTTCCGGTTTGACAATTTTTATTATTGGTACTTTCATTTATTTTAAATGGGAGATTTTTTGGACAAAGACTTATCGTGGGCAACTTGTAACTGGCGGGATTTTTCAATATATTAGACATCCACACTATGCTTCAATTATAATTGTTGGGTTTGGACTTGCACTATTTTTTTTTTCACTTGCCGCTCTGTTAATAGCTGTAGTTGCATTGCCAGTAATGATGTGGAGTATTTTTGATGAGGAAAAACTTCTGATAAAAAAATACGGAGAAGAATACAAGAAATTTATGAAGGATGTACCTTGGAGAATAATTCCAAAGATCTTTTGAGTAAATTAGTTTTAAATTTCATTTTTGTACCATTCAGTTATATCATTAACTGTTGAATCAAGATCATGGATTGGATTATAACCCAATTTTTTTCTTGCCTTCTCGCAACTTATTTGGCGAGTGGTCCCTAATGATTTAACTCGAAATTTTGTAAGGTTCGGTGGTTTGGCAAGAAGTTCAGAAATAGTTGCATAGAGATAGGCGATAAAATAAGGAATATGTTTGTCTGGAGGGGGAATATTAAGTTTTTCAGAAATTGTTGTTAATAAGCCCTTTATTGAACAAGTGAAACTTACTACATTGAAAATATCTCCAATGTGGTCTTTTTCAAAAGCTAAACGAAGGCATTGAGCAACGTCCATGGGATGTGCAATGGAAATTAACTGCTCACCAGAACCGATGTAACTAATTTCATTTGAAGCAATTTTTGATATTATTAATTTTGTAGCATGGGAGTTAGGTCCAATTACTAGCGGCGGTCGAATAATTGATACAATAGTTTCCTCGGCCAGACATAAGACAGTTTCACCATCCAACTTTGATTGGTGATAATGATTAAGGGGGTTGAGAGGACTATTTTCAGTTATTCTTTCTGAGATGTTTGGAAATCCATATACACCTGCTGAACTGGTATACACAATTCTTTTGATCCCATTTTTTTGGCAAAGTTGTAATATATTTTTTGTTCCCCGAACATTTACATTTTGAAAATCTTTTCTTTTACCCCAATCCATTGCAAGAGCGGCATTATGAAATACACCGTCAATATCTACAAAAGCATCAAACAAAGTTTCTTTTTTTGTAATATCTCCCACTACAATATCTGCTCCCTGAATCGAAAAATCAGGGTTTCTTGTGAGAGCTACAACCTTATAATTGTGTGACAATAATTCATTTATAATATTTTTACCAATAAATCCACTAGCACCAGTTACTAGAACACGCATGTTATAGTAAATATTATGAGGTAATATTTAACAAATTTGATTTTTGTTATAAACATCATTTTTTTTGAATATCGATCAAGAAAAAGGATAACTATTTAACAATATTTCTACTATCTGGAGAAAATTATCAAGATTTAGTGTGAAAATAATGAACTCAGATAAACAGACTTTGACAATTTCCAGATCTCGTAACTATTTGATATATCTGATCATTTTTATGGGCCTTGTTGCCATAATGGATCAATATCTTTCAAGTGTGAAGATGACTGCACTGCCTTATATTTGTCAAACTTATAATATTTCAACGGCCGACTTTGAATGGTGGGAAGGTTGGTACTTAATTCCAACTTTTTTCATTTTTTTGCTTAATGGATTAAATGATATAATAGGAAGAAAATTGTCGATTCTTATATTAATTCTTATGATGGGTTTTTCTTCTATTGCAATTGTACTTTATACTTCAACATTTCATTTGTTTATGTTTTTTTATGCTATTATGACTTTTACTACTGTGTCAAATATGTGGAGCATTCCCATTAGTGAGGAATCACCTGCACAAAAAAGATCAGTAATAAAAAAAATACAAGTGGCATCAACCAGGCTATCAAAAGACCTAACTCCATTTATTTCACCTCAATATGTAATTGCCTCCCCTTTGGCGAATTAGTGTAGCTTTTTATCACTTTTAAAATTATTTATTAAAGTTTTTTTGCCGATGTAACCTCGCCATCTTTTGATTTCATCGAGAACAATATCGGATAAACAATATCACTTGTACAACAAGGAATCCATACTGCTAAGAAAAGAAATACAAATATTCCGATCATTTGTAAAAATGTTATCGTTGAACCTATCGCAGTTATTATGTGAAAAAGCGATGCCCATGTACTTATTAAAACATGTCCTGCATGTGGTAACTTTGTTACACCTCTCCAATAACCTAAAAGTATTCCAATAATTGCGGGGATATTTGTGCGAAGGGGTGCTTCAATAAATCCGATATGTGCTTCTGGGTTATCAAGTCCCAGAATTGTTTCACCCATAAAAGGAATAATGGAATCACTAATTGTTGCGATGCCTACTGATCCGGTATAGCCAATTATTAATGCAAGCCATAAGTTTTTTTTGTTATATTTTATGAAAAGTGTTGTAGTAACAATCGCACTAAAAAACACATGAGTGGGATGAAGAATATAAAATATATCTTCCGAAATTGGTGAAACATAATCAAGAAAATTTCCGTATATAATTATTATCATGATGGCAATGCCAGTAAGTGCACCAAATATTGTGAAAGGAGCATGATTTTTCATTTCATGTACTAGTCTTGTAAGAATTTTCCCCATGAGTATCGATATTTTGTTAAGATTTATAAAATTTATTAATAACATTTATGTAAATTTTTTAAATAAGTTATTAATATTGTTGATTAATGGTAGTTGTAAGTATCTCTCTTAATGAAAATATTTTGAATGAAATCGATAGAATGGAAAAGGAACTAGGGTATTCTGGCAGATCTGAAGTCATTAGAGCCGGCGCTCGATATTTAATTTCAGAATTTAAAGATAGAGAAAAAATTTCCGGTCAAATCAACGCAATACTTCTTTTGATTCATTCTTCAGATTCAGAGGATGTTGTTTCTGAGATTAAACATAATTTTGAGGATGTCACTATTACACAGATACACAGCCATCTAAGAAATAAATGTCTTGAAATTTTTATATTGGAAGGTGATGCTGAAAAGATAAAAGAGATGGTTAGACTTTTTCAAACTAGCAGAAAAATGGACAATGTAAAATTAATTATTGCTTAATATGTCTTAAAATGCTAATTTGTGATTAATTATCAATTTGTTATTTTTACTAAATATCTTTATATTTTATTAAATCAAAAAATACCTTTTTAATGATTGAAGTTCTGTTTGGATTATTCTTGATATTTGCTGTTGGTTTTCTAGGCGTATCCCTTCTGTATATTGTTGCGTTCATGTATGTGATGATGAGAGTAACGAAATATTACAAATTATACGGAAAATATGGATATCGGCATTATAATCATCCAAGATATCAGTAAGTATTTTGAAAATAGTCATTTATTTTTTCAATATTGGAATTCCTTGATTACTGAATCCATTATTTGGCTCATAAGGATTAAATGCAGGATCTCCTAAAAGAATACGAACATAGTAAGTTGGAAGTTCCTTATCCACCAATTTTTCTTGTCTAAGTGCTTCGCCAATGCTCAAATCATCCATAATTAAATGATTTTCTAGTGTAGCAAGTCCTGCCTCTCTACCAGTTTCCCTTGTTGCACCTATAAACGAATTACAGCCTGCGTGTAGCATTGTTGCCCCGATATTCATCCTTGGTGGGATTCCATCAATTCTTCCCATAAGACATGCCGATGTGAGAAAAATGCTAGGCTTTGAAAAAATCCAATTTTGTACATGGGCAATATCTATTGCCTTACTTAAATAATCAAAGCCATACCAAGATGGGGTATACCAATACCAATCTCCATGACCTAAGTATTCAATATAATTTGAGCCAGTATAAGCATCTAAAAATTCTGTTATTTGCCGCCCGTTTCTGAAATCGCCAAAAACTCTTGGTTTAAACCCAAATTTAGTAATTTCAATTGCATAAGGAATTTGATGAAAGATGCCGCCCGTTTCTCCGAATCCTTCTCCAAATATGAAACTGAATCTGTTATGCCAGTCATTTGAACTAGCTGGCTGATTGCAAATATCTTCATAAAACAAAGTTCTGTCGATTAATAAAGAAACATCCTGAACATCCCATCCGATGATTCTACCTACAGATAAAGACCAATTGAGAGAATATGGATTATCTGAAGCAAGACCTTTTTCATAAAGAGTTGCCTGAGATGGTCCATAGTAATACATGGGAATCATGTTAGCATCACCTAGTATTGCAAGCCATGCTGATCCTTCAAGGTATCCATCTAACAAATCGAAATTTTCCATCAATGCTAGGCTTTTTGTTAGTTCTGACAGTGTTAAATTTACCTTTTCGTTGTTATGTAGATGTAGTTTTTCATTATAAGAAGGTCCTGAACCGGTTCCTTGGGCTTCATTGTAATAATCGTCTGATGTAAGTGCAAAATCTTCCTCGGCAATTATTAACCCGCCATGGGCGGCAGTTAAGTATGGGGCTAAAATTGAAAGGTTTGGAACAATAGGGTTATGTGGCTTATCTAAAAATGACCTAGATATAGATATATCATAGTCGACGTCTGCAACTGATAGACCTCGTTGGGAAAAATATCCCCCTTTGATTCCGTGGTAAATTTTTACTTCCAAATTATAATTTCCGGATAGATTGCAGGATAATGTTTCAAGATAAGTTTTACCGATGTCATAGCCGAGACTAGATGAATATGAAACAATGTTTTCATTAGGATCAAACAGATAAGCTGTTATTATTGGAACAACATCTTTGAAAATTGAATTTCGCGTTTTTGTGATGTTTATGTAAATTTGAATTCGCTCTATTTCGTTTGAAACTGGGATTGAATATGATTTCTTGGGGTTACCTGCTAACTGAATTTCCCTGCTTCCAAGGGTTAATTTTACATTTGAGAATCTATCCTTAATAAGAGTTACATTCCTTGAAATAACAAAGTGTGGTACAACATCATATGGGTTTGTAATAGTTAGATAGTTGATTTTGCCAAAATTATTTTTAATTGCAGCTAGAATAGTATTTTGAATACTGTCCTTATTTATTAATTCAGTAATGGATATATCTGAAAGATTTACACTGATATTTCCTATAACATAGGCAGTAGATACATTCAATTGCTTGCACAGACTTTGTATTTCGTTTTCATTTTGATCAAAAATTAGGATTGGAATATTTAGGTAACTTGCAAGGGGACTAGCAATTAATCCGAGTTTGTAAGATTCATCTCCGTCATAAGGGAGGATCAGAACTGTATCGGTATATCTGAATGTCTGTTTTGCTAACTCTATTGAAACTTCAGGTGGATAGCCCAATATTTCATTTTTATTAAAATCAGTTGAAATTTTTTCCCCAAGAACCAAAAGTGATTTATTATTATCATCCAGATAATTACTCAAAAATAAAATCTGATGGTCTGTTAAAAATCCTTTATTTTGGACGATTAATGGACATAGCCCAGTAAGATTTTCATCAAAATCGTACCAACATGCCAAACTGCTACCAATTATGGCATAAAATGGATCACCATCTGGAACAATCACAGCATTTGGATGAAAATTCCTATTGCTTTCAAATCCAAATTCTTCATAATTTTTTTCCCCCTCAATTGAATAAATAAAAATTGATGAAAAAAATAGAAAAAACAATAATAAGGTTGAAATTTTCTTCATTAATTATTTTATAAATACTTGCATATTAAAACATTTTCTTTTGGCTTTCTATTCTTCTGGTCTAGTTTTATACAAGCCCTGATCTATTTTACGATCTTTTTAATAATATTTTTAAATCTCGTTGTACTTATGTAGTGATCCACTAAAATTTTCCCGTCATTAATTAGCGTAAAGACACCATAAATAGAGGGTGCATTTTGAGCCTCTTTTGCAGTTTTCAATTCTTCATAAATTAATTTCAAGCCTAGCTCTTTTGCAACTTCCTTTATTTCATTGATAGATCTAGCTACCCAGGGACATTGGTTTGAGTATACGACATTTAGTCCTTTGTAATCTTTTAGTCTTTTTTCAAAATCTTTAAATGTTGGTTTTGGGCCATCTTTCAAGGTTTTAACCATCAGTTCATAAGAAGGTTTTGCCGAAGCAACTGATTTAAATCCGTTTTTTAAAAATAGGTCCTTGCCAGCCATAAATGGCCCTTCACTTGTTATTACGGCAACACCTAATTTATCTTCATTTTCTGCATCTTTGATGCATTCTTTTACTAAAAGTGAACCGTAACCCTTCTCTTTGTTTTTGTTAGGGGAAATCCAAATACAATGAATAAATAAGTAATCCTTTGCGTCTATTGCTCTCCAAGCATACTCCCCAGCTACATATTCAATAAAACCAATGCACTTGTTATTTTGGTAAAGCAACTTAATTTTCAGACCTTCAGAAAAACGATCTTGTGACCATTTAAGTTTTATTTGATATCCTTCGTTTTTTGGATTCAGAAAACATTTTGGCGGATATTTGGAGATATTTTCCTTATCAACATCGATTATTTCTATTTCTTCCACCTAAATTTCCTCCTTGCTAGAACTGAAGAAAGGAATATATATACCTATAATCTTTATATATCATATTGTTATGAAACATTTTTTTATCATCATTGAATATGGTTTTTGAAAAACATGACAAAAATGGGGAAAACAGAAAAATGGTTCATGAACCAACCTGAGCATAGTCAAAATGTTGCAAACAGAGCAGAAAGGCTTTTGCAACACATAGATTTTAAAGAGGGAGACAAATTCCTGGAGATTGGCTGTGGTAATGGATCTGCTTGTAAACAGATAGCAAAAGACCACAAATTTAATGTTATTGGTGTTGATGTTGATCCCGATCAAATTAAAAATGCAAAAAAGGACATTGAAAAATTAAATAACATCAAATTTTTTGTTGCCGATGCTACAAATTTAGATTTCAATGAAAATGAATTTGATATAATATATTCTTCTGGGGTTTTACACCATATAAATAATTGGGATATGGTACTTAAAGAGATAAATCGTATTTTAAAACCCAAAGGATACTATATATTTACAGATATTGCATATTCCAGATTCACAACAAATCTATTTAAAAATAGGCTAAAAAATTTAGGTTTCTATACTGTTGATGATATTGTAGATTTTTTGAAAAATCAAGGTTTTGATTTAGTTGAGAAAGAAAATCCAGAAGGTTTTTTATTAAAAGACATAATTTAATCTTTAAAAAAGATTAAGTAATATTGCTTTTAGTATATATGAAGATATATCTAAAATAATATTTTTCATCTTTTCCTTTTTAAATTAACTGTAGAAGTCTTTAAAAAATAAGTCTGTTTTCAAGATTTAATGGTCAATGAATCATTTGGTAGTGATAATCACTCAGGTGTTCATCCAGAAATTCTAAAAGCGATGGAAAAAGTGAATGTGGGATTTTCGATTGCTTATGGTGATGATGAATATACTAAACGCGCTATTGAAAAATTTTATGAACATTTTGGTCGTGACATCGATGTTTACTTTTTGTATAACGGAACTGCGACAAATATTCTTGGTTTGAAAGCAGTTGTTGATTCTTTTAATTCAATTATTTGTGCGGAAACCGCTCATCTAAATGTTCATGAGTGCTGCGGTCCTGAGAAATTTATTGGTTGTAAACTTACTACTATAAAAACAGATGATGGAAAACTGTCTGTAGAAAAAATAAAGCCTTATCTTACTGGATTTGGAGATCCTCATGTTGCACAACCAAAGGTTATTTCTATTACAGAGCCAACAGAGCTTGGAACTCTTTATTCTGTAAAAGAAATCAAAAACCTTGCAGATTTTGCTCATAAAAACAAAATGCTACTCCACATCGACGGTGCAAGACTGAGCAATGCAGCAGCTGCCTTAAATATTGGCTTCAAGGAAATTACCAAAGATGTTGGTGTAGATCTGCTATCCTTTGGTGGCACAAAAAATGGAATGATGTTTGGTGAAGCTGTTGTCTTCTTTGATAAAAAATTATCCAAAAATTTTGAATATATTAGAAAACAAGGAATGCAGTTGGCATCTAAAATGCGCTATATTTCCGCGCAATTCGAGGCTTTTTTATCAGATGATCTATGGTTAAAAAATGCAAAGCATGCAAATGATATGGCCCAATTATTATATGATAAACTAAAGAAAATACCCAAAATTAAAGTAACACAAAAAGTGGAGGGCAATGCAGTTTTTGTAATGATTCCAAAAAAATATATTCCACCTATTAAGAGTAAGTATTTCTTTCATGTTTTTGATGAAATAAAATCTATTGCTAGGTTTATGTGTTCTTATAATACAACTAGGAATGATGTGATTGACCTTTCAGAAACAATTAGAAAAACCGTCGAGAAAAAATAAAATTAATTTTTACTTTTTTTGTAAAAAGTATTCCAATGATTTAAGACATTTAGCGGCGTCCTTTTGCTCAACTAAAATGATAAAATCTCTTGGGGTATCTAAAACTGTTAATAGATTTATATTATCCCATGCAAGAATTCTGAATATGTTATAAAAGAAACCCGGGTTGTACAGGTAGGTTTCTCGATTTAATAATGAAAAAGAAACAAGATTTTCAAGGGTATATAGTATATTTTCCGATTCAAATAAATTTAATATTTTATCCTTATATCTTTGATTTGTAATAATGCCATTCAAATAATTTCCTTGAATAATGTTTAATATATCCCCCTCTCTAAAATTTACCAAATCATATATCTTGAGAAGTTTGTTTTTAATAGATGGCACACTTCTTACAATAATATAGGTAATATTTGTTTTCATGTCGATTTCTGTAAAATATTCAAATGATGTTTTATTAGAAGTTTTTTCAAGTTTCTCTTTATATCTTCTTAGTGCCATTATAATTGAACTATTGCTAACAGTTTCACCCATCTCCTTTTCGATTTCCTTTTTTAATTTTGATGCTAATAAAGAATTAGACACAATCCCTTGGTTAATTGCCTCCTGGAGAAATATTCTCTCATCAACCAATTTTTTAACTACATGACTAATAGTTACCATAATAACGAATTTTCCCACTTGTTTTTGTAAACTCTAAATTCATATTATATCTAATAACCTTTTCGTTTTAACAAAATAATTAAAATTTTGTTATTCTGATAACGTAAATTATTTATCATTAAAGTAGCAAATAAATAATTTGAGGTGAAGGTAATATGTGAAAGTCAAATGGTCAAATAAATTGAGGCTGTAATTTTAAATAAATAATTTAAGTGGTGGAAAAAAGAAAAAAGTATGGATTGAAATGATTGAAAGGTGGTAAAGATGGAAAAATTTTTTCATAATAATAAATTAATTTTTGTAATGACTGTCATAGTTACTTTATTAATTATAGCCCCTTCTGCTATTCCATTAAAACTTAATAAAAAAGAATATGAAATAAAAAGTTTGGAAAATTTTGACAATACAAATTCTGAAACAATAGATGTTGGCCAGATTGCAGTAGAATGGCAGGGTTTATTCGGACAAATTATGATAAATGACGGTCTTAAAAAATATTTAGAAGTAAATAAGACATTATTTGGGGAAAAAGTATATTTTGAATTTCGAGTGGAATACAGGGGGGAATTTATTGGTGGATGGTTTCCGGGAATTACAAGAGTTTTATATTTTTCAATGGTGTGCAAATTAGATGATGGGAAAGTGGTGAGTGATAATAATCAGGTACATCTAACTGATAAAGGTCCCGATGAAATGACAGTTATTGTTAAATGTGATTTCGATTCAGAAAAAAATGAAACTAGGATAATTGAATGTTGCATCTGGATAACCGCACGTATTGAGATCTTCAAATTATTAAGAGATGTTCCATGGTTTATAATTCCTGTTGGCAGATGGTCTAAATACTGTACTATTAAAGTTGATATATATCATATGTAGCAATATATTAATAAGAAAATAATTGCTTTCGTTTATCTCATAAAATGTGTAAAATCTGGTCATTACTAAGTGAAATTTCTGTTTGAGGAAGATTGTGGTTTCAAGATATGAATTAAAATTTGGAGGAAGAAAATGAAAAAAAGTAATGAAATTTATATTATGATAATAACTTTGATAGTTGTATTAATAGTAATTATTTCAAGTTTGTATGTATATTTTGGGTATTTTACAGACGAAGAGAAAGCTGAAACAGAACCTGTTGAAACAATTGGCAATGAAATTGACCCGTTAACAAATCAAGCAGTTTTTTTCCACATTCATAGGATTAGAAAAAAGGGAATAATAAATAAGCTATATAATGCCGGGTCACCTCTTGACTATTCCCCAAGAAAAACTAGCGGTGGATCGGATATAACTCACAAATTGGAAGGATTAAGACCTGGTTTTGGTTGGGATGAAAAGCCAATTTTTAACTATATTTGCATACTGGATGGTTACATCCATACTGGGGATGTCGATTTTAAATGCTGGGATACGGGTTATATAAATCATTGTTTTTTCAGAAATGTTGAAGAAAATCTTTCTACGGTTGATGTTGAATTCAAAATAATTGAAGTAAACTATAATAAATTGAAAGATACAAGGAACACAAAAGAAGTTGAAAACTTCAAATTTATTTATGATTTTAGAGACGGTACTTGGAACGGGGAAGATTCCTTTAATGATACTGACGGTTATGGTCACATAAATACTACAGATTATGAATTATGGTTTAAAATCGGTCAAACAGATTTTGATGATGATGGTATACCCTGGAGAGTAGAAAAATTGTTACTCGGTACTAATCCAATGATTGATGATTCAAAGCTAGATCCAGATGAAGATGGGATACCTACTGCCTGGGAATGGAGATGGGGATATGATCCATTTACCAAAGATAATCATAGTGTCCTAGATCCTGATAATGATGGCCTGGAAAACATCGAGGAATGGTTAATGTCTAAATGGCAAGCAAATCCATTCCAACCCGAGATGTATATCGAGGTTGATTGGATGGAGAAATCTCCATTTAAACTTTTTGAGATAGAAATTACATCAGGAATAATTTTCAAATCTTTAAAAAGACCCAGGATTGTTAAGTCTCGTCTAGACGGTTGGGAACATATTTTATATGAAGAATCTCAACAAATGATAATTGAACGTTTTAATGAACATGGTATAACCGTTCATTTCGATGATGGGTGTATGGGCGGTGGTGGAGATGTATTGCCATTTGCTAAAGCAAATTATGAAACGGCCGATCGAATATATTTAGAACATGCTTTAAGAAATCAAGATAATGGTTTAGTTTCAGAATTCTATTACAATAACTTTGCAGATGAACGTAAAGGAATATTTCGCTATTGCGTTATTGCTCATGGGGGAGGTTGGTGTCACCCTCAAGATATTGGGCACGGATATGATTATTTAGTTGTTCCTACAGGAAAAGAATTTAACAAGAATTCAATGGGTTGTGCTTGGACCCAAAGAACAAGGAGAATAGCTCTAGCTTGCGGTGTATTTCACGAACTTGGTCATTCGTGCGGTCTACATGGTTTTGATGGAATAGACAATTGCACAGCTAAAGCAGGAAATCCACCTGATTATCCTTGGTGGGACTATGTGAGTGTTATGAACTATGATTACTATATGCAGCGATATTTTGATTACTCTCATGGACAAAATGGAGGTAAATACGATCAAGATGACTGGGAAATAGTTGATGTTTCTCATTTCCAAGGCCCCTCTGAATATATGGAAGGCGTTGGAGCCGGAGTTGTATTTGAATAAAAAGTAATACAATGTGAAGTTCAGGTTTATTCTTCTAGTTATATAGATTGTATCGGGTTATTCTTGCTGAAACTGCAGATGGCTACACGTTGGAATATAAGATTACAAATGCAGATAATCTTAAACTTAGAAATGCTCTCAGAGTCAAGGCATATTCTTATTGGGGTGAACCGACAACAGATGAAATTATATTTTGGAAAATTATTTGAAAATCTTTCGTCATGGTTAAATAAGTAAATCGTCTTGCTCTTTAAGTGAAGAAATTATGAAGATTCAATTGATATTAGTGGTATTTTTGGTAATTTTAATTGTACTTAGCGGCTGTGTTAAAATTGTTGATCCGCTCCCAGATAGACACAGTAAAATTCCAGCTGATGCTGTAAAGATGACACCAGAAAACGATTCATTTCCTCCACAGCTTCATTCAGAAGAATATGAATTTCCAATTCCAATGTCAGGTCCAATTAACACTGCCGGTGCGGAAGATTCACCATTTTTCCCATGTTGTGATAATGACACATTTTATTTTTTCTTTACACCTGCTGTAAGGGTACCTGTTGAAGAGCAATTGACCGATGAAGTAACAGGAATTTATGTTACACATAAAGTCGATGGGGGGTGGGACGAACCTACAAGAGTGCTTTTACAGGGCCGTGATAAGCTTGCACTTGATGGATGTCCTTTCATCTTAAATAATACAATGTGGTTTTGTACGGCAAGGGAAGGGTACACAGGAATACACTGGTTTACTGCTGAATATAAGAACGGTAAATGGACCAACTGGAAAGAATCGGATTTTGATCCAGAATTCGATGTCGGGGAATTGCACTTTACAATAGATGGAACAGAACTTTACTATCATTCCAATAGATCTGGCGGAAAAGGGGGGCGTGACATTTGGATGTTAAAAAAAGTTGATGGTGAATGGCAGGATCCTGTAAACGTTGAAGCAGTTAATTCTGAGGAAGACGAGGCTATGCCCTACTTAACTCCAGATGGCGAGGAATTGTGGTTTAACAGAAGGTATCTGGGAACTCCGGCTGTTTACAGGTCACGGAAATTGAATGGGTCTTGGCAGGAACCAGAATTGATAATTTCACAGTTTGCAGGTGAGCCAACACTTGATAGTAACGGAAATATATATTTTATTCACCACTTTTATAAAGACGGTGAAATGATAGAAGCAGATGTTTATGTTGCCTACAAGAAATAGATTTTAAGGTTTTAACGATAATTTCGTCTTAAAAATCTTATTTTTAATTTCATAATAAAATATAAAAATTAATTAAATTATATTATAGCAATGGGTTATTTAAGAAATATCCAATTTATTGCTGTTTCCTTTTTTGCACTCGTTTTAATTACTCAAACAATAAGTGCTTCAAATTGTTGGATTAGAGATGAATCTGGAAGGACAGTTATCCTTCATGGGCTAAATATATCCAATGCTTCAAAAAGAACTGATAATCAGATTTCATGGCATACATGCACTGATTACGAAAGGATGAGTAGAGATTGGGGTTTTAATTGTATTCGCATGCTTATTTTTTGGTCTGCGATAGAACCAGAACCTGGTATATACAATGAAAGTTACTTAGATTTGGTAGAAGAAAGAGTAAACTGGGCTGAAGATTTTGGATTGTATGTTATTTTAGATATGCATCAAGATGTATACAGTTCAAAGTTTGGTGGGAACGGAGCCCCCCTTTGGGCTGTGTGGGACGATAATATTTCATACAAATCTGTGGAACCATGGTGGTTTAATTATATTCAACCTGCTGTAATACGTGCTTTTAAAAATTTTTGGACAGAAGAATACCTTCAAAACCATTTTAAAGATGCATGGACCAATGTAGCAGATCGATTTTCTAATAGTTCAACAGTAATTGGTTATGAAATACTTAATGAGCCTTTTTTTGGTTCTTTTTTGCCATGGGTATTTGAAAAAATATATCTTAAAAATTTTTGCTTGGATGTAATTAATTCGATAAGATCTGTTGATACAAATCATTACATTTTTTACGAACCAGAGATAATGACCAGTGCAGGATTTAGATCTTTTCTAGACAATCTAAACTGCGAAAAATTAGTTTATAGTCCACATTTTTACCAAACAACGGTTCATGAGGGTTTTCCATATTTTGGTTTTCCGTTTTTTATAAAAAGAACTTTGGAACTAAGAAATTCTGAAGCAGAATCAGCAAATGTTCCATGGTTACTGGGGGAATTTGGCGTTTCAAAGGATCTTTCTGGAATGGATAATTATCTTACCGATATTTTGAAAGTATTAAATTCCCATCTTTCTAGTTGGACTTATTGGTCTTATGATTATGATTCCCAAAATGAGGTTGGAATAATAGACAATTTTGGAGGAGAGAATCCACAGTTAAATTATCTGGTTTATCCCTATCCTCAAAAAATTGCAGGAGATCCTGTTAGTTTTAGCTATGATTATGAGGGCAGAGTTTTTGCTTTGGAATTTAAAAGTAATAAAAGTGTTTGCGGTCCAACAGAAATTTATATCGGGCAGAGTCGAATTTATCCAAATGGATTTATTTTGGATTGCTCCGATCCAACATCCTCTTGGGAATATTCAGAAAATAATGATAAAATACTGGTTGTGACAAACTCAACTAACAATATTGTCAAAATAGATATTAGACCAAGTACTCAAGAGCTAAGGTAAACACGTTAATGCTAATAACAAAAATTTATCAAATAAAGATTTTATATACTAATAAATGTATAATAGTATAGATTACGGGGGCAATCTGAAATGAAAAAATTCTTACCGATAATGTTAGTTGGTGTCTTAGTTATAAGTGGATTTGGGACACTTGCAATAAATGCTAAAGATACAGATTCTGTTAATTTTGAAAATATTTTGCAGAATGTAGAAACCGACTTTTCTAGCTTAAAAATTGTAGATTTTGATAAGGACAGTGTTGAGGTATTTCTTGGAGAAGATGAACTCTATTTAATGAATCCCGGTCAACCAATGATTCCAAGAATTATAAAATCATTTGAACTCCCGTTTGGAGCATACAATATAAAAGTTAAGGCAGTACCTTCAGAAATTGTAGATATAAAGATTTCAAAAGAAATTAGATATTCACCTGCACCGTTGCCACTTTCTTTAGATTTAGATACTAATATAGAATTGAAAAAAGATGAAACCGTTTATCAAAGCAATGATTATTACCCAGATGATTGGTATGGTTTTTTCGTAGGATGCGGGCTTAACGGCAATGCTGAAAGGGTAACACATCTTACAGTCAATCTTTTTCCTCTAAGATATAAACCATTGTCAGGAATAATAAGTGTTGCTCAAAAGATCGATTTGGATATATCCTATGAAACCCCAGAAATTGATTTTTTCCCTGAGGAAGCAATCTATGATATGGTAATTATTACCCCATCAAGATTTACAAATGAACTTCAGAAATTTGTTAACCATAAAAACTCTTTTGGAGTAAATACTACAATAAAAACAACCGAAGATATCTACAAAGAATATGCCGGTAGAGATAAGCCTGAAAAAATAAAATACTTTATAAAAGATGCAATGGAGGATTGGGGAATAAAGTACGTATTGCTATTTGGCGGTTTAAAAACAATAATTTATGCAGAAGGAAAAGATGATCAAAACCAAGGGTCAAATTGGTGGCATGTTCCAGTAAGATATTCAAATTTTCTATGGGATGGAGGTGTTGGATTCAACTTTACCAGTGATGAGCCAAACTATCTTACTGATTTATACTACGCAGATATCTATAAACAAGGTGGTGGGTTTGACGACTGGGATTCAAACGGAAACGGTATTTTTGCCGAATGGTCCGGAAGCATTAGAGACGATTTGGATCTTTATCCTGATGTCGCAGTTGGTAGGCTCGCTGTAAGAAATATTTTTGAAGCACGAAACGTAATAAACAAAATTATCAACTATGAAAAGCAACCCGCAGATCCCAGCTGGTTTAAAAGAATTATTGTGATATCTGGAGATGGATTCCTTGACCAAGAGGACTGGAACATACAGTGGGATACTAACGGTTTACAAGATGGTGACTATATAATTCATGCTCAAAGCTCTAATCCTCAAGGGGAATTCGGTCCGATAGATGAAATTCATGTTATTCTTGATAAATCCGTTGAAACAAATATTACTTTCAACCACGATGATCATCTTAATGATGCACTTTCCAACGGATATCCTGCACCACCAATTGCTGAAATTGTTTCAATTTCAAATGGAAATACCTTAGGTAATACAAATTACACCTACACTCCCCATGATGGACAAGCATATTGCAACGAGCTTTACTGGTGGGCAAATATCTCCTACATTGATGAAGTTCTTATTATAAGAGGTAAATCCTATGATCCAAAACCTTACGGGAATTTAACAAATCTTTCTTTATGGATTACAAATGATAAAGGAATAACTATATTTTCCGAAAACCGGACAGATATGGAAACTTACTTTGAAGGTGAATGGGTAGTTGGTGAAAAACTACTTAGAGGAAGGGGAGGCGCTCTTGCCTATATGCCCAGTGATTTTGAAACAAACAGCGTTTTTACCTCAAACGGCAAATGGGCAGTTAAGCAGGATGTAAGTGATGAGTTCAGCAAAGGTTACGGTCTTGCATACTTCTCCGGACACGGTAGTCCTGGATGGTGGGGAGATCATTTTCCCGGAATACCAGGTAACAGAGCGCACGGTCAGATAGCAGGACTGGGTGTAAGTCAGGTATCTAGAACGTTTCCATTTATAACATCCAATCCATTGCCGATGGAGAAATTGACAAATACTAACAAGCTACCGGTTGTATGTGTTGGAGGTTGTCACAACAGCATGTTTAATGTTTCAATTATTCCAACAATTCTAAATGGATATACACAAAACTGGATGCACACATATGGTACCCCAACTCCAGAATGTTGGGGATGGTACATGGTGAAAATGCCGGATACCGGAGCAATTGCTACAACGGGTAATACCGGATATGGTTGGGGATCTGAAGGTGATGTTTGCACAATTGGTACGGGTGACGGATGGATTAATACTGAATTTTTCAGACAATACGGGGAAGAAAATCAGCACATTTTAGGTATTGCCTTCAGTCAAACAATAAAAAGCTACATAAATTACCACAAGGCATTGGATGTAGATTACTGGCGACATGACTACGGATGGGACGGAATTGATGAAAAGACAGTTCAGCAATGGGAGCTATTGGGAGATCCAAGTTTAATGATTGGTGGATATTCTTAAAATTCCTTTCAATTTTTTATATTCTAATTTTTCTATCGATTTGATCCTTTTTCATAAAATATTTTCTAATATCTCTAAGAAAGCCCTAATCTTTTTTTAGCCTCTTCTTCAGTTAAGAAATGTTCTTGTTTTATTCTTCTTCTTGCTTTTTCTATCGCATGAATTGTTTCTCTTGAAAGTTTTTGGTATTTTTTTATTGTTGTCGTATTCATGATTTCTTAGCATACTAATGTATACCATAGTATAAAAAGGGATTATGAAATAAACATAAAATTTTTGAAAACTGTTAGTTAGTTTATATATGAATCATTTCAGATTATCCAATTTTTTGGATTTTTTAAAATGAAGTCTTTATATACCATATTACCTAAATTATGTTTATAAGAAATTAATCAAAGAACTTTTAAAAAAAGATATTGTATCCTAATGTAATGTGAGAGAAGATATGATTTGTATAATCTGTGGTGTAAAAGAAACGGATAATCCTGATGGGATTTGTGATGATTGCAAGTTTTCAATTATTAGTGACGATGATATTCCTCCAAATTTTTAATAAGTGGAATAAAAGAATTTTTTTTCTTTTTGAATATATTCTTTTTTGATTAAACCAACCAAAACCATTTTTTCAATTACTTTATAAGTCGACTCACGGTGAAGATAATAATCTTCCTTCTCAATTGTTTTATGTATTTCATCCAATGTTTTTGAATTATTTTGTAGAATTAATAAAATTTTTAGATATTTTGGATTTCCAAGTAATTTAAATTTTTTTGAAACTTGATTGATGTTATTTTCGTTTACTTCATAGTTGATTTGCATTCTAAAATTGAAATAATATTGCCAACAATAACTCTTTGTATTTAAAAATGGCAATAAATTGTTAAATGGGGCTACAGAAAATGATATTAGATCAATTAATTCAAATTAATAAATGTCAGGAGATTCTGAAACAAATATACAAACAATCAAGCAGAAAGTGAAAAAATTTAATGATGAAAGAGATTGGGATCAATATCATCATCCGAAAGAATTGGCGATATCGTTAAACCTTGAAGCTGCAGAACTACTGGAGTTATTTCAATGGAGTGAAAAGCAAGATATCAATAAAATTAAAAAAGATAAAAAATTAGTAAACAACATAAGTAGAGAACTTGCAGATATTTTGATTTATTCTGCAAATTTTGCGAATAAATTAGATATTGATCTCTCTAAAGCTGTTTTTGATAAACTTACTGAAAATGAAATAAAATATCCCGTTGAATTAGTAAAAGGAAAATCAAAAAAATATTCTGAATATGGGGGGATTGAGTGACTAATTTTGCCATTTTTACAGCATCAACGAAAAACAGAGAGGCATATAGACACTTCGTTAAAACCATATCAAACTCTTATAAATTTTCAAATAGTAAAAATCTAACAAAAGAACAAATGGAAAGCTTGATTGATTTATATCCCTCTGGAGAAGCGCGTTTTTGGGGGTCGCGTCCAGGATCAAAAAGTCAATGGAAAAAACTTAGACCTGGTGATGTAGTCTATATTTGGCAAGATGGTTATTTTATATTTTCTGCAATAGTCACTTATATTTTTCATAATTTAAATTTTGCAAAAGAAGTTTGGGGAACTCATAGTAAAACGGGGCAAGTATGGGAATATGTATATTTCTTAGATGAATTTGAATCGATATATATTAAGGAGGAGATGATTGCAAATAAGCTGAATTAT
>CAZTMK010000008.1:0-11798 GCA_964615235.1 uncultured Thermoplasmatales archaeon
TCAATTCCGTCCAAATTTTCTTGACCGATATGGTCGTGAATGTTATCCGTAATATCATTATTAAGCATTGTTATACTCCGATAAGGTGGGGGCTGTCCCGATAGAAAAGTTTGACAAGAACCTTTTCAGGATAACAAGACAAGCCCCCATAGAAATTATTTTAAGCAAAAACCAGTTTTTGATTTCAGACAAGAATCTTTCAGGGAGTGAAATACATATGAGTAATGGTGGAGGAATAATAGCTGGAGCAATTATTTTTATTATAGGAATAATATTAATTTTTGTTGGCGGATATATTTTACAAATCTCGTCAGAAGCTGACGATACACCTGAAACACCCATAGAGGGAGCTATGCAATTACCAAGAGCTTTTGGTATAGCATTTATTATTGGTGGAATTCTTTTAATTATCATGGGAATCGTGGTAATAATAGGTTCTGCTCGATAGCAAAAACAGTCAAAAATCCAATATATAATCCTAAGATGAATACTAAAATTAAAAACATATAATTTTGAATATATCTAAATAAGAAAGAAATTGCTATAATGATTATAATCGGTGTTGGTATCAAAAATAAAAACCTCCAAATTTTATAATTAACATGCCCACCTCCAGATTTTTGATTGGAATTGTGAAAAAAATTCGCCGTTGTATAAAGACAGGTATATCCAAGGGGAAAGTGTGTGGGGAAATATTTTGAGAAACATCTGGGGAAATAGTAAGTAAATTTGAAGATGAAAAGTTCGTCCTTATCGCACGTTTCACGTGCTCTATCTTGTTTCCTTTTTTCCCATCTTGTAGATTGTATATATTTTCCCAGTCTAGGTTTATACTTTTTTCCCGATATATATTTTCCCCTGATATCCTCGTCAAGTTTCTCGAAGTATTCCTTCGCCTGCTTTCTCTCGGAGTAAAAGGTAGGAAAGATGCTTCAAAAAAATTATTATTCGTATATAAATAATTTTTAGTTAAAAAAGCACCTTTCCATTTTTCGTTAATTTTGCAATTTTTAGTTAAAAATATAAATAATAAATGCGTTAACGGTAGACAATCGTATATAAATAATTGATTAAAACCATCATAATCAGATTTTACCTCTAAAGGAGGTGGGGGAGGTAGGATAGGATTGAGATTGGTTTTACCTAGGATAAATGAAATTAATAATAAAAAGTCTGAAAAGAAAGATGGGGCAATTCCTGACCAATCAATCAGAGCAGTCTCACGCTTTATTTTTTGAGAGTTACTCAAATTATTATTTGAGAATAGGGGGTGTAAACATCTAAAGGAGGGGTAAGAGTGGAAAATCCACTCCCTGGTTTTTTTATCATTTCCCCCTAGATATTGAGACTGTCCACTAGTTTCAATATCCGTATTTACTATATTTTGGGGACTTTTATTCGTTTCGGTTGAAATGCCGATACCAACAATTTCGTAATTTACTTCCGTTGGTATAAAATTTTGAATGTAATAAAATAATTTAACTGGAGAAATACAAATGGAATTAATAACTATAATAAGAATTGTATTAGCGCTAGTAATAATCGTTGGAATCTTATCCGCATTTTTTGCATTAAAAAGTGCATCAGACGAATCGTTGGAATACGCAAGAAATTTAGATTTTGAGAATTGGGGCGACAGTCTAGTACGAATGTTTATGATAGGCATAACATTGATATTCGCAGGTGCTCTCGGTGAGATAATATTTTCATTGCCTATCTGGGGCAGAAGGGAAAGATAATTCATCTTTCCCCTCCTGTTAATTTTATCGTAACTAGACTGCCGATAAAAGCACAAGTGCAACCATAGGAAAAAACAAACAAAATAAAATTGTCAATATCTTGGGCTATAATGGATAATATCAAAAATGATACTATTGAAATTCCCAAGATTGGTAAGGTGAGGTTACGCATCAACCATCACCACCAATCTTTTTTGGACGAAATTGTTTAAAAAATCAAAAAAAGGAAAGAAAAGGGTTTTAATGAGGTGGTCGGAAAATTCGATAACGCTTATTTTTGGCAATTTATCGGAAATTTTTATATCTGTTGGAAGGGTCGTAGATTCCTCGAGCCCATCTAATTTTATAGATAAGGTTTTTCTTACAGACCTCGATTTTTGGTTCTTGCTTTTTTATTAAAGGAATTTTTTTGCTGTAATCGAATCGCTACTCATGACATTTTCACTATTAGTTGAAAATCTAGCTGTAATCTGTAATTCACCAAAATTAAAATTTGAATATGTACATCTCCAATATGGGGCACTTACATTATCTGATATTAGGTCATAGACTCCATATTTCCAATCGGTAAATTCCCATTTCACAGTATAAGGATAGATTGGGACTTGTTCAGCTACACAAGTTATATCACCTATAATAATCGGAGATGAGGACGGTATTGGTATTTCAATTATATCAAATAAGTACAAATAACCAGATTTAGGTCTGATTATCTTCACACCATTGAAAGTTGAAAAAGATTCCGCAGAATCTTCATCATCTGTTTGATTAACATCATATTTGCCAATAGTTGATGGTATTAAGAACATCAAAATAATGACTATTGTCAACATAATTATTTTTCTTTTCATGGTTCTTACCTCCTTTATTATTCATTTCCCCCTTAAAACAAATATTCGATACCATATATTTATATCTTACTATAACAAATGTTATAATAAAAAATAATATTGATTAACATTCTTATTATTATTTTTTAATAAATTATAACTATTGATATATTTTATCATATTAACACTAGTATTGTGAAATATAGATGGATAAAAACCCTAGTAAGTATTTACTATATATTGGAACATATCATTCTATTCGTACGCTAGGGGGTCTTTCCAAGTTCCAACAATTAGTTCTGTATCATCTATCGCATTATCTTCATTACATCCACTCAATCAGATGGACATTAGAATCAAAGTAATTCCTATTATGATTAGTTATTTATTCATAATTTACTATCCCTAAATTTCTTAGGTGATCATATTTAATTTCTGGAACACAGAGAACATTAATGCCATGCAAATTTTGGTTATAGTCACATAATTTTGTTAATTGCATTTTTTCAACTATATAAAAAGTATATCCATATTTTTCCAGATAAGAAATAATATCATGCGGCGTATAACCAAACTCCCTAGATGTTGTTCAATTTTAATTAAATCAATTTTAGAGATGTTTTCTTTTTTAACATATGAGTCAATAGTCATAATTTTAGTTTGTTTACAAATACTGTCCTCTCTGTTAAAATCAGACAATGAAGATAAGCCATGATATAGTTCCTGAAACTCATAAAAATTAGTATCTCCGTTATAGTTACCAACAGCATAGTTATTTAAAATACAATTTTTAACACTATTTAGTTTACAATTTTTAACTAATCTTTTAAAAATCTCTTGGGAAGGTTCAAATGAATGACATTCTTTAACTCTATTAGAAAAAAAAGTTGTATACCATCCTAAATTAGCCCCGATATCAAATACAACATAATTTTTTTCAATAATTTTTTCTAGCATTTTAATTGTTGATTTTTCAGGGAAACCCGTTTTTACTATTGCTCCATAGGCATCTTCTGGCATAACAAGATGTAATTTTCTCCCGTCTTTAGATTTAATAACGGTGTCATCCAAAAATAAAATGATCTTTTCTCTAAATTTTTTTACCAAAAGTTTTCCAAAAGTTAGAGGGAAATAACTCAAATATAATCTAGTAACATTTAATAATATTCTAAATATTGGAAACAAAAATCCCTTAATTTTATGTTTCATTTCTATTCCTCAAAGAGTTTTTCGATTGTTTCAATCCTTGGTTTTTTGTATTTATCTGGGGGTTTTCACGATGATTTGGGAAAAAAATTCCTCACCAAATTCCTACCAAGAGAAATGTATTTACTGTTTTAAAAATTATTGTAAATTTTAAATGATCTGTCAATATAATTGTATGATGAATCAAGTCCCTTGTCCTATTTTAATTGAGAATAAGTGATCAGTTTATCCTGTAAGACCATTAGTCAATAAGATGTATCCTTTTCAACCATAACCTTATGTAATAAGTTATTTTACAACAAACATTATAATTTTTAATTTTTCATTAATTATTAGCAAATTTTCCAAGAAAATTAAGCAACATTATGAACATAAATAAAATGGGTGTCATAGTTATATCAAGATAGGATCGGCCATGGATCTTGGACATTAAAACTCTAAATTCTGACCATTCACTCATATGATCGTACTCATCTTTTGCACGGGCTTTAACTGTTAAATTACATCCTCCAGGAAAATCAATTCCTGACCAGCAATGACCACACTCAAATGTCTGACCAGATGCAAAGGGTCCTATCCATTCTTTTACAATATCACAATCGCCCCAATCAATTTGAAAATATACATCATCCCCCTGCGGATCAGTTGTGAAAATTGAATAATTATATGTTTTGTCGATTTTACCGTGGGATGGACCAGAAACGTGAGGTGGGTTAGGGGCTTGATTTTGAAATGCTTCATTTGCCAAAATTGGGCATGAAGGAATTAAAAATAAAATTAAGATTAATAAACAAGTTTTCTTATTTTTCATATTTATTAGTCCCCCATTTATAATTTATAGAGGTCCAGTAATATATTTTAAACTTTTTTTCCAATAATTGGTCATAGTACAAAATTTTTAAAAATAGTTTATTATTATAACCAAAAAAATTTATTTTGTTAAAATTTTTATCAAAAGATTTGAAAGAATCTTTTAAAGTTAAATAAGTTATTTTATTTGTTATTTACCATACGTTTTCACACTATTTAAATATTTTATTATCTTTCTATAATACGGTGAAATCATTGAAAAATAAAGAAATATTTGGAATAAGTTTAACTTTTATTGTGGCAGTTATTATTATAATTGCATTCATTTATTCTGGTTTTTTTCCACCAAATAATGTTCAAGCAAGAGCTATTGATACCTATGCTACTGAAGAAAGTGTTTCGTCTCTTTCTGATTCAATGAACGATTTTAGTTTTGATTTGTACAATCACATTGGACCAGGAAACAACGATAATGTTTTCTTTTCGCCCTACAGTATTTTTGTAGCTCTTGCAATGACATACGAAGGTGCTCGTGGGGATACTGCTACAAAAATGAAAAACGTTCTTGGATTTGAACAGAACGATGAAGTTAGTCTTTGCTCATTTGGGAGAATCTATAACTTATTAAATATTGATGCAGAATATACTCTCAATACTGCAAATGCCCTTTGGACTCAAGAAAATTATCCATTTTTGGATGAATATCTAAATTTTATAAATAATTACTATATGGGTTTGGCAACAGAGGTAGATTTTACTAATCCTGCCACAGCAGCAGAAATCATAAATGAGTGGGTTGAAGATAATACTGGTGGAAAAATAATAGATATGCTTTCATCATCAGATATTACTCCAAGTACAGTTTTGATTCTGTCCAATGCCATTTATTTTAAAGGTTTATGGTTAAACCAGTTTGAAAAGGAAAATACAGTTGATAGAGATTTTGAAATAACAACAAAGGAAACAATACAGGTTCCTACAATGGTATTAACTAATTCTGAAGAATCATTTAATTATACTGAGACTGAAGATCTTCAAATACTTGAATTACCCTACAAAGGTGATGCTGTATCAATGATTGTACTTCTTCCAAAAGAAAACAACATTACAATAGCAGAAGAAGAATTAAATAGTGAAAATCTAGCAAGTTGGTTGGATTCTATGTCTCCAACAGTCGTTGATATTTATCTACCTAAATTTACATTTAAAACTGAATACGACCTTAAAAATACATTAATTGATATGGGTCTTGGTATTGCTTTTAGCTCAGCAGCTGATTTCTCAGGGATGAATGGTTTTGGAAATTTAATTATCGATAAAGTTTTACATAAAGCATTTGTTGAGGTAAATGAAGAGGGCACTGAAGCGGCTGCTGCAACAACCGTTCATATTCTTGAAACCTCTATTCCCAAGCAATCGATAGTTTTTGATGCAAATCATCCTTTTATTTTTATGATTCAACATAAAGAAACAGGTACAATATTGTTTACGGGAAAGGTTATTGATCCAACGTCGGAGTAATTTTTTCCTATTCGTAACCACCTATCTTCAAACTTGGATCTCCAAATAGAGTCCATTCCTCAATTATAAAATGATTAGATAATGCATGATTCCAGTTTAAAATACTGAAATCATCGCCTAGTTTAATGGCATTGTCGTCATTTAGATAGTTTTTAATGGAGTTTGCCCAAATCTCTCCAATAATCTCTGTTCCATCTGAATATGATTTGAAAATGTCCATTTCTAAATAACCGTGCAAACTTTCTGTAATCAAACTAGACAGTATTAATTGAGCACCAGATGTGCATGCAAAACTTGCAATAGATCCTCCATTTTCGTGTTTAATAAATTCCCAAGCAATTGGATTTGGCGTTGTATTGAAATCACCACAGAAACAGCCACCAAATATTGCGACAGGAATTTTAAACCCGTTTTTGAGATTTTGTACGTCAGAAGATTTGTATCCGGAAGGCTCTGGAAGCCAAATATTGCGACAAAAGGGAAAATTAGTAATAATTGCAGAATTAATATTTCCATGACCGTTAAACATTAAAAAACCTGCACCGCCGTTTATCGCTTCATTAATATTATCTATTGTTAAACTTTTAATCATTGGTCTAAAAAAACCACTAGCATAAATCTTTTTTGCATTAAAAGTTGTCAATATCTCAGCAGCATAATTTCCAAGATATTCACCTTCAAAGACAACCCTGCCGACATTATTTAAAAGAAAAGGTAAAATACCTTCAAGTAAAGTTCTACGTGCATCATCACCGCCACAAACAACGAGGTTCTTAAACCAGGGTTGATTATAAGAGTTAGTTTCATATGTTATAATCTTTTCAACAACATTACTAACTTCAGATTCATTTTTACAAAGAGCTCTGCCTATGCAAACATCTGGAAGAAGATCTACTTCGTCTACATAACCACTTTCGTTTTTATCCGCAAAAATTCCGTCACCGCTGGAATCCCAACTGCAGAAACTACCGTTTGAAAAATATATGTCGGCGTAATACAAATCACTAATGTAATAAGAATAATTGCCAGTTACAAGGTATATTCTTGCCAAGCGGACAGGGATTACTTCTTTCCCTCCAACAAGAAAAACATACCTAGTGTTCCAGTATTCTTTTGCATTTTTAATAAAATATTTTATTTTTTCAGCGTTATCTCGCCCATTTACTTTGAAATATGTTCCATTGTAAATATCTTCAAGTGTTACTATATTAGTCGATATTTCGAAATTTTCTTTATGATTTTTTAATGGTTGCAATTCTTCAATAAAATCCGTATGTGAAATTATAATTAAATCGTAATTTTGATCTTCATTAATTTTGTTAGTAGAGGTTATTAGATTTTTTGTTGTTAAACCGTTTGTAATTCCCATACAAAGAATTAACAGCAAGCCCAACATACAAAATATTAAATTTTTTTTTCTCATTTTTCCACTTTTAATAATTGCTATATGATTAAAAGAGAGCGTTTTGTACTTAAGGTTTATGTTTTTAGGTTTGTTCGTTATACAAATATTAAATCAATTAAATAGTAAAATGAACAAAATTTTCAATATTTATTAAAATCAAATAATTTTCAATAAAATCACTAGATCGTCATCCAAAACATCTTCTGAAAAATCCTTAGCAATGGCATTAATTATGTATAATCCAGTGTTACCGTTCCACATCAATTCATAAGGTTGAGTTTTATCAATATAACTTTCACTTGTATTCATAATTACATTCTGGATTTTGAATTCGACAATATTTACCAATGGAGATGAAGTGATTGTTTCTATTGTTATTTCGCCAAATACAAATGAAAAGGGAATTGACTGGTTTGAAATGAATCTAGATAAATCAAAAATTTTTTGACCAAATACATAAAATCCATTTCTTGGTTCAGATATTGTAAAATTTTCTTCTACCTGATAAATGTTAACAACTAAAACTTCTGACCATTGGCTTTGCATATTTGTTGTGTCCATTGCCTTAACTTTTATTTGATATTCCCCAGGTAAATTCCATGAGTGGTTAACTGTGATATATTCGCCTGAATCATAGGGGCCCTGCCAAATACTATTTGCCCCATCTGACCAATTCCATTTGTAAAATATTTGATCTCCATCTGGATCTGACGCACTTGTAGAAAAATTGTATTGAGTGTTTATTTTACCAGATGTCGGTCCAGTAGGTCTGTCGGGTATATTTGGTGCGCCAGGTGGAGTAATTGTTGTTGATATTAATTCCAATTCAATGTTTTCAAAATCTGGACTACTTCCAATTAATTTAATAATATTGCAGGCAAGTGGAGCATAATAAGCAATTGAGGAATTATTTTGAGATGCTATTTTGTAGGATAAATAATTTCCAGCTTCGACTGTTATATTATCTTTTTGTAAACATTTTGAAGTAGTATTACCGGTTTGGTTTGTATAATTAATTGATCTTTCAATTAGTCCTAAAACAGAAATATTTCCTTTAATAGAAATTTCGGAACTAGAGACATTCCATTCTTTTCCAACACTAATAGGAAAATCTAAAGATTCAAAAACCGGATTAAAAAATATGGAAACATCAGATTTAAATGGAAACGGAATAATAATCAATGGTAACAGGATTGAACCGTTGATAAAAGTATGAAGTTGCTTTAATCCAAGACTTGATTTTTTAATAAATATCATCCCTTCCATTTTTGTGTCTATTAATGTTCCAGAAATACTAATAGGGGGGTCTTTCTGGTTGATTGTTAAATCCCCTTTGATATTTCCAGAAAATTCTAATTCATAGAATTCACTGAGATTATTTACAACTGTTAATTCAATATCATTAAGATTTCCTTGAAATGATAATTGCGGATATTTACAAGACAACTTCGAATCGTAAATCCATCTATCACCAATTTTCCATATTGGAACATCTTCATCTGTGGGCTCTGTTTTTATCTTTAAATTATTTGATGCAACTGTTATCGTTAAAGAAGTAAAAAGTAAAAGCATTACGCTGAAAATGTAAACATTTTTTCGGATCATACTCTCCCCATCTATGTAATAACATAGCATGATTTAACTTTTTGGATTAGAAATCTAACATTAAAATATTTCTTTAAAAATGAAGAAAAAAAGATGATTCACTATTACGTTTAGAACTTTTTTAGTTTATTTAGATTTCGAGAAGTAATTTAATTAACGAACACAATAATGGATATCTATGTAAAAATCTCTCAAAGATGTTTAAATTAAAGAATTTGCTTTTTGTCATGACAATATTTAATGAGGCCCAATCACTTTCTTCATCAAAAATATCTTTGACCTTCACTTTTATTGTATAAGATTCCTTTTCTGACCACGCGTGGCTTAGCTCTAATTCTTCCCCAGAGTTATATGGACCAATCCAATTTTCAATATCCTCATCGCCCCAAAGTATCAAATAGTACAAATCATCATTTTCCGGGTCAGAAGAGTTGAATTTATAAGTGTATAATTTGTTGGCTTTTCCAGATTTCGAACCTTTTATTGTTGCGGTGGACGGAGCCGTATTTTCACTAGCTATTAGAACTTTGAACGGTTCAGACCACTTGGTTTCGCTTTCATTAATGTCTTTTACTTTAACTTTTAATTCAAATTTACCTCTTTTAATCCAAGTATGTGTAACATTGACCGTTTCGCCTGATTTGTATGGCCCAAGCCATTCTGTTGTTGTTCCATCATCCCAATCAACAAGATAGTAAATTTGGTCTCCATCAGGATCAGTTGATACAACTGAAAATTCATACGCTGTTTCTTCATTTCCAGAAGTTGGTCCATTTATAGTTGCTTCAAATGGTGCAGTATTACCTGTAATTTCAACATAAAGTGGATCTGACCAACCACTTTCATGTCCATTACTATCTTTTGATTTTGATCTAATTGCATAATTTCCTTTTTGATCCCAACTGTGTCCTACAGACACAATATCTCCAGATTTGTAGGGACCAAGCCAGTCAGAAGTTGTTCCATCCCTCCAATCAAAAAGATAGTATACATCATCATTTTCTGGATCAATTGCCCTTGTTAAATAGTCATATTCAATTGCCGTTTCACCAAAAGTTGATCCTTGAGCTTTATCTGGTTTATTTGGTGGTTTGTTAATAAAAGAGTAATGAAATGTTGGATCACCTACAAAAAAGACATCATCACCACAATAAATGTGGCCAATTAAACTTTCTGCTATTGTTTTTCCTTGTGTGAAATTAGCAATTGCATGTTCCAAAAAACTTACAGGGTAAGGGTAACCTTCTTCGGTTAGAATTCCAAGAATCATTGCATGTACATAAGGGCTTGTAAAAATACGAGAACTATAATGTGGAAGGCTATAATAAGGAGGATTGTCCCGGGTAATACTTGGGTCTAGTTGATTATTATCAGGCTTTCCAGACCACCATCCATTTACATAGCAACCAGAAGCTCCAAAAAATGGGGTATCAAGTGTATCTAAATTTTGAGCTTCGAATTTTATATCAAATAAATTATAGAAAGGGTTTAGCAATGTATAAGAACATGTGGAATGGCCATGAACAAGATACATGGAATACTTATTTAATAAAGAGTTTGAAACTTCTTTTTTGGTAGGATTTTCCTTATAAATAAGACTGCCATATTGACTTAACATTTGGTATTTTTCTCTAGTGTTATGTGATAGTGCTAAGAATTTATCAACATAGGCAAGAATCGACCCAGTATATTTGACATCTCGGTTATTACTAAATTTTTGAAATACATCGTAAATTTGGGATTCCTTTGTAGAATAATCTAAATCACTAGTTGGATATAGAAGTGAAATGCAAATTTCCATAAGATGTGGTTCTTTAATAATTCCATTTTCTGATAGGCTGTAGCTGCTATTTCCACCTATTGTATTCCATGGAACGGAACTTGGGGAATCCTGATAATCTTGGTCACAATGTAATGCTGTATCTAAATCTTCTCCCACCATAATACAAGCTTTAAGAGGGGTTTTTTGATAATACTGTTCAATTATTATGTCTATATCATTAAAATTATTAATCTGTGAAGTAACATTTATTGTTAAAATGTTCCATCCCAATTCATCTTTAACAATTGAACAATAATCA
Source organism: uncultured Thermoplasmatales archaeon (assembly GCA_964615235.1). Classification (GTDB taxonomy): domain Archaea; phylum Thermoplasmatota; class E2; order DHVEG-1; family DHVEG-1; genus JAFGPP01. The sequence continues at coordinate 11,198 of CAZTMK010000008.1, forward strand.
TCAATTGACTGATGGATTTTTACACTGTCGCAATATTGGGGCGAGATAAAAATTATCATATCATAGCAGGAGTTGTAATTTTGCGTACTAGTAACAGTAAAAAAAATCATTGAGTTAAGCAGAAGTAATGATGCAATTATGACAAAAAATTTTTGCATATTTTTAACTCCAATAGATCATATACATTACATATATTTCAATTTTTTTATTATTGTATTTTTAATATTTCGTTAGTTTTTAAGAGAAATAAAAAAGAAAAGGGGGAAAATTATGATTTATTAGTTGATGTAACATGTTGTTGTTACTGTATCGGTTCCACCGTCATTATCATGGACTCTTAGTTTAATTGTCTTTGTATGAGGAATGCTTGAGATGTAAGTGATAGTAACAGTTGGTCCAACGTTATTATGCCAGAATCCCTTATACCACCAGTCATATTGAACAATCGTTCCATCGGGATCGTAACTAGCCGATCCACTGAAGGTTAGTGGTTCGCCTACTTCGCCAGAACTTGGACCCGATATGGACGCTACAGGCGGTTCGTTTGGATCAATAATTGTGACATATTTTGTAGTTGTGTCAGTTGCACCGTTGTCGTCAT
>CAZTMK010000008.1:11898-87870 GCA_964615235.1 uncultured Thermoplasmatales archaeon
TTGTATCAGTTGATCCATTGTTATCATGAACCTTTAATTTAATTATTTTAGTAGCAGGGAAGTCTGAATCGTATGTAATAGTTATAGTTGGTCCAGCATCATAATGCCAAAATCCTTGATACCACCAGTCGTATTGATCGATATAACCATCAACATCATAACTTCCTGATCCATCATATGTCAGTGGTTCACCAACAAAACCTTGAGTTGGACCATCTATCACAGCCACTGGTGGAATATTTGGATCTATTATTGTTAAAAAATGACAAACGGTATCAGTTGATCCATTGTTATCATGTACTCTTAATTTTACCAGTTTAGTTGATGGAAAATCAGATTCCCATACAATCGTTACTGTAGATCCTTCGTTATTGTGCCATGAACCTTTATACCACCAATCATAACGAACTATGTCACCATCTGTATCATTACTTTCTGATCCATCAAATGTCAACGAATCACCAATATAGCCTTGTGTTGGACCGTTAATAACTGCCACTGGTGGGATATTGGGATCTACAATCGTCACAAATTTAATAGTTGTATCAGTGGCTCCAACATTATCATGAACTTTTAGTTCAATAATTTTTACCGCAGGGAAGTCTGAATCGTATGTAATAGATACAGTTGGTCCAACATCATTATGCCAGAATCCTTGATACCACCAGTCATATCGAACGATATAGCCATCGGGATCGTAACTGTTAGATGCATCATATATCAATTCTTCTCCAACTTCTCCATAAGCAGGACCGGATATAACTGCAACAGGTGGAATAGTACAAAAATCGACATAGCAATGATGTATATCATTATCCTTTGTACTATTATTATCATGAACTCTTACCATGATAGTTTTATAGAAAGGAATCGGTATATCTGATGAAGTATAAGTTATTGTAATAGTGGAACCAAGGTCATTATTCCAGAATCCCTTGTACCACCAATCATAACGAACTATATTGCCATCAGGATCGTAACTGTTAGATGCGTCAAAGGTCAATGGTTCTCCAACACAACCAGTGTTTGGTCCCTGTATAACAGCTACAGGAGGTTGATTTTTATCAGATACATCGACATAACAGTCATCTGTATCCGTCGCACCTTCATTATCAACCACTCTAACCTTGACATATTTCAATGAAGGTGAAGACCATACTATTGTTATTATTGGGCCCAAATCAATATGCCAAAAACCATTATACCACCAATCATAACGAACAATATATCCATCAGGATCATAGCTAGCCGAAGCATCAAAGGTCAATGGATCTCCAATCCATCCATTAGATGGGCACGAAAGTATTGCAACGGGCGGCATATTTAAATCTACTATGTCACAATAATGGGTCACCATAGTTGTTTTTCCACTATTGTCGTGGACTCTTAGTTTTATAGTTTTCAACGATGCAGTATGATACACGATAGTAATCGATGGGCCTCTGTCATTGTGCCATATTCCTTTATACCACCAGTCATAGCGAACAATGTATCCATCGGGATCGTAACTGCCCGATCCATCAAAAGTTAATAGTTCACTAACATTTCCTTCAGTTGGACCCGAAATTACTGCAACCGGAGGAATATTAGGATCTGAAATGTCACAATAATGAGTTGCTATGTCAGTTCCACTGTCATTATCATGAATCCTAAGCATTATTGTCTTTGTTGTTGGCCAATCAGAGTCATAAACTATTGTAATCGAAGAACCAATATCGTTATGCCAGAATCCATGATACCACCAGTCATAGCGAACAATGTAGCCATCGGGATCGTAACTGCCTGATGCATTAAAATTCAATAGCTCGCCAACAAAACCTTCAGTTGGACCGTTAATATTAGCTACTGGAGGGATATTTATATCCGTAATTGTAACAAAGTGTGAAGCTGTGTCGGTTGCACTAGCATTATCATGGACCCTTACTTTGATTAGTTTTGTTGAGGGAAAATCTGAATCATAAACAATTGTAATAACAGAGCCAATATCATTGTGCCATATTCCTTTATACCACCAGTCATACTGAACAATATAGCCATCGGGATCGTAACTGCCCGATCCATCAAAAGTTAATAGTTCACTAACATTTCCTTCAGTTGGACCCGAAATTACTGCAACCGGAGGAATATTAGGATCTGAAATGTCACAATAATGAGTTGCAATCTCAGTAGCACCGTCATTATCGTGAACTTTAACCTTAATTATATGAGTGTATGGATAGTTAAATGACACTGTTATTGTTGATCCAATATCTATGTGCCATATACCTTGGTACCACCAATCGTATTTAACAATATATCCATCGGGGTCGTAACTAGCCGAAGCATCAAAAGTTAATAGCTCGCCAACATAACCTTGTGTAGGGCCATCAATAGTTGCAATAGGGGGAGCATTGTTTGGTTTTAAAATATTGCATGTATGATTAGCATTGTCTGTTTTACCACCATTGTCATGAACTCTAACCATTATCTCTTGTTCTGATGGAAAGTTTGAATAATAGATTATTGTAACAATAGGTCCTATATCATCATGCCAAAAACCTTTGTAATACCAATCGTATTGCACAATGTATCCATCAGGATCATAACTGGCTGAAGCATCAAAGGTCAATGGCTCACCAACATAACCTTCAGATGGACCATCTATTATAGCAACAGGTGGCTCATTTGTATCAATGATTTCACAGTTTAATGTGGCACTACCCCACATTCCTTCATTATCCCAGACTCTTACTTTTATATTTTGAGTACCTATTGTATCAAACGATATTTGTATAGTAGCATTAGAATCGTTAAACCATTCTTCATTGTAATACCAATCGTATTGCAATATCTCGCCATCTGGATCGTAACTACCTGATGCATCAAAGACTACGAGATCATCTAAACTTACTTCTAAAGGCCCCATAACACTGGCTAGAGGAAGTTCATTAACTTCGAAGGTTTCATCAAGGGTGTCATAAATTTCTTGAGGACTTACCCGTCTAATTTGATAGGTATTATTATCAGGTCCGGTCCAGTTCCAAAACTCATCATTATCCAAGTTAATTCCAGGCCCTTGTTGACCATCACACATCATATAGCCACCCCATATCAATTCACTACAGAACCAAGCGTTTGGATAGAGAAATTCAGGTTCACTCTCATTGATTGTAGCATGCACCATATTTAATGGAATGGGATCTAGATCAAAGTCGATTTGATATGGTTCTCCCAACTGGGCTTCGGCAAAGTCTGCTGCTTGACTTCTTTGCAAACTAGTTGCATCAGTAACTCTTCCAAAGCTGATGTTTTCCGCCCACAATTTAAAGAATCCTAACCTATTATATTGAACATCATGCCGAAAGATGTAGCTGCCAGCCTCAATAAACCATCCATTACCTACATACATCGCACAATGATCAAAACCTACCAACGGGTGGCCCAAATGAGCAAATTCTGGTTTTATATCACAAAAGAGTATATCTCCTCTCTCAAGATTATCTGAGACACCATTGATATAATACCAAGTGTCTATAAGCCACTGCCAAAACTGATTTGCATCATAATCGTCTAAATCATAGGGGCCATTGTATGTTTCTACATCAGAATCAGCTGAAATTTCTGATGGCCATACCCATGTCGGACCGTCACCCCAGTCATGTTGTTCGATGTCAATACCGGGTCCTTCCTGCCCATCACAATGTAAATATGCAGCCCAAATAATCTCAGAACAATACCATGCATCAGACTCTGGACTATCATCCTTTTCCCGATTACATAAAGTAGCTACATTTAATTCGGTAATGTCATCGATATTGAAACACCATTCAAAATCCTGATATGGTTTGCCTATTTGACCGGCTGCAAACGTGACAGCATTGCTTTTCTGAATGTCTGAAGCAATTGTAACTTTACCATATGCAATCTCTGCATCCCAACTCTGTAATTCATCATAGGTAAAAACACTTACACCTGATCCAGTAGCAGCATGAATAAATTCGTCGTCACCAATGTATATACCTATATGATCCCAACCCCATATTGAGTATGAAAATGGATCAAAATCGTTAAATTCAATAAAAACAAGATCTCCAATTTCCACATAACTAGGAACATGATCAATAAAATGTGCTTCAATACTTTTGGAATCATCCACAATAATCGTTACAGGATTTGTGCTACCAATTAAATCTGTATACCAGTAATCAAATGACCAACCTATGTCTGGACATGCCTCTATAGTTACTTCTTGACCTATGTTATAAGGACCCTCTGGATTTAAAATAACGTTACCATTTCCGACAACATTAACAATAATTGTACATTCCTGGTGATTCTCAATTGCAACGTTACACTGACCTAATATTTCATTTTTAAATTGATCTAACACATGAACTGTGACTGTATACTCTCCAATTGAACTGTAAGCATAGTCAATGATTCCAGTTTCTGAAGGTTGTAATGCACTTTCATCGCCGAAATCAAACAAATATTTAAATGGTGGTACACCACCTTCAACAACAGTTGTGAAAGTTAATATTTCATTAACATTGCCTCTTTCAGGTCCAGTAATTTCCACAGAATAGGAGATGTTAGTGAAGTGTGCAGTAATTACTTTATTGCTGTCCATAATAATTGTTGCCGGGTTGTCGGAACCCGACAAATCTCCACTCCATTCTGAAAAAGTTGATCCAGGATCAGGTAGAGCGATCAATTCGACTTCTGTACCATAATGATATACCGCACTGGACGACGAATCGGTTTCAACTCTCCCATTACCGATAGTATTTATCGTCAGTGTAAAATCACCTTCGTTAGTTATACGTACAAAATGGTCGTCACTTGCTATGTTTCTCAACATATCTTCTACTACTACATAAACTGTATAGTCACCAGGGGTTTCATATGAATGAAACACTGTTGGTGAATCTGTCCATGTTAGTCCCGTTCCATCCCCAAAATCAAATATGAATGAAAACGGAGAAATTCCTCCAACAACATTTGCAGTAAATGTTAAAATTTGATTTACTAATGCTTCATCAGATCCTGTAAGTGTAACAGAAAAAGATGGTAATTTATCTTTATCATCAGCATTTACTTCAGTAGATAAAAAGATTGTAGATACCAGCATCAAACAAACTATTGTCGAAAAAATCTTTTTTCCATTTTTCATTTAACCACCTCACTATCTTTAATTATGCTTCCTCCCTCCAAATATTTTGATAAATTATCCAAGATCAAGAAATTCGGAATAGTCTAGTAAAATTTCTGATAATTGGAGAATCAAACTTAACATACTTATAATGCAATAATTTAAAAACTTTATGAAAAAAAGGGAAAAATATCTTTAATATAATTCATTAAATAAAAGAAAAATGTTATTAAATTTTAATCGCAACATTTTTCACGTATAATATACTTATCTCAGGGCTTCATTTAGGAACTGACCAAGCCAAAAAAGTTACTTTCCTAAAGATATATACAAATCAAAAGCTGATCGTTTAAAATTATTTTATGATTAATTATCATTTAGAAAATTCATGGCTCTTTTTTTACCATAACGTCTTAGTAAATAGCTAACATATCTTTCCTCAGCCTCAATATTTAAATCAACAATCATTTAGTCACCAACTAGATAGAGTTGGTTTTCAAGTAAATATAAATCTTATTGAACAATCGTTTCCAACAATAACTGTAAAAAAGTAGATACCAGTTAAATCGTATCTAGAATATAATCCTCCCACTTTTTTTTGTTTAGAACAATTTCCAGCTCGACAGGTGTAATGATTGGTTTTTTATATTGCAAATAGTCATCAATTGCAATTCGAGGACATGCAGTTGATACAAAACAGTCAATTTCCCTAAAACCTTCGAAAAAACTGGGAGAAAAAAGATCAGCTATAATCATTATTGCAGATTTTCCTTCAGATTTGATTAAATCATTCAGATTATTTGCCATTTCCAATCTTTGTTGGCCGATTTTGCTACTAATTAGTATTCCAAATAACTTTGCTTTCTTTGAAACTTCAATTGCTCCAAAGCGCTGACGCAAAATCCTTTCTTTTATTTTTTCTAATTCCTTTTCTAAAATTTTACCGGTAAATGGATCGGCAGCTATAACTGGTTTTTTTGAACTTAACAAAAGCCCAATAGGATGAAATGTACCGCTTCCTACAAACAAAAATGAGTCTACTTTATTTGAAATATTAGTGCCTGCTGAAAAATTGCAGCCTAAAATTTGCCCGTCAAAAAATATTCTTGAATCACCTTTTGAAGTAATTGGATTTAATTTATTTTTTTTCAATATTGTCTTAATTGAGGAAATTTCGGAAACGTGTTGAGTCGTTGTAACAATTCCAATATTTTTTCCTGAAAGTTTAGGGATTGCATCTTTTACAATTTTTTCAATACCAATTTTAGATTTAGCATTTACAAAAATTGTTTGAATTCCTCTTGATTTAATTTGAGGAATTTGGGCGTGACCGATTTGTAAAACACCGTCGATATTGGTGTTATTTAGTTTATTTCCAATAAGATCACATGCTCCAAAACAAGGGTCCGCAACAACAATTGCTTTAACATTTGATTCATTCTCAACATATTGTGCAATTGATTTTATCCTACCTTTCAATCCTTCAGGAATTTGAATTGCAATAGTTTTCCATTTGTTTTTTTTGATTTTGTCAAAGGCATCTTCAAAATCTATAATGTAACCTTCAATTTCCATCAAATTGCCTCTTTGATGTAATTTTGAATATTTTCAAATGTCTTCATTCTATAGTCGTAACTATTATCAGACATATCTATTGAAATTACAGAATCTAATGGAGAATAATTTTCAAAGGTCTTTTTTTGACTTAGATAAATTTCCCATCTGCCGTCTGAAACGGTTTTTTTCTTAAGCCTTTCTTCCAACCATTTTTTAGCAATTGCATCTGGACATGTACACAAGATTGGTACAAATATAGCTTTATTTTTTTCAGCTTCCTTTTTTGCCATTTCCCTGTGACTTCTTTTTTGAAAAGTTGCATCTATTACTACATTTTTTTTCTGCTGTAAAATTTCTCTTGCTTTTTCAATGACGCTTTTGTAAGTTTTATCTATCTTTTCTGGAGAGTATAAACCGGTATTAGGTTTGTCATGATGTCTTTCAAATCTATCTATTCCTTCGATTTGTTTACGGACAATATCTGTATTTAGGTAAAATGCGTTGTAATCAACTGAAATTTTTCCAGAAATAGTAGATTTTCCTGTACCTGTAAGACCTGATACCATGAAAAGAATCGGTTTAGAGTTGTGAATCTGAATCGAAATTAATGATGCATAATAACTTGATAGCTCAAAGTATTTTTTTGCAATTTCAGTAAGTTTCCTACGTTCAGTTTCTGCAATATTTGTATCGTTTAACGCAAATCCAGTAACCTTTCCTCTCACATATGCACGATAACTTTTGTAAAAGTTTAGGACTTCAAATATAGAAGAATCCCCGCTTTTTTGCACATATAATTTGATAAGATAGCTAGAAAGATAAGGCCAATTAAGATAGTCAAGATCCATTGCTAGAAAACCGATATCAGAGGCAACATCGATAAATCGAAATCTTCTGTTAAATTCAATGCAATCAAAAATTATTATTTTGCCATTCTTTGTTACAACAATGTTGCCCGAGTGCAAGTCTCCATGGCAGTCTTTAATGAATCCTTCATTTTTTCTTTTTTCAAGGATAGAAGTTTTTCTTTTGAAAAATTCTTCGTTTGCATTTTTAATGAAATCAAAGCTTTGTTTTGAAATTGTTTTACCAATCACCGATTCGGTCTGTTCAAAATTTTCATCAATATTTTGTTTTACTGATTCTAATTTGCCATAATTGTCAATTTCTTTTGAATTTTTGGAAGATTTATAAAAATCAACTATTTGGCAACATAATCTTTCGATTATTTCCTCACTAATTCTTCCTTTTTTTAACAGATTTGACATAATTTGTTCTTGAGGAAATTCCCTCATTTTTAAGGCATAGTCTACAATTTCTCCATCACCATTTAACACAAGTTTATCTTCCTTTTGTGTTATGGGAATTACATCCAGATAGATATCAGGGCTAAGTCGTTTGTTTAATCTTAGTTCCTCCTCACAAAAATGCTTTCTTTTATCAAGTGTGGAGAAATCAAGAAAACCAAAATTTACGGGTTTTTTTATTTTATAAGCATATTTTCCAGTAAGTGCAACATAAGAAATATGTGTTTGTAGGATTTTTACAGAATTTACGTCTTTTCCATAGAATGATGGATCTTTTATGTTGTCTAGTAAATCTGGTTTTGACATAAATCTAGAAAATGAAAGAATAATAAAAGTTTTATCTTTAAATTCTAAAGAATATGATAACAAAAACTGTTTGAACTATCAGCATTGCAATAGCCGAAGGTATGTACATTTTGTACATACGTATGGTGTCAGTTTTAAGATAATCGCTGCTAACAACATTACAAAGATGTATTGGCGAAATAAGATATCCAACTAAGGAACTAATAAAAATAAGGCTAGTTAAACCTAAGATATTTATACCAGTAATTTCAAAAAACGGGACAACTAAAAAATATGAAAGTGCAATTGCTCCAAGATTATAACCAGTCATTAAGCCCATTGTGAGAGGGATTATTAAGACGATAATTATTGCGTGAAACGGTAAGCCCCCTATCATATTTGCCAGAATCTTATTTACTTCAGATACTTCTATAATCTGTCTGAAAATCATAATGCCGATTATCGCAAGTGCAAGGTTTAGGGTAAATGATCGTCTTATTATTTCAATATATTTTTTAAGATCGATTTTTAAAAGATAATAAAGTAAAAAAATACTAATAATCACTCCAATTATAAATATAATTCTTTGGAATTCTTTAATATCTTCAAATCCGAGACCGAGAATAATAAATATTAATAAAAAAATCAAATATACAATAATTGGGATAATTGGAGGTAATAAATAAATAAGTCCTCCATAGTTCTTTTTTGGGATCGACTTTGGTTTTGGAACTTTCTTGATGAAAAAGTTCAGATAAATTAGTCCAATTATAATAGAAGCGAAAAAAGCTGGCATGTTTGCACTAATAAGTTCATAAATATTTATGTTAGAAAAATCCACTATTGTCAACATTGCTGATGAAACCGGATATATCGGAAACCATATATGTCTAAACCAAACGTTCAAAAAATTTTTCTGATTTTTAAAAAGCTTGAATTTATCTCCCTCATCGTCAATTAAGGGTGCCGAAAACAATGCACCACCAGGAACTGGCATAAGACCATAAACTGCTGGGATAACCCCCAATGTGCCTCCTTTGTAAAAAATTGTTCTAAGGCTATCGATTAGTTTTCTTATTGCTCCAGTTTCCTGCATAGCCTTTGCAAGAATAAAAATTAAAGTAAGTAAAATTGCTAATTCTATTGTTTCAAAATCAAATTTCTGTTCTTTAAAGTTATAAACGACTCCTTGTATGAAAGCCCTTGCAATATCGATTGGTTGGATAGTTTCCAATGAAAATATTCCAACAATAAGTGAACCAATAATTAGAGATATACCAAAATTAAATTTCTTTCTAATCAAATAAATTACAACTGCAAAAGCAACTAAAACTCCTATCAAATTTAACATGATTAAATCAATCGTTGCATCAAAACTAACTAGTTAAATCCTTTGCACATTCTTCTGCTTCAAAAATAACTTTATCCCTATTCAGAGTTAAAAATTCATTATCAATCATCAAAGGTTTTCCATTAACAATTGTTGCAAACACATCTGAACCGTTAGCAGCATAAACAAGATGAGATACAAAATCATGACAAGGTGTTAAACGGGGCTTGTTAAAATCTAATACAATAATGTCAGCTTTTTTACCCACTTCAATACTTCCAATTTCATTTTCCATATCAAGGGTCTTTGCTCCGTTAATTGTAGCAAAATCAAGTACAGTTTGTGCAGGAAGAATTTTGGGATCCCATCTATGTTGTTTATGCAACAGCGCACAAAATTTCATTGTCTCAAACATATCCAAGGTATTATTGCTTGCAGCTCCATCTGTTCCAAGACTAACTGGAATACAAGCTTCTAACATTTCGGGAACCGGTGCAAATCCACCAGTCGCAATTTTCATATTACTCACAGGGCAGTGAGAAACCCGAGATCCTGCATTTTTAATGTCTGTAATTTCGCCTTTAGTAATCCATCCGCAATGCGCAAGTATCATTTTTTTTGTAAGTAAGCCATATTTTTTAAGTTGCTCAACTGGTCGGCAGCCATATTTTTTTTCAACTTCGTAAACCTCGTCGCGTGTCTCTGAGCAATGGGTGTGAACTAGTATATTATGTTTTTTGGCAGTCTCTGAGATTTTCTCTAGATTTTCTGGACCTACTGTATAAACACCATGTGAAGTGATTACCGGTTCTACTAAATCTTTTCCTTTCCACCTTTTAACAAATTTTTCACATTCACTAAATAAGACATCGCTTTTGTACTCCGGAGTTCCATAATCAATGAATGCAAAACCCAGAAATACCCTCACACCAGCTTTTTGGCAGGCTTTTCCAATTGTATCTTCAAAAAAATACATATCTAGAAATGTAGTAGTACCTGATGCAATCATTTCAAGCAACCCAAGTTTTGTACCGATTTCAACAGAGGACGAATCAAGTTTTGCTTCAACTGGCCAAATTCTATCTTCAAGCCATTCTGAAAGCACCATATCATCCCCATAACCTCTCAATAGAGTCATGGGAATATGTGTGTGCGTGTTTATAAGTCCCGGTAGCACCAATTTTTTGCTTCCGTTGATTTTATAATCTGCTTCTGTAGATATTGGTTTTGAAGATATTTCAATAATTTTTCCATCTTCAATGTAAATATCACCAAAAATCTGCTTTCTTTTAGAATTCTGTGTGAGAATATGGGCCCGCTGTATCAGGATACTCATAAAAATCAATGCAGAGTTTCCAGCTCAATTTGATCGGCTTTTGTCCAGATATTTTCAAACTCTTCATTTAGCTTTTCTACAATTTCCTTTTCAACGGTCCATATACCTGCTGCACCCTCTTTTACCGGACCAGAAAGAATCAATACTCTATCATCACCAATAATGAAATTTCCTTTAATTGCCCCGTACTGCTTAAAATCCAGTCCATTCAACATTTCTTGATTTTTTACTTGGTTTACCAAAATTTTTGAATTTTTTGGAATATCGATGCTATCCAGGGTTTCGGCCATTATTCTTGGGTTTGCTATCTCAGAAATACTCCACGATTTAGTATGTCTTGATGCAGGCAGAGTATCTGACGGTTTTTTACCTCCAAGTTCAATAGCAAGACCCACAACTACAACTCCTAAAACAAATCCAATTAGTAACCATATTACTTCTATCATAATCCATCCATCCGCTTTTTTAGATATGTAGTAACATAGATATAATGGTTTGCTCTCCTTTAATGTAACAAGGGCAATATTTATCATTAACATGCTTATATGGGCTAAGAAAAACGGCTGGTTTTCAAAAGATGGACATCAAAACTATCGCGCTTAAAATAGAAGAATTGAAAAAGAAAACCAATACAATTCTTTTGGTTCACAATTATCAAATCCCTTCAATTCAAGATGTTGGTGATTATCTTGGAGATTCATTAGATCTTGCTAAAAAGGCAACCGATACAGATGCAGAAAACATCATATTTTGTGGCGTTGATTTCATGGCCGAATCTGCCAAGATTCTTAATCCAGAAAAAAATGTAATTATTCCTGATATTGATGCAAAATGTCCAATGGCGGCCATGGTAGATTCCATAGAACTTAAAAAATTAAAAGAAAAACATTCCGATTCCGAAATTGTATCATACATTAATACAACTGCGGAAACAAAGGCCCTATCAGATATTTGCTGTACTTCAGCCAATGCTGTAAAAGTAGTAAAAAACCTTGAGTCTGATGTAATAATTTTTGTACCAGATAAAAACCTTGGTTCATATGTAAAAAGATTTGTTAAAGATAAGGAAATAATTCTTTGGCCTGGCTTTTGTCCAACACATCACAAAATTCGTAAGTCGCAAATAATAAATCTAAAACAAAAACATCCGGATGCTGAAGTACTAGTTCATCCTGAATGCCGTCCTGAAGTAATCGACATTGCAGACCATGTTTTTTCAACAAATGGCATGGTAAATCATGCAAAGGAATCTAATGCTTCAGAGTTTATAATAGTTACAGAAAAAGAACTTTGTTATCGGCTTAAAAAGGAAAACCCAGAAAAAGAATTTTATTCGATTAAAACAGCAATTTGTCCGAATATGAAGAAAATTACTCTGGAAAAAGTCTTAAATAGTTTACAGACTTTAGAACCAAAGGTTATCTTACCAGACGAAGTAATGGAAAAAGCCAAAAAGCCTCTAGAGCGTATGATGAACATTGGGCGGGGAGATTAGATATGAAGAAAATTTACATGGATTATGCATCATCAACACCAGTTGATGAAAAAGTTATTGAAGAAATGCTACCTTTTTTTAAAAATTCATACGGAAATCCTTCTTCCATTCATTCTTTGGGTGTAGAGTCTTTTGATGCCATAGAGGAATCTCGCGAAAGAGTGGCAAAACTCATCCGAGCAAAAAATGATGAAATAATATTTACCTCAGGTGGCACCGAATCTGATAATCTTGCTGTTAAGGGTGTTGCATTTCTTAATAAAGAAAAACGAGGGAGTAAAGGTTACAACATTATTACCTCTTCAATAGAACATCCTGCAATACTGGAAACATGCAAACATTTGGAAACCCTAGGATTCAAAGTAAAATATCTACCGGTCGATAAATATGGGTTAATAAATCCTGATGATGTAAATGCCGCTATTTCAAAGGATACATTTCTAGTTTCAGTAATGTTTGCAAATAACGAGATAGGAACAATTGAGCCAATTGAGGAAATTGGTAAAATTGCAAATAAAAATGATGTGTTATTTCATACCGATGCAGTCCAGGCAATTTCAACAGTTCCAATAGATGTTAAAGCATTAAATATTGACTTGCTTTCGGTTTCATCTCATAAAATATATGGGCCCAAAGGTATCGGTGCACTTTACGCTAGAAAGGGAGTAAAACTTCAGCCTCTTATGCACGGAGGTGGACACGAAGGAAAGCTTCGAAGTGGAACATACAATACACCTGGAATAGTAGGTTTGGGAAAGGCTTGTGAAATAACCCAGGAAAGATTGAAAATCGATGCCAAAAATATAAAAAATCTAAGGGATGATTTAATAAAAAACGTTTTAAAAATTGAGGAAAGTTATCTAAACGGTCATCCCGAAAAAAGGCTTGCAAATAATGCACACTTTCGATTTACTGCAATAGAAGGTGAATCATTAAATCTTATGCTTGATGACGAGGGTATTGCTGGAGCTACTGGTTCAGCTTGTTCTTCAAAAAAACTTCAGGCTTCTCACGTGCTAATTGCAATTGGTTTAAAACCAGAGGAGGCTCACGGATCTCTTAGATTATCACTTGGAAGGGCTTCAACTAAAGAAGAAATTTCGATAGCAAGTGAAAAGATTACTAAAATAGTAGAAAAACTAAGAATTATGTCGCCTTTATGGAATAAATAGGAGTGTAATATTAACATGTCTGCTATGTACAGTGAAAAAGTAATGGAACATTTTCGTAACCCAAAAAATATGGGTGAAATAAAGGATGCAGATGGTGTTGGAACTGTTGGCAATCCAACTTGTGGAGATTTAATGACTATTTACATAAAAGTTAAAGAAGATATAATCACCGATATTAAGTTCAAAACATTTGGTTGCGCCGCTGCAATTGCCACTAGCAGCATGATTACCGAAATTGCTAAAAATAAAACTATTTCGGAAGCTCAAAATATTACTAGAGATAATGTTGCCGAGAAACTTGATGGACTTCCTCCGATTAAGATGCATTGTTCAAATCTTGCATCCGATGCACTAAAAGCAGCAATTCAAGATTATAAAAAAAAACATAAATCGTGAATTTATGAGTTCATACATAGAAATCGATGGCTGGCGTTCAAATATTCGCTTTTCTTCTGCTCACATTATTCACGAGTATGAAAAATGCGGGCGGCTTCATGGTCATACTTATGCAATACATATAAAAATTTGGGGACAGCCGGATTCAAAAGGAATTATTGTAGATTTTTCTTATGTCAAACAAGTTTTAAAAGAAATTGCAAACAGCATTGATCACAGACTATTGATTCCTGAAAAAAGTTCTATCGTAGAAATTGACAAAAAAGCAGATTGTGTAAAAATAAATGCAATGGGAAAATCATATCTTTTTCCAAAAAGTGACTGTATTTTATTACCAGTAAAATCCACTTCTGCAGAAAATTTGGCAAACTTTATCCTTGAGGAATTTATAAAAAAAGCAAAAATTCTTTCAAATGTAACACAGATAGAAATTGGTGTCGATGAGGGGTTTGGTCAGGGCGCCCGAATTAGCAAAAAACTAAGGGAGTAAATCTTTTCTATGTCTAAAAAGGCAGTTTGTCTTTTATCTGGGGGAATTGATTCCTGTGTTACAGCATTTATTGCAAAAAATCAAGGTTACGAAATTTTTGCTCTCTCTTTTAAATATGGACAACAACACAAAAAGGAAATTGAAAGTGCAAAAAAAATTGCTAAATATCTTGGTGTAAAAAATCACATTATTTTTGATTTGAATTTGAAACAAATTGGAGGATCTTCGCTTGTTGATGATGAAATTGAAATTCCTAAAAATCATAACTTAAAAGATATTGGTATAACGATTCCCTCAACTTACGTTCCTGCAAGAAATACTATATTTTTGTCAGTTGCACTAGCACATGCTGAGGTTTTAAATGCCGATGCAATTTTTATTGGTGCAACTGCACAGGATTATTCTGGTTATCCTGATTGTAGACCTGAATACATTGAGGTATTTCAAAAATTGGCAGATATTGCTACAAAAAAAACTGTTGAAGGTAAAAAAATTAAGATTGAAGCTCCATTGCTTTACTTGAAAAAGTCTGATATTATAAATAAGGGTTTTGAACTTGGTGCTTGTCTTGAAAATACTTGGTCTTGCTACAGTGGAAAGGAATTAGCTTGTGGCAGATGCGAGTCTTGTCTTCTTCGATTAAAAGGATTCAAAGATACTGGTAAAAAGGACCCTGTAAAATATTCATTTTACCCAGATTGGTATAAAATTTAAATCAAAAGATAGAGTTGAATGTAAATTATGTTGTGTTTTTAAAAACAAATTTTTGTATAGCGGATATGAATGATTGAAAATCTTTCAATAGCGATTGTAGAAAATTCAACATAATCCTGCTTTTCGATGTTTTTAGCCTTGACTGGAAAACAAAGCAGTCGCTCTCGTTATCGGAATTGACAATCTTTACAGCCCCGGTAAACTCCTTTAAGAATTTATCCGGTGCGGTCAGCGTGATTGTCACTTCCTGCATTCCATCGGTAGGTTTCAAACCCTGGCCGCTGACAGGCTCAAACTTCCAATCGCCCCATTCCGGATATTCTTCAATCTCCCACGATAGTTCTGTACTTGAAGAGCCGATATTTTGAACGTAAAACGAAGTTGTTTTTATCGACCCTGGTCGCAATTCCCAGTTCAAATCTCCAAAACACATGATTCTTGGACCGACGGATTGGTTCTTCCACCCGTCAAAGTCCACAAATGGATACCGTTCTATTCTGCCTGACCCCGAAACAATGTATGGTTCGTCCCATATGCCGTCCCCGCTGGGGATGTCCTGGTCTTCACCGTGATAAAGATCAGTTCCGTTGAAGTAGTCGTCCCAGTAGTTCCCGCCTACGGGATAGGGTGCATACCATTGGTTGCGGCCTGTCCAGTCGTAAGACTGATATTTACCCCAATATCCGTTATTGATGAAATTGTTGTGAAATGCCAGATTGTCGTAAGTGTAGGAACCCATATCGATACCGGCGTAACTATTGTTTAAAAAAGTATTTTGAAAGACGCAGTTTTTGCTTGCATAACCAAGACGAATTCCAGTACCGCAGAGATTTATGAAATTATCAAGAACAACATTATATTTACTACTTGAATCTATTGCAATTCCCGCAGCTCCGCAATCAGTTATTGTGTTATTATACATCATATTACTTTGACTGGATAAAGATATTAGAATTCCGTTGCCATCGCAATCAATTATTAGATTGTCATGGATGCGATTGTCTTTGGTTCCAATCTGAGAATTAACGATATAAATGCCCAAGAAATTCTTTATTAGAAGGTTTTGGAACAAATGGTTATTTGAACCTTTTATTAATATTCCAGTGGCCCACATATGAATATGTGAAAAAATTGTATTATTTTCAATTGTAACTCTATCCGCATCTATAATGATCCCCCCTGAATAATCACCACTGTTAGTCACGTTAAAACCCTTAACTGTTACTCCGTCTGCAGTTATCAGAATGGTGTCACTGATCCCACCACCATCGACTACAGTTTTTTCTTTATCTTCCCCTATCAGGTTTATCGTTTTATCAACGACAACATTTTCATAATAAATGCCATCGTAAACAAAGATGGTATCGCCTTGGTTTGCATTGTCTATTGCATCCTGAATTTTTGTATAATCGGCTGCACCGTCATCATCAACATAGATAATATTACTTGCATTTTCATCAGAAGATATGGGAAGAGAATTAATTGTAATCCAAAGAATAAAACAGATTAAGATAACGCTTAATTTACTCATTCCTGCACCCCACATAAAGGAATTGCATATGGCCCCTTTGCTGGAAACCAATCAAAACCAAGTGGAATTATGCTAAAAGGCAGATTAAATTCTTTGTAAAAATCAATATGATCATAGATTATTACTGGACCAATTCCATCCCAGTCATCCCAATAATTTTTTCTATATTTATTTCCAAACGATTTGTCCAAAAAGGCACCAGCATAATTTTCATAAAAATTATTTTTACTTACATGGTTAAAATTTGAAAAATATTCAATCATTACTCCACAATATTTGTTTTTAGAAAAAATATTATATTCTATTGTGTTAAATTTTGATCCATAATCAAGTAAAAGTCCATGAAAACTTGTATTAAAAGAATTATAACGAAATACATTGTTATGGGAGCTTAAAAGTGTAAACGCCCCGTCATTGGTTTCAAAATTACATTTTTCAATTAAACAATTATTGCAAAATACAAGCATTACTTCAAAATCAGCTTTTTCTAAATTTGCATTTTTAATTTCCAAGTTTTTACAATTTACTGCAATAAGCTGTCCAAAATCAGAAGGAACCGTAAAATCACTTTTGTCCAAATAATAAAGCAGCGGTTTTCCATTTACAGTATTGTTGTAAATATTATGGACAAAATATTTTTTCAAAATGGAAGGTCGTATTCTTTCTAATTCATATGGATAAATGTTTATCCCGTCGTTGTAAAATGTGTTGTGGCAAATTGATAAGTTTGTTGCCTGCTTGCAAAAAATTCCTAGAGTATTGTTATAAATTATATTATTAACGATTTTATTATTGGAACCAGTTACCCTAATTCCAGCACAAGACCAGTTTTCTACTTCTTTTTTTAATATGTTACTTCCGTTGGTAATTGAAAATCCACTAACTGTTATTTTTTGAGAAACTAGACTTATCGAATTATTTAATTTTCTACCATCTACAATAGTTGTTGCTTTATCCTCTCCAATAAGGTTTAACGGTTTATTTATTACTATATTTTCATAATAGGTTCCGTTGTATACAAAGATGGTATCTTCGTATGTGGCATTATCTATTGCATCTTGGATAAATTGATAAGGATACTCTTCTGTCCCATACCAAGGTCCTTCTACGTTGTCACCATCTGCAAACCATGTTTTTTGTAATAAAACACTGATATCATTTATGATTATGTCCTCAACTGGCCAGTCATATTGATTTGTTTCAACAGAGGAAATATCTTGGAGGACGTCAAAGCCCTCAACAACTCGACCAAATACTGCGTAATTATTATCTAGAGAATGCTGGGGACCATCGCAGATATAAAACTGACTTGTTGCACTATTAGGATCAGAATCTCGAGCCATCCCTATTGCTCCGTTGACATGTCTTGCATCAGGATGGATTTCAAGATCAATAGTACCAAAAGGGCTTTCCTTTCGTATTCCATTGACATCATAACCTCCTCCCTGAATGACAAAATCATCGATGACCCGATGAAATACAAGCCCATCATAGAAATCAATTGAAATGAGATTTAAAAAATTTTCAACAGTTACAGGCGTTAACATATCATATAAGACTATTTTCATTGCCCCCAGGTTCGTTTCTAAAAGAACAAACTTATTATCATCAACATAGGACGTGTTGTTTAGTGTTTTACTACTCAAATCACTACTATTCTCACCACTAATTGTTGTAAATGAGATATTGCAGAATATAAATAGAAGAATGATTCCAATTGTTAGGAGTTTTTTTGCCGTATTCAATCCTCCCTTAATATGTAATGCAGTATCATAGTTTAAAATTTACGTTAAATTATATAATTTATTATAGGTTAAGATTGACAAGTTATGCCAGTTATTTATTAACTTATGGTATAAAACAAAAATTCCAGACATCCATAGATATCCAATCGCTTTCAGCTCCGTCCAAATCCTTAGCCTTCGTCATTAATCTGTATGTACCAAGCGCCCATCCAGTCCACTTCCATTCGTAATATCCTGTTTCTGGATTCCAAGTACCATACCCTTTATCTTCATTGTCAATAAACAGCTCTACGATTAGTTCCCCTGGCTCATCCAAGTCATCTGTGGCATCTACTTGTATAGGTCTCAATCTGAATCCCCCCAGTGAAATGGTATCAGCGATAAGACCAAGAGGTGTTGGTAGTAATGGTATACCAGAAAAATGGAAATATCCCTCTCTTGGGTTCACAAATTCCACTGATGGTGGTTGATTTTTATATACTACTTTGATTAACCAAACATTCACATAGCCGGCTCCATAGGAATCCGTATCTCCCGTTATGATATAGCCGCCATCTGAAGTCTGCTGTACCGAATTACCGCCATCATAAAATGTTCCTCCAAAGGTTCTATTCCATTGCTCGTTACCGCTCGAATCTGTTTTGATCAACCAAACATCAGAAAAACCCTCTTCACAAGAACATGTAAATCCTGCTATGATGTAGCCCCCGTCCATAGTCTGCTGCAACGAGAAACCGCCATCCGAATCTTTTCCTCCAAAGGTTTTATTCCATTGCTCACTACCATCCGAATCTGTTTTTATAAGCCAAACATCATCCAAACCAACCGCATAAGAATATGTAAATCCTGCTACGATGTAGCCGCCATCAGTGGTCTGCTGCACCGAATAGCCCTCGTCCAAATTTGTTCCTCCGAAGGTTTTGTTCCATTGCTCATTACCGCTCGAATCTGTTTTGATCAACCAAACATCCCCATATTCAAATCCATAAGAATGTGTACCTCCCGTTATGATATAGCCGCCATCTGAAGTCTGCTGTACCGAATTACCGCCATCATAAAATGTTCCTCCGAAAGTTTTATTCCATTCTTCCACAGGCGAATAACCTAAGAAAGTCTGCTGTGGTTCAGCGTTGTTAACATCTTCGATACCCGATAAGGCACTTTGTTCTCCGATATTTCCACTGATATTTGATACAAAACATGTTACAATTAAGTAGACTATTATAATTAATGAAATTCCTTTTCTAAGAAAACTATCTTTCATTTGTTCCCCCTTTCATTATCCATAGAATTCTTGGTTTATAAATATTTGTAATATATTTTTTTACTTAAAATAAAAAGCTTTCATAAATCTAAAAATTCATTAACATTATATATTCGACTAATTAGTAAGACCCGTTATAGTAAGGAGATTTTAAAGGAATTTAAGATTTCTTTTTTTCCTTTTTTTTGTAATAATCAAGTAAATCCAGTGTAACAGGTATTGAAACCAGGACAACGATCAATAGAATAAAACAAACAACACAGTCGGAAGGGACATTTAAAACTGTTATTTCTTGATATGGAGTCCAAAAAGAACCGCTTACTAGATCGTTAAAAAACAAATTTATTGTTCCTATCCAAGGAAGCTCAGAACGTGCTTTTCCGGTAATCCATTCAGGTTTAATAGGTTCGTCGCAAATACCTCCTGCTTGATCACAACGATTATTCGTGATTGGATTGTCTCCTTGAGTAATAAATCCAGAATGAGACGGTTGATAACCGATTAAACCAAGTTCGTCAATTGTAATTGATGTAACATTGATTAAACCGTACTCTTCAACTGTATAGACATCCCGCGATTCGTTATATTCTATCCAACATCTTGCACGATGGATTATCTGGTCATCATCAAAGCGACCGTATTTTCTATAAATAACTACGTCTCCATAGTCTCCATACGATTGAAAGCCTGCTTCCCCTTTGGCCATTTCTCCACCGTAATCACTGCCTCTCGTAAGCACATCATCTCTACCATTTACTTTTACAAGCAAAACCATGTCTCCTGCATTAATTGTACCAAGCCTTCCAAAAGGTTCGTTTAAATGGGTCATACTGCCCGATTCTATAGCAACCATAGGTGCAGAAAACCACTGACCAGTATATGCCCACAATGAAAGTAAAATAATAATTACAACAAATATAGCTACAAGTATATCACGAATCAAAGAAACTTTTTCGTTTTCACTTCGCCAGAATCGTAAAAATGTATCTTTAATATCTTTGAAATTCATTTGTCTTTCCCAATTCCCCTAATCGATTTTTTCTTACCTGCAATTATTAACCTAGTTTCAGACCCGCATATAGGGCAGGTCTTTATTTGCTCTTTGAAATATTTTCCGCACCCACGACATCGAACCGTCCATTTAAACTTTTTTGTTATTCCTGACTGATTTATAGGTTGGAAGCTAATTTTTGTAGACGTTGCAACATTTTGAATAGAGTAATCATCTGTTAAGATAATTGCCGATTCGTCTCTTTTGGTAAAATCCAAGGCAAGAGCAAGGATTTCTATATCCGTAGAAGAAAGTCGAGTTAAATCACCGGTCTTGCTAGCAAATTTTTTGATTTTATCTATAGATTCTTCTGAAGGAGCAAATACCTTTAATCCTTTTTCAACTAAGAATTGAAATTGACGATAGGTTCTGCCTCCAGGTTTTATTTCGCTGGCAACTCCTGCAGTTGTTAAAATTTTGGCATCAGCTAGATCTACTGGTTTTCCAGAAAGTATCGCGGAAGTGTCTAGTATAAAAATCAAATTATGTTTTTTTGAATTCATTTATTTATTTGATTGTAACTATTTTATCTATTTTAGATTAACCGATTTTAATCAATATTAACGCCAGATTTTGATTTCATCCAAGAAATAACGTCATTGAATTTTACTAATTCCTGTTGTCCGTCTTGCATATTTCTAACTGTTACAGCATCTTGCTCCAATTCTCTTTCGCCCAAAATAAATACAAATTTGGCAGATATTGCACTTGCGTATTTCAGACATTTTCCCATGCCTCTATATAACAAATCAATGTCTGTTTTTATGTTATTGTTTCTTAACTGCTGGGCAATGTTAATACCTTTCTTCATGCACTCTTTTTGCACAGGAATAATGTAAACATCTATAGCCATCTTGGGAAAGGTGTATTCCTCGGTTTCAAGTGCCACAATGGTTCTATCAAATCCGATTGCAAAGCCGGATGTTGGTGATTCTCTGCCCCCAAACAAGGAAATGAGTTCGTAGGCCCCTCCACCGCATAACTGTTTTTCTGCACCAAGGCACGGAGCTTCTATTTCAAAAACAATTCCCTTGTAGTAATCAAGTCCTCTTACAATTCCCATGCTTATCTGGAAATTCTCTATTTGGAAAGACTCTTTTAATAGAGTTGAAATTTCCTGCATAGATTTTATTTCATCCATTGCTTCGTTGTTATCTTTAATAGAATTTGATATCTCCTGGATACTATCAGTTTGAAGAAAGGATAAAAACTGTTCGATATCGTTATTTGGAACATTAAAATCTTCTAAGGCTTGTGAAATATCATCAAACATAGATTTATCGATAAGAGGTGTGATGTAGTGTCTTTGATTCTGTGTAAGTTTGAGTTTGTTAAAAAATTCTGTAAGAATATTTAGATTTCCAATTCTAAGGTTTATATTTTTCAATCCTACGTTTCTTAAAATATTATATGCAAGTGCGATTAATTCAGTATAAGCTTCACTTGTTCCAGTACCAATTAATTCGCACCCGGCTTGAGTAAATTCCCTGTAGCGGCCTTTTTGTGGTCGATCATATCTGTAACAATTGCCCAGATAAAATAGTTTAAGTGGCTTGGGTTCCATTTGTAATCTGTCTACATAGAAACGCATTACCGGGGCGGTTAGTTCTGGTCTTAAAGCAAGATCCCTTCCACCTTTATCCTGAAAGGAATAAAGTTCATCAATAATAGTATCTCCAGATTTGGCTGTAAAAAGCTCCAAATGTTCAAAAGTAGGTGTCTGGACCTCACGATAGCCAAATGATTCAAAAGTATTTTTTATGACATCCTCAACGTAACGTCGTTTATTCATTTCATCAGGAGTAAAATCCCTGGTTCCTCTTGGAATTTGGTACACATTGGCAGAATTAAGACTTCGTTTAATACTGTTTCTATTGAGTTAGTTTATAAGACATAAGAATAAATGAATAATATTCTTGTAAAATAGTATGCAATCATTTTTTATATGGTTTAAAATGGGATGTTGGAAGTATTAGATGGATTATTATTCTAATGGTCTTCTGAGGAAAACTTCTTTTGCGTAACCGAGTATTGAATTCTCTATTTGCAATCCAGCGAATCCTCTTGCACCAATATGGTATTCCGAATGTGATATTACGGAACTACCAGTAACAAAATCGTAAATGAATCCATAAAATGAACCGTTCCATTCTTTTACACCGTTTGTACCTTCCGTCCTTATCCAACCTTCTGAGGGGTAATAATAACTTTCACAATTATGGTCATCGTGAAATGAATAGTCAAACGATATAAATCCATAAAGACTTATATGAAGTATATTTTTTAACCGCCAAAATAAGTTATATAAATAATATCCAATAACTGTTGTAATTGCCCATAATGTAGAATTAGTAACTTCTCCAGTGATATAGCAATCTTTATTTCTATATTTCTCCAATGATCCCTGTTTATTTCTACTTATTAAACTGAGGAATTTCGTCATCAATGAATTCTGATATAACTCCCCAGTAACAATTTTTTGTACTTCCTCAACGCTGTAACCATCAAGCAATCCCAGATTATCCAATTCAACAACTGCATCCATGTAAATAGATATGGTTTCTTCCCTGGATTCCGATGCATTCAGTCTGCTATGTATATCAACAAACATAGTGTCTAATCTGTCTGCATCTTCTTTGGTTAACTTTGCGGTATATTCGTTAATTCCTCCTAATCCACACATCTGTATAGGAATCTCTATTACTTCCTGCTGTTCAGATATGGTTTCCACATCTGCATATAATGACGGTGCAAAAGCAACCCCGATGAATAGAAGGACAATACCAAAGGCTAATGTTTTCTTCATCATCACACCCCTGGAACTGGTATATCATATGGTTCTTTTGCAGGGTTCCAGTCGATATCAAGCCAAGGCAACCTAAGTAATTCTTTATTTTCAAAATCGTAAAAAATCTTTCCGTATCCAAATATTAGTTTTGGCAATAATCTTGATTTACCCCAATAATTTTGATCGATCTGATTATTATTAATCCAAAAAAATTCATTTATTTTACTATGACCTATTAAAAAAATATGGGAAAAGGATGCGTCGTCCTTGTTATTTATGAAATTATTCTTATAGATTTTATTGGCACATGTAGCCCAATAGTGTATCCCAAATTCTGTATTATTCTTTATCAAATTATTCCAGATTTTATTTTTGTAGCCACCTAATTCAAAGCCTCTCTTATTGCTGGATCCAACATTCTCATAAAAATCATTATAATAAGAGAAAAACAGCCAAATACCTTCACATCCATTATCATAAATTAAATTGTTATAAAAGCTGTTGTTATGGGAATGGTTTAATTTTAATCCACTTTCGTAATTGCCAGTTAACTTATTGTCTTGTATTGAATTATTGGATGATTCTTCAAAATAAATACCATTTTTTAGATTGCTCATTACGAAATTGTTGGATATAACATTCATATTTGAACTCAATAAAGAAATTCCTTCTGCATTATTTGAAATTTCATTATCAAAAATTGAATTATTTAATGAAGATTCAAGGATGACTCCAGGAACTGTTGCATAATCTATTGAGTCAAGACCATTGGTAGTAATTGTATTGCCAATGACGGCATTATTTGTTGAATCTAGAAGACGTATACCAGGTAAATAATTATTGCTAATTGTATTACCCTGAATAAGGCAGTTTTCTGCATCTGTTATTTGAATCCCTATACAATTATCAAAAATGTTATTATTTTTTAAGGAGATATTATTAGATTCAATAAGAATGCCTGCCGTATAACTTGATGCGTGACCACTTTTTTTAACTGTGAAATTAGAAAAAAAGATAGAATCGCCATAGATTCTTACAGTTGTACCAAGACTGCCACCATCAATAATCGTCGTGTGTTTATCTTGACCTATAAGCCATATATTTTTATCAATTAAGATATTCTCGTAATATGTACCGCTATAAACAAAAACAGTGTCACCATCTAATGCATTATCAATCGCTTCCTGAATGCTTGTAAAATCCGCACCGCCATCGTCATCAACGTAGTAGGTGGTACCTAAGTATCTACTATTCTCATTACTCAAAGTAGTAAATGAGATATTGAAGAATAAAAGCAGAAGAATAATTTCAATTATCAATAATCTCTTCATATTAACCTCCCCTCTTCTATCATAAAATCCCCAGACTGTAAACTTCAATTGTAATTGATTTTGGTGCTGATTCCAAACCTTTACCATCTCTAGCTCTTGCTGTTATTGTTAGATCACCGAAGCAATGTCCTCTCCAGGTTGTTGTAAAGCCATTTCCTGGTGTGTCATCGAATGCGGTTTGTCCATCACTGAAGTTGAACAAGACCATTCTAACACCAGAACCTGCGTCTGTTGCTGTTACTGCGACTGGTACTTTACCGATACATAATGTTGTTGTGTCCAATTTTCCCTGCATTATGTAGTTTCCGAAGAGGTAAAGTCCACCGTATTGTGGTTCTGTGAATCCTGTTACGACTGGAGGTGTCCAATCTAAAGTCAATGTTACTGTATGTGGGGTCTCCGGATTACCTTCTTTGTCAATCCACCAATAATGAAAGGTATTAGTACCTTCAGCTTTAAGATACCAAACGCAATAATCCGTGCAGCACAATTGTTCACCAGCACCTATTTGCATACAAAATGTGTATCCTGGTTCAGTTATATAGATATAAATTGCAATAGTATGGTTTTCCCAATCTATTTCAATCCAAACATAACCTGGCCATCCTGTATATAACCAAGATATTTGAGGTTGTTCAGTAAGAACATTTGAAGTAATTATTTTATTAACAGCCATCCCTGGTATAATTGATGCCATCAAAAACAAGAACAAAATAAGAATAGCAACTGCTTTCGAATGTAATTGCATTTTCTATTTCCTCCAGTTAATAATTATAATAGAATTTATATCTTTAAATGTTTCTATAGATGGTAAAACTGCTATTTAAGGATAAATTGCATTGTAAAGATGATTTTACGCATGCCAAAATTCTAAAAATATTCTTAGTTTTTTACTCACCCCTTTTGTTTATGAAATTGTATTATATCAATATTTTTTAAATTCTTGTAAATCACAGACTGAAAAATGTTCATTGTATCGTAAACAATAAAAGAAAATATTCAATAAATTAACGAAATGATATTTTTTTGTAAAAAACAAAATGTTTATAGATAATTTTCAAATATCGCTACCTTGAGGAACCAAGATCGGAGGAAGAACTATGGAGCCTTTAATTGATTTTAAGCTTCAGGACCTTTTTAAATTAGTTGAATGCGATAATGATTATGAATGTAAAAAAGAGGGTTTGGAAAATTTCCGCAGGATAAAACGTTCAAAAAATCATGATTTGGCTTTATGTAACTCTAAAAAATGTAATCTTTGTAACTATGCAACAATAATTGGTGAAAAAAGGTGTTGCATGTGTCCTGTACTAAACTATTTAAGAAAAAAATAGCTGGACAAAGGAGATTTCACAATCTAATAGATATCTTTCTGTAAAATTTGACCTAAAAGATATTTCATCTATTCTCCAAAAGTATAATATATGGGTAATAATTACTCCCATACTCAAATCAAATTAGGGAAATTATTGTGGGCTTGATTTTATGGCAAAATATGAAGAAGTTATCATAAGAATCGAGAAAGAAAAATTGAAAAGATTAAAAGAACTTGGTTTTTCCGTCAAAGAGGTTTTCTATAAAGGCTTTGAGGAATTATTAAGAAAAAAATATGATAAATATATAACTTCAGATGATGATTTCGATGAAATAGTTGAAGATGATGAGTTTTGCGATTTCATCGAAGCTGGCAATAGTTTTAGAGGAATAATGTTTCCCAGTGGAGACATTGATAACAATTAGAATAAATCAAATCCCATCGCAATTTTTTATTAACTGGTTGTTTGTTCTCCTTCAATAATTCTTAAAATGGTTCCTACAATAACAGCAATTATTGAAAGTGTGAGACCGAATTTAAATAATCTCCAGATAAAACCCAGTATCATAACTATTATTAAACTAGCTATGGGAAAAAATGAAAATATGCAAGTCGGCAACGCTTCCTCTGAATTTTTAATAAATTCTGGAATTTTATCCATTATTGCCTCTTCAACAGACTTATATTCAATTGCTGATACAGATTGAACAGATAAAATAAGAAATATTGTTGCGGCTATTCCAACCACCATTAATTTCTTCATACATGTCCCTCAAATACTTTTTACTAATTAATAATGATTTAAAAAAATTTAAATGTTTTTATTATACATACCAAATTTTGTGAATTTAAGTCAAAATGAGCCAGCAAGGAAAACTTTTAGAAGAAATTATTTATATTTTTAATTACAAATATATACAAATCGAAAATAAAAAATAATGGAGAATGCAAAATTGAAGGCATTCGGATTACAAAATAGCTCAAAATTCGTAATAGTCGCGATTATACTTATAGCAATAGCACTAACCATAATTATTATTTTTAGCAGCTGTCCTACAAAGCAATCACCACCAGCTGAAGATTCGCATGAAGAAAAAATTGAATTTGATGAAAGAATTAGCCCTTTGGTTAACCAAGGTCTGGCGCTTGAAGTTAAGAGAATCAGAAACAGGGGACTGCTTAACGAATTAATGCATTTTGGGATAAATTGGAGAAAAACACCTTTATTTAAAGTGGAAATTGAAATCGATCAAATGAGGTACTCTGAGGAAACAAACCATGATTTTAGCTTCGATATATGGGATACATGGTTTCAGGAATTCGGGGTGAAAAGAGATGCAGAAGAAGGGCAGGAAACCTCCACTATCAAGATTATCGTATTTGGAAAAAATCAGAAATTACCTCTCCTAAGTAAATATGAAAAAAAGGAGCAGATTGATTTGATTTATGATTACAAAACCGGCAGATGGAGTGGGGACGATAAGGTCTTTGATGAAGATGGTTATGGCCACTTCCTTGGAGATGAATTTGAGATTTGGTTTAACATTTATCAGAATGATTACGATGGTGATGGTATTCCTTATTGGACTGAGGTTAATATTTTGGGAACTGATCCAAAAGTGGATGATTCAGAACTTGACCAGGATGGTGATGGAATCCCAACAACCTGGGAATGGAAGTGGGGATACGATCCATTCATATGGGATGACCACGAAAACTTGGATCCTGAAATCGATGGATTAAGTAACATTGAAGAATACAAAATGCAAAAATGGCTAGCCGATCCATTTTCTAGAGATATTTACATAGAAGCAGACGGTATGCAGAAGGGTTGGATTCTTGATTGGGAACACACTCTTTTTAAAGAAACTACACAGATAATCACTGAAAGATTCGCGGAAAATGGAATAAATGTCTATATTGACGATGGATGGCCAAATGGACCAATCCATGGAGGAGGAGAACTAGCCCCATATATGAAAGTAATCAACTATGATTCAGGGGAAATTTTACGTTATTACAAAAATTATTTCCCAGACGAAAGAAAGGGCATTTTTAGATATCTGCTGGTTTGCAGAAGTGCCGGAGTTGGATTCAGTGGAAGTTCCGAATTTAATAGATTTGACACAATGGCTGTTGGAACAAATCCTTTTGAAACTTATCTCTTGCGCAGTGCATTTACCCCCCGCACTCAGCGACTAATGCTTGCATCGGCAATATTGCATGAACTTGGCCATTTGCTAGGTATCGCACCCTATACAATAGAGGGATGTGATAACATCTCATTTATAGGAAATTGGCAGAAATACCAATCAGAATGGGGCAATTATAGAAGTGTAATGAATTATCTGTATATTTTTGACAAAAACCTAGTGGATTATTCTGATGGATCACATGGTAAAAATGACCAAAACGACTGGGAACAGTTCTATTTGCCTTTCTTTAAAATTGAAAACGAAATTATTGCCGAGCCTGGTGTGATTCCTCCGGCATCAGAAAAAGTCGTAAAGAAAAATATTAGTATTGAACGTCCTGGCTGGGAATATAATGAATCTTTAACCAATTTATTCGAAAAAATGCTAAATGAATTTCCAACAATATATTCAGGACCATGCGAATTTAAAGTATTTAAAAGGACTTCAAACGCTTCTTACAACAGTAATAGAAATATAATTGTTTATGCACGACCGCTAGTTTGGTTTTCTGACTGGAGCTTAATTAAAGAAGGCTATCTTGAAGACGGAATTCCGTATTTTTGCTAAATTATTAATCAAATAAGCAAAACAATTTTATATTGCAAAGATATTTATAATTGTATAAATTATAATTATAAGGTTAGATGAAAATTAATTATAAAAAAATAAAAATTTTGCTAATTGCAATATTATTTACAGTTTTAGTTATTTCTCCATTATCTTTTGTTAATTCCACGATTACTAAAGGATCAATTAATCTTACACAAAATGAAAAATCTACATTTGATCTACCGACCAATTTATCAATTCAATATGTTATAATTACCACAGAATCTTTGAAAAAAAGTAGTTTTCAGCAGTTGATTGAACATAAATCACAATATATGAATGCAACTATTGTGACAAAAGAAGAGATTATAAACAATCCTATTTTTTGGGTTAATGGAAAATACGGTGATGCCACTTCTGAATCCTATGGAAATCCTTGGATACAGGACAACGAGGAGGCAAAATATAATCTAAGCACATTCAATGATACCTCAGCTAAAATTAGGAATTTCATACGTTTTGCTTGTCATGAATGGGGGACCAAGTATATTTTGTTGGGAGGCGATGTAGAATTAATACCAACTAGAACATTCTATGTCGAAATCCCTCAATGGTATTCAGGTTTTCTATTGTATTTTAAAATTTGGGCTAATATAGTATCTGATTTATACTATGCAGGTCTCAACGGTTCTTGGAACAATGATTGTGATAAACGATTTGGGGAAGAACGGCAATTTTCTATAGATGAAGAAGCAGATTTTATCGCAGATGTATACGTTGGCAGAGCCCCCGTAGGTTCACAATATGAGGCTGACACATTCGTACAGAAGGTAATTTCTTTTGAAACAAGCGAAAAACCAAAAGATGTTTTGTTACATCAATCGTATCCTCAACCATCAAAAACTCCAGATACAACAATAATTCCAGAAGCTTGCTCAACGTGGATTCCAAATGATTTCACCGTGCATAAATTATACGAATCTTTTGGGATGGTGACAGCTGATGACTGGGTACAATGTTTCAGAGATCCAAGTAAACTATTAATCTTGCATATTGGAAATGGTTATTACGACACTCTGACAAACTGGTATCAACTATCTTGGGACAACCACAAGCGCATTAAATTTAGCAATATGGACGTTGGTAGACTGGAAAACACATTTTATCCGATCCATATATCGATTTCATGTCTTAGCGGAAATTTTAGTGAAAACGAATGTCTTGGTGAGGAACTGTTGCTGTGGTCGAGAGGAGGACCCTCAGCATGCATATTTAATTCAGAAGTTGGATGTATTTCTCAACATAATGCCATTGCCTATTCAGGGGAATTTATTGAAAGGGAATTCTATGAAATATTTGAAAATAAAACTGAGCATTTGGGTGAAGCCCTACAGCGCGCAAAGGAGTTTTTCATAATCCAAGCAGGTGAAAATAGTGCATATCGGTGGTGTTATTACGAAATTAATTTACTTGGCGATCCGGAAATGCCGATAAATACGGTTAGAAATATTCTGCCACCTGTAGAAGTATTCGTAGATGATAATCATTCAGTTTTTACACCAGGATGGAACAATACTAAATTTAATTCTATAAAAAAAGCAATAGATGCGGTCACACCAAACGGAAAAATTCATGTTTCAAATGGAATATATTACGAAACTATTGAAGTAAACAAAACTGTCGAAATAATTGGTGAAGATAAATTTAACACTATTATTTGTGGAGAGGGTGAAAATACTATTGTAACCCTAAGGACAAATTCCTCCAAATTGTGTAATTTTACCATTACTCACAGTTGTCCTGATACCAAAGAAAAAAATGGAGCAGGAGTGTTCATTCCTCAAGGAAGCGAGGGAAATGAAATTAAAAATTGTATAATAAGAGGTAATAACCAATATGGGGTTTTGATTCAAAGTACATGTAGAAATTTCGTATTTGACAACGTAATAGAATCAAACGGCATTGGTGTTGCAATTATAAACAATAGAAACGGATTATTTGAGACTTCGTTTATAATAACCTGTGACAACATGATTTCAAATAACACAATTAGGGAAAATGATAACTATGGAGTCTATCTAGAATCAAGCATTCATAATCGCATTATTGAAAATACTTTTTTAAACAATGGTAAGCAAGGTAGTGGACTAATCTGCAGTGATGCTTTCTTTTACTTAAGCAAATATACTGTTTGGAAGAGAAATTACTGGGGAGAACCTCTATCGGAACCAAAGAAGATATTTGGAATCCGTGGACCAATTTTTATCGGGATTCCCGACTTTTCCAATGGTTGGATGTTTCCAGAATGGATATACATTGCAATAATTAATTTGGGATATCCGTATTTTGATTATGATGCAAACCCTGCCCAAGAACCTTAAAAAAAAATTTAATTTTTTTATCAAAAACTTTTTTGAATAACATAACTAATAATGAAAATAATTCCTTGTGAAAAAAAGGTGAGGAAAAAAGAGTATGGGAAAAATAATAAACAAAATTTGTAACATTCATTATCTAGTAAAATTTGAGGATTTATTACTAGGCGGTAGTACTGTTTTTATTGCTGCTTGTTTTGCCTATGGGGGCCTCCCGGAAACAGGATTGGAAAGATTGGTTTTTGCAATTTTATTCTGTATTTTAGGACTTGCCAGTATCAATGCATTAAACCAAATCGCAGATATTGAAATTGACAAAATCAACAAACCATATCGTCCTCTTCCATCAAAAAAACTTAAAACAAAACAAGTTTTTTTTATTTCATTTATCTTGTCTTTATTTGCAGGTTTAATTACTATTTACCTGGGAATTGGTTATTTTATTATAGCTCTTGCAGGCCTAGCAATTGGGCTTTTGTACAACGTTCCACCGATTTATGCTAAGAAAAATCCTGTATTTGGAATGCTACTTATAGGATTAGGTTATGGCGTTTTAATGTTTTTAGTTGGTTGGGGAGTGTATAAACCGTTTTTTTCAGTTCCTTTGTGGATAATAGTTTTTTTGTATCTTCATGAGGTTGTATTTTCATCGACAAAAGATTTTTCAGATATCAAAGGAGACTCCTATGCAAATGTAAAGACCATCCCCTCTATTTTTGGAAAGAGGAAGGGTGCCTTAGTGTGTTATTTTTTATACATTGTTCCATATTTAGTATTACTAATTTTAAAATTTACCGGATATATTACAAACAATGTTTATCCTTTGGTAATATTTGGTTTAATCTTTGGAATTATCGTTTTTGGTTTCTGTGGTTTTTATGAAAAAAGATACAATTATCTAGGATATTTTTTAAGTATTATTTTTTCCATACTAGTTAAAATGATCCTATTTTTCACATACACCCAATAATTTTTTTAGCTTATGAATAAAAAAGACCAACTTTTATATTTACTTTATCTAATTCAATGTTAATTGAAAACAAAAATTGTTCAGAAAGTTTTTCAAAAATTAAAACAACCTTTGTGGCTTCGTACAGACGATAAGCAAAATGATGTGTTCGTCAGAAGAATTACAGATATTTGTTGCTTCTATGTACCACAACCGATAAGAAAATTTCTATTTACATTTTTTGATGATTTAGCAATTAATTTTACAAGAATATTTTCTTTATTATCGCAATTAAAACTTACTTGCTACATTATTTCAGGAAAGGAAAAAACTACTAATTTGCCAGTAACCATTATGTTTTTAAGTGAGAGCAATAAATTTTCTTACTTGCTTGATCAATTATTTTATGAAAAACCGCACATAAAAATTCTTGGGAAAAAGTCACTAAGGGGCATTTCTGACATTTACAAAAAAAATAAAAATGATATTGATGCGTTTGTAGTTAGATGCGACAGGTTTTATTACAGATTTCTTGAAAAAAAGGGCTGTAAAGTAATACCCGAGTTTGTTTCGCTTAAAGTAAATGTGTCAAAGGATTTTTCAGAAATTTATAAATCCTTTAGTAAAAGTGCAAAAGAAGATATAAGAAAAGTCAAAAAAGAAGGTTTTTCTTACGAAATCACTGACGACCTTGATAAAATTAGATTTTTCTACGAACGCATGTATATTCCATATTCATACAAAAGATACGGAAACCTAGCTATTTGTTCAACTTTTTCCACAATTAGACACCTGGTTGAAAGAGGCAGTAAATTAATGCTTATTAAGAAAAATAGTGACTATCTGATAGGATCTTTATTTTTCTTTGAAAATAATACAGTTATTGGAATGCATGCTGGAATTATTGACGGTCAAATAGAGCTTTTGAAAAAAAGTGTTAGCAGTGCTTCTTACTATTATGGCATAGTTTATTCCAAAAAAATCAATGCTAAGTATCTAGATTTTGGTGCATGTAGACCTTTTCTAAATGATGGACTTTTCAGATATAAAAAGAAATGGGGTGCTTTTGTAGAACCTTCCAAAAGCAGTTTTTCAGTATTTGGATTTAAAACAGTTAATTCAAAGGATAGCATCAAGGAATTTTTATTAAACAATCCATTTATTTCAAAGAATAAAAACAGTCTTGAAGGCAATGTATTTTTAAGCACGGAAATGAAATCAAACACAAAAGAGATTCAACATATGTTAAAAAATTATAGTACAGATGGATTGGTCAAAATAAACGTTGAATACTTGTAAAAGTTTGATGGAAATATGAAAAATGTAAAACTTAAAAGGCCAAATTATGGATATCCTCTTATTTCTCTATTAATTAGATTTATATTAGGAATAATTGTAGTTTTATGTTTAATTATTTTAGTAATTTTCCAAGTCCACGTGACAATACTTCTAGCTTATATTTTATTATTTTTTCCATCGTACATTTATGTTGGAATTTTTTTATTTAAAAAAAATTTTTACAGCTATAGAATAAATATTCAAAATCAAATTTTGCAAGATTTAAAATTAACAGGTAATGAAAAAATACTGGATTTGGGAGCTGGTGCTGGCGCATTGACAATTTTTTTTGCTAAAAATCTGAAAGATGGAAAGGTTTACGCAATTGATAAGTACAGTGATAAAGAAAAAAATTGGAAAAAATTTGTATTTTTTTTAAGAAATAACTATATTGGAAATACTCTCAATAACGCAAAAAGAAATGCAGAAATTGAAAATGTTACCGATAGGTGTGAGTTTATAAAATCAGATTTTACAAAAAGATTAAATTTCTCGGAAGGATTTTTTGACATCGTTGCTTCTTTTCAATCATTGCATCTAATTCCTCCAGAAAAACTTGAATCATTTATGAAGGAAATTGATAGGCTTCTTAGACGAGGGGGAGAGTTTATTTTTTTTGAACCGGTTAAGTTTCTTACATGGGACAGTAAAAAAGTAAAAAATTATTTTTCGTCAATAGGATACAAAGTTAGTATTAAAAAGTTAAATCCTAGAGCAATTATCAAAGGAAAAAAATATGATTAAAAATTATATCTCTGGGATATATAACATCTTGTGTTTCTTAGCGTCATGAACATATGTGTAATTTTTTATAGCATTTGGAAATTTAATCGTAAGATCATCCATAATTTCATGGAATTGATCAATGCCTTTTGTCCAAAAATCCAACTCCAAATCATAATAGCCAA
Organism: uncultured Thermoplasmatales archaeon; assembly: GCA_964615235.1. GTDB lineage: Archaea > Thermoplasmatota > E2 > DHVEG-1 > DHVEG-1 > JAFGPP01. The sequence goes on from CAZTMK010000008.1 coordinate 46,451, forward strand.
TGGCCTTATCAATCATTTCTAAATTTGGAATTGTTTTTACATAGTTAATTATCCTGCCTCTTTGATTATAATCATTAAGGTCAATATTAACTTTATAAAATTGGTATCCAAGTTTTGCATAGTCAATATTGATCCTAAATCCTTGTATAACGTCAAGATTTGTTAGTTTTCTTATTCTGGTTTTTATGGTGTCAACAGTTGTTTTTAAATTTTTGGCGATTTCAACTGTGGGAATTCTTGCATCTGATGCAAGCAATTTTAAAATTTGAAGTTCAGTATCATCTACGTTTACTCTTCTTCCACCACCCACAATTTCATATTCCATTCGGTCTTTAGGATTGTAATCATCTAAGAGAAAAGAGTGCCGATACAATCTTAATTCTACATAGTTACTAAAGATTTGTTTTTGAAAATAGTGATGATATTTTTTTAATGTTTCTTCCCAAAATAAATAGAAATCTCTGAGATCTCTAACCCACCAAAGAACTGCGAGGTCGTAATTTCCCTCAAAGGAACCAACCCACCAAGTATGTTTGTTACCAACAAAATAATCAATTATTTCTCTTCTTATACTGGGAGTTATATGTCTGTAAACAAGATAAAATCTGACGCTGTTGTAACCAAGCTTGAATGAATCAATTACTGTGTAAAAATCAACTATAACTCCTTTTTCAATGAGTCTTTTTATTCTATAAAGAACTACATTTTTATGAAGGCCTACTTTCTTTGCAATTTTTGAAATAGATTGACGAGAATCATAATCAAGTTCATAGAGGATTTTTCTGTCTTTTTTATCTATTCTAATCATTATATTGTTCATATGTTATTTATTCTTTATATAAATTACTATTTTGAACATATTTATAGTACCTCATTTTTATCATTTTTGGATTTTATTGAATTTTTTAAAAAAATTGTACTAAATAAGATTCTTTAATGATTTTAAAAATTAAGGAAGTATTAAAAATAAATTATAAAAAATTATAAATACTTGTAAAATTAATTAAATACTTCGAGAATGGGGAGTCGATTTTTGTGCATCCCATCCCATCTTTCCTCACCACCTTCAGCTTCCCATTCTCAAATATACTTTTTATTATAATTTTATTACAAAAATTTATATGTATGATATTTATAATTTATATTAAAAAAAGTGGAGGAATATTATAAAATGAAAAATTCGATAAATAAAAAAATTGTTTTAATGGGCGCATTTGTCGTTGTAATAGGGATTGTTCTTACGCCTGCAGCTTCTGCATTTAACGCAAAATCCGTAATCGACAATATCCAGATCCCAAACGAAAACTTAATTGACGTGGAAATCTCAGAGTATAAAGCAGATGGATCGATTTTTACAAAAACAATTTCATTAAAATCAAGTGACGTGCAAAATTTGAAAGATCAAATTCTAAAAGCAAATTCTCTGGAAGAAAAATGCTCGATTCTTAGGTCTTTTAATCTTATAGACCAAGAGGATACACCAGAAGTTTGGTACAATGGAATGCAAGAAAAAGCATCTAAACTAGGATTGTCGGAGGAATTAATAAAAGAAAAGTGTATTAGATGGAGGCTTCCCATACTTTTGACGTTTTTTAATTCAATTGATGCGGTGTTTGTAATGGGTAATGCCATAAGAATTGGTACCAGCCCCCTAGTAAATTTTGTGAATGCTATTTTTAATATAAATCTTAGAGGAATTGACGCAATTGATGCTGCTTGGGGATTAGTTGGTGTTGTAAATTCCAATGGATTGTTATTTTCACATGCATTCGTTGCTTTCCCAGGGATGTTTACCACTTTAGGTTTTGTTGGCATTACTATCAAAATACCATTTTACGTCCACATATTTACAGGTTTTTCTGTAGTAACTGGCGCAATTGGTATTGGATTACACACAAGAGACTGCACGATATTGCCAGATTAAAGTAAATTCAAATTGATAACTTATTTTTTCTTTTATTTTTTTAAAGTTGGAATTATCCTATAATCTTTACATTTTATAAATTAAAAAGAAAAAAACTTAAAATTGTATCAAGAATATACCTACTTATCAATTAACAAAAAGATTATCAAGGCATCGTCTATGTCTGAAAAGGCCATGATCTGCGGAATTGGCCACGATCTTGGGACATGCGGACGTGATCTAGAGGCTATGATTAGGGCCTTCCAAGCCCTCTGCTCGGGTTCGAATCCCGGCGTCCGCATATTTAAAATTAATTTTTCTTCTTTAGTAAAAGAGTATCTATTTCTTTTAAAACACTATCGTAATTTCTAATTTTGTTAATTGATGAAGAAGGTATGGTGAAATAAAAGGTACTGCCCTTTCCAAGGCCATCGCTTTCAACCCAGATTTTGCCCCCATGTTTTTCAACAATACGTTTACAAATAGTCATACCCAAGCCGCTACTTTCAAAATCGTGACGAGATGAATCTGCTTTGTAGAATTCTTCAAAAACGTTTTTCAAATCATTTTTTGTCATACCCATTCCAGTATCTTTAACAGTAACTGTAACAAATTCTTCATTTTTAAATGCATTAAATGTAATAATTCCACCTTTAGGGCTGTATTTTACTGAGTTACTTATTATATTATCAAATAACTCTTCAAGCCTAAGCTTATCTGCTTTAATTGTAATTTCACTACCAATGTTATTTACAATCTTGATATTATTTTGATTAAAAACCATATGATTTTTTTCTAATACTGAATTCAATTCAGATAGTAGATTTATGTCTTCGAAAGAAAAAGATGTTTGAGTTGAGTTAAGTTTTGCCAATTCTAAAGTTTTTACTACAAGACTTTTCATGTAATCAACATTTCTATTCAAAACATTCAAAATGTCTTTTCGTTTGACTTCGCTATCAGTTTTTTCAAGCACTGGTAATAAATTAACAATAGGATTGAGAGGATTTTTTAAATCATGACCAAGTTGGTTAATAAATTCGTCTTTCTGTTTTAACAAATGTTGTATTTCTGCAGTTCTTTCTTTTACCTTTCTCTCAAGTTCTTTGTTCATTTCTGAAAGCCTTTCATGGGCCTTTTTTACTTCGGCCTCGGCTTCTTTTCTTTCAGTAATGTCTTGACCAATGCCTTGCACTGCATGGGGCTTTCCATCCTTTTTAATTATTGAACTGATGGTTTCAACATATTTGTAGCTACCATCTTTACATTTAAGTTTAAACTCCAAAGGTGCGATATCGGCACCTTTCTTTTGAATTTCCCGCATTCTTTTAAATGCACTAAAAATTTGTTTCTTATCTATTAAATCACTAAAACTTAGAGACTTTATATCTTCCTTTTCATAACCCAATAAATCTAATGCTGCTTGATTTGCATCAATAAAATTGCCCTTAAAATCACAAATATAAATCAAATTAAATGGACTATCAAACATGGATCTATATCTTTCCTCTTTTTCCCTTAGTATTTCTTCAATTTTCTTATTTTGCGTAATATCTCTGATTAGTCCCTGCACCCCAGTAACGCACCCATCTTCAATAATTGGTATTAAACCAATTTCTGTATAAATTAGACTTCCATTCTTATGATTCATTCTAATAAATTTATTTTCAACATAAGTTTTGTTTTGAATACTGTTTGTAAAATCTTTCGAAATTTTTTCAATATCTGATTTAACTGTAACCCTATGAATGTATTTTCCAATACATTCCTCCTGAGAAAAACCAAATACTTTCGATACAGAAGGAGAAACATAAGTTATCTTGCCATCATTGGTGATTAGGACAATTACATCTTGACTTCTTTCTGCAATATTTTTAAATTTCTCTTCGCTTTTTCTAAGAACTTCTTCGGATTTTTTCCGTTCAGTAATATCTGTTAACACATTTGCGAAATATTCTGGCTCTCCCAGGTCATTTTTAATCAGAAATATGTTTTGTATCGTAGGTGTTATTCTATCCTTATTTGACAGTAGTGGTAATTCCCCAATCCAGTTTTCATTTTCTAAAACATATGGTAATATATCCTTAGTTAGTTTTTCTTGAAAATCTTTTGGATAAAAGTTTACAACATTTTTGCCTGTGGCAGTTTCTACACTTTTTTCATCTAGAAAATTACAAAGTGTTGGGTTTGCATATAAAATATTGCCGCTTAAATCTGAAAAACCAAAACCCAATTTTGCCCTTTCTATAAATTTTTTAAAAATTGCCAGATTTTTCTCGCTTGCGTTTAAAGCTTGCTCTACATGCCTAAGTTTATCTTCTAAGATAAAATACGAATCTATGCCACTTTTTTTATCAATTGATTCTTTAGAGGCGGATGTAAATACAAGGACTAAAAATATATTTGCAAAAAAAGCGGAAAAGATTGCAAGATTATCTGAAAATCTTGCCATAGAGATTGCGCAAACTGTAAAACATATAATTGAAAAAAAGAAGAATATTTCACTTTGTTTTCTTCTTTTTGCAATCAAGTACAGCAAAATTACAATAATTTCTGAGGCAATAAACCATCTAAAAATGTTAGTATACATTCCTACATCAAACGGGAAAAAAATAAATAGAAAACAAATAAAAGTTAGGGACGCAAATAATTTAAATATCTTCTCGAAATTTTTTATTTCAAAAAAAGTTTCGTGAACACTTATAAAAATTGCGATTAATAATGGTAAACTAGCAAGGTAATAAAAATTTTGATGAATTGTATACTCTCCCTCGCTTAGGTCCAATATCCCCAGATACAAGTAGCTAAATGAAGCTAAAAAAAATGCAATTCCAAACATTAATTTTCTTTTATCTTTATCTTTTAAATAAATAGTTAAAAAATATGATGAAATAAAAATTATAATACCGGTGATAAATAACCATCCGTAATCTATTAAAGTTAGGTTAATCTAGAGCACCCCATTTAAATTCTAGGTTTTACCATCCTTATTAATTGTTACTAGAAATCATTAATTGTATAAAAATTTGTTGGAGTTTTAATTGTTGAAGTGTTATTATATTTGATACATACTTTTCATAAAATATTGTATAATTTTGGCTTATTTGTTTTTTGAACTCATATCGACTCGTTTCTAAAAGATTTGCTACAGTAAAACGGATTAATAGAAATTACTTGAAAAAATTTTAAAAAATATTACAAATACAAAATGCTTATCTATGGTCTTTATATTTATCTCTGAAATTAGCCTTAATAGTAGTTTTCTACTAATTGAAAACGTCTCAAAATATAAATTGCAGGGGTAGCCAAGCCTGGCCAACGGCGCAGGACTTAAGATCTAACTTTCAGGATGAAGGGTTCGATGAGACATCCTGTCTCGAAGGAGTCCGAGGGTTCAAATCCCTTCCCCTGCATATTTTTAGTATTTTCAACAGAAGAAAAGCCAGTGCCTTTTAAAAAATATTCCCCTTCACGCTTTCACCGGCAAATCTATATTTAAATACCAAAAACCTAGTGTTAGATAAGAAAAGAAAATAATAATATTTGAACTGCTGTTTACTGGTAAATAAGTTCAAATCTCAATTTATGAGCAAAAAATTAACATCGGTTAATTGCAGATTATGATTTTCATGGAGAGGATGCTATATGCCAAATAATCATTAAATAAGATATTATACTAATGAATAATAGTAATAATATCAAATTTGTTTGGAGGAAGAAAGATTAAGTTAGATATATTTGCCTCTAGATTTGTAGCTATATTAAAATCAAAATAGAGAATTATTAAAAAAGGCAGGGTTGTACTATAATAGAAAATCGGTCAGAAAAAATATGGGGTTTTATAAGATTTATACGACCTGAGATTATAATCCTTGGGATAGTTTGTGTTTATATAGGTGCACTTGTTGCAGGATCTGGATTATTTTCTTTTAAGCTTCTGTTGGGAATGTCCGCTGTTTTTTGCATAGGGGCTGGTTGTCATCCATTTAACGATTATTTTGACTATGAGATAGATAAGATTAGCCATCCTAAAAGACCCCTCCCTTCAGGAATATTTAAACCTATTTCCGGTATGTACATGGGCATTATATTTTTTGTAACTAGTTTGGTGCTGTCATCGTTAATTAACATTTTTTGTTTTTCAATAAATCTTATTGGAATCGTTCTCATATTTTTCTACGAATCGTCTTTAAAAAACAAAGGTTTAGTTGGAAATATTGTTGTTGCCTTTACCGTTGCATTATCATTCATTTACGGTGGTGCCATTGTAGGTGATCTATTCAAACCAACATTTTTTACTGTTATTACTTTTTTTATTTTCTTTGGAAGAGAAATTATAATGGACGTCCGTGATTTTGAAGGTGATAAAAAAACTCGAGCGACATTACCACTAATAATTGGAAAAAAATTCGCGGTATATTTAGCTAGTGTAATGGTAACAATTTCCATAGTAATCCTTTTTGTTCCATTTTTTTATGGTTTGTTTAGTATTTGGTATGAACTTCTAGCTATACCTTTAGCTTTATTCACTATTTATGCTATATATCTTTCACTTTTTGATTTTAAAAATGTTGGTAAAACAGCAGAAATGTTACGAATAACAATGATATTTGGGTTAATATTATTTATAATTGCTATATTTCTGTAATCTCCTTTTTCATCATCGTTCAACAGTTCATCTATAAATTGTAATATTTACTACAACTTAGAATATGATTTAAACTCCCCAATTATTTTTGGTGTTATAACAGACACTCAAAAATATCTTTTGTAGTTTCACAAATATGGAAGCATTTAACTTTTGACAAGGATGCTTTGGGAGCATTCCTCCTATGTAAATTCATTACTTTCACCGGCAAATCCGTATTCAAATCACTTCCCCTGCATATTTATATAAAATTAGTATTATAAATAAATTAAAACTGATGTTTAATGGTAAACAATCGTTTTCATAATAAAAAATAACAATATTATGTTATTTTGACCAGATTTAAAAGAAAAAACATAATATAATAAATATGGTATTATTTTATTTATTATTTGGTAGAGATAATATGAAAAAAATATTAACAGTAATGATACTGGGAATTTTAGTCTTTAGTGGATTCGGAGTTAGTGCATTATCACAAGAAAATCCATCTTTTAAAAAAACATCAGTCTTCGATAAATTTGACATGGTGATTATTGCTCCAGAACTCTTCTCATCAATTATTCAGCCATTAATCAATCATAAAAATTCTTTTGGAATAAACACATTTTTAAAAACCACTGAAGAAATCTACTTTGAGTATGGCGGAAGAGATGAACCTGAGCAAATAAAATATTTTATAAAGGATGCAATTGAAATAAACAATATTAATTATGTACTTTTGATAGGAAATGAAGATAAATTAACTGTTAGATACTCATATTCCAATAATGGTTCAGCATATGGTGATGCTGACTTGTTTATTACGGATCTGTATTATGCTGATGTCTATGATAAAAACGGCAATAATATAAGAAAGCCAAACACTGCACCAACTGGCTCAGAAAATCCTGATAAAAAGGAATACAAAAATGCTTTCTTTTTATCACCAGTCGCATAAAAAATAGGAATAGAAACTGAAATACCTTCAGGAATATTATGTATAGCAATGGCAAAAGCGATTAATAACCCTAATTCAGCGTTCACAAGCGCAGATCCAAAAATTGCCAGACCCTCTGGAAAATTATGAATTGCAATAGCAAGTGCAGTTAAAAAACCAACCTGCATCAGTCGTTCATCAATTTTTTTTCCCTTATTATTTAGCTGTTTGTAATGATGCGGATTTTCAAAATCAGGGATTAATAAATCAATCATTCCAATTATTATCAAGCCTGCAAAAAAAGCATAGATGCCCCACAACTCACCAACTACTTCAAAGGCGTCTGGTATAAGCTCCACAAAGGATACATACAGCATAATTCCTGCAGAGAGTCCCAAGCTAAAGCAAAGGTAACTAATGTTTGGTTTCTTAATAAAATAAGCAATGATACTCCCAATACCCGTTGATAACCCTGCAATCGTTGTAAGAAAAAAAGCCATGAATAGATTTTCAGGAATCATAATATAAAAATACTCCTGATAAAATAATATCTTATAAATATATATAGTTATTCTTAATTTATAATCTATTTCATCAGGAAAAAACTAATATGCCAAATCGCAAGAAGAAAAATTGTAAAACAAATTTTAGAGAGTACCAGTTTTAGATCATAATCATGCCAATTTACTGTTAAATTAAAGTTAAAATCTCTATTAGTTTTATGCCTTAAAGGATACGTTTTTATGTGATTTATAATCAATATCTGGGAATTTGGGCTTGAATTTTTTCTTTATCTCTTCATTATACTTTTTCTCTCCGCCTTTTGTTTCTAATACCTTTTTTCCTTTTTCTACTTCATTGATTATATTAACATTAAGTGTATTAATTGTACCTGGACCGAGTCTAGATAAAAGTTTCATTACAAGACCTACACCATATGGTACTGATTCTGTTATGAAAATCGTACCAGGAATTGCTTCAAACCATATGCCTCTTGATCCCTCTCCAAATTTTGTAATTGGAACGCCCATTGCTGCTTGGCGTTCAGGTGTAGGACCCGCGTGACCAACTACCCATTTGCCATCTATAAAAACCTCCATATCTGCCTCTGTTGAAAAATAACCAAGTACATCATACCATTTACGCATCATCGTATCAAAAAAATTGTCATACATTGATTGATTTTCAATTGCTGCAAACATTTTATATCTAGTTTTTAATCCAGCGCATCTACATAAAGCTGCAAAAACACTGTTTATATGTATACATGTGCCTGTTCCTTGCTTTAGTGTCTGATCAACATCATTCAATTTAAGTATTTCAAGTTCCAAATTTCTTTTACACCATTCAAAAGCTGCTTCTGCAAATTCATAATCAGTTTTTTTAAAAACACCAAGTTGATGCGCTAGCGCTATTATATTTTTATCATGTGAATTGCACCATAATGTTGGACGTTTATATTTTTCATTTTTATCAAAATATTGCATACCTTCTTTATATTCAGGTAATTTGTATTTTCTCTTTAGTCTAACATATTTTATTCCAGTAGAAGTTTTTTTATTTAATTTTTTAATATCGCCCATATTTGTTAAAAAAACCTTTGAAAAAGCGAGACCGCCGCCGATTAACATTTTAACATAGGTTTTATTGGGAATATACTCCCGGTCTTTCATCTCCGATAGACTTGTCATATTGATGACTCCTTGATAATAAATAAACATATCAGATATATTATTTACTAATAGTTGTACATTATATTTCATATCATTTTTAATAATCATCTGTTAAATATCATTTAAAACAATTTTTATAAAAATAATTCCTAAATTTGATTTATAATACTTTTTTGGCAGAGGTATAGTTACATATATTGCAAAGAGTATATAACATTGTGATAAACGACAGACCTGTGAAAAAAATTGATTTTTCATTAAAATCAATAAGTCGACTTTCTGTATTAATAATTGTCACTTTGCTGTGTTATAGTTGTGCATTTTTTATACCAATTTTATTTTTATACAAAGTCATACAATATCTTAATTTCAGTTATTTTTCTCATCTTTTTATATTTTCAATTTCCATAGGAATTTCATATCTTATTCTTGTGTTTTCAATGATAATTTCATCAGCATTTTTTATCCGATTATTTCGGGTTAGATATAAGGAGGGTGACTATGTATCGACAATTAAAGATAAAATCTCATTTAAATTCATACTGAGTTATGCATTATATTTCCCGGTATACAAAGTGGTAGGTTTTTTGAATATGCCTCCAATAAAAGTATTATATCTCAGAATGATAGGGTGCAAAATAGGAAAAAATGTTTCTCTTTCAGCAGATGAATGGATATTTGATCCATATGTTACAGAAATCGGAGACAATACTATTATTGGAGCCCGTTCAATCATCCTAGGTCACATAGGAGAGCGTCACCTTGTCATTAAAAAAACAAAAATTGGTAAAAACGTTCTTATCGGTGGTGATTGTTTTATAATGCCTGGAGCAATCATTGAGGACAACGTTATTTTAGGTGCAAAAAGTCTTGTTCTAAAAGACCAAATTCTCAAAAAAGGTAAAATATATGCAGGAATACCAGCTAAAGAAATCAGAAAAACAGAAAATTTAAGTGAAAGCATTTAAAAAAGATTGAACAAATTTTGGATTTTAATAGATTAAATAAAGAGTACTTATAAATAAATAATAATTTGATTATGATTATCTAAAGGTGAATTAATATGAATGATTTTAATTCATATATTGATGCTCTTGACAACCAAATAAAAAATTACTTACCTCAAGAAAACACGCCCTTATATGATGCACTCGTCAAACCAAAAGATATTTTTAGGATTCCTCTTTCTGAAGCAGAAAAATTACAATTCTCTTGTATAAAACATGCATTCATCCATCATTTCAACAATAACAAATTCTATCATAAATATTGCAAAGATTATAAAATCACACCAGATGATATTAAAACAAACCAGGACTTGACAAAAATACCTCTTATTTCCGACAAATTCTTTAAATCCTACCCATCAGGCAAATATTTCGCAACATGGCTTGCAAATGTCTATACGGGAGAATTACCAAATATCACAATCACACAAAAAAAACCAACCTATGACGATGTCATCAAGGCTTTTTATGAAGTAGGAATCATTGTCTCATATAGCAGTGGTACAGGAGGAAAATATACCTTTACACCTCGAAATAAACAAACATTTCTTAACGCTGAATACGCCTTGGCAAAAACTGTTGTTACCATGGCATACCCCTTGTGGAAATATGATTCCTATGGTTATCTACTAATGCCAAATCCAAAGAAAAACTTCATTTTTGCTGGAAAAGCCCTTGAAGTTTACTGTGATGCAGTAAAAGAGGTCAATTCTGCAATAGATAGAGAAGTAACCACTGAGCTTGTTCAAATGACTATGGGAAATAAAAGGGGACTTAAAAGTAAAATCGTCCGATATTTTTCGTATAGACAGGCAAAAAAAATGATTGACAATATCATTTCGTGGTTGGAAAAACATGATAATGGAAAGGATATAATCACTCTATTAGGAGCACCATACATTCTTTATTCTGTGCTGGAAAAACTCAAAAGTGAAGGAAAAAGTTTTGATTTTGGCGAACGTGGCGGCATAGCCAATGGTGGAGGATGGAAAGGTGTAAAAAATATGACTCACGAGGAATACCGAAATGAAGTCAAAAAATTCCTTGGGATACCTGGTAAATATGTTTTGGATGTCTACAGCATGGTTGAAGGAAACGGCTGGATGATTCACTGTCCAGAGGGACATTACCTTCATGCTCCGTATGCCCATTATAAAGCACTGGTCGTAGATGGAGAGTTCAAATCTGTTGGATATGGTGAAAGGGGCAGATTTGCATTTCTAGATGGAATATCAACAAGTCACCCCAGTTTCATCGTCACAGGTGATGAGGTAAAGTTACTCGAGCATTGCCCAGTCTGTGACAGACCTGGTCCTGTTCTTGAACCTGTAGTAAAAAGAGCAAAAGGAGAAGACGTAAGGGGATGTGCAGAGGAAGTCCGTCGAATGCTATCATCGGATCTTGCTCGATAAATTAATAACTAGAAAGGTGTCTTGTTTTTTCTCAACATCATAGCTTTTCTTTCATCCAAAAAGCCTCAAAATTTTATTATTTGACACTTTTAATTATCTATATAAAAAATGAAAATAAAACAAGAACAACAGACGAGCTTAAGGTAATAAGTATATTATCATCAATAGGACCAATTTCATATCTTTCCATAATAGAAGCAACTATTCCTGCAACAGCACCGCCTATTGCCATTCCGCCAATATTTCCAAGGGTGAAGCCAATGGGAATGCAAAAGGCAGCCATAAAAAGATTGCCTACAGGGTGTTTTGATCTTTTATTAAACAAGGAATTTCTTGCAATGCCCGTGATTCCGTCACCAAAAGCCATAAACACGGGGGGAATAATTGCAACCCAAGGATTATCCAGAACAATCCATAAGATAAAAATTGCAATTCCCCACATAAAACAGAATGAGACATCATTAAAATTATCTTTCATCTGGAACCAATAAAGCATTTTTCCTCTTTTGTGAGAGAAAAAGGTAAAGCCTGTAATGGCGAGTCCGCATAAAAGTGGAAAAAATGGTGAGGAAAACAAAATCGGAACGACTAGTGCAATGATTCCGCCAGCAAAAATATGTACAAGTTTCCTATTATAGTAGATTGCATCCTTTTTTTTAATCTTTCTTTTAACCATAAATTCATAAACGAATTTTGTCAGATAAACAACAGAAAGCGCATATACAGACAGTACAATAGTCCAGAGAAATTCCTGAATTGGCTGCTCAGGTATCATTTGGGACCCTGTCATGAATTATTCTTATTTAAATTTATAACATTGAACAAAAGAAACAAGATACTTTTTGTATCTAACAATAATCAAAAACCATCGAAATGAATAATATCTTCTAATTTTCTCTTAGGAACATGTAAAATTTGATTTTCGTCACGCCAATATTCAACTGAATCATTTAGTTCTTCAGTAACAGATACTTCATCTTTATAGCCCAAGGATATAATAGAATCTACCTCTTTTCCACGTGGAATATTCAAAATTTTCTTTATCTTCTCCTTATCAATTTTGCAAAGAATGCAACTGCCTATCCCTTCCTCCTCAGCAGCAAGAACAATGTTTGCAGATGCCAATCCGACGTCTCGCTGATACCATGGATTTGAATTATTATTGACAATAATTACGATATAAGCGGTAGGTCTTTCTTCAGGTTTTGGTGTCCATTTTGGTTTTATGTATCCTGCCCAGCCAATTGTTTCAAATATTTGTGCACATAAATTTCTATCCTTAACTATTAAAAATTCAAGAGGTTGGAGATTTGCTCCAGATGGTGCCAACCTAGCAGCATTAACAAACTTTTTCAAAAGCTCAAGCTGTATTGGTTTTTGTTTATATCTTCGAATTGAGCGTCTGGACAAAATTGTATCGTATACCTTCAAATTGGATGGGTTTTTTATATCACTCAAAACAATAATCCCCCTGTCTAAAATGATATTTTGAAATGTATTTATTTTATTTTTGATGCAATTTAGATACTAAACAAATAAATTCAATTCTGTGGATTGAGAAAAGAAGGGGCAACCCAGACGGTAAATCCTGCCATTCCCAATGCGAAAAAATTTGAATAAAAGTTAAACATCGGTATTGGAATCAAATCATCAAAAACAAATAACATGATGCCAACAAAACCTGCAATGAAGCCTATCCAAGTTGGGTATATTAATGAGTATAAAACATAAGGTTGAGCAGTAGCCGGATCAAAGCAAAATACACCGCCTCCAACAATAAAACCTGCAAAGAAAATATTTCCCGCTATTCTTTTTAACAGTGGAAAACCTCTCAAACCAATTGAAACTCCGAATCCTAGACCTCCGATAATTATTGGTGCAAAATGAGCGGCAAATGGCTGATTTATTATCAATTCCTTTTCATCTGGCAATGTACTCTTTACTGTACTACCTCCAAAGATAAATTCTGTAGTAATATTTTGTGGAATCAAATTAAATTCTTTTAGAACTGAAAGCTTTTTGTTATAACGATCATTTAATGAAATACTCGAATTCTCTTGATTCTGTAACTTTTCCATTAGATCTTTACACTGTGTTTTTGTTAGTTTCCCTATAGATTCTTCAATTTTCCCGTCTTTGTAAACCTGATAAATGCCTATTTTAACAAAATCTGTATGATGAGATTCTTTACTTTCTGAATAATTTGCAAATGCAAAGGGGCTAGTTAAAAATAGCACAGTTACAAATAACAATAAATACAAATGTCTTCCTCTCATAAGTAAAAAAGAAAGTGGTAAATTAATAATATTTTCTATAATTGTTACGATAATTGTCGTAATTTTATAAGTATATTTTTTAATTATTAATTTAATTTTATCTAGTACTTATCAAGTGGTAAATCATAGAAATTTTGAAAAAGTTACGATAAATACTCAAAAGATGAAATACTTACATTAATATTCCAAAATTTTATTAGGAATTCTACTATGGTCAAAAAAACCCGAATGACAAGAACATTTGTCAGGACAGCTGCCAAATCCATGGAGAAAAGGCTTGTGGAAAATGCTGTTTATCTAAAAGAAAATCCTTTTGTGATTATTCCAGATTATGACGACAATTATTCTAAAAAATATTTTGAAAAAATAAGAAGAACTATTGAAAAAGTCCATCGATTCAATGATGATACCAGAAAGCTTGAAAAATTTTCAAATAAAAAAGGTCTTGAAGGAGCTTTAGCTGGAACTTTGTTAATTGCACATTCTAAAAAAGCACCCTATCTTGCAGTAGCGAAGTTCCCATTTGGAAATATTACTTACGCTCAGCGTGGAAAGGCCGACAAAGAAAAACTAATTGCAGTTCAACATTTTGATGATCCTTTATTGCGACTATTGGGCATCAAAGATATTGCAATGAAAAAGGGGTTACATATTTATTCATGGGAAAACGGGTTTACATCAACTGGTAAAATCCCCAAACCACCATCCGATTTCATTAAATTTTTAATAAAAAAAATTGGACTTACTCAAAATGGATCTATTTTAACGTGTGGAGATATAGACAAAAAAATAGTAGAGGAAAAACAATTCATCGATAAAAATTATTTGCGAATAGAGTGGAAATCTGCCAATTTAATTATTGGTATCTGCCAAAATTGTGCCAAATCAGAAAATACGTTATTTGCTATTACTAAATATTTATTGGAAAACGATATTTCTGAAGATTTTGAAATTAATGTTATTGGACACATCGTTAAGAAAAGCAATAAGGGATCAACCCAAGAAACCAGCTATATAACTGAATATCTATCTGGGAGTCTAACTGATGTAGATTTTATAAAGAAAAATCTTAAATATAGAAAGGAAAGTATTGCAGAATCCGAAGAAAAGATGTTTATAATCGATGGAAAATCTTATGGCTCGGACGTGGATTCATTCATACAGGCTCTTAAACCTAATAAGTACGAAAAGATGGGCTTGGAATTTATACTTAACCGAATTAATGAACCGATTATATTAAATGATGTTACCCCGAACAAGGTTTTGGAAATATACTGGAAAAAGCACGGTCTTGATGCAATCAAATCAATTATTGACGATGAAAAGGTTGCAGAAAATTTCTTTTCACTTCCTGATACTCCATCAGAGATACTTGAGACATTATACAAATACAAAGACAGAACTGAAATTCTTGCAAAGTTGCCAGATTATAGCAATCTTCCCGCTTTAGCTGAATTTGCAGACCACATAGCAAAAACATATAAAATATACGGAAAAAATAAGGTCCTATCAGAATTGAAGAAGAGGCCAAACACATCAAAGGCCAAATCAATTTCTTATGCATTTCTATTGGCGTTTGATAAGGGTAAGGACGAAAAATGGAAATACTCAGATGTAGAAATTGAGTATGGTCAATTTTTAAAAGATTATGCAAAAAAACTCCTTGATTCAGACACCAAAAATTATCATCAAGCTTTACAAGATTTACTCAATGCAAGTGGATCATCGATTAATATTGACTCTCATGTTCGTAAATAATTAGATATAAAAACTATAAAATTTTTTAAAATATATTGTTTTTTTACCATCACATTTTTATTTATGATTTTAATATCCAGCCTCGATAAGATATGATCGCGCCTTCAAAACGTTCTCAGGGAGTATCATACGCAATAAGGGAAGTGGTTGTTCCCGCTAGAGAATTAAAGAAAAAGGGAATTGAAATTTTACACTTAAATATAGGAGATCCCAACAAATACGATTTTGATACTCCTTTTCATATGAAAGAAGCACTTTTCGAGGCTTCTAAGCAGGGTTTTAACGGTTACTCTCCATCTGAAGGAGACCCCGAGCTGATCGATGCAATTATTGAAAGGGAAAAGCGTAGAAATAAAGTCAGCTACTCCCAGGAAGATATCTGCATCACTACGGGTGTGACAGAATCCTTACAGATCCTTCTAAACGCATCGCTTGATCCAAGAGACGAATTATTGATTCCGGGACCAACTTATCCACAATATGATCTTATTACACGTTTTAACAATGCAAAGCCTATAGCATACAAATGTGTGGAGGAGGATGGCTGGCAACCAGATGTTGATGATATCAGAAATAGGATTTCAAATAAAACTAAGGGCATTACGATAATAAATCCTAACAACCCGACAGGCGCGCTTTATTCAAGAAAGGTGATCAAAGAAATTATAGATATTGCAGGAGAATATGATCTACCAATAATTTCCGATGAAATTTATGACGATATAACATTTGATGGAAATCAGGTAGCTACTGCAACAATTGCCAAAGATGTTGCAGTAATAACATTCAACGGATTTTCAAAAGTATATCTTGTACCTGGTTGGCGTATTGGATACATTATGTTTCATCATTCTGGAGAACTTGACAAAATTCAGGATGCATTTTTAAGAATTGCACGTTCAAGATTATGTTCAAATTCAGTTTGCCAAAGAGCCTGTATTTCAGCATTAAAGGGTCCGCAGGACCATATAAAAAAGGTCAATGGAAAACTCAGAGAAAGAAGAGATTTTTCATACAAAAGACTTAACGAAATAAAAGGAATTTCTACTGCTAAGCCAGACGGTGCGTTTTATATTTTTCCAAAAATTGAGGCTCTCAAGCAAGGAAAATGGAAAAACGATAAGGAATTCGTACTCGATCTTCTTCATGAGGCCCACGTTTTGGTTGTACATGGCTCAGGCTTTTATTCAAAATATGGTAGTGGACATTTCAGGGCAGTAATTCTTCCAAAGATGGAAACCCTTGAAAAAGCCTTTGATAAAATTGAAGAATTTATGAAAAAGAGGGTGCAAAGCTAGCCAACAGTAACATAAATGCTTTTACTTAAGTATTTCATAACCTCTTCTAATGAGCGTAATTCTTAGAATCCAAGGAATATCAAAAACACTAGGGGGACGTGTTTTATTCAAAGATGTTTCTTTTGATTTAAACGATAATGACTGCATCGGAATTATTGGACCCAATGGATGTGGCAAAACAACACTTTTTTCCATTATCTTGAATAGAATGCGCCCAGATGATGGCAATGTTTGGTACAAACCAAATCTAAATATGCAATATCTTGAACAGACAATGATTAAATATCAATCCCTTAGCGTAGGAAACTATCTAAAATTAAAATGCTCAAATAGTAGCATTGACAGCAAAATTAGGGAAGCTGAACTTGCTTTGTCCAATATTGATCCATACAATGTAGATAAATATGAAGAAACTTTGCGCAAATTACAATTCTTGCAAAGTCAAAAAAATAAAGAAAAAGATCTCTCTATTCTGCCCGAAATTCTAAGGGTTATGGAAGAACTCAATATAGACAAAATCAAAAACGATACAAAGATTTCTCGATTATCTGGTGGCGAATTTCAAAAACTCTCCATTTCATGTGTCTTAGCTAGATTAAGATCGTGTGATTTGCTTTTACTTGACGAACCAACAAATCATTTGGATATAGATACAATTGAATGGTTTGAGCAACAAATTGCAGATTTTTCTGGAACCATTATGATTATTTCACACGATAGGTATCTTTTAGATGATCTTGTAGACAATGTCCTAGATTTCCAAGGAACAAATATTGAATTTTTCCATTCAACATATGAAGAATATGAGGAACAAAGGCAAATTAGGCAGAAAATTCGCTATCAAGAATATAAAAAAAATCTTGCAGATATTAAAAAAAGGGAATCAAGTACCGAAAAAATGTCACGGAGAAACAGGTTTGACAGACAAATATCAAGCAAATTGAAAAGACTAGAAAAGCTGTCTAAAATAGAAAATCCGATAATTAAGGATTATTTACTTAAAATTCGTTTTAATCAGGTATTTAAATCAGGAAAAAACATTGCGGATGGAAAAGAAATATCAAAAAGATTTGACGAAAATATCATATTGAATGATGCAAACTTCGAAATTTTTTCCGGTCAAAAAATTGGCCTCATTGGTCCAAACGGCTGTGGTAAAACTACTTTTTTAAAAATGCTGATTGGTAAGGAAAGATTAGACAAAGGAAAAATATCTCTTAGCAGGGGAGTAAAATGGGGCTATTTTGATCAAGGCAATCTTTCCTTGAATATCGAAAAAACAATAATTGATGAGGTAAGAAGAGGTCAAATGGAGCTTTCAGAAAGCGAGGCTAAAGGACTACTTGGACAGTTTAATTTCAAAGATGATGAAATCCTAAAAAAAGTTAAGCATCTATCTGGAGGCGAACAGGCTAGACTGGCTTTCTTAAAGTTAATTATTCAGCCTTATAATTTTTTAATACTTGATGAACCAACAAGCCACATGGATATAGATTCAAAGGTTTCTATTGAATGTGCCTTACGTGCCTATAATGGAACAGTCCTTGTTGTTTCTCATGATAGACGTTTTCTTGATAATGTAACAACTCAAACTTATGTAATGGCAGAAGGAAAAATCATGCAGTACAAAGGAAATTACTCAACCTCAAAGCTTCAACGACAGCAACAAATAATTGATGTTACAACAGAAGATACATCTATTGTTTATGGTTTGAACCTAAAAAAGTATGTGGTAAAAAGGGCATTTACTGAATGGACCACAAAACAAAAATTCAAGGTTGGAGATCAAATAATAATTGGCGATCATAACCGAGAGGTATTTGATTGGGCAATTAAAACAGGTCGAATAGTTTCAAAACAGGGTAAAATCAAATAGTTACCATTGATCATATTTAACAATTTCAGAAAGACTTTTACGTTTTTTGCCACCCGAAAAAAGTTTTCTAGTTTTATCGGCAAATCCTGGTTTTTCAGTTGCATAACCAAGTGGAGTAATTGCTACTACTTTGATTCGATTTGGAATTCTTAATAATTCTTTTAACTTGGTTTCATTATATTCAGCTATCCAACAAGTTCCCAGTCCAACATCAGTTGCTGCAAGAATAAGATGTTCCATTGCAATTGCTAAATCTACAGAGTAATAATTTATTCCATTTTTTACTCCACTTAAATTAGGATCCGCACATCCAATAATAATAACTGGTACATTTTGAATCCATCTATTTACAATAGTTGTTTTTGCTATTTTTTTAATTAAATCTTTATCTCTTACTACAATAAAACGCCAACATTGACAATTTACCCAAGAAGGAGCCAGTCTGGCACATTCCAAAACATATTGAATTTTTTCTTCTTCTACCGGTCTTTCAATGTAGGATCGTACACTTTCTCTCTTCGTTACTACGTCTTTATATTCCACAACTATCACATCATCAAGGCATGAATTAATTTTGTAAGGTTAAATGTAAATAAAATTTTAATGATTTTTAAATAAACTATGTACAGCAAGTCTTTCAATATAATTTTTAATTTCGGTTTGGTTTTTAACACCTGCTTCTGTTATTATTCCTTTAATCAAATTCAACGGTGTTACATCAAAATAAAAGTTTATTGGAGTGACATTTTTAATTTTGTAAGTAATTATTTCTTCAGGATTTTTCTTCGAGATTTTTAGATTGTAGCCAATAGGCAATATTTTCTCTGTTCCACATAAAGAGTAAAAATCAACATTATTGTAATTTGAAGCTATTGCAATACCCAATGTACCCGTCTTATTAACTAGACCATTTTCAACAATTGCATCCCCACCGACTATCACAATATTTGCCATGTTTAAATAATTATAAATTGCCGAATCTGTGACAAGTTCTACCTTAATTCCTGCTTCACCTAATTTTTTTGCAAATTTTATCCCCTCATTCATTGGTCTAGATTCGGTACAAATTATTCGAAAATTCTTCCCATGTTTTTTTGCAAAAATTAATGAATTCAGAACAGTAGAGCTGTACGAGTGAGTTATTATTGTTGAATCATTTTTAACTATTTCTATAAATAACTTAGAAATTTTTATGGTTGAATTTTCTAAATGATTTTTGTATATATTAGAATGATCTTCAACAATATTTTTAATTTCAAGAGTATTATTAGATTTGTCAATATCCAACAATAAAGAATTTAAAAAAGTAAAAATTGAAGCCATTGACGGCTGAGCTGCCACCAATTTTAATGCTGTCAATTGGAATAAGTTTTTAGTGGCTTTCAGATCTTTATAAGAAATATTTTTTGCCAAAATATTTATTGTCTCAACTGCCTTTAAAGCTAATTCCACAGAACCACTTGTATTGTCAGATTCTATTAATTTAATATTTTCCTTCACACTTAATGGAAGATTTGAAAAATTCTTCATTTATAGGAAAAATACTAAAATATGGTATAATCTTTTCTTTTGTTAAAAGCATCATCTATCGGATGTAAATTTTAAAAATGCTCCACTACCTCTAAGTTCAGCCTGTATAGTATCTGCAAACTCAACAACCTGCCCAATACTAACTATTCCCCCCCATTCACGAACAAAATCATGATTTCCTACTGCAGGTTTCAACCCCATTTTTAATAGTTTATTATAAATATCGGAAATATTTACACCATCGGTGTTCACATAAATATCTATATATGTTTCCAATAGCTCACCAATTAATGAATATAACCCATTCTATAAAATTTGTTTGTTTTTTAAAAAAACAGAATGCTAAAATATCGATAGTGCATACCGTTGATAATTAAGGACACAGGAAGGAAAGTAGGGATGCTCAAGGATGGGTTTCCTGATTGGGCGATTATTCCGATCCTTCCTGCTCATTATTAGTAAATATTTTTGCTTTTAATTGTCTTTTTCTTAGGTATAATATTATCTACGTTTAAAGCAAATTATGCCTCTGCATATTCGCCTGCCTAACATATCGTATTCTGGAGCAGAAAATCTACATTTTAGAATGTTTTATTAAAAAATCCTCCATATCCTTTAAATATTATATTGGTATTCCGGTTTTTAATGGCTCTTTGGCAAGGAAATTCTAGAAGAAGCAAAACAGGGCGAAGAATCCGGTATGCTCGCGGAAAGAAAAAGTTTGAAATCGGTCGAGAAAGACATTTAACCACAATAGGGGAACCCAGGCTAAAAAAGGTTCGTACTAAAGGCAACAACAGAAAAACCCGAGCAAAAACTACCAATATTGCATATGTAATTGATCCTAAAAGTAATAAGACAACAAAAACAGAAATTGTTTCCGTAGTAGAAAACCAAGCAAATATACACTACGTTAGAAGAAATATAATTAACAAGGGTTCAATTATTGAAACTAAGATGGGTAAGGCTAAGGTTACTTCAAGACCCGGACAATGTGGCACCGTTAATGCAGTTCTTATTGCAAAATAAAATTTTTGTGATTTAATATGGTCTCTAGAGGAGATGACAAGGTCGTCATTTGGCCAATATATTTTGATAAATCAGTTTCAAGGCAAGAAGGAAGAAAGGTAGCAAAAAAACAAGCTATCGAAAAACCTACAATAGAAAGCATTGCAAAAGCAGCACAGTCACTTGGTTTGCATCCAGTTATACAAAAAGATAGCATACATCCTTCTAGACCCTGGAGGAAGGAAGGTAGGGTTCTAATAGACAAGAAAGATTCAAAAAGCAAACAAATAAAACAAATTGCAAATAGGATGTAAAATTTATATTGTCATTCTTTGTCAATGTTTTGCATTTATTTTATTTTTGTAAACAGCCATCTAGTCAAAGGAATAAAGATTTTACCATATACAGAATCAGATAGGAAGGGACTAATTTTTGCCAACAATAGAATCGGTATTGGAAATATATAAAGTGTTTTCTTTTTCTTTACAGCAGCAATAATTCTTTTTGCACATTCTTCTGGTTCCAGTAAAAAAAGCAATGGCAGCCAGGCAGGAATATCTTTGGTTACCATTGAAGTTTTTATAAAACCGGGGCAAATAGCCGTTACATCGATATTGTTTGCTTTATTTTCAACCCGTATTGCCTCTAAATATCTTAAAACGCCACCTTTTGTCGCAGAATATACAGATAAGTATGGTAAACCTCTAAAAGCAGCACTACTGGTCATTCCTACAATTTGACCTCCCCCATTTGCAATCATTCTTGGAAGAGCTGTATGAATAGTATTGATAAATCCTAAAAAATTTACTTCAATAACATTATGAACTTCCTTTATGTCTAAATCAAGGGATTTTTTCCAATAAACAACTCCCGCATTTGCAATAATAATATCGGGAAAGCCCCATCTTTCTTCAATCTTATCATAAGCTTCTGTAATTGATTTAATATCTCTTACATCGCCAGGTAGAGCTAATGCTTCTCCTCCATTATTTTCAATTTTAGCCTTTACTTGATCCAATTTATCTTTGTTTCTACTAAATAGACCTACTCTGTAACCCATTTTTCCAAACTCAGTTGCTAATGCTGCTCCGATACCCTGTGAAGCTCCTGTTATGAAAACTGTAGTTGTCATCCTCTCTAGTCAAGTAATAATTTATTAAAATAGTTTTTTGGGATTTAGCCTATAATCACCCTATAATTTTTAATTTTAACGTTTATTATGAAAATCTTGTAAACTTATTGAATTAATAAATTAATATTGATACTTAACATATCATAAAATCGCAATTAGAAAAAAATGCGGGTTCCGTTAAAATTATAAACTAAATTAACCTAAATGTTTTGTGATGGATGCACAACCATTGAAAACAGCAATTTATACTAGAGTATCTACTGAGGATCAAGCAAAAGAAGGTTTCTCACTAGATGCACAATTGGATAGATTAAGGGCTTATTGTAAATCCAGAGAATGGATTATTGCGGAAGAATATGTAGACGATGGATACTCAGGGAGAAATACAAAACGTCCAGCTTACACCAAAATGATGCAGGATATGGACAATTGGGATATGCTTTTAGTAATAAAAATGGATCGAATACACAGAAACTCAAAAAATTTCATGTTAATGATGGAAACATTAAACAAACATCAAAAAGGATTTACATCAATGACAGAATCCCTTGATACATCTACTGCTATGGGCCGATTTGTTATGGACATTATTCAAAGAATAGCTCAACTTGAATCCGAGCAAATTGGTGAACGAGTATATATCGGAATGGAACAAAAAGCAAAAACAAATGGTGGTATTCTTGGTTTTAATATTCCATATGGATATGATTATGATGATGGTTCATTGTTAGTAAATGACAAGGAGGCAGAGGTTGTTACCTCCATTTTTAGTAATTATCTTGATGGGCGGAGTATGAAAAAAATTGCCAACCATCTCAATGAGCAACAAATTCCGACAAAGCAAAACAAAACATGGGCATCACAGACAATATCTCGCATATTAAAAAATCCTTTATATTGTGGTTACTATCATTGGGAAAAATACAAACATGCACATCAACATCCTCAAATAATTAACGAGGAAATGTACAAAGCTGTCAAAAAGGAAATGAAGCGTCGAAAATCCTTACGTCCCGGTTATTATCTGGAGAAAAAAAGACAAAATGTGCAGGAACCTACTTTTTCGACGCAAAAGTAGGGGGTATAAATGGAAAAATGCCCTTTGTCGAGATTCAGTATTTTTGGGGAGAATACAGAGAATTATAATTTTCAAAAAAATACTTGTTATTGGTAATTTTACAATACTTTTGAAATATGCTTTTTCGTGGTTTTTCTTAATTTCCACCCCTCATTTGTCAACATCGGTCTACCGAAGTTGATAAAACTGGTTGTCAATTTTTCGATTTTTATAACTACATTTCTCCAAGAAATTTGCAAAAATTATTTTTCTACATGATGATAATTTGAAATAATTAAAAAATTGATGATTCGAGAATCTTAATTTTTAGTAATCATCCTAGTGTGCTAGATTATATCTAACAATCATACTTATTGTTAACAATTAACACATTAAAAATATCGTGTGATGAATTAACACTAAAATATTGTTAAATATTGGCACGATATTACAATTAAAGTATAAAGCATTATTAGTTAAGTTTATAAATTAACATAAATTACAAAATAAATATCAAAAGTTAATTAGAATTAATTATTATTATCTTTTAAAAAAATAATTATAAGATTATCGTTTGGTGATAATTTGACAATAAAAAAACTTATCAAAAGGGTAAATTTAATAGCGAACTTTAAAAAATTAATTTAATAAGTTAACTTAATTTATTAAATAAATTATATTGTTTAAATTAATCAAAAGTTTTAATAAGAGTCACAAATTACAAGTGTAAAATTGAGTATAGCTGGGGATTTATAAAATGTACATTGTCATAGTCGGTGCGGGTGGTATTGGGCAGAGACTAACAGAAATGTCTCTTAAAGACGGAAATCAAAATATAATTGTAATTGACAAAGATCAGACAAAGTGCGAGGAAATTGCAAGAAAATATGACGCAGTTGCAATTAATGCAGATGCAACACAGGAGGAAACTCTCGATGAAGCTGAAGTAAAAAAGGCCGATGTTTTAGTTACTACTACTAGAGATGATGCAATAAATCTAATGGTAGTTTCACTAGCAAAAAACAAAGGGGTAAAACACATTGTATCGGTAGTTAACCAGGATGAGAGCAAACCAATGTATATGGAAAAAGGGGTTAAAATGGTAAAAAGTCCCAATATCGTAATGGCCGAACATCTGTACAAATCTATCAAACATCCTACTGTGGAAGAATATATGAACGTTGGACAATATGCTGAGATTTTTAGGATTCCGATTTATCCTAATTCCAAACTTTCTGGGAAGACGATTAATGACATTGGGCTTCCTAAAAAGAGTCTAATTGTTGCAGTTGAAAGAGATAAAAAATTCATAATCCCAACAGACGATATTGAATTATTCTCTGGAGATAAAGTTACAGTACTTGCACATAAGGATCAGGTAAACAAAGTTGCATCACTATTTTCTGAATAACATTTATCAGATAACTCTTTCCAATTTTCCTGCAAGTGGTGTTAAAATACCCACATGTCTTTTTTCTTCAGATATTAAAAACTCAAGCTTTTTGAAAAAAGTTTCATAATTTTCATCTTTCCAAACTTGCTTAATAAAATTGGTATCTGAAAAATCATGTAGTTTAATATAAATATCTAAAGCCAAGTTTTCATGTTTTACAGCTCTGTAATAATTTCCTCGTCCCATTTTCCATTAAAATTGAATTCTTTATCTTTTAATTGCACATATTCTAAAGCATCATCGGGGTCTAATCCTTCTATTTTAGAAAAAATGTTATTTAATATTAATTTGTGGTTTTCAGAATCGTGTGAAATCTTAAATAGAGCCCCTCTAAATTCATCTTTTTTTATAACCATATAAGCTTCCCATTGCATTACAAGTTCCAATTGACTTTCAAGCCAATATGCCCTACCGAGAAGACTTTTAAGTTCATCAAAACTTGATATTTTTAGCCCATCACTTTCCATAAGATTACATTTGTAAAGTATTATAAATAATTGTTGAGATTTGGAAAAAATACTATTTTGTATAAATTATTTTAATAATTATGTTAATAATAATCAATATATTTACAGTTAACATAAAAAGAAAATTATCCAAATTAGTGTTCTTTTAGTAAATTATATATAAATGATGTATTATTCAACCTTGTGTTTTTCCTGATTTTGAGGAGATATTATGACACCAGAAGAAGTTAAAAAAACAGGTACTACAACATTGGGAATGGTCTGCAAAGGCGGAGTGGTAATTGCAACTGAAAAAAGGGCAACAATGGGTACACTTATTGCCCACAAGGAAACGCAAAAGTTATATAAAATTGATAATCACTTAGCTTTGGCAACAGCCGGATTGGTAGGCGACTTACAGGTTCTTGCCCGTTACTTGAACGCAGAGGCAAATCTTTACAGACTAAAAAGAGACATGAGAATGCCTGTAAAAAGTGCTGCAACGCTTATGTCAAATATTATGAATCAAAGAAAATTTTATCCTTATTATGTACAACTAGTATTAGGTGGTTTCGATCAAACTGGTGGTCATGTATACTCATTAGACGCTGCTGGTGGCGCAATCCCTGACAAATATACATCCGCGGGATCAGGATCACCATATGTTTTTGGTGTTTTGGAAGACAATTATAGTGAGGACATGACTACAGCTGAAGGAGTGGAACTTGCTGTGCGAGCAATTACTGCTGCAAAAAATAGAGATTCAGCCTCGGGAGGAATGATTGACGTAGCAGTGATAACAAAAGATGGATTTAACCATGTCCCTGAACAGGAAATCAAAAAAATGATGGAGAAGTTAGAAAAGTAAATATTACAATCTCTCCTCTTTAATTTACTCTAATTTAAAAATATAGTACAAAATTCTAAAAGGTATAGTATGACCGTTGATGATGTTTTACGGGAGATTAAAGGCAAAGTAAGAGGTGTGATACCACCAAGTATCGATGTTTCAGATGTCGAGTTTGAGGGAGCCTTAGTTGTAATTTATACAAAACATCCCGACAGATTTGCAGCTAAGGAAGATTTGATACGACAGCTTGCAAAAATGCTTCAAAGACGCATAGTTGTCAGGCCAGATCCCACAGTTTTAACAGACATTGATACATCCGAAAAAAGGATTAAAAAAATTATCCCCCCAGAAGCAGACATAACTAACATATATTTTCTTCCCGAAGTAGGAGAAGTAACAATAGAAGTTATGAAACCTGGGTTAGCTATTGGAAAACAGGGCGTCTATTTGAGTGAAATTAGGAAAAAAATCAATTGGTCGCCAAATATTATTAGAACTCCACCAATTCAATCAAAAACCGTTCAGGAAATAAGAGGTTACTTAAGATCAATGAGCGATGAACGAAAAGAGATTCTTAGAAAGATAGGTAGAAGATTGCACCGTGGAACTTCTTCAGGTGAGAAATATGTACGGGTAACATCTCTTGGCGGTTTTAGAGAAGTCGGTCGATCATGTGCTATGTTAAATACTCAGGACAGCAAAGTATTGATCGACTGTGGTGTTGATGTATCTTCAGAAAATAACGGTTCACCTTATATTCATCTTCCAGAAGTACTACCTCTTGAAACAATTGACGCAGTTGTAATTACCCATGCTCATCTCGATCATTCGGGATTGGTTCCCCTATTATACAAATATGGTTATGACGGACCCATCTATTGTACTCCTCCCACTAGGGACTTAATGACTCTTCTGCAAATGGATTATTTAAAAGTGGCAGCATCTGATGCTAAAAAAGTTCCCTATTCAGGCGAAAATATCAGGGAAGTAATTAAGCATTGTATAGCAATAGGTTATGGTGATACTACAGATATCACTCCCGATATTCGTCTTACTTTTCACAATGCTGGTCACATTCTTGGTTCTTCTACAGCACATTTCCACGTTGGTGAAGGTCTTTACAACGTGGCATTTAGTGGCGATATAAAATATGAACGCACTTGGCTTTTTAACCCTGCAATAAATAGATTTCCCAGACTCGAAGCAATTTTTATGGAATCTACTTATGGCGGAAAAGAAGATATGCAACCAAGTAGAAGTGAGGCAACAGAACATTTGAAAGATATTGTTCAAAGATGTCTTAAGAAAAAAGGTAAGGTTTTAGTTCCAGTTTTTGCTGTTGGAAGAAGCCAAGAGGTAATGATAGTTCTTGAAGATCTTGTTAGAACAAAAAAAATTCCTAAAATACCAGTTTATCTAGATGGTATGATTTGGGAGGCAACTGCAATTCATACAGCTTACCCAGAATATCTAAACAATAAACTGCGTTCACATATTTTCCAGAAAGGAGAAAACCCGCTTTTATCAGAAATTTTTATTCGTGTAGATGGTCATGAAACCAGGCAAAAAATTATAACAAATCCAGAATCCTGTATCGTTTTGGCAACAAGTGGAATGATGAACGGTGGACCAGTTATGGAATATTTTAAGGATTGGGCAGAAGACAAAAAGAACACTATGATTTTTGTTGGTTATCAGGCAGAAGGCACTCTTGGTAGAAGAATACAACGTGGCTGGGATGAAATACCTCTAAATGTTGGTGGAAATGTCGTAAACATAAAAATGAATATGAATGTTGAAACTGTTGATGGATTCTCCGGTCATAGCGATCGTCGACAACTGCTAAATTATGTAAATAATATGTCTCCCAGACCAGAAAAAATAATTTTTGGCCATGGCGAGGAATCAAAATGTATTGAACTTTCTTCATCCATGCATAAAAAATTCAATGTAAATACAGTTGCACCAATGAATCTTGAAACGATCAGATTTAAATAAAAATAAAAAAGGTTGTTTTTAGATTATTTTAACGGTTTTGCCAGATCCCAGAGACTTGTAAATTTTTCATTTAAAACTTCGATATCATCCACATTTACATATGCCGTACCAACATAAGATGGTTCACTTGTTGATTCTGGAAGTATTTTTATTCCGTTTACCGCGAGTTCTTTACCAAAAACGTAATTTCTTTGTGTACCAGATACTTCTTCAGAGAAATATCTTATATCAAGTGTATCAGGGTAATTCTTTTTCAAATCCTTAGCTGCTTCGATGTTAATTTTGGTATCAATTATCAATTGCACCTTTGTGTTACAATCTAGGAATTTCTTAAAATATGTTATGTAAGGTTCTTCGAAAAATCTTTCTCCTCCAATTTGAATCCTTAAATGATTTCCCTGATCTAGACAGTTGTTAAGAATATTAAATAATATCCACTTGCCGCTATATTGTAAAGTCACATTTCCATTTCTCTTGAGCTTAATTCCATATTTTTTAAAGTTACTATTGTATAACCTACCATATTCTTCCAATCTGTGTTTAATTCCATTATAGGTATCTTCTTCAATATGAGACTTCAAATCATCTTTTATTAATTCCCATAAAGCTCTTGGATGTACAGGCAAATAGCTTTCTCTTCCGAAGTCCTCATCTGCATCGTGTGAAAACAAAACTTTAGCAATTAATCCATGTCTTAGAAGACAATTTCTCCCCGTTTCCAATGGTCGTCTGGTTATATTTGCCAAATCCTCAGCAACTTTCAAAAATTCTGAAAATTCCTTTGGACAGTCCAGAACTAAAGTAGCATAGTAAACAGCAGCCTCTCGAGGACGATCTACTCTCATCCTATCAAACATCATCTCAAAATCTTGAATATTATCAAGCTTTACCTGACTTTTAAATTCACATCCCATCATAAAAAGAACATCGTAATTTGATTTTATATAATTTATGGATGCATACTCAGTAGAATATACCTAAGAAAAAATCAGATTATTTGTGTTTAAAATCTTATTTTTTTAGTGAATGCTAAAATCGCCTTTTCGATGATTTAAATTTTGTCTTTTATCCTCATGTTTTTTAATTATTCTTTCAATTTTTTCTGAATTATCAAAACTTACAACCCGACTGTCATCAGAGTGTATTTTAATATTTTCGGGGGCTTTCATAACTGTAATTTCAGGTATTTCGTTAGTCTTAATCTCTTTTTCAATCTCTTCTTTATCATCTAAATAACGAAATGGACTTAACTTCCTGATTTTTACGATTTCCTCAATATCTGATAAATCTACAGGTTTTTTTTCTTCCATCCACTTTCCTCAAATTATAGAATTATTTTGAGTATTTAATGATTTTTATCTTTTTTTATTATTTACACTTATTTATCACAAATTTTAGAATGGGGGAAGATTGAAGGTGGTGAAGAGAGATTTTAAAATAAGGATAAGTCTCCCCCATTCATAAAATAATATATCTAGAAATTACATATAAATCTTATTATTTAATAGGTAAATTTATTTTATAAAAAAATTAGACTAGATTCTTTTACTATTGAAGGTATTATTTGTTCCCAGAACAAAGCAGTAATATGAATACCATGAATTCCAGATATGTCCTTTATTTTTTCAATTAATTCTAAAGAAATATTAAAACCCTCTTTCTTGGGGTCTTCGGCCTTCTTTATCCTATCTGCAATTCCAATTGGCAAATCAACACCTGGGACATGAAACTGCATCCTTTCTGTCATTTTAACAGATTTTAGAGGCGTTATTCCTGCCAGTATGTGGACCTTTTTATCAATTTGTCTTGATCTTATCTCATCCATCCAATATTGAAATTTTTCTATGTTGAAAACACTCTGAGTTTGAATGAAATCAACGCCAGCATCTACTTTCTTTTCAAGTCTATCTACCCTGCATTCAATAGGATCAGAAAATGGATTGGCTGCAGCCCCTATAAAAAATTGAGGTTTTCCATGAGGGATTTCTTCTTTATTTTGAAAAATCCCTTCATCTCTCATATCTTTAAGAATTTTGATTAACTGAATTGAGTCTATATCATATACGCCCTTGGATTGTGGATGATTCCCAAATGATTGATGATCTCCAGTAAGACATAAAACATTTCTTATTCCTAAAGCAGAAGCTCCTAGTAAATCGCTTTGGATTGCAATTCTATTTCTATCACGGCATGTGATTTGTAGAATAGGCTCTAAACCCATCTTTAAAAGAAATACACTGCCAGCTAAGCTTGAAAGGCGTACCACGGCTGTTTGATTGTCAGTTACGTTGAAAGCAGTTGCATGGCCTTTTAATAAGTCTGCTTTAGATCTGAATTTACTAATATCGCATCCCTTTGGTGGGCCAATCTCTGCTGTAACGGTAAATTTTCCATCTGACAACGATCTTTCCAAGTTTCCACACTGCATCATTAAATCACCTTTCTGAATTCCAGACTTTTGGACCAATCCTTTGGTTCTAATATTTGTTTAAACTTATCTAACTGATTTTTTTTCTTATAGGATAAATATATTTTATTCCAAACACAATCAAGATCAGAATTTACTTCACATTTACCATCTTTTGATCCGCCACAAGGTCCATTCAACATGTGCTTTGGACACCTTGAAACTGGACAAAAACCATTGAATATTTCCAGGATGCACTCGCCACACATTATACAATTTTTCTCAAACTCATTTGCATGCTTAATTTCTCCCAAAAATAAAGTATTGGTTCCTGAAATTACGTCAAAATTTTCATATATTTCAGAGACGGTTTGAACTCCATTGCCACATGATAAAACTAGTAATTTTTTAGCTTTATTCAAATTTTCTTGAACATTTTTAAATAGAATTTTACTTTTTTGGAGATTACATGCAGGATCTAAGATAATGTATCCAGTGACAGTAATATTTTTTTCTTCAAGTTTTTTTTTCATTATCAATATTTCCTCTTCTCCTCCAGTTTTACACAAAGTTGCACATTCACTACAGCCTACTAAAAAAACAGGATCATTATTTATTAATTGTAAAATCTCTTCAAACTTCTTCTGAACAGAAATTATCATGAGAAGGTAAAATACGAATCGTTTCAATAAGTTTTCTTATTAAAAAATAATAACGATAGGTTGTTTGATTATTTATATTAAAATAGAAATCATTGCGAAAGTGATATAAACCGCGAGTATCTAATATAAATATAAGAAGAGGTGATTTTTATAAAAAGCAGAACAATAAATATAATAATTTTAGGAATATTAATATCTCTGCTTACAACTTCATGGACTGCACTTGCAACAAATGATTCTTTATTTTTTAAAGAGAAAATTAGTAATTTTAATCCTTTAACCTCAAAAGACTATTCGTCTGAATTGGTAACAAAAAGTTTTTTTAAAAATATTTTATCAAGTAACAAACGAGATGGTAATAACGAGGTGAATATTTTCAGTAATATTCTTCAAACAAAATGCCAAGGAGTCGAAAAGGAATCAGAGATAATATTTGGAATTCCAAAATACATAGATGTAGATAACAATGAAAATACTGGCCCAGAAGGATACGACATCAAGGCGCAATACCTAATTCTACCATGGATAACATTTGAACCAGATTTTGCCATAGGTCTTCTATTCACTGTTGGAATAGAACGCATCGGAAGTGAAATAAAAGATAAGGATTTAAATGTGTCATTTTCAATGGGGGAAAACGATCTATGTTTTGGTTATTCAACTCCAGATACTTTTGGAAACGAAATTCCAGATTTTACAAGAGTTTCCAGTATCTTTCTAATTAATCCTTTACTAAAATACAGCCAGGTAAGCTTCTACGTTAATCCACAATATTCCTCAGCTCAACAAGAAAAATCCATAGTTCTTTTTGCAGATTATAATGATGAAGAAGAAAACCATCGTAGTTTTTCTTTCCAATTTGATCCTCCAGTTGAAACCCAAATTGATCTTATTTCATCTAGAGATGATGGCAAGTGGCAATATAAATTTGAAAGACGCGCCGCAATTGAATCAAAGCTAATAGCAACCATTGGTAGAACAGTTGACAACAAGGAAAAAGTTACAACTATTTCAGTAGATAAACTTCCTTCGGATCTTTCCTTTTTATTGGACATTACTCCATTTGGAAAAGAAGGTGGCCAATTCTTATATGAAAGCGAAAAGATGTACGATGTTGAGTTACAAATAACAACAGATGAATTGGGATTATGCAAATATGCTACTTTAAAAAACACTCCAAGAAGGATACATGCAGAATGGACACCAACATTTCTAAATGGTTCTTATGGCATTTCAATAGATTCAGATGGAACAGATTTTATATTAAAAGATAGATTGATAAATCCTGTCATTAATCTATCAATTAGTAATATTGAAAAATTAGGAATTAATGCAACTTGGAATTTAACAGATCCTGGTGATTTCACAGTTACAAAAAGTGCCGGATTAAGGTTTGATTTAGAGTTTAGATTGGAGGAATGGATTGCAAAACTTAATGCTCAACCAAATGCGGCTTATGTATCCACAACTTGGCATGTCGATTCATCGGGCTACTTCACTATAGATACCAATGATGACCAGTTAAGTACAATTGATATACTAATAAAAGGACAAGATGTGGGAATTGAAATAATTGGTGAATCTTTCAAATCAGAAGATTTCAATATTTCTTGGACTATTTGGCCAATACAGGATTGGGACCTTGATATAACTGGTGATATCAAATTCTTGTCACTTTCAATAGATCTATATCTAAAAGGATTTTGGTATCATTTGTGGCCAATATTTATCAAGTAAATCTTGATTCAATTCAATCAGGGGAAACATCTTTCGGTTTAAAATACCCAATATCTGACACTTTATTAAACACCGTTCCTTTTACAAAAATACAGATGAAAGCATTTCTTTTAATACGTTAATATTTCTTTTCTAATTGCTAGCATCTGTTTCTGAGAAATTTAGGCCATACTACAATTTCTCTCACAATCCGCTAGATTGGTTATCAATTCTTTAGAGCTGTAACCTTGATTAATCATTAGATAATTCCAATCCTATTACTGAAATAAAGTTATTGTTTTAACTCGCGTGGATACTAAAGTTTTGCAATATTCTTGCTAAGTAAATTGTTAAAAGTCTGATTTTCTTAAAGGAATTATAATAAAATATTAGGTTTTTTGCATTCTCAAAACTAATGAAGTTTTACCATTGTGTAATTATTCCACCTTAAGTTTAAATATTCAAATGAAGAAAGTCCTGTTTTAGGTTAAAAAATGAGTAAAAGAGAGAGAAAAAGTATAAAAAAAGTTCAGTTAGTAACACTAAAAAAATTAATTTTGAAAAAAGATCCCGTCATTATTCATTTGGTTTTTTAGCCGGAGAATATCAATAAAATTAATCTAACCAAATCTATTTTTTCTAGAAAAAAATAAAAAGAGTTAGAGGGAAATATCCCTCTGATTGCGTTTTCACTTTGCCTTTTTCTTAGTTCGTGCTTACTAGTTCGAGATTAATGTTATCTAAGTATGGTATGAAATCACCGAGGTAACCGACTGCCTTTACCAACATTTTAGCCTGTGGTGAATAGTACAGTTCTGCCAAACCGCCCAATACATCCACTTGATAACAATTGTAAGTTCCAGCGTCGACAGATATTTGTTTTTGTGTATAGATGTTGAATGGTTCGAGCCTATAGAATTTATTCATTTGTGCTACTTCGATGGTTGTTGGT
Organism: uncultured Thermoplasmatales archaeon; assembly: GCA_964615235.1. Classification (GTDB taxonomy): domain Archaea; phylum Thermoplasmatota; class E2; order DHVEG-1; family DHVEG-1; genus JAFGPP01. Next base: position 80,432 of record CAZTMK010000008.1, read on the forward strand.
ATACCATTGTCCGCCATGAACTCTGCTATATCAATTACGGGTAGGTATTTGGCAATTGAATCTGGTATTATATCTATTCCGATTATTGAAAGAATATTATCGAGTATTTTTGCAAGTCTTAGATATATAGACTCCACTGTTCCGCTAATGGAAATAGTAGTTGCATATAATGGGTATGGTTTTCCAACGTATACCGGAAAGTCGAGATACTTGAATGCAGGATCGAAATCAATTTTTAAAGAAATATCCAATGGTATACTTTTGATAAGCTGAACGATTATACTTGGTAATTCAATGGGTAACATAGCTGTATCTAAATCTAGAGCTAATTTGAGGTCAAATGTTTTAAATCCGAGAGTTTCTTTTTCAAATATAACATTTCCAGTAATTGCTATATCTTCTAACTCTAGTGACATCTTAATTGGTGCTTCTCCTTCTATTAAGGTATCAAAGTCAATGTCGATGCTTATATCAACATTACTCGTTTGTATTGACGTTATGTACTCATCTGCTGTAACCTCATCAACAGTTAATTTAATTTGACCAGAATTTAGATGAATATCGATATCTCTTCCTTCTACCTCATGAAATACGAAATCTAGGTTTTCTAATTTGTATGTAAATGAATTTCCAACATTCCATACTGGTACTTCGTCTGAAGTAAGTGCATTTGAAATTTCATCCCCATTATCAGTGGTTTCTTCATTATATGCAGCGAGACCATATCCGCCGATCTTTAAGGATGGATCTCCAATGTATACCCATTCTTGTACGTGTTTTCTATCTACAACATCCTTGTTTATGTCTTCCTGATATTCACCTACTTGATTGATGCAGTCTGTAATAACTTGTGAATATAGATTTCCATAGATATCATCCATATCATGTTGTACATAATAATAGAAAAGTCTGGTGTTTTGGAATTGACTCAAACCAAGGTTATAGCAGTCATAGCAGTTTAAATATCCATATCCAAGTCCCGTGTAACCTACCGCAGCTATGGATCCACCTTTAGGATGGAGCACCATATATGAGGTGAAATCCAAAGGCATCTGATATGGTAAGTCGTTATTGTCAATTGTACCCTCGACAATTATATCTTCTAAGATGTCTTGAGATGTAACATTAAATCTAGCTGTGCTGCAACCACTAAAAGCACTAACAGGTAATTTTATTCCATTAATGTATCTGCGTATTGTAAATAATGTTATACCTGGAAAGTATTGATTTGAGTCCAATCCATGGTCTCCCCATGCTAATGGGCTAGAGTGACCAGATGTAAATAGAAAACCAGCACCTGGATTTACAACATTTGTGAGATCCTCGGGTCCCGTTAATTGGACATCGCAATCCCAATCACCAACTGGGACCGTATATACTCTAGTTACTGTGAAACCATCATTTTCTAAAAGTTGTGCAGCATAGTTAACATTGTAAATTCCCTCCGGAAGATTTGGAAGTGCTTGGCCAGGATATCTTGCCTCTGGCGAGGTATCTCCTGCTGTTACTACTGCATGCTTAAACCAGGAATCGTCTGGACTTGTATATGTTTCATAGTTTATGATTTTATCAATAGCTAATGCTGGCTCCCAGGAATAACGGAATGTTAAACGCCCTACAACTATATCAGGATACATGGCTATAGTATCCCATTGAGACGGTTCCCAAAATTCAGATGATTCACCATAAACACCGTTTTTATTAGGATCCCAATCACTGAATACCGGGAAACCATATTGATTGTACTCAAGAATGTCCATGAAATATGTTTGACTTTCGAATCCAACCTCATGATCGGAATCATCGTCGCAGTAAACCCATCGTGAAGGAACCCACCAGTCACGGGTTTGTCCTACTCGTCCACCACCCAGAAGTACATACTTAATTCCCCAGTCCTTCCATGCATCAAACATTCTATATTTTAAGATTTCAGCTTCATCTGCAAAATCACGGCTAGTATCATCACCATATTCAAGTTGTTTACCTTCGTAGTTTTCAAAGATTTCTTGTGTGGTTTCTAAAACTGTGCGAACGCCTACACTATTCTTATGATTAGCTAGGCGTTGAAAATCGTCTTTAAAGGCTTCATCTGTTATTATTAAAAGATCATACATGCTTGCTTCTGGTGCAAGTGTTTGGGTTGGTTCTTTATAATCAATAGTAATAGTGATTTCCTCTGGAACATATAGTATATCCTCAGCTGGTATGTATTGTGCATAGCATTGTACATTTACAATGACCGAAAGTTCACCATTATATAATCCAATATCCTTTTTAATAGAATATTGTTCAGATGGATAAAGCTCTGTACTTTGATAGATTTCCTCATCCATTTCTAGCGGTCCGCCACATCCACAACCGTTTGTTTCATCACTTGTTGAAGATAGTGCTATAGGGGTTGGGGCTGGCTGAATCTTTGCAGGAAGAGTTATCGTATGAGTTTGGATATCAACGTTAATAGATTCTATGGTTGTTCCATATGGATATGTATATGTTTCACCATATCGAGGTATCAATGGTTTACATGAATCCGATAGATACCCTCCTTCATCAAGTGTTACAAGGACAAAATTTTCTTCTTCAACTGTAACTGGTTCATTAAAACTTTTTGTAAAAGTTTCAGTCATTAATATTACGTCTTCCCCATCAGTATTAACATTTGAGAAAGCAACTGCTCCAAATCCAGTTAGGACTAACAGTCCTACTATACAAATTGATGCTATTTTTTTCATTTTCTTACCCCCGATATGTTTATATATTATAATCTATAGATCCGTATGCTATAACCCATAGATTAATCTTTTTCTCATGATAATTCTCATGATAATTTGTTTTTATTTGTTTTCATATCTAAAATAGATATAATAATATAAATACTTTTGTGTAGAAATGTAGAAAAAATTTAAATTTATATACTAACCCATATAAATATTTCCCTTCTTATTTTTTGATTTATTTTTTTATTAGTCAAAAATTTTTATTATTTTGAAAAAAAGTATTTGAATTGTTATTTTATACTTGATTTCAATATTTTTCTTTATATAACTTAGAAATACAATTAATTTATCAATAAAAGGAAAAACAACAGTAACAAACCATTTTTTTCTGTTACAACATTTATTCCTTCATCACTATAGGCCTCAATTTTTACAATAACTGACCCAAACCCAAAAATTAATCCCGAGGAGATTTCTATAGATTTTTCAGGTGAAAGATTTTGTATTGTTCCAGATTTTTCCGACCCAGGAAAAATTGATCCAATAAAGGATATCTTCCATTGTATATCGTTAGCATTAGCATCACCTGTGTTTTTCAAAACTGCATTAACTCCAATTCCTCCTAAAATTTTATCAATTTGTAGAATTGGTGTAGGTTTCGTTTGTATTTTTGCGCAATATATATCCGAATCTCCTCCTCTGCAATCAACCCATGTAATACAATCTTGATAAATGTCTAGGGATCCAGATTCCTCCACAACTGTTCCATTTATATCATTAATCTGCTTTGGTTTGCTCCAATTTAAACCATTATTTTCCGAACTTGTCATATACAAATTTCCATTGTCAATAAAAACAGCATAGTAAACCCCTTGATAAGCTGTAATTTCCGGATATCCTCCTGAGGATATTGTAGTAAAATTCCATGTTTCGCCATTGTTTAAACTATGGGCAGTTTTTATCTCGTTATTCTTTGTATAGACGATTACGATATTGTCACCATCTGCTGCAATTGCAGGGTCTTTTCCATAATCTATTGTTAGTTGATATGGAGTGAATTCATAATCAGGCTCTTCCATTGGAACAACAGTTTTCCAGATAATGGTGTTTTTTTCAACGTTTTGAACAACTGTATGAATTTTGTTTGTTGTTGCCCACATATCTGGGTTGTCAGCAGGTGCGGTTTTTTCATTTTTTTGTCCATCATAGTACTGAATTCCTCCTTCAAGATTTCCATCTGTTCTTACCAATACTGGACATTGTGAAATGTTATAATCATCATCTTGATAATCGTAAATATAAAAATTGAATGGACCTTTAATTTCTGGATGATTTTTTCCAGAATAAAACCCCTGGTCTGAAATTTCTGCATTGACTGCCGATGGGATTTGGCCATCCCAGAAATAAAACTCATTCCATGTTTGATAATTTGCTGTTATGTCAGGTATTCTATAAAAACCGAGTTGTTCATTTGCTTTATCTAGATAAACTCCCCAAAGACCATTATAATCATTTGATTTTGAACCCTTAACATATGCTGTATCCCAATACATGTAATTATTGTTACCTTCAAACATTAATACTAATGCTGTATCATAAAACATTGTCTGATTAGTTGGAGTTGATGAATATGCAATTCCCATATATGTTTCATTAATTTTTTGTTGGTTTGTCCATGTTACAACCGTATAACCATGTTGATCTTTTGTAATAGAGGGTAGGCGATCATCACCTACAAATGGTGTTACTAAAATGTTTGACTCAGTCGCCAATATTGCGGAATCGATCTTTATTCGTTTTTCAATACTGCTATCAATTTGCATTCTTTGAAATTTTTGTTCAAACGAGTCGTTTTCAGGAATTATTGCTTCAGTAAATTGTATATTAAAAATTGATAATAAAGTAATTATTATCGTAATAATTGTAATTCCTTTTATTTTATTGGCATACATGCAGACACTTTAATTATTTAATTAAAATATATTGATTTTATAATATAAAATCTTTTACAATTTATCTCATAATCCATCGTTGTGTTTCGCAAAAATTTTATAAAATTAGATAACCTTGTAGCAGATCCTTTTTGTGATAGGGAAATAATAGTTACTAGAACCAACAAAATTGTAGAAAATTCTCTTCAAACTGTTTTTTTATCGTTTTTTCAATTGTTTTTTTCCCATTATTACACAGATAGTGCATATTAATGCTATAAGAAATATACCAAAGTTAAATGAAGGTGTTTTATTTTGATTATCTGGAGGATTATCTCCATTTGTATCGGTTGTGTTTGAACCACTGCCATTTTCAGAATTGGCATATGAATCTGGAATAAAATCAACCCAAATTTCACTAATGTTATCCTCCGTGCTTTTCTCTAATGCATAACCCCAAAATTCCGATTTATTTGATGGATCTTTCATGGTTTGGTAAGTAACTTGTATTACATTTCCAGATGCATGAAGAGATATATTCTGATTGCTTTGTTGATTTGATTCGGCACCTTCAAAGCTATTTTTTTCTTCAGCATATCCGTAATTTACCCCATTTCTATAATCAAGTTTATAAGTAGTTTCCGTTGTATTGTACCATAAAACATATGATGTTAAATCATCATTTTTGATGCTGCCATTTAAAACCATGTAAAGATCAATTGTACCATCGAGAACATGGTAAGTGATTTTGTAAATATCTAGGTAAGTTTTTTCATAATCAGTATTAACAGATTCATTACCGTCAATCATTTGAATATGTTTGACATCATCTAGATTATCAATTAATGATATTGGTGCAGCACATGTTGTTGTTTGATATGGAATTGTTAAGAGAATAAGACTTGTAATTATCAATATTAAATATCTTTTCATGTTTTTACCAACTATTTTTTCCATATGGATAGTAGATATTATCTATAAAATTTTTGGTTAAGTTTAATTTTTTATTAGCGAAAAGTGTTTAGTTTTATAATATTTTTACCTTCTGAACCACAGCATTCTTCTATTTCTTCATTGTTATTTGCTAAAATATTATTTTTAACTGTGTTTCCTGTGGATTTACTTATTAGAACTGCTTGTTGATTGTAATTAAATAAATTGTATTCTACCATATTATCATTTCCTTCGTATCCTAGATATACTGCATATCTGTTGTTGTTTGAAAATTCGTTTTTATATACATTATTATTGGATCCATATGTTAAATCAACACCATCTGTATTATTGCTAATTTTGTTAAACGATATTTCGTTATTTGAGCTTTTCATTAGTTTTATGCCAAAATAAAAACCTATGATTGATAGATTTGATATTTTGTTATAGGAGGATGATAGGTAAATTCCAGTTGTAAAATTGTCAGAGGATATTTCTGTGGTAATCAGAGTAAGATTTTCAATGTGGCAGTTTATTTCATTTATTGTAATCAGGGGTTCTGACTCCATATCATTGCATATAATGATTGTTTCTTGTTTATTTGTCCCAATGAGGTTAATAGAAGTGTTGATAGTAAGGGTTTCGTAATATGTCCCTGGATAAATTGTTATTGTATCCCCTTCCCCTGCATTTGCTAGAGCTTCTCTAATCGAGTTAAATTTTTCCTTATTGTTTAACATAACGTATTGACCAGGTTTATTATCAAAATTGATACAACCTGAAAAATATGAAAATGATAATAAAAGTATTAATATACAGACTATTGGAACATTTTTTTTCAAGTTCATCATCTCTCATAGTCATTACTGATGGCTTTTAAGATTTTTTCTTCCAAAATAGAGGCTATACCTGTTATTGAGTCCAATGGTTCATTTACTGTCTCTATCGCAATAACAAGGTCTTTGATTCTAAAGGAGATAACGTAATTAACTTCGTCTTCTTCTTCAAAAACTGCAGCGTATGATTCATCACCATATTTTTCTGTAGAGATTAGATTATATCCTATAGAAGAATAGAACGGTTTTATGAGATTAAGATATTCTTCTGTATCTTCAATTGATTGAAGCCGTCCCAACTGTTGTATAATAACCTTATCCTGTAGTACAAAGCCAATGAGATATTTTTCAACAACTGTTCTGCCTTCCAATAATTCACCTGATGGTACTAAGTAAGGATCTGAGATATATTCCTCGCCTTGGGGTGTATAAGTTTCATTTAAATCACTGATTGATATAGATAAATCATTGAGGGAGGCGTTGATACCTGCTGTAATTTTTCGCTCTATAAAATGTGTAACATCATCATCTGTTATTGTTAATCTGACATCATATGTATCAACAGTAAAATATTGGTGTGTAACATTTTCACCAAAGGCAATATTTCCATCACCAAAATCCCATGACCAGTTTATAATTTCTCCATTTAAAATGTAAGAAGTACTATTAAAAAAGATTTTTTCTTTTGCTTTTGGATACAATGGTTCATATGTAAAATCTGTAACAACTGACGGTTTGTTTTCTTCTATACAGCCGTTCAGAAATGTAAGAAGACAAATAATAGTTACGCAGACTATTATGTATTTTCTAATCATTATTGTTCACCTTTTCAGGTCTAATATTGTAACTGGTGTATATAAGTACAAGGTTATATTTTTACAGTATTTTCTAGCTTTATTTTAAATGTCGTCGTAAACATTACTATGCGAAAGGAATTGATCCAAATTTTTTATATTAACTTTTGTAAAGCATTTGTTAATCTGTCCCGTCCCAAGTGCTCACCTGATCAACCCATAGGAAGA
>CAZTMK010000009.1:0-72865 GCA_964615235.1 uncultured Thermoplasmatales archaeon
TACCATTATTGATAAAATTATTTTCAGTAATTTTATTATTCGTTGAGATGAATGATTCTATACCAATTTCATTATTTTCAATCTGATTATTTGAAATTGTATGGTAGTATGCACCTTCCAATTCAATTCCGATTTCGTTATTTGTTATAATGTTTCCTTTGATTTTATTTTGAACACCAAACATAAGAATTCCATAACTACAATTAGATACAACGTTGTTTTCAACGTTGTTTTTTTGCCAACTTACTGCAATTCCATAAAAGGAAAAAGAACCATTAAGAATATTACCCCTAACAATGTTTTCACTTACACCTGCCTCAATGCCACCAGAAAAATTGCCTTTCACCAAGTTTCTACAAATCTTGTTATGGCCCTTTTCAATAAAACGAAATATTATAGTTGTTGGTATTTCGGGTCCAATAAGAATTCCTCTGCGTGGTCTACCGTGCTCGGCCCCTTCCTTCAGGATAATAATATCAGAAATAGTGGTATATTCTGACCTGGCATATAGTGCGAAATAACTTTGATTGGCATTTCTAATGGTGAAATTACCGAAAGTTACATGATTTTCCGTAATATTCACAAATCCCGAATTATTTCTCATTTCAGTTTCCTTTTTTCCATCAAGAATTGTTGTGTTTTTGTCCTGGCCAATTATTTTAATTGATTTGTCAATATCAACAAACTCATAATAGACACCAGGCATGACAATAATTGTATCTCCATTACTCGCATTGTCAATTGCATCCTGAATACTGATATAATCAGCAGTCCCGTCATCATCAACATAAATTATGTTTGAACCTTCATTTTCATTTGACGTAACCGAAAAAGGAATAATCGTGGTAATAAGAAACGTACAAACTAAAAAGCCAATTATTTTCTTTTTCATTTTATTTCCCACAATATCTTTTGGCAATTCCTCCAAATAAATCAAACCTGTTGTATTATAAAAGCTTTATTGTAAAAATATGGTTCAAAATAGGATTTTGTTAATATTTATTTATGTGTTTGTACAATTTTAGTGGATTAAAAAGGACCAATAGACAATTTGTCTATGTTATACCAGCACACGTAAAGGCATTAGTAAACCGAGTAAATGCAACATTTGCATTAACATTGTAGGTAATATTTATAGCAATAATGCCAATGATTGATAGAGTAATAACTTGGTTATACAACACATAGAGAAATTGGGATTGGTAATAATTAAAAGATAATCAAATTATAATTTAACTTTTTGAAAATTGCTCAATATTAAAACTTTCACAGTAGATACAACTTAATGAATGTAAAGTATCAGAAAAATAATTTCCGCAGGTTAAACAATGAAATAAAGGCACAAAAATTTATAATCAAAATTTCATTTAATAATATTTGTAGTCGAAAATAATTAAAACTTTTGTATATACATTGTTTTCCTAGAAAAAACAAATATTGTCGAATTTTGTAGAATATTTTCTAATAATTTTGTTGAAAAAAGAAAAGACTATTTTTTGTTTATCCATGATTAAGTCAACTGATTTCTACCAAATTTTATATGATATAAAAAAATGTTTGGGAATTTCCAAACGAAAAGTAATTTATTATAAATCAGGTGTTAAATATTATATTTGATAAAATGTCAAAAATCACTCTTGATGTTAATTCATTTAAAGCGTTAGCCTCGGAAACAAGACTTGATATTCTGCGTAGTTTAGATGGTAAAAATATGACTCTTCAGGATATCAGCAGAATAACAAATCTTAACAAAGCAACCTTGCATGAGCATCTTTTAAAACTAAATGAGGCAGGTCTTGTGAAACGTAAAGAGCGTGAAGGACATAAATGGGTTTATTATAAGCTTTCTTGGAAAGGATCTTCTCTGCTGCATCCCGAAAATACAAAAATAGTTGTTATGTTTTCTGCAACATTTATAACTTTAATTTCTGGAATATATGGATTGATCAATTATTTTCAGCAAAAAGCAATTGCCACTAGAGACAATATTTGGTTATCACAAGAACCTCCATTAAAAGGAGGAATCAATGAAACAAATGACGAAATGTTTGCTCTTGGAGAATCTCTTGTGGAAAATCCAATTTTTCTTTATTTAGCAATAGGTTGCATTTCAATATTTGCTGTTTTACTGGTAATTTCTATCTGGAAATATAAGAAAAACAAGGAAATAAAATTGTAACCCCAAATTTTCTAAATATTGGTACAAATAGATTTTTATGCAGCATATGTATTTTCAGAAGAATTCCATGAACCGTGTTACAAGATATCTCATCATATTGATTTCAGTAATTACCTTAGCACAATTTTTGCTTCACCCAGTTTTAGCAGAGGAACAAGTTTATCTGGATTTCTACTACTCTAGCCTTTGTGGAGAATGCGAGGAAAAATTACATGTTATTGAAGATTATTTTATAGATAATGAGTCATACAACGAAACCCTTGTAATTACGATTAAAGATATTGCAATCAATGCAACTTATCTTGAAGAATATCTAAACAATTACGGCAATTATGAATATCCAATTGTAGTAATTAAAAATGTAAACAATGAAACAATCATTCCAACTGCATACATTACAGTTACTTACGTTCAAAAGGTAATTCAAGATTATATTGCTGGTGAAAAACCAAATGAAACAAATAGAGAGGACGTAATTGTAATTGACACAATATTTGGTCAGATAAAAATCAACATATCGGGTTTTTCTCTACCTATTTTAACAATTGTGCTAGGGGGGCTGGACAGTTTTAATCCCTGTGCATTTTTTATATTAATATTTTTACTTAATCTTCTTCTCTATGTTAAATCCAGAAAACGTATGTTACTTATCGGTGGGGTTTTTATTTTGTTTTCTGGAGTGTTGTACGCAATTTTCATGATAATTTTATATCACGTAAATCTTCTATTGCTAACCCAATTTTTGAACCAAATTAGGATTATTACTATCGTTGCTGGAATCATTACTTTGATACTTGGATTGATGAATATAAAGGAATTTTTCTTTTTCAAAAAAGGTGCTTCGCTAAGTATTCCCGAAGAAAAAAAACCTGGAATTTTTAAACAAATGAGTAACCTAGTTAGAACTCCTCAGTTAACTGCAGTAATAATTGGAACAATTGTCTTAGCTGTTACAGTAAATTTTTATGAATTGCTATGTACTCTTGCATTACCCTTTGTTTTTACTCAAGAACTTGTATTAAGGACTACTACCCATGAAGCATATTTATACATTCTTTTTTACAATATTGTTTATGTAATCCCACTTATAATTATTGTATCAATTTTTGTAATTACACTTGGAAAAAGAAAGATATCAGAATGGCACGGTCAAATATTAAAATTATTAACAGGAATTATGTTATCCTCCTTTGGGATAACTTTTATTGTTAATTATAAAATATTGGAGAATATAATTACTCCTATAATTATGCTTGTTTTCAGCCTTATTGCAACATTTATAATTTCTCAAGTCTGGAAAAAAATTGTAAAAAAAGAAAAAGCCTAATATTATAGGTATTTCTCAATTTTTAATTTGTGTTTAGGTTGAATCAGACACAAGAAATGTCCAATATCCAATAATTATTCCACCTGAAACTTGATCGGCAATTTTTCCTCCACTGTGAGCATGTGCAGTTACCTCAAGTAAACCGATACCAAAAACGTAAAGTTTTTTTGCATTTATCTTGTAATTTGGCTTAAGAAAATCTATAACTCCGTTCTTAAAGATATTAATTGAATTGAAGTATTTGGTTTTTACAGATAACTCCCATTCGATATCCTCTGCATTCCCTTCACCTAAGTTGTGGAAAATCGTGCTAATGCCCAGACCACCTTTAATTGTAATATCAAGATTGATATTATACAAGGTGAAATGCCAAGTATCTGATTTATTTTCAGCTTTGGAATCATTAACAATGACATACCAAGATTTATCAGAGCCGTAGGTTAAACCAGTCCAAACAGCTGAAACACTACTACCATTAGGCACATTTGTCTCTTTCTTGATAAGTTGATGAGTTGACCCGTCGTAGAAATAGACATCCATTGAATCGCTATCTGGATCGGTAACAACGACGCTAAGTTCTGGATTCAATCCGATTCCAGTTTGATAATTTGTAGGGCTTGGGTTTGTGGGTTTGTTTGGTGGGTTGTTTGGAGGTTCGTTAATTGTTGTAAATTGCCAAATCTCAGATTTACTTTCATACTCGCTGTCGTTTGCCACAGCATACCATCTGTATAATTCACCATAAGTAAGTCCAGACCATGTTATTTCTGCACTGCCGCTGCTGGCAACATTCAATACTTCGTCAATAAGAGTGTCATCGTCTGCATTATAAAATGAAACGTTAAGGCTATCACCGTTTGGATCGAAAACATCCACCTTAAGTGTTGGTGTAAGATTTACATCAGTTGATTCGTTTACAGGCAATGGGTTGCTTGGTTGGTAAGGAGGAAGATTTCCCGAAGATGCTTGAATGGTTGTAAAACTCCATGTATCGGAAATTGCTTGGTCTTGAGAATCATCAACAACAACATACCAAGCATAAGTTGTAAAATATGCAAGACCCGGCCAAGTAACAGCAGCTATAGTACCACTTTGAACATTTGTTAATGTATCAATCAAGCTATCGTCTGAATCATTGTAGAAATATACAGTTAAAACATCCCCATCCGGGTCTGATACATCAACACTCAAAGTTGGATTTAAGTCAACATTTGTTTCTCCATCAGAAGGGGATGGATTTGCTGGTGGATTAGGGGGATTGTTACCAGAAGATTGTATAGCAGTTGTAAAACTCCATGTTGCAGAATATGAATCATACTCTGTATCATTTGCTACTGCATACCATTGGTAGGTTGTATCGTAGGATAGCCCCAACCATTGCACACTAGCAGTCCCACCGCTTGGAACATTGAAATCTATATCTATTAAACTATCATCAGAAGCATTATGGAATTTGACATCTAGTGTATCGCCATTTGGATCTGAAACATCAACTTGTAAAATTGGATTTATACTCACCCCAGTTGCTCCATCGAAAGGAGTTGGGTTAGTGGGTGCATTAGGGGGAAGATTCACAGGAGTTTGTCCAGCAGTTGTAAAACTCCATACCAATGAATAAGCCTGTAATTCAGAATCATTTGCTGCCGCATACCACTGATAAGTTGTATCCAAAGACAAATCTGACCAGAGCATGTAAGCAGTTCCACCGCTTGGAACGTTATAATCTATACCTATTAAACTATCATCAGAAGCATTGAAGAATTTTACATCAAGTGTGTCTCCGTCAGGATCGACAACGTTAACACTCAATGTTGGATTGATTGAAACATCTGTTTGACCATCGTAAGGTGATGGTGTATTTGGTGGATTTGGGGGGTTGTTGACAACAGGTTCGGCTTCTGTAACAAAACTCCAAGTTGCTGAAGTTGTTACATATTCAAAATCGTAGACTTTTGTATACCATTGGTAAGTTGTACCATAAGATAATCCTGACCACTCTAATGATGCTGTGCTTCCGCTCGTAACTCCATTATGCTGACCAATAAGACTGTGGTCAGACGCATCAAAAAACGAAACATCTAAAAAGTTACCATCAGGGTCAGATACATCAACACTTAGCGTTGGATTCAAACCAACATCTGTTTCTCCATCGTATGGGGCTGGGTTAATAGGTGGGTTAGGTGGATTGTTAATTATCGGCTCGCTTTCTGTAGTAAAACTCCAAGTTGATGATATTGTATCATCTATTGTATCATCTGCTACAGCGTACCAGCTATACGATGTAGCATATGAAAGACTTGGCCAAGTAACAGAGGCAGTCCCGCCGCTAGGAATATTTGTGTCGGAACCAATTAAAGAGTAATCAGTTGCATTGTAAAAATAAACGTTCATTGAATCGCCATCTGGATCAGTTACTTCAACGCTCAAAGTAGGATTAATGCTAACATCGGTTGCCCCATCTGCAGGTGTTGGATTGGTTGGGGGATTTGGAGGATTATTTGGAATAGTTGTATCAACCGATAAATCAACCTCATAGGAAATTATATCATCCCATATTTCTAATTCGATTTGGTTTCCATATCCATCTTTTGGGATGTACTCTATGCTGTTAATTTTTACAAAAAATAATCCAGTTTCCCAATCATGTCCTAGAAAGTTCATCACATAAATTCCATTTGTTCTAACATCAGATTCATTTCCAGATGGAAATGATAAAATTACCTCCAATTCTAAATCGGCAAGTTCCCCGTCTACATAAACCTCGCCAAACACAGAATGTAGATTTCCGGCTGATAAGATACTATTTGTAAATGGTATTCCTGATAAAATCAATACGGCTGCAATTAAAAACGAAAGTTGTCCAGCAACTTTTTTATTCATTTTTATATCCCCAGAATTAAAATTGCTTGTTAAAATAATAATAAGCATTCTATTATTAAAATATATGTATAAAGAAATAAATGTTATAAAAAAATTTTATGTTATTTTAATAAATTAAAAGAGTAAAAAAAATTATAAAAAAAGATAAAAAAAGAGGTAAAGGAATTATTTTTTTCCTTTCTTTTTAGGTTTGTTTTTTTGTTTCTCTTCTTCTTTTTTCTTTGCTGCCTTCTTTTTATCACTGTTGCGTTTCATTAAGTATCCAAGTATTATCAGTACCACGATTATTACAATGATTATAATGATTATAGGTGTGTAGTCCATAGGTTGCCCTTCACCGCTGTATTCTGTGAGGGTATCGGTTTCTAGATCGTAAACCCAATCCCATTCACCATCGCCGTCTTCATCTATGAGATATTTGCCATCTGATTGTTGTTCAACTGCAGATGTAACTCCTGAATTGCTGTGGAAATTATCGTAGGGGTCGTCAGCATCATCGTTAGTAAGATAGCCAATTTCACCGACTACATGTGCATCAATATAGATGGTATGTTGTGCTGATCCAGAAGGTGTTTCGTTGTCGGTGGCTCTAGCAGTTATCGTATATTTTCCGGCATTTGTATAGCTGTGATTGAAATCAACAGAGGTTCCATTTGCCACAAATTCTGACTCGCTAGTCTCTCCGTCACCCCAGTTTGCGACAATGTATTTAATAGTATCATTATCGGCATCGGTTGAGGTAAGTGTAAATGTATAATCAGTTCCTTTATTTCCACTTGTAGGTCCCTCAATTGTAGGAACCGATGGTGGATTGTTTGCCTTAGCTACTGAAATCGTTTCGGTGTCTGTAGCAAGCTTTCCTTGATTATCTTTTACGGTTAATTTTACAGTGAAGTCACCCTCTTGGGAATAAGCATGTGTTACAATTGATCCGAAGGCGCTGTTTCCATCACCAAAGTTCCAAGACCAGTTGAATATATTACCATCTGGGTCACTACTATCTGTACCATCAAAGGTTATTAAATCTCCAATGAAGACCAATGTTTCACTAGCAACAATAACTGCAGTAGGTGCTTGATTTGTGTCTACTGGTAGGCCGCCGCCTCCGCCGCCGCCTCCGCCGCCGGAGTCGTCATCGTCGTCGCCGGAGCTAGACGCGGTAGGTGTTCCATAAGCAGGATCAGAAAAAGCCCCTAAAGCTCCATCAATATCCTCTGCTTGAACTACATATTCATATTGTTGATTATTATTTAGACCTGTATCGATATAGGATAATGTTGTATTTGTTACATTAGTCAAGTAAAAATTGTCTCTGTAAATATGATACATTGCTATACCGCTGTCATCGTTAGCGGCATTCCATTTTATTTCAAGTTTACCATCTTTTTTATCTGTAACAGTCAATCCAGTAACTTGATCCGGGGGTTGGTTACCTATTGATGTATTAATATGTAAGTCACGATGATAATCTATAACACCTGATCCTCCAATCTCAACAGTTTGATTATCAGTTGGTATGTACCATAAACCGTTATAGTATACCTTAAAGTCGCCCTCCGTGTAATCGTTTACTGCTATGTTTATAGTATAAGCACTAAATGAATTGGTAGTGTCATTTTCTTCAACTGCTTCTGTTTCAAAGGTTAGTTTTACCTCTATCCCTTCAGGAGCCAAAACATCATCTATATAAAGATCGCCATAAACACTTCTTTGTTCAGTAGCTCCTGCGAAACTAGCAGAAAGTGCCATTGCCGTTACTAAAGTTGTTACTATTAGTACCGTAATATTTTTCCTGTCTTTCATAATCTCATTCCCCACTTCTAAGTAAAGGATAGTTGATTTTTGTATTTATATAGTTT
The DNA here is from genome assembly GCA_964615235.1 of uncultured Thermoplasmatales archaeon. Lineage (GTDB taxonomy): Archaea > Thermoplasmatota > E2 > DHVEG-1 > DHVEG-1 > JAFGPP01. The sequence goes on from CAZTMK010000009.1 coordinate 8,246, forward strand.
GCTATTTATTTGTTACCGATTTTTAATCTTAGACTGGTTCCTCTTCAACCATTTCCATTAGTGTTAAGTCTGCATCTTCAACGTCAGCTCCTGCTACTATGATTTCATCTGGCCCAAAATCAATGATATCGTCAACTGTCATGTTGTAGGCTGCACCAACAGCATATGGCATAGTTGCAGAAGTATCATTAATTAACACACCTATAACATAATAGGTGTCATTAAAGGCGTCAAAACTGTAATCTAAAGGCAAGATTGGATCAGAAATATTTATCATTGATAATACGTCATTGGGAAAACTAACCCAATCACTATGATAGCCCATACCTATTATCAATATGTCACCCGGCTCAATAGATAAACCTGGATCTAGGTAAGCTGTACCTGAAATTGTATATGAAATAAATTCAAAGGATGCCATGTCAGTGGCATAGCATCCAAAGGCATCAAAGGCCATTGCTTTTACGTAGTAAGTTTGTCCTGGTATCCAAGATATCGAACCAGTTGGATAGCCCCAAGATGGTTCGCCAAAAAGGCAACCCAAGTTTACAGGAGAATCCACCCAGTCTGAGCCATTCCAGTAATGTTTGTTGTTGCTTTCGTCCTTGAAATACAATTGAATTTCGACTTTATCTACTCCACCTTGAGAATCCCAGGCATTACCGCTGATGAAATCGGCAATATCACTTATTTCAATTACTGCTCCATCTGCTGGATATTCAATTTCAATTTCCGGAAGTCCTAGATAGTATCTTACTCCATCTTCGTTGGTCATATGTACCCAGTATTGTTTTCCGCCTTCCATCATAGTTAAGTCATTGTATTGAGGTGCTCTATCCGGTGAGTAGCTGTGCCAGGTAGAAGATAATATGTCATAGTGGAATACGAAATCATAGTCTCCTTCAATTGATGCAAGTATTCTTTCTACAGATTCATTACATCCAACATTGTAAGGTAGTTGCAGTAGGTTCCATCCTTCCTGCATCCATTGATCCCATACAGTAGTGCTGTGTACAGTAAATGTTACAGGAAGTGCAACTCCAACATTTCCGTCCTCGTCAAGTGCGTATGCCTGCAGAGTTATTTTTGCTCCATCTTGATATTTGTAAAGATCGTCAATCACTGCTTCAAATTCATCTTCAGTTGAACCCAAAGTTACATCATACCAGATGTCAGGAGCGTCTCTTCGACCACCGGGTTGCATTAGGAATACTTGAAGATCTTCCCAATCAGTAAGATCATCAGTTGCCTCGATTATTACTGTATATGAACTTTCTGATATTGTCATTGGTGGTAAGAACGGTGGATCTATTATTGCAACATTTGGATCTGAATCGCCAGTTGGTCCGTGAACAATGAATGTTTCGTTATCAACTGCAAAGTTGCCAAGGTGATCAATTGCCTTGATCTCAAGATAGTGGGTACATCCTTCTTCAAATGTGAAGTTTCCGGTGTAATTATACCATTCACTCCATTTGCCTCTCCACCATATTCTGTAGAGGATTTCCTTGACACCTACAGCACATGGATCTTCGTGATCAATTGCTGTTACGTTTATTGGTGTTAGATCTGTTACCCACCAGGTTATACCATCATCAGAGAAGCTTGGTTCACCAACGGTCTTGATAATTTCTGGAGGTATTGAGTCAACTCTGTGTTGTTGCATATGAACTGTTGTGTTTCCAGTGATAAGAACATTGTCTATCATTCCATAGTCATTATCACAGTTTACATAGAACTTGATTTCAACATATGGCTGATTATCTGCACCGGGAAGTAGATATGTAAAGGGCGTCCAATCGGAAAGTTTATGAGTACCAAGTGTCGTCCAAGGGTCGGATGGATCAGTTCTATATTGAGAATAGAGCCAGTCACCTTTATTCATGGATCTTGTATTAGCCCAGTATGATAAGCGAATGTCATAGAATCCAGTGGTATCAACTACTGTCGACATCCATCCTATTTCTCCGCAAAATCCATCAAGAGTTTCAATTTCAGCATAGCATCCGCCAGCTGGACTTGGATCATCATCTTCAATTGTTACCAAGGGGTCGTATATCCATTGATGTGACCAGTAATCCCAATACTTATCATATGCTATTGTCCATTTGTCAAGGCCGCTTTCAAAGTCATCGAAGAATAGGTTTACAATTTGTTCTTCATATTCTTCAACATTTCCAAGACAATCAATGGAATACCATCTGATCTCATGTAGACAGTCTTCCATGATCTGGAATTTGTATCCGATTTTACCTACTGTATCATCAGTGTCGTTCTCATCGTTATCAATAATATCAATTGACCAAAGTAGTGTATCGATATCATTTCCGTTACTTGCCCACCAGAGTTCTACATGTAGGAATACTGCACCGCTTGCACAGATTCCAGGATCGCTTGTGTTGAGAATAACCCAGGTGTCATTGTCTCTTAGCCAGTAATCATTGTCGTATCTTGGTCCCTCAAATGTCTTAATGGTTTCTGGTGGTGTTTCATCGACATAGAAAGTTTCGTTATCCACAAACTTGTTACCAAGTAGATCTGTTGCCTCAATCATTAGATAATGTATACATTCTTCCTCGAAACTGATGCATTCACCATCTAAATTAACATCGTACATCCATGGACCCCATCCATGAGTCATGTTCCAGATACGGTAGCTGACGTTTCCTAGACCAACGCCACCCATACATCCTTCATCTTCAAAATCAAAGCAAATCAAGGTATCGGTGGTAACATAATAGTTATCAGTACCTTCTACTGGACAATTTGGAGTGTATACAGTCTTATTCATTTTTGGTGGTGTACAATCAACAAAGAATGTTTCGTTGTGGAAAGCTCTGTTACCCAAACAGTCTTCAGCTGTGATGTTGAGGAAATGCACACATTCTGGTAGTGTAATTGTCCATGGTCTTGAATTTGTAATATCTATCCATTGACTGTCGTTTACTTGGTAAGCAAGGTATGTCAAATTGCCACAACAGCCCAAGTCAGTTGCATTTATGGTTATTGTGGTTTGACAATTAATCCACCAATTGTATATATCTACATCATCGTCATCATCGCCGATAAATGCTAATTGCCCTGTTGGTATCTCGATCATAAGTGGTATTTTTGGTTCTCCTACAGTCTTGTTAATTTCTGGAGCTTGATCATCGACCCAGAAGGTTTCGTTGTCAAGTATTGAATTACCAAGCCAATCTTCTGCGTATATCTCAAGATAGTGTTTACATTCTTCTGTGAACTGATAAGTAATGTGTGGCACGCAGATATAATCAATCCATTTGCTCCATCCGTGAGTTGTATTCCAAACACGGTAGCTTAGATTTTTAACTCCTATACCACCCATGCATCCTTCATCTTCTGCGCTAAAGTCTATGACTGTACCAGTTGTAACACAATATTCCTTACCAGGAATTATTTCACAGTTTGGTGTGCCAACTGTTTTGTTGATTTTTGGTGGTGTGCAGTCAACCCAGAATATTTCGTTGTGGTATGCAGTGTTACCTAAGCAGTCCTCAGCTGTTATGTTTAAATAATGAACACATTCTGGTAGGTAAATTGTAACTGGTTTAATATTTGTAATATCTATCCAACCGCTATCGTTTATTTGGTATGCAAGATATGTTAAGTTGTCACAGCAACCCATATCTGTTGCGTTAATGGTTATTGGGGTTAGACAATTAATCCACCAATTATTTATATCTCTAACTAAATCATCATCGTCATCATCGCCGATAATCATTAGAGGTAATTTTGGTTCGCCAACGATTTTCTCAATATCTGGAGGTTGTTCATCAACCCAGAAGGTTTCGTTGTCAACGTTCTTGTTACCAAGACAGTCTATTGCCTCAATTTCGAGATAGTGTTTACACTCTTCTTTGAATTTGATGGTTTCGCCGTCGAGCATTTTGTCATACCACCATGGGCCCCAGCCTTCTTGCTCATTCCAGATACGATATCTCAATTGAACTAATCCGACACCGCCTTGACATCCATGATCAACTGCATGGAAGGAAATTTCTGTACTCAAGTTTACACAGTATTCCTTTCCTTCAATTATCTCACAATTTGGAGTGCCAACAGTCTTTATGATTTCTGGTGGGGTGTTGTCAACCAAGTGTTTCTGTTTGTATTCAACTTTATTGCCAACGTAATCCATAGCCCAGAACGATATTTCGTGTTCACATTCCTCGGTCATGTGAGTGATATTTTGAATTTCTCCATAGGTTTCATCCCACTCATCTTCACTTGAATCATCATCAATTTCTTCTGTTTTGATAATCACCCAACTTGGTGGAACAGTAGTTTTATCAAGTATTCGTATCTCATATCCGATCTTTGCAACACCTGCACCGCCATTACATCCTGCATCGGTAGCGTTGAAGACAAATGGTGTGCTGAAGTTTACCCATGAAACATAAGTTCCATATCCGTCACACTCTGGATCACCAATAAATTTAGTTATTGTAGGTGGAGTACAGTCAACTGCAAAGTCATAATCATACATTGCAGTGTGACCAAATAAGTCAGTAACTGTCCATCTTACTTCATGGAAACAACCCTCATCAAAAGTTAATGCTACAGATATTTCTCCGAAGTCTGGGTCAAGGTCTTCAGGATCACCATCAAAAACCTCTTTTCCAGAACCTGGTAACAATACATAGGTAGTAGGTGAGGTTGGATTATACCAAATGGAATACGAGATCTTCCAAACACCGATACCGCAAGTAGGGTCTGATACATTAATCCACATTGGTGTAGAACAGTTAATCATAAAAAATGTATCATCTCCATATTCAGTTGTGGTATGTGGGCTTCCAAACTCTGGTGGATAAGGATCAGTCGTTGGTGCCATTTCGTCAACATAGTGAGTCTGGTTTTGAGTTGCTTCCTTGTTTCCAACGTTATCTTCTGAATAGAATTCTATATAGTGTTTACAGTTACCTGAAAGGGTAAAGTTGCCTAAATATATCATAAAGTTATTGTTTTTACCAACACCAGTGCCAGGTAATGGGGTCCAAACACCCTGATACCAAATTCTTAAATAGGTAGCAGCAACACCTGAATCATCATCAGTTGCTGTCATGTTAAATTCGGTAAAGTCTCTTACCCATTCATCATTTGGTCCATATTTTGGATTTCCAACAGTTTTAATTGTAACTGGTGGTGTGTTGTCAGTAGTTTCACAAACCTCAGTTACTTCACTAATGGAGGTTGGTGGTACCTCATCACCATCGATTGTGGCTGTATTTACAATCAAAGTTCCTGGTGATGTACCAGATTTAACTTCTACTTCAATAGTTAAGCATATTTGTGGATGTCCTTTAGTAAGTGTACCAACATTAAAATTTACTGTGTGGTCAACTGGGTTATATATACCAGGCTCTGAAGCAGAAATGAAATCAACTTCAGGTGGCAATGTATCATTTATAACAACGTTGTTGATAGGATTTAGATTGTCTAAATTATCAAAACAGATTCCATAAATAATATGATCTAATGGACCTACACATTCCCCTTCAAGCCCATCATCCTTAGTTAGATTCAAAGGATTGAAACTTACTTCTTCTCTTGGAATTGTAATTCCAGCAGGGCTACCACTAGGAATTAGTTTTGATTCAACTAGAGTAAAGGGATTTGTTGATGTATCCCATGCCTGTACACATGGTTGACCTGCTCCGTATGGACTTATTGTCACATATACATAACCTGTAACCTCATTAACAGCTACACCTACACCCTGATCAATCAAGCTACCCGTTGTTTCGGTACTTGTTGCTACATCATACTTACTTAGAATAAGCGAACCACATCCTGAGGGTGTCCAAGCACCAGCGTTCATTGAAACAGTATAAACAAAATTTCTTAAAGAATCAACAGCAATACCAACGGGTTTGTGAACTGGTGTAAAGCTTAAAATTTCTGTCCATGTTGTTGTATCATAAGCTCGGGTCACTCCTGCATCCGAATCGGCAACCCAAAGAATGCCCCTAGGTTCATCTAAGGCAATTCCCATTGCCTGACTCAAACCTGGTAAATTTATTGGAAAGCCTGCTCTTGAAGTTGCAGTCGAGGTAGAAGGATCCCAATCATAAGCATACAAATCATCTGCATCCGTATTCATTCTTTTCGCTGCATAAACTATGTTATTTTCATCATCTACTGCTACACCTGCAAAATCATCACCATCATTTACGACACCAATATTTGTCATAGTATCTGCATCAACAATTTCAAATGTGGTAGAATATGATGAGAATTCCGTAGTAATGAATAGTGTATTTGAACTTTCATCTATTGCCATACCGGCTGGATCTGTTGCATATGATAAGCCGTAGGTTGCCTGATAGGTCATTGATCCATCAGGATTAATATTCCAAGCATCGAATTGTTTATTATTATGGTTAGGTACCAGATAGAGCGATTTTGCGCCGACAGTTCCTGAAATCAATGCGGTTGCGGTTAACGCGAAAAGCACTAGCGTACAACATATTATTAACTTATTTTTCATATTCATAATATCTTCTCCTTTCACCAATTTATTCTAAATTTCTTCTTCCGATTTTTTAATTTTTCTTCCTGTTATTTATCTACTCACTTCCTCCTTATTCGAGTAATTTTTTTTTACAAATTTTTATTATTTGACGTATATATTAATTTGCACCATTTATATATTTTTCGCCATTACAAATGTAACGCAAAGCTTGGCATTTCCCCCTTCCTCAACCTTACTCTCAACGGAAGTGATTCCAAATTTTTTTAAGAGAAAGAATAACTAAACTAATTTAAAATTATCGCTTTTTTAAATGAATTTTTTTAAAAAAATTAATATAACTACATTAAATTATATTCTTATCTTGAGACAACAAATAACAAATTTTAAAATAAATATAAGAATATAATTTTACTTATTTTAGAATTTAGAATAAACAATAGATTTGATATATTAAAATATCTTATTTAAAAAAATATTAAAATTTTATATCTTTAAATTCAAAACTAAAATTAAAAACTTAAAATATGAAAATATGGGAGGATTAAAGATCTTTATTGATATAGCCTTAATCGAAATCCGAACCTAAATCATAACCACAATACGGACATTCATTACCATCCATTTCTTGATTACAATTAGGACAAATACTTATATTTTCAAAATTTTGTTCCTCTGCAGAAACAGTACAACCACAAGCAGGACAGACATACACCGGAGTGTCAGTAGTATATGAGAGCTCCATTTTTTCGCCACAATTTGGGCAAACCCATTTTTCTTTTGTCTCGACAACTTCCTCCATATTTTTCACTCCATATTTTAAACAAACCATGTTAGCTTTTGACAATCACCCTATATAAATCTAATTGGAAAAAAAGTCAAAATGAAAAATTATTAGATTTAAAATTAAATTCCATAGATTTGGGATTTACCAAACGATTTCCTTAAATATTTAAATGAAATCATTATTGACATTTGGAGAGGTTGATCTTTATGAAAATTGATAAAAAAATTTTGATGCTAATGGTATCAACTGTAATATCATCAACAATAATTCCAGGATGTATTGACAATCCAAGTGATTTAGCAGAAATTACAATTTCAGGAAGTTTGCAGAATAACCCAAAAAATATATTGGCAGAATATTACCAAGAAGAGCAATTAAGCATTGAGGCAAATGCACCTAAATATTCTCTTCCCTTAGATGTCGAAACAATTTCAAATTATGAAGATATAGATAATTTATTTAATTTGTCAGAGGAACAAAAAGACCTTTTATCAAAGAATGGTTTTGTTGTTATAGATTTTCAAAATGAAGACGATATAACATCTCCATACGATTATCTGAAAAATTCTGATGTTCCAATTTTTATTACTAGTGACACGCTACTTCATCTTTACCATATTCAATTTAATGAAATATTGAAAAATATCGAAGAAAGAGAATTTTTTGATAAAATCCTTAAGATAAGTAAAACTTTATTTGATAAAGCAAAGAGTGATTACGAAAAGTGCAGTGATTCCACAATCAAGGAAGCACTAAGGAGAAATATTGCTTTCATATCAATTGGATTATCGCTCCTACAAACTCCAACCGAAGATTACAACGGCTCTGAGGAAATTGAAACTGTTGAATTTTTAATACCTGACTATGTGAAAAATGAAGTCGATCAAGAACTATTATTTATAAGCGAACAGGATGGATTTCACGATAGCCCATTATTCATTTACAGAGAAGATTATTCACAATATAAACCAAGAGGCCATTACACCCAGTCTGAGAAGTTAAAAAGATACTTCAAGACAATGATGTGGTACGGACGAATGTCATTTCTTTTGAAAGGCGGAGAGCCGAATTGCCCATACTGCGATTTTCTTATATCCCAGCAAGATTCAGATATCCAAACTATACAAGCAAGTCTCATATCGACTGATTTGGCAACAACTAAGATTGACAATGAAAAAGTTGATGAATTGTGGTCTAGAATATACACTGTTACATCCTTTTTTGTAGGTGTTGCAGACGATTTAACTCCTTACGAATATCTTGACTGCATAAGAGATGTATTTGGAACAAGTTTTAATATAACCGATTTTGCAGATGAAGCAAAACTACTGGATTTAAGAATAGAACTTGCGCAATTAAGAAATCCAGAAATTTATGGAGGAACAGGTGAAATACTTATTGCTAAACCGCCAGGAGTTCCTTTTACAATCGAGGATCTAAACAAGACACTTAACAAAACTAAGGGAATGAGATTTATAGGACAGAGATTTATCCCAGACTCATACATGTTCCAGCAACTCGTTTTTCCAGCAGTGGACGAATTCCAAGGCACAGGTAAACCCTTAACCATGGAATATACACAAGGTGGTCCAACCAGGGCATTTCCAAGAGGTCTTGATATTATGGCTGTTTTAGGATCAGAACGTGCTTTGGAAATTTTAACCCAAGAGGGGGATACAGCTTATGAAACTTACCAAGATCAACTTACCAAATTAAAGGAAAATATTTCAAATTTCAATCTTACAACATGGAATAAAAATCTTTATTATAGTTGGATTTACACATTATCTCCACTTCTAGACAAATATATTTCAGATTATCCAACATTTATGAACAGCACTGCTTGGATAGATAAGCAACTTAATACAGCACTTGCATCATGGACAGAGCTTCGCCATGATACCATCCTTTATGCAAAACAAAGCTATACGCCAATAAAATATACAGCAATAGAGCCAGAAGAACCAAAAGTTCCAGGTTACGTAGAACCAATCCCTGAGTTTTATTCCCGTCTGAGCTCATTAACAAAAATGACAAGGGATGGTTTAACCGATTTACAAGTTCTAGGCACCGAGGAAATCTCGCGTCTTACAACTCTCGAATATATCTTAACAAAATTATTGAATATATCAACCAAAGAACTGGAAAACGAGGTTTTATCAGAATCAGATTACAGGTTTATTAGTAACTTTGGAGAAAATCTAGATGATACAATTTCTGGCATTGATGAGAGAGGAAAACAAACAACTATTGTTGCAGATGTACACACTGATACCAACACTCAACAAGTACTTGAAGAAGGCGTTGGGTATGTGGATTTGATACTTGTTGCATACAAAAATTTCAATGGAAGTATTCAAATTGGCGCAGGACCTGTTTTTTCCTACTATGAATTCAAGCAAGAAATGGATAATCGACTAACAGATGAAGAATGGAAACAGATGCTTATTGACGATCAAGCCCCAGACAGACCAACCTGGACAGAATCATTTATATCTGAATAAAATAGGGCAAATCGCCCTAATTTTCAAATTTTTTCAATTTTCCATCCTTGGACAATAGTGCTACACGGGAATCGGATTTCTCCATAGCAATTTTGTATCCCAATTCATCTGCAAGTTTTTTTCCAAAATTTAAAACTCTTTCATGTGTAGGCATATTGCTTAAATTCATTCTTTGTCTGGATCCCCCAACAAAAACATAGCCCTTTGGTTCTATATACAATGGAGATGCAATAGAATCAAGTTTGGCATATTCTTTAGTGTATTTTAAATCCATATTCCATTTTGCAACTAGCGTATGACGAATTACAGTTCTTGTGTTCAAAGATGGAAGAAGTTCTAGCGTCTTAATTATTCTATTCCAACCATCATTTATCAGTGGAGCACAAAGTTTAGTATAAATACCTTTATTTGGTGCTACAATTGATACATAAAGCTGCTTTGGTAAAGGATCTAAATTTTCCAAGGCCTTTGGATTTGTCCCGTTTGTGACTAAAAAGGTGGTCATATTTTTCTTGTGACATTCCTCAAAAAAATCTCCCAAATAGGGATATAAGGTAGGTTCACCAGATAGCGAACAAGCAACCATATTAGGATAATTTGCTTCTTTCCATTTGGTTTGATCGCATCTTTCATCACCTTTAAATCCAGTTATAAGTCTGCGTTGAGCTCCTATTGATTTTTCCAAAATATTTTTTGGATCGTCAGGATTTTTTATCTCCTTTTCAGTAAATCCTTGATGTCTCCAGCAAAAAAAACACATTTGGTTGCAGTGATTTACTGCAGGCGTCATTTGGAGACATCTATGAGATTCTATTCCATAAAAGGTTTGTTTATAACATTCTCTTCCAAAAAGTAGGCTCTGTCTCATCCAGTGACACAATTTTACACCAGAATGGTTTCCTACAATTGCATAATGTTGTTTTTCTAAAATTTTTGCAAGTGCTTCTTCCATGACGATTGTTTTAAACAAAATCAAGCCTTCTCTTATATGTATTTGGTTTCATTCGAACTTTTATAAAATATATTACGGAAATAATTTATAAAAAATTATATATAGTCTCAAATTGTATACGTCATACTACAGATAAAATTTAGTTTCTAATAAGGTATCAAGGGGAATAATTATGGTCCACAAACATACTAGAGTTAATGTTATTTTTGCAATATCGGTTGTATCCTTAATGGTTGCAGCCACTATTGGAACTACAGTTTTTGCAGGAAGTGCTGCCCATTACAAAGGATTCGAAAAAGGAATTCCTTGGAAATCTTTTACCCCGATGAAAAGGGTCACACTCGTTGAATTTGATAAAGAAAACTATGTAGACGATTATGCCTACCTTGCCTCCATACCTTCATCAGTATTTAATAACGGAGATGTACTTTTTTCCAATCCTGTTTTATTCTTTCAAGCTGATGAGACATATCCAGATGAAGACAAGAATCTGTTTTTAAATGACTACAACAGCATCCATTACTTCATGGAGGATTGGATGAGTTATTGTGGCAATCGACTAGATAAACTGACATCAATTAATGTGGATAAAAGTGATTTTGAAGATGGTTGGAACTCTAGAAATTATACAATGATAAGCTCAAGCGATCCATTTGAGATTGCAAGCCAAATTGCTTTGAATGATTGGTCATATGCCAATCAAGCAGTTATTTCAGTAATCGAGGAGGATTATAAAAAACCGGATAATAGCACTACAAATTCTATAAATGGGAAAATTTCTGGAGAGGTTGCTACTGAAAATTTCAAAGTAAAGCGTAGTTACGGTCCTGCACCAGAATACGAAAGATTTACTGTTGAAGATGAATACAAATATATAAAGGCTGACTTGTGGTATTCGGCAGTTTTAATAAATTCCAAAATCATGGAGATGGTACCTGGTTTTCCATCAATTATTACTATACCTTCAGTCGATCCCGATTTACAGTTGTATTGTAGTTACGACAATGATTGGCTTCAAACCGCCTCATCATCAGAAATGACAATTACTAATGGGCCGCATGAATCCTGTTTATCATATGTTTATAAGCCAGGTACATGGCGCGTTGGTGTAACAAATATGCCCACTGAGGGTGGAGACGAGGATAGTTTCACCCACTATCTGTTACCAGGGATTTTTAAAGATAAATTTTTGGTATACGGCAGTAACTTGGAAGCACTTCTAAACATACTGGGAAAGCCAGTAACTGAGTATGATTGTAAAATCACAAAGTATCCTGGGGAAGTAATTAATATACCAGACAATCCGCCTTATGGATGCAGAGATGCCACATTCAAAATTGATTGGAATAATGATGATGTAACTCTTGGTTTGTCTATTCTCGGACCAAACGGAGAAGAACTCGAGTCTGTCATGGAAGAGGATGAATCCTCTCAGGAGATTCATTTCGAGCAACTTGGTGAATGCCCTGAGGGAAAGCATTATTCAGTTCTAGTGTACGCACTTGAAGATATCCACACATCATTAGATTTTACCATAGAATACTCTTGGCATCAAAACATATCAAAAAAGGAAGGGGATCTAATTGCCTCTGCTTGTGAAGGAGCAATACTTGCATCCACTTTAAACGCCCCTCTTCTTTACACAACGCCTGAAGAGGTTCCAGAATCTACAATTGAAACATTGTTAAAATTGGGAGTAAAAGAAGTTAATATAATTGATATTGGAGAGTATTTAACAGATAAAGCTCGAAATCAACTTTCAGGTTCATTTGAAATTACAGAACATCTAAAAACATATAGAGGTACTTATTCTCAAATTATGAACATAACGGGAAGTAATGACGTTGTTTTTTCAACTATTGATCCATGGAGTTATTGGTATTATGTCACCAAGGCCAAGGAAATAAAACCAGCAGGTGAATTTCAAGGTGCTTTTTATTTTGGGCCAGCAACATATGCCGCTGCCCATCATGGAACACCTCTTTTACTTGTTGATAACCACGAGGAATTATCATCAGCTGTGACGTGGCACAATGAATATTGGAAGAAAAATGGTAACGGGTATACACACGTACCAGTTGCACAGATGGTATTAACCGGTAGATCAGTCTATAGCTTTTTGAGAGATTATGGATTTGACAAAGAAGGAGAAGAATCGATACTTTCTGTTGCTGGTCAGTATGACATTGCACCATCATGGACACGAGTTTTTGCAGGCGTAGCCAATCCTGGTACAATAATAGGAACTCCAGTGGATTCTGCATGTTGGGTTAGTAGAAATATATTTTACCCGGCTCTTATTTTTGAAAATCCTGCATTACAGGGCAAGGTTGAACTTACAAACGGAAGTAAAAGTGAGCGAGTACAACCCGAGCTATTTAGTCCGTTTCAAGCATTGATCCAGAGATTGAAGTATCCCTTTGGAAGCAATTTGAATATAATAAGACCATCCAGAGAAGAGCGGTATACCTACCCAATTTTACACACTTACGGATGCTACGCTCATAGATTCAATGAACGTGGTGCGGATTACTGGGGAGTACAATACCAAAGTAGAGATGGTATAATTCCTGGGGTAACGAAGTCAGAAAATGAAATCGACGAAGGTACAAGAGTGAAGAATGAGGGTTTATACGGTGCTTTTTATCCTGATCTATCTGAAACTGAAATTGTTCCGTTTTATTGTAGTAAAGCAGGATATGATAATGTATTTTCAACAAATTTCGACGTAACAATTGAAAATCTAAATAGTGGTGTAATAAGCTGGTATATGGTTCTTCATGGGGACAGCCAAAAAGGCGGACAACTTTCATGGTATTCCCCAACTTCGATTGAAGATACAACCGGATCGAAACTTTTACAATTCTTGATCGGTGTCCCATTGGGTCTGTTACCAACAGTTGAAACTAATCCATGGAGAGGATATGATCAATTATGGGGCAGCACTGAAGAACCTGACACAGCAACACTTAACGCAGAGATAGGTTTAATACTAGGATGGTTGGGACTTGCCAATCCTGGTGGACCACTCAATGGAGGTATAATAAAAATTGGTCTTGATTTGGTACCTGCCAATATTCCTCTAAATCAGTGGAATCGAAATGATTACTTTGACGGCCTTGTTGGACCATATAGCATCACTGCGATGATTACCAAATTTCATTACGAACATCCCGGAAAAGAATACAATGAAGTATTAAAAAATCTTCATTCCATGAGTTTTCATGCAGATTCGTGTTTAATCGCATGTAAATTCTTACATATTTCCTTTATAAGACATGGATCTGTTATGCAGGAACTTGATCCCTGGCCAACCTCGTATTGGGGCGGTTTTGCGTTCGAGCAGACCCCACGGGATCTTGCCTTAGGAAAAACAATAGGTGAATCTTACTCAGAGGGCAGGACGTCTATAGGTGTTCAATACCTATTTGATGAGGATGAGGAAATTGAGTGGTGGTGGGACAGTGCTGAAAACGTTGTTCTATTCTCAGATCCTGATCTACGCATATGGGTACCAAGCACCGAGTGGGATGTAAAAGAAAAGAATAATTGGGAAAAAGAAGATATCTTACCAATTTCTTACAACAAGGATGTTTCCTTCAGCGGACATATGCCGTTTGGTGCGACAAATCATCCAAACGAGCGAACTGAGATGCCATTGTGGCAACAATTACTTATCTGGGGCATGGTAATAGTAGTTCTGGTCTTAATTTTGGTTATTGCAATTATAAAACGTAAAAAGAAGTGATTACTTACCAATTGACTTGGATTAACAAAATCTCTCAAGTGAACTTTCCAAACCATAACTTTTGCAGATTTCATTAATTTTATTTTTAATTTTTAATGTATAGCTATGATCTGGCAAGTAACTCTCACCATACAATTTCTGATACTTTGACAAAAGATTTGAGTTGAATTTATCAATTAATGATAGAAATATACCTCTTTGATCACCTTTCAATTCTAGAGATTTATTAAGAACATATAAAGCATTATAATTTCTTGCGCATTTGACAATTTTTTCTAATTCATCGTCGACGATATATGGAAGAATTGGAATTATAGCTAAACCTGAGATTATTCCGTTTTCTGAGAGAGTTTTTATTGTATTTAGCCGTTGAAGGGGTAAAGAAACACTAGGTTCAAAAATCGAATAAACCGATTCTTTTAGAGAGCTAATACTAATTGTTACAATGCAATCTTTCATGCTTTTTAATATATCAAGATCCCTAAGAATCAGCGGTGATTTTGTAAGAATATGACAGGGAAAATCAAATTCATGAATAATTGATAATAATTTTCTGGTAAGTTTGTATTTTTTCTCAGCTTCCTGATAAGGATCATGAACAGAGCCGATAATTATTCTTCCAGGTTCTAGCTTTTCAATTTCATCTCTAAGTATCTCTCCCGCATTGGTTTTGATTTTAATAGTATCAGAAAATGAGGAATCGCAGTATTTGCATGAAAATTCACAGTATTGATATGGATCTATTGTAAAATTTCCACAAAAAAGAGTGTCTTTTTTAGTTATTCTTGTAACTAATTCTGAAACTCTAACCTCTTTATAATCCATTTTACATTTCCTCGGGAGCGGCAATTCCGAGAAGATTCAAACCTGTTTTAATAACAACTCTAGTGGCGTCAACAAGAGCAATACGTGCATTTCTAAGTTCCAGAACTTTTTCTGGTAAAACAGGACAATCACGATAAAACTCATTGAACGATGATGCCAAGTCAAACAAGAATAAAGACATTAGATGGGGTTTAAATCCTTCACCAGCATCCTCTACAGCAATTGGAAATTGAGCAATATTCATTATTAACTTCAATTCGGAAGGATGATTTAGTAAAGAGGCGTCAAATTTTTCAAACGTATCTGGATTTTTTGAAAGAATACTGCACGCACGGGCATGAGAGTATTGAATAAACGGGGCCGCATTTCCCTCAAAATTTAGTGCTTCCCCCCATTTAAATACTATGTCTTTTTCAGGCTGTACTTTTATAATGTTGTATCTAAGAGCACCAATTCCAACGGCCTCAGCGATATTTTGAATCTTTTCTTCAGATAATTCATGTCCCCTTCTTTTTTTAACTTCCTTTGCAGCTCTGTCAATACATTCTTTGATTAAATCATCTAGGTATACTACTCTTCCGCGTCTAGTCGACATCTTTCCTTCAGGCAAGGAAACAAAGGAATAAAAGATAACTTTTGGAAGATGCTCTACATTCATTATTTGCAGGGCAATTTCTACCTGTCTTGATTCGAGTTTATGATCCTCTCCAAGAATATTTACAAGCATATCTGCATTTTTTGCCTTCCAGATGTGGTATGCAATATCTCTCGTTGCATATAGGGTTGTTCCATCTTTTCTTTTGAAGAAAAATTTTGTACTTCTTCCTGTAACACCAAATGATTCTAAATCTAGATAATAAGCCCCATCCTCTTCACCAGAAACTTTAGATTGTTTTAATTTATTTACTACGTCATCAGCACTTTTATTTTTTACAAACATGGATTCTGGAATGAACCCGTCAATTTGTATGTTAATGCGGTTAAGACTTTCTTTGATGCCTTCAATTGCTGGAAGATAGGCTTGTTCCATTTTTTTAAGAGTCGGGATATCTCCAAGTTCACTTTTTCTTATCAATGATTGGATTTCATCCTCAATCTTTTTATTCTCATTCATCCTAGCATTTGCAATTTGATAGTAACCGACCAAACGATGATCTTCCTTTCTGTATAGTTTGTAATAATCAGAATCGGGTACATCCTTTTTGGTTAAATTTTCAAGACCCCAAGTAAGAATTGCAACTTGTTTTCCCATATCATCTAAATAAAACTGAGATTTTACTTTGTAACCAGCGGCTTTCATTAATCTAGCAATTGTATCTCCAATTATCGGATTTCTTGCCCTTCCAACATGTAAAGGTCCGTTGGGATTTGCTGAAGTATGTTCTACAATTACTCTAGTTTTTTTCTTTTCTAAAAAACCATATGAGTCTTTATTTTGATTTACAAGATTAAGAGTTTGAACAGATAATTTTTTTCTATCAATGATAAAATTAACATAACCTGATTTTGATTCAATATTCTTAATCCATCTGCCTAAAGAGAGATGCGATACAATTTCCTCTGCAATTGACATTGGAGATTTTTTAGCTTGAGATGCTAAAGAAAAGCACGGAAAGGCAAAATCGCCCATTTCTTCAGGCGGTTTTTCCAATTTAATTTCACAAGTAAGTCCAAGTTTATTCAATGTGTTGTCTAAAAGATTAATAATTTCTTTTTTTGCTTGAAAGAGTGGATACTCCATGGGCTCGGGAATTATTACAATATTTAAAGTATTTGCCTAACTGAAAATTGCTAAAGTGACATCATTGTCTTTAAGGAATATCTTACTTTAAAGAAATAAAATATTATTAACTAAGAAGGCTAATTATTTTAGATTTTTCTAAAAAGCTTTATTTAATCAAATAATTTACCTACTATTTGGAGTTATTGAAATATGTTAGTCGGAGAAGTAATGACTAAAGGGGTTGTTTCAATAGATGGTAATGATACTGTATTAAACGCATGTCTAAAATATAGGGATAAAAAGATAGGTTGCCTGATCGTAACAGAAAATGAACAATGTGTGGGAATAATTACAGAACGTGACATAATTGAAAGAGCTGTTTGTCAAGTTAGAGATCCTGAAAAAACAAAAGTTAAAGAAATTATGTCATCTGATATCAAATCAATTCATCCTTTAGATAACATCGAAAAGGCAATAGATGAGATGAATAAATATAAAATTAAAAAACTTCCAGTTATATCTGATAATTCCCTGGTAGGAATAATAACTATAGCAGATATTGGAAGATCTAAACCAGAATTAACAGAGAGATTTATGGAATCATGGGTAAAGCCCAGGTGGGACTGAATAAAATTATTAAAAATTTTTCTCCCCTTTAGAAAATATTTAGTAAAAAGAATTATAAATATCTTATCTATTTCGGTTTTTCTACCTGTCAATATAAAGGATGTGTTACAGTGGCACGAAAACCAAGCGTAATGTACAGACAAATAAGAGGGCAAGCTACCACAAGAAAGGAATACATGGGGGGAATTCCAAAC
The DNA here is from genome assembly GCA_964615235.1 of uncultured Thermoplasmatales archaeon. GTDB lineage: Archaea > Thermoplasmatota > E2 > DHVEG-1 > DHVEG-1 > JAFGPP01. The sequence continues at coordinate 26,099 of CAZTMK010000009.1, forward strand.
ATACGTATTACTCAGTTTGTATCTGGAAACAGGAAAGCAAATTTTCCAGTAAAAATTTCATTGATTTCAACTGAAAAATGTCAAATTCGACACAATGCCCTGGAAGCAGCTCGTATTACCGCAAACAGATTTCTTGAAAAAAAAGTTGGGTCAGCAAATTTCAGAATGACGGTAAGAGTTTACCCCCATAATGTTTTACGAGAAAACAAACAGGCAACTGGTGCAGGAGCAGACCGTGTGTCCCAAGGTATGAGAGCATCTTTTGGTAAAATTGTATCCATAGCTGCTAGAGTCAATGCAAATCAAATAATTGTGACATTGGAAACATTACCTCAATTCATAGAACCATCAAAAAATGCACTTCGTAAAGCAGGCATGAAGATTCCGTCACCTTGCAGAGTCAATGTTGAAGATACTTAAGTATAGTAGATTACTTTTCTAAAAATATTTTATTAACCATGGAAACAAGACTATTACTAGAATAACTAGGGATGTTAATGTTGTTACATTCTTTTTAATTTTGTCTTTTGTTTCATCTGATATATTGCTCTTAACTTTTTTCAAAATTGATCCAATACCGTCACTGAATAAGAAACCGCCATCAAGTGGAATCATTGGAAGGACATTAAATAACGCAACAGCAAGATTTAACCAAAAAATCCAATAGAGGGCATTTACAATTCCCCAAAATATTTCCTGAGGAATAGCTCCTAGTGGGCCTGATACGACATAAGAATTGGTAAAAGGTGCAAATATTGGATTATATCCTTCTAACCCTAGCAAAGGTACAATGTAGAATAGCAAAAGATTATTTGGAAAATCCCCAAAAGGATTCTTCAAAATTGGCAAAAAATCGATATATGGATTAAGTCCAACCCCAAGGTAACCTTTTCCCTTATAAGATACATTATTCTGGTTTGGAAAACGGATTGAATACTCCTCATACTTATCAGATAAAACAACCGCTTTTGTGAAAATTTGTTTTCCTGAAGCGTAGGAGACATTTATTGTTTGATTTGCCCTCGTTGAATTCATGACTACAACAAAATCATAGATTGAATCGATTTTCGAATCGTTGAGGTGAGTCAGGATCATCCCTGTTTTCATGCCAATATCATCTGCCGGTGCATCATCAGCAATAGCAATTATTCCAACACCATCAGCTGCATTACTAACCGCCGGCATTAAAACAAATGAAAAAAGTAGCAGACTTACTAATACTACAACGAAATTTGACGTTGGTCCAGCAGCATAAACTCTCATTCTATTGGAGGTTTTTGTTTTCCGAAGTTCTTCTTCATCAGGTTCGCAAAATGCACCAAGAGGAATAATAAGATAAAGAATACCTAGCGACTTGACTTTCAAATTTCCAGCAATTGTCAAAATACCATGGGAAAATTCATGCACAATAACAGCAATAATCAAAGCCAAAAGGATATACACAATGTATTCTAGTGGCAGTATTGGATTTAAACCAGGTATAACTAATGCATACTCAATTCCTGGTAATGCCTGCTTTTGTTCTGCTGTAAATCCTAAAACAGCCCATGTATTAAATATCAACAGAGCAACAACCAAAAACATCATTAAAAAACAGAATAAAATCCCAAAGTTGCCAAAGCTATGCCAGAATCGTTTTACACTGGCCAATTTTTTTAGGAAGCTCCTCCCTTTTTTGGTCCTAAGTAACAAAGCAGGCCCATAAAATGAAATACCATATTTATCTAGGATTTTCATTTTGTGCAAAACAAAGACTGACAAGGAATAACCAAGAATTAGTATTAGCAAAAAGAATAATGTTTCCAACAACGACATCTTTTTCCGTGAATGAATACCTATTTATTAAATTAATGGGTTTGAAGGAAAATTTAATCTTTTTGTGTTATTTAATTTAACAAATATTTTTATACGATATTTTAAATTTTATAATAAAATATTTATAATCATCAAAACTAAATGATAGATAATGAAAAAATCCTTCAGGGTAGGTTTTAGTTTTGGTTTAACTTCAGGGGTAATTACTACCCTTGGTCTGATGATTGGATTAAATTCAAGTACAAATTCAAAAATAGTAGTTATTGGAGGAATTTTGACCATTGCAATTGCAGATGCTCTTTCTGACTCAATGGGAATTCATTTAGCAGCAGAATCGCAAAACAGACATTCAGTAAAAGAGATTTGGGAGGCAACAATCTCAACATTTTCTTACAAATTTATTTTCTCTTCAATATTTATTGTTCCTGTTGTTTTATTCGAACTTTGTACAGCAGTACCAATTTGTATTCTCGTCGGACTTTATCTAATATTTGCAAGCAGTCTGATAATAGCAAGGGAGCAAAAAAAAAGTGCATGGAAAGTAATTGGAGAACATTTAATACTTACAATTATTGTTATTATTATTGCCAATTTTGTTGGATTATTTATTGCTCAAACCTTTGGTACGATATAAATCAATCATTTCATCTTATAAATAACAAGACCTGAAAGCATTTTTGGCAGGAAATAGGTTGACTTTTGAGGCATATGCTCCCCTGCCTCCGCAATCGACCTTAATTCTTCGATTTTAGTAGGATTCATTAAAAATGAAAAATCATATTGTCCATCCTTTACAAAACTAATTGCCTCTTCATCAGAACGTGTGTACTTTACGTGATCCTCTAAATTTGATTCATCAATTCCTATGACGTGTTCTAAAATAATTTTATGTAAAATCGAAACGTCTAGAGTTCTCCAGGTCTTTGAACGATCAGCAGCAAAATTATCCATAAAATTTTCATCTTTCAATTTTAAAATGTAATAGGCATCTTTGAAATACATAGCAAATTTGTGAGCTTTTTCTGTTTTTATTGCTTTAATTATGTTTCCTGCTAAAATTCCAGGAGTATTTTGTTTATCATCAAATTTGTGTTGTTTTATTTCGAAATACGGACTTATTTTTGAAATAATTTCTTTTCTATTAATGTCTTTCATTTTGATTAATCGATGTGTAGGAAGAATAGATAATCCTTCATCAAACATATTTGCTAAAATAACCATTCTATAGTTAAATGAAGCATTCTGGTCCTTGTTACCAGTTTTTTCTCTCATCTCATTTGCAAAGTTAATAGCGGTTTGATAACGATGATGACCATCAGCAATAAATAAAATCTTGTCTTTAAGTTGATTAACAACTCTATCAATGACATTTTCATCTTCAATTTTATACAAAGTATGTTTGAAACCATCATATCCTTTTACAGAAATAATTGAATTTTTTATTGAAGAATCAATATTTTTTCTAATTAAATCATTTTCATCAATGTACAATAGCTGGATTGGCTCCAAATTAGATTTACACTGTCTCATCAGATTTAACCTATCTGCTTTAGGTTTTGAAAGAGTTCTTTCATGAGCCAAAACTTGTTTGTATTCTGGATCTATTTTTAATAGCACAAAAAAACCATTCATCTTTTTTGACTTGCCATCTAGCTTGTATTCAATTTTATAGGGGAATATCGCAGGTTTATCTGAACTGATAAAAACACTTTCACCAATCCATTTTTCAAAAGTTTCCTTTGCCCTTGTATATAGATTGTTATTATCGTCATCATCTGGATTTTGTTTTCCCAATATTAATCTGACAAAATTAAATGGACTTTTTTGATACAGTTCATCCTGCATCTTTGGTGAAATAATGTCATAAGGGGGGGACATCACGTCGTCAAGTTTTTTGATTTTTTCCTGATTATATATGATTCCTTGAAATGGGGTAATTTCAACCATTTATTTTCACTCCCCTAGGTCTTTTTCTTTAACCATACTAGATTTAGAAAGGTTTAGCCGAAAATTTTTCAACATTTTTTAAACCAAGTAAATCAGTCATTCATAGTATAGATAAAAACTTTGCCTTTTCCTCTGTTAAAGTATTTATTAATTTAATATTCGAAGGTTTACCACTATATCCCATAAATTCCATTTGCAATTTTTATTTAGATTGTTTACCCTCATTCAATAATTTTAAACTATTATACATTATTTTTGAAGAAAGAATAAAGTTATAAACAATTAATTATTTTGAAATTGTACATTAAGGGAGGTTTAGTATTTGAGGAATAAAATCTTTGCTATTGGATTATCGATTGTTTTTTTATTTGTTATTTTTAGTGGTTGTAACGAAGACGAAGAAGATGCATGTTCGATAACAGCAGCAAAAAGTATAAATGTTGGGGTCAAGGTGGTTGCGGGATTACCTTGGGTTGTCAATAACAGTGCTAAGGTAACTTTTAATGCTCATTCAATTAAGTGCGGGATAGGGGGAGCGGATTTTTCATGGGAAACGGTTGATCTTGCAAAGGACGCACGGATACAAATCTTTGATACAATCAATTACGAATTAGATAATACACTAGATAGTGTATGGGTTGAATGTACTGTTTTATATGATGATGGTACCTCATTTACATCTCATAAATTTATAGATTATGCAACTTTAAAGATGTATGATGGAACAACTTACGGGGCAGTTCTTTATCTTGGGGGAAAAGCTTTCTATCCAACCATAAAAGTTGAATCTGTCCTAACAGTTCGTGTATTTAGAAATTCTAACGGGACGCCTTTCGAGAATATTCCAATAGAAGTATATGTAACTCCATCCTACGGGACGGGATCATATATGGGTATTACTGATAGTCAAGGAGTATATAAAACCCCAGCAATTACTACAGAGTTGGAATATCAAGCCCTTGATGCCGTTTTAAAATTTAGAGTAATAGCTAAAAATTCCCCCTTTTCAGAAGAAAGTGAAGTCAGTCTTTCATATCAATTCGCAAGAGAGAACAGAAATGGTACATCCTATAATTGGAATCCTGAGATTAGTTTTAATCTTTTTGATTAATATTTTCTGAGTCAGTTGATTGTATTTATCTTGTAATATGATCTCAATTAGAAATATTTCCAACGTGATAAAATTAATTCTTTTTTTCATAATTTTATTAAATATGACAGGCATAGTGTTTACGATTTTTATGGGGACAAGACCATCTTACGACGAATACTTCATGGAAATGGCTCACGTTGTAGCAAAAAGAAGTACATGCCTTAGAAGAAAGGTTGGTGCAATACTAGTTAAAGATAAACATATTTTAAGCACCGGGTATAACGGGGCCCCAAAGGGTTTAAAACATTGTGAAGAACTAGGCGGCTGTAAAAGAGAACAAATGGGAATTCCACCAGGCGAAAGACACGAGATATGTCGTGGATTACACGCAGAACAAAATGCAATAATTCAAGCTGCGGTTTTTGGGATATCAATTAAAGATTCTGTATTGTATTGTACAAATACACCATGTGTTGTATGTGCAAAAATGCTAATAAATGCTGGAATTAAAGAAATTGTTTTCTCTGGTGAATATCCAGACGATTTAGCAAAAAAAATGCTAGGAGAAAGTAACATAAAAATTAGACATTTTAATAATAATAAAAAAATGCCTTCTAAACAGGAAAATTATGTCAAAAATTGAAAAAATAAGAAAAATATAAATAGTGTCGAATGATTTAACGAGTTGAGGAGAGGTAGATGAAGCGAAAAAGATCATTTGTATTAGATGAAAAGGACGATAAAGCCGTCCAACTCTTCGCCGAGCTTGGGATGCCGAAAAATCTTGCTAAAACGCTAATGTTTATCTCACAGGTTGAAGAATGCCGATCTGCGGAGGTAGAGCAAGGAGCAGATCTTAGACAACCTGAAGTTAGTGTTGCAATGCAGGAATTAAGAAGAAGGGGATGGGCTAAAAAAAGAGACCTAAAAAAGAAAGGAAAAGGAAGACCGGTTCACATATACAAGTTAACCAAACCTTTACCAGATATACTTAGAAGCTTTGAACAAGAAAAGATGAAACAAGTGGAAACAATTAAAAGCGATCTAGACGATTTAAACTCTTTAATCAAGAATTACGAGCAACTATTATAGAAGTTGTTTATCTATAAACAACCTTATTTCCTTTTTATATTTAGTCTATGATAGAAATACCGATTAAATACTGCTCTTTTAGTTGATAGTATGCATATAAAAAACAGAATTTCTAGATTGTATAACAATATTGATGAGAAACCCGATGCAATCTTGATTAAAAATGCAAACGAGCCTTTTTTAGATACGAATTTTTTTTATGTAACTGGTCTTTCTAAGGGACTTTTTGAAGGTTCTGTCGCTTTAGTTTATTCAAAAGGCGATATTGACATTATTGTTCCCGAGCTTGAAGCACAGTCTGCCACTAAGAGTCCGGCAAATATTTTAGTTTACAAGGATAAAGAAGAATGTGACAAAATTCTCAAGAAATCTGTAAAGGGTCTAAAGAAAATAGGTGTAAACTTCTCTGGTTTAAGCTATCAAAATTATATAAAACTACACGAATTGTTGCCAAAAATTAAATTCATTGATATTTCAATGGCACTGTCCAAAACACGAGCAATTAAAGATAATGATGAGATTAGCAAAATAAAAAAGGCATGCTCCATAGCCGACAAGGTAATGGAATCTATTAAAGAATCTTTATCTAAAAATATGTACGAATACGAAATCGCGGCTGAGATAAATTATCTATTACAGAAATTTGGAGCAGATAGACCGGCCTTTGATACAATATCATCATTTGGAAAAAATACAGCCGAACCTCATTACACTCATGGTGATACAAAATTGGGAAGAGGTGATTTTGTACTCTTTGATTTTGGTGCTCGTTTTGAAAAATACAACTCCGATACAACAAGAACAATAGTCTATGGAGTTGCCTCAAAAGAACAAAAGTTAATGCATGAGATTGTTAAATCAGCCCAACAAGTAGGATTTGATTCATTATCGTCAGGAACAAAGGGATCGGAAGTCCACGAAAAGGTTCAGAATTACATTGATGCAACTAAATTTAAGGGTCGTTTTATACATTCCACAGGTCACTCTTTAGGACTAGATGTTCATGATGGATGGATTGGTTTTTCTTGGGATTGTGATATAGAGTTGCAAGAGAATATGATTCTTACTGTTGAGCCTGGTATCTATGTACCCGGATACGGTGGTGTAAGAATTGAAGATGATGTATTGATTAGAAAAGATGGTGCAGAGATCCTTACACATTCATCAAGACAATTATTAGAAGCTTGAAGAAATTTATCTTTCCATTAGTTTTTTAACAACTATCTGGTTTAGGGTTTTTGAGTGGTTTCAATGAAATGGTATAGCGAAGCTGAATTTATTAGAAAACAGGCAATGAACAATAACGAATTTTTCAAAAATTCACTTCCAATGATTGCAAGTGAGAATGTTCTTTCACCGCTCTGCAGAGAGATGCTAATTACAGATTTACATGGCAGATATGCAGAAGGTACTCCCGGCCACAGATATTATGAAGGATGCAAATTTTTTGATTTAATTGAAGAAAAGGCAATGGAATTGGCAAAAAAACTTTTTAATTGTAGTTATGCCGATGTAAGACCAACTGCAGGAACCACTGCAAACATGGCAATTTTGAAAGCCCTTATTAAACCTGGAGAGCCAGCAGTTGTTTTAGATCTTGCCAACGGCGCCCATATCTCTTTTGGAAAATGGGGAGCTGCTTCAGTAAGAGGTATTGAATTAATTTCCTATCCGTTTAATGATGAAGAAATGAATATAGATGTTGATGGGGCAGTTAAATTAATTAAAAAGGTTAAACCGAAGTTAGCATTAAACGGTCGATCGGTTTTCTTATTTCCAAGTCCAATAAAAGAATTGGCTGAGGCTGCCCACGAGGTAGGTGCATATCTTGTATATGATGCTGCTCATGTTTTAGGACTAATAGCAGGTAAACAATTCCAAGATCCACTTCGTGAAGGAGCTGATGTTATGAGTGGAAGTACGCATAAAACCCTTCCAGGACCTCAAGGAGGGATGATTGTTTCTGATCATAAAGGTGAAACCGATCAGGACAAATCATTTTTACGCAAACTTGGCTTCGGTGTTTTTCCAGGTGTAACCTCTTCATATCATCTTCATCATGTAGCTGCAAAGGCTATTGCTTTTGCAGAACATCTAGAATTTGGTGAAGCTTACGCCAAACAGATAATAAAAAACGCACAAAGTCTGGCTCAATCATTATACCAACACGGATTTAATGTGTATGGAGAAAAATTAGGTTTTACAAAATCTCATCAAATTTTATTAGGAATTGGCCCAGGAAAAGGAAAGGAAGCATCAAAGCTACTAGAGGAGTCAGGAATTGTAACAAATATGAACACTATTCCAGGGGATTCTGATCCACTAAATCCATCGGGTTTAAGACTAGGGACACCTGAACTTACAAGAATTGGAATGAAAGAAAAAGAAATGGAAGATATCGCAATATTTTTTGAAAGAGCTTTAATCAAAAAGGAAAGCCCAAAGAAAATAAAGGCAGATATCAAAGAATTTAGAAGGGATTTCCAGGAGTTACAATATTGTTACAAAGAAGGTTTCAGGGGTTATGATTACCACAAGCTGATATAATATGCTAATTGCACTAACTGGTACTCCAGGCACTGGTAAAACTTCAGTATCAAAAATTCTTATTGAAAATGGCGTAAAAGTCATTGACATAAACAATTTAGCAATCAGTAAAAATTTTGTATCTGGGCGGGACAGCAAAAGGAAATCGACAATCATTGATACAGTCAAATTAAATGATTACATAAACAAAAATTTTAACGTAAATGAAACAATTATTTTTGAAAGTCATTTATCGCACCTACTTAAATGCATAAATAATATAATCATTCTTCGCTGTCATCCAAAGGAGTTGCAAAAACGATTAGAGAAAAAGATGTGGAAAAAGGAAAAGATTAAAGAAAATATTGAGGCTGAGATTTTGGATATTGTTCTATGTGAATCGGCTGAAATACACGACCCGCACAAATTATTTGAAATTGATACTACTGGTAAATCTCCAAAGGAATTGTCAGAAAAAATACTCGAATTAATTGATAAGAAGTTTAATGATGTAAAAAACTATAAAATAGGTTCTGTTGATTGGTCAGAAGAAATTTTAAAACAATATTGAAGGAAGGAATGTATGGTCCTTGATAATCAACGAGGTAATTTCGATCCTGTTTTATCAGTTGTAGCCAAACGTTTTTCCAGATTGCATCCTAATACAATTTCTTGGATCTCGTTACTTTTTGCTTTTATAGCTGGATTGTTTTTTTATTTCTCATCTCCCGAAAATGAGTTGAGTATGTATTTTTTATTTGGTGCTTCATTTTTTGTTTTTTTAAATGGATTGTTTGATGCAATAGATGGCAAAGTAGCAAAAATGACCAAAAAATCTTCAAAAAGAGGGGATTTTTTAGACCATGCTTTGGACAGATATGCAGATGTGTTTATGGTAGGCGGTCTTGGTTTAAGTGGTTGGGTTGATCTGAGGATTGGTTTTATTGCAATAATTGGCATGCTTTTAACCAGTTATATGGGGACACAATCTCAAGCAATTGGACAAAAAAGAAATTACTCAGGACTTTTAGGAAGGGCAGATAGATTAGTACTATTAATGATAGCTCCAATTATTCAACATTTATTTTTGTATTACAATTACACTAGAGTTTTTGGTTTTTCAATTCTAGAATTGATTTTAATTTATTTTGCAATTATGGGCAATATAACAGCATTACAAAGGTTTTTTAGCACTCTTCGCAATCTACAAAAAAAAGAACAATTAAACTAATAAATTAAAAATAGTTATTCTGCACTTAACTAGATGTTATCTTTATTTTCTCAGAATAATAAAAATTATTACAGTTCCAATTAAAACAACTACGGCCATCCCTAAAAAAATAAATGAAAAAATTTGTTCTTCAATTAAAGAGGAAAATATCGACGCTATAGCAAATATTGCACTTAAGAATATCCAAATTACAAATGATATGTTGCGAACAGAAAAAGCAATTTCCTCGATTTTTGCAAAAATTTCATTATTTCTTCCTATTTTTTCCTCGATTTCTTCCATTTTTTCCATAATGTCCCTTTCAGTTGTCGGACTGATTCTTACCTTACTCATGCAAAAACCAATATGGTGAATATATTATTAATATATATTATTATTTTTTTCTTACTAATAGAATAAAAATCAATATAACCTGTTATTTAGAAGAATAGAATTGGATAATAAATCTAAAAATTTATCTTAATTCATGCAGGGCTCTCATTGCAACATTTAGTGCATCCTCATAAACATTTAACCCTTTTTCTTCCCCATTTTGAATAGAAATTTCTTTGAATTTTCCCATCTTATCCTTCCCTCAAGCATTCTAAATAAAATTTATATTTAAAAACATATCTTTTTCTTTGAAAAAATTAACTTTTCATACAAAATGATATCGTAATAATTTTTAAATCAATATTATATTCAATATTGAAAAGTAAATAAATAATAATTGATTTAGGAGTATTATCCATATGTATGAATTAAATGAAATAACAGAGAAAATAAAATCTCTTGTAGCTGCCCGAGACATTCTTCAGGACGAATATACCAAATCTGAGTTTCATAGAAAAAAAGAAGAAAACCCTGATACAACTGTTCCTTCAGAACCTGAAGACAAAGAAATTTACAAACTTTTAACAGCCATACAGCAACTTGAACTGTTCATAAAAAAGTTTCAGGACATACAATTAGATCTTCTCAAGAAACATGATGAATAAGAATTTTAAATAATATTTCTTTTTAATCCAAACATAGATTTTATTAAAACTATTATCGGGATTATTTCAAGTCTTCCTACCCACATATTTACAATCAATACAACTTTTGCAATTGGTGACATTCCAATAGAGGTAATCCCTGTTGAAAGACCGACATTACCTTGAGCAGAACATACCTCAAAAATTACATTTCCTAAATCTTCGGGATATATAATATCAAGAATTATAAAACCTACAAATAACAAGATAACCCACATAAAGGAAATTATCGCGGCTTCGTTAATCAAATCCATTGCACTTTCTTTTGAGAGTGGTTTATCTCCAAGTTTGTGTACAAATACTCTTCTCGGTGTTGAAATAGCTCTTTTTATTCTCCAGCCTACTCCCTTGTAGAGCAAAATTGCTCTAAATAATTTAATACCTCCGGCAGTTGAACCCGCGGCTCCTCCAACAATCATTGCTAATGCAAGTATCAATTTACCAGATTCTGGCCATACTCCTAGATCTGGAACAGAGGCAAAACCGGTACAAGTCAGAGCAGATATAAACTGGAAACCTGACTTACCCAATGATTGATATATATCATTATTGTACAACTGTAAATTTACAAAAGTCAAAGCTGCTACTCCTACTACAATGAGTGCCATCATAGCCTTAAATTGTGAATCTGATAAAAATTTCCTGATTCTGCCTTTCAATAAATCATAGTGGGCAGCAAATGCAATTGATCCAAGAATCATCAGAATGATAATAGTAATTTGACTTATTGCCCCAAAACTAGTGATACTATCATCAGTAACAGAGAAACCCCCCGTAGCAAGACCTGTCATAGCATGATTTATCGACTCCCACACACTCATTCCGTCGCTGGTCAAATAGCCAATGAGTATCAGGGAAGAAATGCCTATAATTGTGTAAAGTAAAAATATCCACCAAATTGTTCTCACAGTAGAAACAATCGAGGGATGAGTCTTTTGATCGCGCGCTTCACCTTTATACAATACATAAGAACCCGTACCGGGTCTTGCAAGTATGGATAAGGTTAAGACTATTACTCCAACACCTCCGACCCATTGAATCAAGGAACGCCAAAACTGTAGTGTGAAAGGGAGATTGGCTTCATTATTTACCATTGTAAGACCAGTACCTGTCCACCCTGATACGGACTCAAAAAATGCTGAAAGAAAATCCATCCTAGCAAATGTGGAGGTATCGTATGGTATTAGCCAAAAAGGTATACATCCAACTAATGAAATAAGTAACCATCCTAATGCTGCAGTAACCATTGCACTTTTAAAATCTGCAGGTTCAGATTTTCTGAAAAAATAATATAAAGGGATGCCAGAAAAGAAAAATACAGCTGATGTCACAAGTAAATATCCAATACCATCAATTGAGTTTTCTGATCCATACTCTCCAAAAACCAGGGGGACAATTATTGCAATCAGTGGTACAAATCCCAAGACGATGAAAACAGTTCCTATGTCCCTAAGGACCGAACGAAGATCACTCATAATTATTCCTTGGCAGAGGGAGCAAACTTCTACAAACAACAAACAACATGTACTTATAATTTTATAGATTTCTTATCTTCTTAAGTTGAGTATCTATTGATTTTTCAAGAAAAGATGTGATATCTCTACCTGTGAAAAAATCAGCCTTAATCGCTATTGATATCTTAGTAGCAATTAAACGAGCAATTTTTCCCCTAATTTGGGGTGGTGATTTATTAATTGTTGGATGTTGAAAAATAATGCCGTGTTTTGGAGGTTTTCCACCCTCCTTCTTAAATCTAAAAAGTGCCTTTTCTGCACCCAACAATTGGATGGTTGATGCAGGCATGCAAGCAAGTCTTTCAATGCCGCCAGCAAAAGAAATCAAACGCGCTGTAATCAATGGACCAATAATTTTACAAGTATTTGGTGCAATCTTAGTCACTGACTTTTCAATTAAATCACTGAGTCTTGAAATTTCCTTTTTTACAGATAAAAATAGATCACTTAGTGGACGGATATATTCATCATGTATGGGAAGCATTTTCCAAGACTCGAGTCTTTCAGACATAAGGTTAGAAATTTGAATCAAATCATCCAATGAGTTAACCATCTGAATTATTTGTAAATCTTCAGCCTGTAATTTATCCTCTACCTGTTTTTTAGCCAAAATAAGAGATGCTTTATGAAAAATATTGGGTGAAAAATCAAAATCTAAAGGTTCAATTTCAAATTTTTTAAAAAAAGGATTTTTTGGATCAAATTCTCCTATAGAACGTAGACGTCTGTCAGATATTATTGGTTTTTTATTTCCAGCCAATTTTTTTTCTTCTTTTAAAATTTCTCCCCTTCCAATTATTTCCAGACGGATGGCGATTTCCTCAGCAGATTTTGGAAATAATAATTTTTTTACTATGCACTTTTCGTTACATAGGAAAGTTCCAAACCATCGGGTTATTAAATACATAAGAACAAAACAAGTGAAAACAATCCTTTTTAATTTATTTTGCTATATTGTTACCAAAAAAGAAGGGGTAGAATATCCCTAAATTACAAAAACTAGTTTAAATATTGCCTTTTACTTTACAACAGAGGTGTAAAATTGGTGAATCTTAGGACGACAATTGCATCATTAAAGCTAGAAAATCCCACGATACTTGCATCGGGTATTATGGATGAAGATGCAGGTAGCATGATGCGTGCTTTTAATAGTGGTGCTGGAGCAGTTGTTACAAAGTCCATAGGAATCAAACCAAGACTCGGCTATCCAAATCCAACATTTGTGGAACTGGAACATGGAATTTTAAATGCCATGGGATTACCAAATCCTGGAATAGATGAATTCGGGGAGGAAATTAATAAACTTAAAAAATCAAATATTCCTGTGATTGGTAGTATCTTCGGTTCAGATGTAAAAGAATTCGTTTTGTTGGCAGAAAAAATGCAGGAATATGGAACAGACGCCATCGAATTAAACATGAGTTGCCCCCATGCAAAAGGCTATGGTCTTGAGATTGGGGCTGACCCCAAAATGCTAAATGAAATTACTTCCAAGGTCAAAGCCACAGTAGAAATTCCTGTTTTTGTAAAAATATCTTCAAATGTCTCAGATATTTTAGAAATTGCTCAAGCCGCAGAGGATGGAAATGCCGATGGAATTGTAGCAATTAACAGCGTTAAGGCAATAAAAATCGATATTGAGACGCAAATGCCCATTCTTGCAAATAAGAAAGGAGGTTACTCTGGAAAAGCAATAAAACCAATTGGTATCAGAAGTGTTTACGATATTGCCAGCAAAATCAACATCCCAATCATTGGCTCAGGGGGAGTAACAACTGGAGAGGATGCTATAGAATACTTTATGGCAGGTGCCTCAGCAGTCCAAATAGGTACGGGAATATATTACAGGGGAATTGACATTTTTTCTAAGGTTTGCAATGAAATATCAATATGGATGGAAAACCATGGTTATTCAAAAATAGAAGATATAATTGGAGTTGCTGTACAATGACAAAAACGGTTGTAACAAAGATTTTAGAAGTTATTCGTGAGACCGAAGAAATCAAAAGCATCAAATTTGAATATCATGGAAAAATGCAGCCGGGACAGTTTTTCATGATATGGATTCCTGGTGTAGATGAAATTCCCATGAGTGTATCTTATATAAATGAGAAAATCAAGGGATTTACTTTCAAAAAAGTTGGAGAGGCGACTAATGCTCTTTTCAACTTCAAAAAAGGAATGAAAATCGGGGTTAGAGGCCCCTATGGTAATGGATTTAAAATTGACGGTGAAAATATTCTTTTTGTTGGTGGTGGAACTGGCATTGGGATGTTGCTTCCAGCAGTAGAAGAGGCTCATAGAAAAAAAATTCGTTCAAGTTTTATTCTTGGTGCAAGAAGCAAAAAAGAAATCTTCTTTGAAGAAAGATTAAAAAATTACAACACCAAAGTCTACGTAACTACTGATGACGGATCGGAAGGTTATAAAGGATATGCCTCCGATCTTGCAAAGGAAATGCTTAATCAGGAAAAAATCACATCTGTTTTAACATGCGGCCCAGAGATAATGATGAAAAGGTTGTATGAATTTTCCAAGGGGATTAATTTTCAGGCATCGTTAGAACGTTATATGAAATGTGGTGTAGGCATTTGCGGTCAATGTTGTATTGGAGAAGGTTTAAGAGTGTGTGTTGAAGGTCCAATTTTTAATGGTAACACACTTGAAAAAATTGAGGATTTTGGAGCATATAAAAGAGATGCTTCTGGAAGAATAATAAAACTCTAACAAGGTTTGATAATAATGAGTGTTTATTGTGGCAAGATTAAGATAAATACTAATGGAGAAGTTGAAATAATAGACATTACTCCTAAAATACAAGAAGAAATCAATAAATCGAATATGAAAAACGGCATAGTCTGTGTTTTTGTGCCGGGCTCCACCGGAACAATTACTACAATTGAGTATGAACCAGGTCTAATGAAGGATTTGCCAAAAGCTTTAGAGAAAATAGCTCCGAAAAAAGATTATTACAACCATCATGAAACCTGGCATGATGATAATGGACATTCTCACGTAAGAGCAAGTTTAATGGGACCAAGTATAACACTACCATTTCTAAAGGGAAAATTGATTCATGGTACCTGGCAACAAGTGGTTTTTGTAGAGCTTGATACAAGACCCAGAAATCGAGAATTAATCGTAAATATAGTTGGGGAGTAAATCTAGTTTAAAATAAAATCAAAAGAAATTAAACTTGCCTGGTTTCCACCGTAATTGATTTCGATTTTGTTTCTGAAAGAAAAGCCATAAAAGCTCAGTGAAATTGATTTAAGTTCATCTTTTTTGATGAAATTTCCATTAATTGACACTTGTTTTTCACTCCATAGTTGAATCAGTTGAAAATCTAGGTTCTCCACAGCCATTAAGTCTCCCGATTGATTATACAGTGTAATTGTAATCTTTTTAATTAATGAAAATGTTGGTTTATTAATGTACAATTTAGCATTCCAGGATCCCTTGAAGAGAGAAACAGGATTTTCAAGTTCATAAATAAGTTCTTCAACAGGTCTAAAATTAAACAATCCAAAGGATACCTGAATATTATCCTTGCCGTTTACTGGTTTTATCGAGCTTAATTTTTGTTTATTAAAGTATAAAGTGTAATTTTTTGGGTACAAAAATATTTCATGATTACAATATTCGTATGATTCGTTATTGTCAGCAATTTCCAAAGTAACCAAATATTTTACGGGAAATTCTGTAGAACCATAATCCAAAATTTCAAAATTATGGGTGACAATTTTTCCTTCCTTGGTTGGGTCGTCAACAAAATCCCATCTATAAGATACAATACTACCATCTGGGTCATATGAAGTTGATGCATCAAATTCCACATTTTCGCCAAAAAATGCCTGACTCGGTGCAATAATAATCGGATTTGGAGACAAGTTCTTCGATGATTTAGAAATCGTATTTTGACCTTCGTCTTTTTCAACACATCCGCATATTGAAATAATAAGAATTATTGAAATTACAAGAATTACATTGGATTTTCCCTTCAACTAAACACCTTTTAATATTATAATTATGTTAAAAGTAATAATATATAAATATTTATTTACAATGATTACCAATTCAGTTGAAAAGTGAATTTTTGAAAAATTTTGACATAATTTTTCTGCAAAAATAAAATAAATGTCACCAATGTTTAAACACATATATCAATGAAGAAAGTTGTCATAATCGACGGTTATGTTGATGAACCTACGTGTTTAGGTGTACCCCCATATATTAGCCCTTATCCAAGATACATTGCGGGCGCGATAAATAACTTTGATAAATCAATTAAGATTTTTTATTTAACTATAGATCAATTAAGGAAAAATAATCTCTCAAATAAAAATATTTCAGATGCTGAAATTGTTATACTAATATCAGGAATTTCAGTACCAGGCAGATATCTTTCTGGATTTCCAATAAGTCCACGTGAAATTGAATATATTTTCAAATCAATTCATAAACCGATTAAAATTTTATGCGGCCCAGCTGCAAAATCAGGTTTTGGAATGGGCGGTGGTAAAAAACCAACTGAAGTATCTAAAATCGAAAAACTATTTGATTTAATTGTTAAGGGAGACTGTGAAATAGTTATTAGTGATCTTCTAAAAAGTCGGTTAAAATTACAGGAAATTGATAACAAAAAGTGTAGAAAGCAAGGAAAGGATATCGGTAAAATTGCAATAAGGGGTGCAGGAATCGTTTTACAACATCCTTTTTTTCCAGATTTTATAATAGCCGAAATTGAAACATATAGAGGATGTTCCCGCAGTATTGTTGGGGGATGCTCATTCTGTAGTGAGCCAAATAAAGGGCCACCAGATTTCAGACCAATTAAAGATGTAGTGGATGAAATTGGTGCTTTATATCAATATGGAATTAGACATTTTCGTATAGGAGATCAGCCCTGCATATTTTCATATATGGCTGAAAAAGCTGGTGAGTGCGAATTTCCAAAACCTAATCCAGATGCTATAGAAAAACTATTCAGAGGAATTAGATCCATTGCACCTGATCTTAAAACTCTTCATATCGATAACGCAAATCCAGGCATAATTGCAAGATTTCCTAATGAGTCAATAAAAATTGCAAAGAGTATTATTAGTTACCATACCTCTGGAGATGTTGCTGCATTTGGAGTAGAAAGTGTAGATCCAGTTGTAATCAAAAAAAATAACTTAAAGGCTTCTGGTGAAGAAGTTTTAAGTGCAATTAAAATACTTAACAAAGTTGGAGTAAAGAAAGGTGCAAATGGATTACCCGAACTTCTCCCTGGAATCAATTTTATTTTTGGACTTATTGGAGAAACCAAAGAAACATATGATTTAGATTACGACTTTTTAAAAAGGATTTTAGATGAAAATCTATTAATCAGAAGGATTAATCTTAGACAGGTTATTCCAAATCCCGGAACCAGAATGGAAAATATCGGTATCAAAATTTTGAGAAAGCATAAAAGCGAATTTCAAAAATTTAAAATAAAGCTAAAAGAAACAATTGAAAAACCTCTTTTGGAAAGATTATTGCCAAAGGGAACAGTTCTAAAAAATGTAATAACCGAAAAACATCAAGGTAAATTAACTCTCTCAAGACAAATGGGAAGTTATCCCTTGCTAGTCGGGATACCCGGAGTTATTGAAATACATCAAAGTCTTAATGTAATAGTATCAGATTATGGATATAGATCGGTAACTGCCTTCCCATACCCACTTGATATTAACACAGCAAAGAGAGAAACGATCGAGGCTCTTCCAAATATTGGTAAAAAAAGAGCCATTAGAATACTTGCAAATAGACCTTTTGCAACCAAGCAAGATTTCATAGAAACAATTGACGATAAGCAAATTGCTGAATCATTGCTTGAGTATATTATTATTGATTAAAATGCGATGGAATAATTCAAAAATTGTATTGGTGAAACAGATGGAGGAAAATTTTTCATTACTAGAAGAAAAGATAAATTATCAATTTAAAAACAAGAAATTACTAAAATGTGCACTAACCCATAAAACCTATGCTTTTGAAGCATCTATGCCGCTTGAATATAACGAAAGATTGGAATTTCTTGGAGACAGTATCTTAAATTTTATCATTGCCGAGCAGCTTTATAAAACCAATAAATTTTTCTCAGAAGGGGAACTAACAAGGCGTCGTTCAATAATTGTCAATAATAACTTTTTAGCAAATAAAGCAAGAAATCTTGGGCTTGGTAAGTTTTTATTGCTAGGTAAAGGGGAAAAAAAACAAAGGGGAAGTAAAAACTCCACAAATTTAGCAAATGCATTGGAGTCGTTAATTGGTGCAATATATTTAGATGGAGGAATTAGACAGGTTAAAAAAATAATCTTAAAATCTCTTTTTGAAGTTACAAATATTTCCTAATGCTCTAAAAAAAATTATATGTTTGATTTCAATATCTTGTTTAAGGTTAGCAAAATGAAAATTGCTCTTGTCAACATGCGTCCTAAAATCGCAGATAAGAAAGCTAATTTAAAAAAAATGGAGGATTTTATATCTAAGACTGCTGCAGATTTTGTAATTTTTGGAGAAATTACGCTGACAGGTTATAGATGTAAAGATGAGCTTCGAAATCTTGCAGAAACAATTGATGATCATTCTGTTAAATACATGAAAAATCTGGCAAAAAAATATAATTGTTATATTGTTTTTGGCATGCCTCTTTTAGATAGTAATATTAAAGGTTTAATTAGTAACGCAGCGATATTGCTCCATCCTGATGGAAAAGCAGATGTTTATAAGAAATGGTTTTTGCCCAATAGCGGACCATTTGAAGAAAAACTTTATTTTGATGAGGGCGAAGAACTTCCAGTTTTTCATACCAAATTTGGAAAAATCGGATTGTCTATATGCTACGATATATACTTTCCTGAAATCTTTAGATCATACGTTTTGCAAGGAGCAGATCTGATTATTTGTATATCAGCCTCCCCTACTACAACTAAAGCATATTTTGAAAAATTAATCCCTGCACGCGCACTTGAAAATACCATTTTTATGATATATGCAAATATTGTTGGTACTCAAGAAGATCTTGTTTTCTGGGGTGGTTCGCAGGTTTACGACCCTCTTGGAAATCTAATAACAAAAGCACCCTATTTTAAAGAAAGCATTACAACTTGCGATATAGATTTAAAACAATTGCACATTGCAAGAGGAAGTAGACCTCTTCTAAGGGACATAAGGCCCGAAATTTACCATGATTTATATGAACTTTCCAGAAGAAAAACCAAATGAATCAAGTTATTTTATTAAATATATCAAAAAATTTTGCTTATCATTTTCATGATCAATAGGTATATCCCATATCGAAGGTTTAAATTGTGAAAAATGAAGTGATTTTTGATTTTGTATTGATGGATCGATCAAGGTTTTTTGAATTGTTCTGTTTTTTTGGATTTCTTCTTGTAAT
Source organism: uncultured Thermoplasmatales archaeon (assembly GCA_964615235.1). GTDB lineage: Archaea > Thermoplasmatota > E2 > DHVEG-1 > DHVEG-1 > JAFGPP01. The sequence continues at coordinate 45,762 of CAZTMK010000009.1, forward strand.
CTGATGCGAACTCTTCGTCTAATAATAATTGTTTTATTTCCTCTTTGTTTCCTGGTTTCAATCAGACGAAATCTTGATTGTGGTTTTTTTAATTTAGATTTTTTTGACACCCAATTGAAATAATTATTTTTCATTTTTAGAAAGGGATGAGTAGTTAGTCCATTTATTCCTCTATAAAAAATTTTCATTATGTTCTTTAATTTTATTCTTTGACGGGTAAATTTCTTTTTTTTAGCAGATGTTTTCTTATTTAATTTAAATTTATTTCTAAATCCAGATGGTTTTGGTTTTTTATTATTCTGCATATTTGATCCGAACTTTCTTAGTGCATTTAAATTATCATCAAATGATTGATTACTCATGAATATTACACCATTTTTCTATATTAGGTTGTCGCAATCTTTCCTTTGTTTGCAGAGAGTAGACAAAGGCCTGCATTGCTAAATATTTTAAACAATATGAGTTTAATAAATCAATAATCAATATCTAATTTCCCATCCAGTTTTCTTATGGCATATAAATACATTTTAATTTAAAAATTAAATGGTTTTTTAAAGCATACGAATTAAAATTTAAAAATTATTTTTTTATAAATTTCAACACAATATTATTATAAAGATTAGCTGTGATTTTTCAAAAAATATTATTCAAAAAATAAACAAAAATTAAAAAATAAAAAATCTTATAAACACGATAATGCTACTTGATTTGAAGCCAAGGTTGTAAAGCCTCTGGAGCGTATAGGTGGTGAGGATGAGATAAAAAAAGATTCTCCTCGGACTCTACAACCTCCAAGGAGAAATCAGTTATCCACATTTAAATTTTTTGTTAATATTAATGGAAATGTATATATTTATTCCATTAAAGATGTATGAATTTTACAAATAGCAATTTTATTTTTGAATGGTATCATTTTTTATTGCGCCCCTATTCCTAGTGTCGGGGGCGGGATCTGAACCCGCGACCTCCTGATATCTTAGCGCCAAAAAGGAGCTAAATGTCGAACCCTTTTAGCTGTGCTTATGAGTCAGGCGCTCTGACCAGGCTGAGCCACCCCGACAATATCAAATAAGATTTGTTGAACTGGAATAACACTATTGCATATAAAAATTTGTAAGGAAAAAATAAATAGATTTACTTATGTATGAAAATAAAAAATTTATTAAAAGTACTACAAAAAGGTATTTGTAAAATCATAATATATTTAAATTAAATTACGTTTCATAAAAATGATAGATGGGATTGGAATTTGTACTTAATTTGTACAATAAATTGGGCACAGCATGAAAAAAATCTTAAATAAACATTGTTCAAACTATAATTTCTATTCTCCATTTGAAACAAATCAAGATAGCAGAAATCAATAAAGATTTGAAATATGTGAAAAAATAGAAGTAATCTTATTATATGACCGAAATAGACAATTCACAGGTAATACAAGAAATTCTTCAAAATTTTATTACAGCATCGGGTAGAAAAACCTCAAAAAAATTCATTTTAGGGGTAGTAAATAATGTTTTTAGTAATCTCAAACCATCCCTTGATTTTTTAAAATTCATTTCTGTCGAAAAATCAAATATTTCAAACGAGATCTGTAAAGTAAAAGTAGAAAATAATTTAATGGTTCGATATCAGTCTAAAAATAATTTAAGACAATCTCTTAATCTTGTTATTAAAGAAATCTATCGGGGAATAATAGGTGATGACATATATTACAATACTGATCTAAGAGAAATTGCTCAGGAAGTCCATGAGGCATGCAAAAAACTGGTTGAGGAATTCAACATTAATCTTAGATTCGGATCTGCACTGTTTGGAGCAGACGGTGGCATAAAACAGGAGGAATATGTTGTAGAATTTTCCAACAATTCTGATGTTTTAAAACCTGTTATCAACGCTCTAATTGATCTATTAGAAAAAGGTATGGCGAAAAAAGAAAAAACAAGATATGAAGCAGTTAAAACCATTACGGAAACAATTCATGAATTGGAAAGGGAAAGTAAGGTTTTCAAACATGTGTTGTTAGAGACAACCCCATTAAAAAGTGAGGAAGGAATATATAACGTTAAAACAGAATTTAATGTCAAGAACATATTTTTCTTTAATTCTCAATATGAATATGCCGTTGAAGCTGTCTCAAAAATAGATGGATTTTCAACCGACGAACTTACAAATGCAATTCATTTGTTGCTAGACAAAATAGGTGACATTACACCTATAGACCATAAACCTATGTTTGTTACTGAATTAAAAAATATATTAAGTGAAAAATGTTTAGAAAAACTTAAGGAAATTGGTGTTAATCTTGATGAAATTGATGAAAGGCTAAAGGAAGAGGGATATTACATATTGGTAAAACAAACTCTAAGGGCTCTCATCGAACTTATTGGATGGCATACATCGAAAAAATTTGCGGTAGCCGCAGTCAACACAACCATTGAAAAACTTGCAAAAAAACATACTAATGTTTTACAATATGTCAAAATCGATAAAACAATGTATGAAAAAGGAATTGGCGCGGTAGCAATAGATCATAAAATAAATGAAATTCACCCATATGAAATAGCAAAAGCATTACGCGACCTTATTATAACTGTTAAAAAAGATCATGCAAACTACAAAAATATGGATGTATTCATGGATAATTTCGAAGAAGAAATTGGCGAACAATACTATACAGAACTTGAGAATATTGGTGTAAACCCCCATTTAATTGCTTTAAGGTACCTTTAGAAATTTTACCTACCGTTCTTATTGCAGTGACAATTTATTTTTTGCCCTTAGAAAAATAACTTTCAGATCCATCTCTTTTAGCTTTTTTCTAAGTTCCCTATCATTTGTTAATACAATACCGTCGTTTTCTTTTGCTAATGATATCAATGATTCATCTACTGAACCGGTTAAATGTGTCTGCATGCATTTGTAGTTTTTAGAAAGTGTTAAAGCACTTTTCGCAATTATTTTTTGTTTTCCCTTCCCCTTTTCGGAAAGTAATCTTAACTCATCCAAAACAATTGTTGGGACAAAAATACAATATGAGCCTAACAATCTAGTTAATTCAGCTTCCAAATCAATTGAGAATTCAAAAAGCATCATCAATGCGTTAGTATCCAAAATCACTGTTCTTTCTTTTCTATCTCTGCATAGCCTATCAGATGCCATCTTCCGTCAATCCTTCTACTAATAGCAATTCTTTGACCATTTTCTGCACATACAGGCAATTTCAATTTAACACCAATTTTTTCCCCGTGGAATTCTTTAACAATTCCGACAGTTGTTGCCGTACCTATCGTAAGCATTAAAGGTTCATTTGTTTTGATTGGATCGACATTTTTTTCATCGATTGTTCCAACCACTCGTTTCAACAGATGTATAGACAGGTTGAATTGATCCAGAGTTTCTGGAATCTCACCTGGCCTACCGACAATTCTTCCAGCAAATGAGTCCGATTTTGTTCTAGCAGGATCAAGACTTGTGCCAATAGCAATTAATCCCCCAGGATTTGCTTCATTTGTTTGTTTTCCCCCAGTAATCAGGGATTCAACGTTTGTCAATATTCTCTCCAGATGTTCTCTTCCTTCCGATTCAACCTTTCTTCCAGGAGCAATTTCGATTTCTTCACCACATCTTAAAACACCTTGAATTAGTGAGCCCCCTATTACACCACCTCTTAACTGATTTGGACCTACTCCTGGTTTGTTGATATCGAAACTTCTAGCAACGTACATTAAAGGCGGTTTTTCTAAATCTCTCTTTGGAGTAGGTATACATTCCTCCAAGGCTTTGATAAGCATATCTATATTTATATTGTGATGAGAGCTCACTGGAATAATTGGGGCATTTTCAGCACATGTACCTTTAATAAAATCCTGAATCTGCTCGTAATTTTTAATTGCGTTTTTTTCAGACACAAGATCGATTTTATTTTGTACAATGACAATTTTATCAATACCAGCAATATCGAGAGCAGTTAGGTGTTCCCTCGTCTGAGGTTGAGGGCATTGTTCGTTTGCAGCGATCACAAGAACTGCACCATCCATAATTGCAGCGCCAGAAAGCATTATAGCCATCAATGTTTCGTGCCCCGGTGCATCTACAAACGAAACCACTCGCAAAATTTCACATTTACTGCCACAATTTGCACAAATCTCTTTTGTGCCGTAACACTCTGGTTCTCCACATTTTTTACATTTTTTACATTTGTAAAAAGCTGTATCGGCATAACCAAGTTTGATTGATATTCCTCTCTTTAATTCTTCAGAGTGCTCATCAGTCCATTTTCCTGTCAATCTTTGAGACAACGTTGTTTTGCCATGGTCGACATGACCAATCATGCCTATGTTAATTTCAGGTTGTCTCGGCAAACTCATTTCTTTTCCTCTTTTGCTTCACCTTCCTCTTTTTTCTCGGACGTGATCAATTTGTCTATCGGTTTTGAACTATATTTAGTAACACTCATATTGATTTGCACAATATTTTGATTAACAGTACTTCCTTTTATCGATTTTTTTCTTCTAAGACCATTTTCTTTTGGCTTAAAGCCTACACCTTTCGTTAGTAATAAGCGTCTTCTGCCAATACCCAGAAAATCTTTTCTCATTGGGAATCCGTCTTTGTCAGTACCACCAGTTATCTGTAATTTGTAACCTGGAAGTGAGATAAAAATTCCGTCAACCTCATCACCAATTTTTTTTCCAATTAATGAGTTTGCATGATGGCCACTGACCGGAACTTGATGTGATTTGCCGTTTTTTGTATCATTTACAACAACTTTAAACTCAACCATTTCAGTTTCTCCTATAATCTATTTTTGTTGATATCTGTGATTTGCTTTTTTTGTGATAACATGACTATATATTAATTTTATCTTTTCAATAATAACAATTAATTATATCTATTGTTATCACATTGTTTTCTGGCGGGTAACTCTTGTAGGTATATTAATTTATTGTGAAAATTAAGATAGATGTAAAATTAAAATATTAAAGTTATTATCAGAAAATTTAACAAGTTTTTTATAGGAAAATTCTATAATCGGAAAAAGTGATAACGTGGGGGAGAAGAAGGTCTCAGATTATATCTGGCATTGGACAAACGGAAACAGTAAAATTTTCACGAGAAGAAATGATGTGGCAGAAGAAGCTATAAATAATGGTTTTGTAGTCCTTGTAAAAAAAACAAAACACAAAATAATTAGATACTAAAAGCAATTTAATTTTTTAATTTATATTTACGTAAGGTTTTTAGTCAGGCACAGTATTCGGCAGAAATAATATGTCCGATTACGATTACAAAAAATTATTAAAGAAAGTTCAGGAAAATATTTCGAGCAAAGAAATAGATGATGAAAGATTTAAACTTCCCAAGGCAGAAATTTTCTATGAAGGCAACACAACACTTATTAAAAATTATGATAAAATAATTGATGCAATAAACCGGGAAGGAGATCATGTCATGAAATTTTTATTAGGTGGTCTGGGCACTTCAGGGGAGTTAGGCGGTGGTCGCGTTGTTTTCCAAGGTAAGATCCCAGCAAAACAAATTCAGGATAAACTCAAGGAATATATTGATACATTTGTAATGTGCTCTGAATGCAACAGACCAGATACTCATCTTGTAAAACAAGGAAGAACAGTTCTGATACGTTGTGATGCGTGCGGTGCGATAAGATCAGTAAAATCGAGAAGGAGAAAGGTTTCTCAACAGCCCGTAGAGTCATTGAAAGAAGGCATGACAGTAGACTTAACAATAAAAGACATTGGTCGCAAAGGTGACGGTGTCGGATATTTCAACAAATATATTGTTTATGTTCCTGGTGCAGTCAAGGGTACAACAGTAAAAGTTAAGATTGAAAAGATATCCGGGTCGGTTGCTTTTGGCCATACTATTGGCATGTAGTTTGGCAAGTAGTTTCAATTTTAACGAAAGCTTTTTAAACCAAATTATGCATTCAAAATAGTGTCAGACAAATGATGTATTTTGTCATTTATTTGATGCTAATCCGACGCTTAATTGACGTCTGGGCGATGTATAACTGACATCTATTTGAGGTGCGTGAGGCAGCATATGGAAAGCCAACGAATAACTATCCGATTACCATACCACGATCTACGTTCTATTGATCTTTTTATTAGAGCTGGAGAGTTTTCTTCTAGATCGGAAGTAATTCGTCATGCTGTAAATGAATTCATAAAGTCTTATGCAAACCAAGTTATTGAAAAGGCTGAGAAAATTAAGAAGGTTCAAGAACTTGAACTTGCAGTTGAATCAATGGCACCGTACCTCAAGAAGTGACGCTTAAGCTATTAGGAGGGATGGGATGCACCCTTTGGAAGGACGCCTTCGGGATAAGGCGTCCTTCAAACTACCAGGAATTTAGGAGGATTTGAATGGCCAAAAAAGGTAATGGAATGGAATCTTTTATTGCAACTGCAATAGAAAATAAGGTTGAAGAAGAAAGTAAATTACAACTTGACGATGATATGTTCGGTACACCACGAATCATAATTATTGGTTGTGGGGGTGCCGGGGGAAACACAATTACTAGATTAAATAAATTAGGTGTAAAAGGTGCAGAAACTATAGCCATCAACACTGATAAACAAGCTCTTGATCTTGTCGAGGCAGATAAAAAACTTCTAATTGGACAAGATATAACAAGAGGTCTTGGTGCTGGTGGTTTTCCTGATGTCGCTGAAAGATGTGCTCGCGAATCCAGTAGAGAAATTGAAAAACTATTGAAAGACGCTGATCTTGTATTCATCACTGCTGGTATGGGTGGTGGAACTGGAACAGGTTCAGCGCCAGTAGTCGCAGAGATTGCAAAAAAACACGAGGCGGTTGTCACATGTATGGTTTCAACACCATTTAACGTAGAAAGAGCAAGATTAATTAAAGCAGACGAAGGACTAGATCATTTGAGAACAAAAGCTGATAGTATTGTAGTCTTGGACAACAACCGTCTATTAGAATTCGTACCGAATTTACCAATAAATCAGGCCTTTTCTGTTATGGATCAAATGATCGCCGAAACAGTAAAGGGACTTTCGGAAACAATTACAGTACCGTCACTTATCAACCTTGATTATGCAGACATGAAGGCAATTATGGATAGCGGCGGTTTATCTGTAATGCTCTGGGGCGAAGCAGATGAGGACGCTGGAGTTGATGCAATTGTAAATGAAGCATTAAATCATCCGCTTTTGAATGTTGATTACAGAGGTGCCAATGGTGCTCTAGTTCACATAACCGGCGGTCCAAACATGAGTTTAAAATACGTTCAGGATGTTGCCAAGAATCTTACGCAGGACCTTGACTGCTATTCAAATGTAATTTTGGGCGCACGAGTTCTGCCAGAATTTGAGGGAAAATGTAGAGTAATGGCTATCATGACTGGGGTTCAGTCGCCGAATTTACTAGGGCCTAAAACAAGCACGAGTCTAAATACCTTAACAAAAAATGTTGTAACAACTTCAAAATACAACATTGACTTTGTAAGGTAAAACTCTTTTTTTTCTTTTTTATATTTTTATTATCGTTCCATTTATTGTTTTATTTAAAATTGCGTTTTCCAGCTGATCTAGTCTTTTACCATTAATAACTATTGTCTGAATTTGTGCTTCTTGTATCATTTTTAATGCAGGCCCATCAACAACAACGTTGCTACCCGCTGAATTCCAATTAGTTCCGTACTGACCAATTAAATCCTTTATATAAACTGTTTTGAGTTGTTTTGCATCAGGATATTTGTTCGGATCCTTGTCATATATCCCATCCACGTTTGTTGCAATTATAAATGTTTTTGAATGTGTTTTTTGAGCAAGTTCAGCACCTACAAAATCAGTACTGTGTCCCGAAATTGTACCGCCCATTACTACAATCTTATGTTTTAAATTTATTGCATCGTCTGTATTTGATGGAATTTCTTTATTACTTATTTTTAATATATTCGTAATTAAATAAGCATTTACTCTAGTTATAGCAATTCCCAATACATCAAGTTCGTTTTCGTCAATATTTAATTCACGTCCTTTTCTTATGTATTCACGTGCAACTCTGCCTCCACCAACTACAAGAAAAATTCTGTATTTTTTACTATGTTTGATTAATAATTTTGCAAAATTTTTTAGAAAATTAACATCTGCCTCATCTGAAAGTAAAACGGAACCGCCGATAGAAATTACAATTGAATCCATGAAAAATGGTATAATTTCTCTATTTAGAATGTTTTCTTAAACTTAAAGAATTCAAAAATTGAGTGAATGGTTTTATTATTTATGCGACCTCTGGACCGAACTGAGCTTTTTTTACGTTATCACCAATTCTTACTTGCGGCAACGGAATCGGTGGCGGTAAACCTAAGTCTTTTGCAATACCAACTGCCTCAGGCACGCAAGTATGCATAATAGCGGTATGAAGACCACTTGCAAATTGATCTGGCATTTTTCGAGATTTTTTCCATTCACCAGCAATTTTAGTTGCATCCGAATCTTCAAAAATTAATGAACCTTCGATTTTTATTACGCCAACCGGTCCGTAACTTGCTGTATATTGAAAATCGATTGTAGCTTGTTTTTCACTAATATTAGAGAAGTTAGATACTGTACTGTTATGATCTATACGGACTTGTTTTGGGCGTTCATTTCTACCGATATAACGCCTAGCCTCTATTGATTTTAATTCAATATTTCTAATTTTCATTTTCCATTTGATAAATAAGAACCTGCTTTTACTTCTTTCGTTACATAAAAAAAATAATTTTTTAATCTGTAAGTTTCATTATTGCTTCTGCAATATCGCCATTACTTTCCTCTAAAGCCTTCTTTGCTTCTTCAGCACTTTTTCCAGTTTGTTGGACTATTAAATCAATATCTTCCTTCAGAATTTTTTCTTCTCTCTCTACAATTCTTGGCTTACCTGATATCTGAAAAGTTCTTTGACCTTGTGCATCCATCATAGTTACCTCTGCACTATCAAAGATATATTCCTTTTTATCTGTCTGAATGATTACTTTCTGAACGTTTTCAATTTCTTTAACATTAATACCCAATTTTTTCATCATTTGATTCATCTGCCTTGGGTTTATTCGACCTGGCATCATTCAGTAAGCCTCCTTGAAATCGTTTAATATTCGAAGCATATATAGCTTAAAAGTTGTTATACGTTTTGGTATGCTTCCAGCAAGTGAAATAAGAGTATTAGACATAAATTCAGAATATCGTGGTGTGCCGGCATCGACTCTTATGGAAAATGCTGGTAAAGGTGTGGCAGAATTTGTTTTAAATAATATCAAGGAAGTAAAAGAAGGAATCCTTGTACTATGTGGTTTAGGCAATAATGGGGGAGATGGATTTGTTGCCGCTAGGCATCTTCACACAAAATTTAGAGTATCAGTTATCCTATTAGGAAAAGAATCTAAAATTAAAACAAAAATTTCTAAATCAAATTTTCAAAAATTGAAACAAATAGATGTAACTCTTTTTGAACAAAACCATCTGAATAATATTGATGAATTTTTGTCAAAAAATGATATAATTATAGATGCCATGCTTGGAATAGGAATTTCTGGAAGCTTGAAGGAACCTTATGCATCAATAGTTGATAAAATAAATAAGACTAAAAATAAAAAAATAATTTCTGTCGATGTACCTACAGGTCTAGGTACCAATATTGCTATCCGGCCTCACTATACAATCACTTTTCACGACTCAAAAATTGGAATGAACAATAGCAATTGTGGAAAAATCAAAGTTGTTGGTATTGGTATTCCTGAAAAAGCAATAAATTTTGTAGGTCCTGGAGAACTAGCCACATATTATCCTATACCTCTTAAAAATTCACACAAAGGTGATAATGGCAGAGTTTTAATTATTGGGGGGGGACCTTATAATGGTGCACCTGCGCTCTGTGGAATGGCCGCATTAAGAACTGGCTGTGATCTTGTATATATTGCATCTCCCAAAAAATCAAGTTCAATTATCGCAAATTACTCGCCAAATCTTATCGTAAAAGAATTGAGCGGAGATATTCTACTATCGGGAGATGTTGATATATTAAATGATTTATTTAAAAAATGCGATTCTGTAGTAATTGGCCCAGGCCTCGGAAAACATCCAGAAACTGAAAAGGCAACAATTGAAATAATCAAAAGAATCAATAAGGAAAAAATTCCAGTTGTAATAGATGCTGATGCAATCTTACCTTTAAGAAGTTACTCAAATGAAATATTTAATTCAAAAACGGTAATAACACCCCATGCAGGCGAATTCAAAACATTTACTGGTTTAAAAATTTCAGAAAATATAGAAGAGAGACAAAATTTGGTTAAAAGTTGGGCAACCAAAGTCGGCATTTCAATTTTTTTAAAAGGCTACGTCGATATATTATCTGATGGAGAAAGAGTTAAGCTCAATGATATTCACAACCAAGCGATGACTGTTGGTGGAACAGGAGATGTTCTTGCAGGAATTATTGGTTCACTTCTGTCAAGAAGAGTTGATACCTATAATTCCATCAGAATGTCTGCATTTATAAACGGTTGTGCGGGAAATAAAGCATTTGAAACTAAGTCATATGGTTTAATTCCAACAGATATAATTGAAAAAATTCCCAACCTATTATCAAAATATATAAGATAAATATTAAAAGAAAAATTTGAAAGGAGAAGTACGTCGAGCCGGCAAGCAAGTCGTCTTCTCCCCCTTTTGTTTTTCAACGTTGAAATAACATAATTAATATAGAAGACATATTTTAAAAATTTTTCCAATATTTTATTTGAAATTTACGAAATTTATGAAAAAAAAAGAAAGAAGATAGTGAGAGGAGGAAAAATTAGTCTATCTTCTTCCTACTTCTAACTAGCAGGATACAACCCAAAGCACCTATTATTCCAAGGAGACCTATGATTTGTAAACCTGCATTGTTTGTTTCACCACTTATACGCCCTTCGGCTTTTCCAGAGGAATCAAGAATTTGAACATCAAAATTATCGTCTCCATCTGGGTTTGGCGCAATTACCCACCCCTCATCCTCAGGCGAGGGGGAAATCAACATATCCTCATTTTCACCGCTTGAAGTATCATCTAGATATTCATCTGGGGTAGGGGCAATTAACCAATCTTCTTGATTTTCTTCTGCTTCAACAGAGGTAATTTTAATTTCTGATCGCTCTTCATCTGCAGAAACGCACATTGCCATTCCGACTACAAAAGCTCCTATTACTAATATTATAAATCCTTTTTTCGATTTCATTTTTTCACCTTTGTTTACACTGATAGTCTTTAGAGTTTATATGCTGTCAGAAAACGTTGGGAAATTTCCAAACACTGAAAAAACAACTTGTTTGTAAACCTGTATCAAAAAATCACTAACCAATTATCCCAACTAAAAAATTTTAATAAATTATTTATAATCATTTTTCAATCAATCATCAATGAAAAAAATCTTAATTCTGATGGGATGTTTTTTATTCATAACCTTATCTGTTTTTGCCAGTGGACAATTTATCTCTCCAACCGCAAATCTTGATGTAGAAATTGAACAACCTACAGTAGGTGTTTTTTTGGGAAAAACCGAATTAAAAGGTTCATTTAATGGCTACGAAACAGAATTGCCTCTTAATTTCTCCGACATGGTAGAACTTACAACTTTTCCTATTATCTATGATGTTTTAGATGATTTATTTGATGTATCAATATTACAAAATCTAAATATTTTTCCAATATTTGGATCATGCTATTTTGAAAGTATTGAACATGTAACTATTGTTGATATCCAAAAAATCCAGCAATTAAATCTCAAATCAATCACACCAGAAGATCTATTTGATTTTATCGATGTAATTATTACCTATTCAAATGTAAGTTTAAATGCCTTAGATGGATTATTTGTAATGGGGACAGGGACAGATAACGTCACAGTTAATACCGAATTAAACTTTGCAATTTCTTCTATTGCTCAGATAGGATTAACTGAGGGAAATGAAACGCCTCTTCTCGTACTAATTGCAAATGAGCAAGTTCCATTGCATTATGAGGGAAACTCGGTCGCTATTACAAAATTAAATGATCAAGGAAATATTACGCTTACTAATAACGATACTGTAATCTGGAATGGGGATTCAACAGGAAAAGTATTTTTATTGAAGGATAACGATATAAACCTGATCCAAGAATCGATATTTTACGCTTTTTCTTTATCTAAAAACGAAGAGGATATTGCAACATTATCTATCGAACCTGCAAATTCTGGATATGTGAAAACAACTTCCCTAATTAGTGAGATTTCAAATACTTCAACTGGTATTGAGCAATTTAATTTATCATCATTTACTGGAAACATTGAGGAATACGAAGAATTAATTGAAACCGCCTCAATTATTGTGAATGGGGGCATGGTTCTAATAGGGACCAATGATTCTATAGTGATAGACAACACTGAACAGGAATTTGAAAATTTTGGATTTGCCAGGGGTAACGAGTTTACAGTTACAATTGACGGAGGAAATCAACCAAAAGCTTCAATCAGTGGTAATTATAAATTAATATTTCTTGGTGACCATCTATATACTGCCCAGGCAAAAGAATCTGAAAATGGCCTCTCATTTCCAATAATAATCGTGATTTTATGGATATTAGCTATTGCTCTTTTCTTAATTTTTAAATATTATTTAAAATTCGAAACTAACAAGAATCTCGAAGAGAAAATCAAAAAATACGCTTTTATTTTTCATATTGGTGCTTTAATTTTATCATTTATATTGCTAGATAGGGAAATAAGTTACCAATTTGGAATAAGTGCATTAGATGCAATTTTTGGTGCAGGCATACCACTAATTTTACTTGCCTTGTTGTTGGTTGAGTTAATTATGTGGGTCATTGGATATGTAAGTTTTGCTATTCCAATTACATTGATATCAAAGCAAGGACTGAAAACTATAGGTATTGGTAAAGCTGGAAAAGGCATTTCCAAAGGAATAGGTGCAATATCAATTTGGGTTTTTTGCGCAATATATGTAAAATTATTTGTCAACATAATATTTTTATTTATAAACCCATCAATGATTATCCCAATTGGATAAAAATGAATTTATATTCATATCTGCAACCATATTACAAAGAACCTGTTTTAATTATCCCCAAAGAAAAAAAAATCGTTTTCGCAGATCTTCATATTGGAATAGAAAAAGAATTAAGAGAAAGCGGCGTGCTTACCTCCACAATAACAGAGAAAATACAAAATAAAATCGTACATATATGTAAAAAATTAAAGCCCGAAGATATTATTTTACTAGGCGATGTGAAACATAACATTCCAACATCTACAATTCGAGAAAGAAAAGATGTGACAAATCTTCTGGAGTGTATTTGCACTTTTGGAAATGTGCATATTATCCCAGGTAATCATGATGGTTTTCTAAGTAAAATAACCCCCGCTCAGGTAAAAATCCATCCTTCTGGAGGGGTAGTTTTTAATGATATTGGATTTGTGCATGGACATCGATGGCCTAATAGTAATATTGTTAACTGTAGATATATAGTGACTGCACACACCCATCCTACCGTGATGCTTACTGACAGATTGGAACACCGGTATTTTGAACCATGTTGGGTAAGAACAAAATTTCTAAAAGAAAAGATACAAGAAAAATATCCAGAAAGTGGAAACCCAGAAATTTTAATCATACCTGCCTTTAATCCTTTGTGTGGGGGAACAGCAATAAACAGAGAAGGTGTTGTGGGGCCATTAGGAAAAGTAATTGATGTAAAAAATGCAGATATTTATCTACTAGATGGATCGTATTTGGGAAAGGTAAAAAATATTTCCAAGTGAAGTTAAGCTTAAATATTGAATGGTTTATAACCTGGCCACAGTATCTCAATAATCTGATGTCCTATGGATCTAAATCTTAGTAAAGACATGAAACAAATTCTAACTGCATTTCTATTAGTTTTACTACCATTAATAATTATTTTTGGTGGAGCATTGGCTGGCATAAAAAACGCAGCTTATTTCATCGTTATGATTACCTGGTTTGTTCTTGGAATAATCTTTTTTTACGCAATTGAATAACAGTTTTTTTAAGACAAACATAAATATCTTAAAATGTTTTAAATCGTTAAGATGTCTTCAATATTTTCAAAATTAGACCCAAAAATTCAGGAAATTCTTTTTTCACAAGGGATAAATAGGCCCACAGAACCCCAGAATATTGCCATACCTCCAATACTTAATGGAGATAATGTTTTATTAATCGCACCTACAGGTCTTGGAAAAACTGAATCTGCTTTGCTACCAATTTTTAATAATTTTTTAAAATTTAAAAATCAGAATTCTGAGATTGTAGGTAATGGAATTTCGATTCTATATATTACACCTCTAAGAGCATTAAACAGGGACATGCTGAAAAGAACTATCGAGTGGGCTAAAAAACTCAGTATCAATATTGCTGTACGTCACGGAGATACTTCTCAGAGCGAACGTGCCAGACAATCAAGAACTCCGCCCGATATGTTAATCACCACACCAGAAACATTTCAAATCCTTTTTACAGGGCGGCGATTAAGAAGATTTTTAAAATTTGTAAAGTGGGTAATTATTGATGAGATTCACGAGCTTGCAAATGATGAGCGCGGTGCTCAATTAGCAGTTGGACTGGAGAGATTATACGAGCTTACCTCCGAAAACAATCAAGATTTTCAAAGAATTGGATTATCGGCTACTGTTGGAACTCCAGAGGAAGTCAAAAGATTTCTAGGGGGACTTCAAAATGGCAGGTTTCGTGATGTCAAGGTTTTGGAGGTAGATGTCACAAAACATATTGAAATTATGGTTGAACTCCCTACAATTTTAAAAAACGATTACAGCGATTCTCATAAATTAAGTATAGAACCAATGTCATTTGCTTCTCTCAGAAGATGCAAAGAACTTATCGACAAGCATGTTTCAACTTTACTCTTTATTAATACAAGAGATGGGGCAGAAATTCTTGCATCACGTTTTCATATCTGGCAAGAGGAAATGCCAATCGGCGTCCATCATGGTTCATTATCAAAAATTGCAAGGGTTGAATCCGAAGATGATTTTAAAAGTGGAAAATTAAAGTCATTAATTTGCACTTCATCACTTGAGCTTGGGATTGATGTTGGAAATACTGATTTTATTATACAATATAATTCCCCTAGAGAAGTCAAGAGAATTATTCAAAGAATAGGCAGGTCAGGACACAGGATTGGAAAAACCTCCAAAGGAATAATTCTGACAACCAACCCTGAAGATTTTGCTGAAAGTCTTATAATTGCTAAAAGAACTCTTGTCGGTCAATTAGAAGAATTAGAGGTTCGACAAAATCCACTTTCGGTTTTAACGAATCAAATAATTTCTATTGCATTGGAATACGGTAAAATAACAGTTGAGAAAGTTTATCAAATAATTACCAGGTCTTATCCATTTCATAAGTTAAATAAAAATACATTCAATAAAATAGTTGAACAACTGCGTAACCAGCGAAGTGTTTTCATTGATAATGACATCCTAATAAAGAGAAAAAGCTCAAGACTCTATTTTTTAGATAACATATCTATGATACCAGACGAAAAATCATTTTTTGTTATTGATATAAGTTCCAGAAGAAAGATAGGAAAATTAGATGAAAGCTTTGTTTTAAATTATGGTTTTGAGGGGGCAAGATTCATCTTACACGGAAGACCATGGTTAGTAATTAAAATGGATGAGGAGGAATTGTTGGTTTCACAATCAAAGGAAATCGGAACAGTACCTTCCTGGTCTGGCGAAGACATTCCAGTTCCTTATGAAGTTGCTCTAGAAGTCGGAAAAATTAGAAGACTTGTGTCCGAAAACATAGAAAAAAACAAATATCCCTGTGATAAAACTTCTTTTCAAAAATTTGTAAAACAAATTGAAAAACAAAAAAATAAAGGATTCGTGGTTCCTACTGATAAAACTGTAACACTAGAAATAGAAGAAAGAAGCGTTGTAATTAACGCCTGTTTTGGGACAAAGGTAAATGAAACCCTAGGGCGCTTGATTTCCGCAATGCTTGCTCAATTTATTGGTGAAAGCATTGGTATAAATAGTGATCCTTACCGAATAAATTTCGAGCTTCCTGGACGGATATCTCCTGAAAGAATTAAGGAAATAATCTTACAAATCGCTCCAGAATCACTATATTATCTTATTCAAACAATTGTAAGAAATTCAACTTACATCCGATGGCAACTGATTCACGTTGCTAGAAAATTCGGCGCAATAAGAAAAGATTTTGATTATCGTAATGTTGGAGTGAAAAAATTATTCACAATTTTTGAAAATAGTCTAGTTTTCGATGAGGCAGTAGACAAAATAATCTGGGAAAGAATGGATATAAAAAATACCCGGCGAGTTTTACAAAAAATTCAAAGTGGCGAGATCAGTATAAAAATACAGCGACTTTCGCCTATTGGTTTAGCCGGATTTGAAACAATAAAAGGCCTAATGGCCCCTCAGCGTGCTGATAGAACTATTTTAATGGCCTTAAAAAATCGATTGGAAGAAACCGATATTACTTTGGCTTGTACAAATTGTTACCATACATGGAATACAACAGTACGTAGAGTGCAAAAGCGATTAGTTTGCCCAAATTGCGGAGCTATAAAAATTTCTGTATTGCATCGAAGATCTAAAGAGCTTGCAATACTTTTATCAAAAAAACAGCGAACATCCCAGGAAAATAGAGAAGTGATCAGACTTCATAAAAATGCTAGTTTGGTGTTGAGTTATGGTAAAATTGCTATAATGGCTCTTATGGGTAGGGGCATCGGACCAGACACAGCTTCAAGAATACTTCGCCGATACAATAGAAATGGATTAGAAAAGTCAGAAGAACTTTATTTAAAATTCTTGCGCGACATTCTAAAAGCCGAATTGAATTATGCTAGAACACGTGGATTTTGGGACAAGTAATTTCAGCTAGGAACTTATTTATTTTAAAAAAAATTATATGAAATCCAATTTTTCTTACGAGTGGGGAAAAATAAATGATGGGATGTAAAAGGAATCATAGGATGGGATGCGTTGAATGGCACAAGAGTATCTCCCCCACTCAAAGACAATATACGACTCAACATATAAAAATTTTTACAAAATTTTTGTGACATTTTGCTCAATAAAAATAATGAAAATTTAGAATTATTTAATAAAATGCAGAAATAATCATAAGAGCTAAAGATTGCATAATTAAAATTGTGAAAATAATTAATTTATAAGATTGAACAAATTACTATTATCAATTACAAAATCTCTCTTCTAAAAATCTACGTGAAATATTTCAATTGCTTAATTATCCTGACCATAACCTTTAAAATGCTTATATGGTTGCCTAAATCTATTATTGTAATTAATTAATGGTAGAAAACATGAATAATAATATAGTGCTTCCAGGAGACAAGCTTTCAACTTCTGAAGAATTAATGCCTGGTGATGGTACCTTTGAAGAAGGAGGAATCATAAGGGCAGCAAGAGTGGGTAAGTATTTTATCGATGAAAAACACAGGAGAGCAACAGTAAAACCTGCAACAAGTACACCTGTAATAATAAAAAGAGGAGATATAGTCCTTGCTGAAGTTAGATCTGTGAAGTCATCAATGGTTATTGCTGAAGTAATACACGTTAAAGGAAAAAAAAGGGTCATATCAAGTGATACAAATGGAACTCTGAGAGTTTCAGAGATTTCAAAGTCATATGTAAAAGATCCTTCAACGGAGTTTTCCTTAGGAGACATTATTAGGGCAAAGGTTCAACAGGTTAAACCAAGTGTTCAACTCGAAACAAAGGATTCCAGATTAGGTGTAATACAAGGTTTCTGTTCAAAATGCAGGCATACACTAATAAAAAATGGAAATTCATTAGAATGTCGTAAATGTGGAAATCGCGAGAGAAGACGAATTGCAGATGATTATGGTACGTATGATCTTGATCAACTTTAAAACAAATTAAGTAATGGGGTTGAAATTTGTGGAGTTAAATAAAATTAAAAAAACTGCAAAAGAACTGGAAATTGAAGTTGTTGGTGAGAACGAAACCATTTTGAATCCAATAACCCAAGTATTGATGCAAAACAGTGATGTTGAGTTTGCAGAATATCTATGCGATCATCCCCTCTCAAATAAGAGAACATTATATGTTAGGGTAAAAAAAGGTAAACCAGAGGAAATACTAAAAAAGACTGTAAAACAGTTGGAAGACGAAGTAAAAAGCTTTAGTAAAAATTTTGAAAGAAAAAAGAAAAAATAGTCGTTTTCTTCAATGAAAATATCTAAAATTGAAAAATCAATTGGGATAGAAACTTATTTAACTCGGAACGAAGGAATAGGTGGAAAACTTAGATCAACACCTCAGGATTTTTGTGTAAAAGAGATTTTTAATTATCCTAAAGAATCTGAAGATGGAAAATTTACTATTGCTGAAATAACTTTAGTAAACTGGGAAACAAATTTGCTAATTAGAGAAATTTCACAAAGATTACGGATATCCAGAAATAGAATAGGATTTGCTGGAACAAAAGACAAACGAGCAATTACTACACAACTGATGTCCTTTTATAATATCGATAAAGATAAATTACGTTCAATCAAAATCAATGATTTGACCATAAAAAATCTTTACTCTTCTGAACGCCCCATAAAAATTGGCGATCTTCACGGCAACAGTTTTGACATAATAATAAGAAATTTAGAAGGTACAAAAATCGAGGAGAATGTTAAAGAGACATTTGAAGTTATAAAACATTATTGTGGTGTTCCAAATTTTTATGGAATTCAAAGATTTGGAGTAATCAGACCAATTACTCATTTGGTAGGAAAACACATTGTTTTTAATGATTTTGAAAGTGCTGTAATGACCTACATAGGAAATCCTTTGAAGGCAGAGGGAGAAAATTCTTACAAACTTAGAAAAAGACTAGAGGAAACACGCGACTTTTCTGAGGCTTTTAGAAATTATCCACAGCACTTGACCTTTGAAAAATCGATGTTAAATAAACTTGTCAAAAACAATGAGGACTATGTTGGCGCATTGCTTGAATTACCAAAGAATTTGTTGACTATGTTTATTTATGCATATCAATCATTTTTATTTAATAAAATTCTAAGCATTAGAATGAAGAAAAATATTCCAATAAATGAGGCAATTATTGGCGATATAATTCTTCCAATTAGAAAAGGCGTAATTGATCAAAACGAAATTAGTGTTAACAAAAATAACATAGATAAGATTAATAAACAAATAAAAAGGGGCGGGGCATTTGTCAGCGGCCCGCTATTTGGGAGTGATACAAATCTAGCAAAAGGGGAAATAGGGGAAATTGAAAGAAAAGTAATTGAAAAAGAGAAAATTGACGTAAGAGATTTCATTATTCCAGAAATACCATTTATGTCTTCAGGGGGATTGCGTCGTCCTTTACTTTCACCTGTCCAAAATTTGTCATACAAAATTATCGCTGACGATTTATATAAACAAAAAAAAGCTCTAAAAGTTTCCTTTGATTTGTATAAGGGTTCCTATGCAACAGCTCTATTAAGAGAGATCATGAAATCTTTAGATATCACAGCATATTAACAGATATTAATGGAAATGGTTTTATCAACCTTCTGCAATAAGGGTCTCGCTTCTTAAAAGATATTTGGTGAAATGCAATGATTAACTCACCTCCTCAAAAGTATGTTCCTTACGAATTCGAAAACAAAATTAGAAAATTTTGGGAAGAAAATGACATCTTCCAAAAATCCATTGATCAAAGAAAAGGTTGCACTCCTTATGTCTTTTTAGAAGGACCCCCAACAGCAAACGGGCTTCCCCATCCAGGACATGTACTAACAAGGGTAGTAAAGGATTTAATTCTAAGATATCAAACAATGAATGGGCATTTTATTGAAAGAAAAGCGGGATGGGACACGCACGGACTGCCAGTGGAAATCGAAGTTGAAAAAACTCTCGGCTTAGAAGACAAGCAGGCGGTCGAAAAATATGGTATTAAGAAATTCAATGAAGAATGTAAAAAATGTGTTTTCAAATATGAAAATGCTTGGGTCGATATCACCAAAAAAATCGGTTTTTGGATAGATATGGATAACCCCTATATCACCTTAAAAAACGAATACATCGAATCAGTTTGGTGGTCACTTAAGCAAGCTTGGGAGAAAAAATTATTATATAAGGGATACAAGGTAGTTCCCTACTGTCCCAGATGTGGAACTCCTCTTTCCGCACATGAAATTTCACAAGGTTATAAAACTATTGAGGAGCTTTCAATTTTTGTTAAATTTAAGATTAAAGGTGAAGATGCTTACTTTTTGGCTTGGACCACTACTCCCTGGACTCTATTGTCTAATGTTGCATTAGCCGTTCATCCAGATGAAAACTATGTAAGAATAAGATTTGAAGGAGAGGAATTAATACTTGCCGAGGAGCGGGCTGCAGTTCTGTTAAAAGGTCAGGAATATGATTTAATTGATGGTTATTCAGGAAAAGAACTTGAGGGAAAAGAATACGAACCTTTGTTTGACTATTATAAGCCTGAAAAAAAGGCATGGTACATAGTTTTAGCAGATTTTGTCACTATGGAGGATGGAACAGGAATTGTACATATTGCTCCAGCATTTGGTGAAGATGACTACAATGTTGGCAGAAAGTATGATCTTCCTGTCATACAATTGGTTAAGTTAGATGGGACATTTCCGCCCGAGGTAAAACTTTGGGCCGGACAGTTTGTTAAAGATGCCGATCCGAGCATCATCGAGCATTTAGAAGAAAGAGGCTTGCTATCTGGAACTAAAAGATATTCCCATGAATATCCGTTTTGTTGGAGATGTGATTCTCCTCTTTTGTATTATGCAATGGAATCATGGTTTATTGCAATGTCAAAGGTGCAGGATTCACTAATTAGAAATAACAATAACATAAATTGGTATCCTTCCCATCTTCAACAAGGTAGATTTGGAGATTTTATTCGAGAAGTAAAAGACTGGGCTCTTTCTAGAAAGAGATATTGGGGAACTCCATTACCGATTTGGACATGCACAAATAAAAATTGTAGACATCAGATTTGTATTGGCAGTGTTAAAGAGCTAAAAGAATTGAGCGAATCTTTTCCTAAAAATTATGATTTGCACAAGCCTCTTGTTGATGAGCTTGTCGTAAAGTGTCCCAATTGCAAAGAAATTATGAAACGCGAAGAGGAGGTCATCGATTGTTGGTACGACTCTGGATCTGCATTTTTTGCCCAATGGCATTATCCATTTGAAAACAAAGAAAAATTTAAGGAAAATTTCCCAGTTGATTTTATCTCCGAAGCACTAGATCAAACAAGGGGATGGTTTTACTCCCTACTTGCAATATCAACCTTTCTTTTTGATGACCGGCCTTATAAAAATGTGTTAACACTCGGTCTTGTTCTGGACAAAGATAATCAGAAAATGAGTAAAAGTAAAAGAAATTATGTTGACCCCAATATCATACTTAGTCATGAAGGAGCTGATGCCCTAAGATGGTATCTAGTATCTGCCAATGCTCCATGGATGTCCACACGATTCTATGAAGAAGCAGTTAAGGATACTTTAGGAAAATTCATTCTAACCTTCTGGAACTCTTACAATTTTTTTGCAACCTATGCAGCAATTGATAAATTCGATCCAAAAACTGATTCAATTAAATATGAGCATAGATCGCATCTTGATCGATGGATAATCAGTAGATTTAACAAAGTAGTTGCTGAGTTTAAGGAATATTTTGAAACCTTTGAATTACACAAGGCTGCCAGGACCGTGGAAAATTTTATAATTGAAGATTTCAGCAATTGGTATCTTAGGAGATCTCGTAAAAGATTATGGGTAGAGGAAAAAACCGATGACAAACTTGCAGGCTATTCAACAATGTATGAAATTTTTCTGAATCTTTCAAAGCTACTTGCACCAATAATTCCGTTTATTACAGAGGTTATCTATCAAAATTTACAGCAGGACGAAATGGATGAAAGTGTTCATCTTTGTAATTATCTAGATTCCAACAAGGATAAAATTAACAAGGATCTTGAAGAAGGTATGAAGAATATCCGCGACTTGGTCGAGGTAGGGAGAGCACTAAGATCAAAAGTTGGAATTAAGGTTAGATATCCTCTTTCAAGTGCGACATTAGTTTGTACTAAAGAAATCGAGTCGAAAATTAAACCTCTTTTAGATCTTTTAAATGACGAAATAAATGTTAAAGAAATAAATTTTGAAAGAGATACTAATAAATTTATGGAAAAATCAATAAAACCAAATCATTCTAAATTAGGGCCGAAATTCCGTGAAAAAGCAAAACAAATTGTTGAAATTATTGAGGGACTAGATAATAAAGCATTATTTGATGAATTAAATAAAAACGGTAAAACCTCAATAAATTTCGAAGGTGAAAAAATTTCACTTGATAAAGAATACTTCCAGATAGTTGAAACGGAAAGAAAACATATTGCTAAAACTAAAACTAACGAAGCTGTTCTACTTTTAAATACCGAATTGACAGCAGATCTAGAAGCCGAAGGTTTTGCACGAGAAATTGTTAGGCGTATTCAATCGATGCGTAAAGAACTGAATCTTGAGGTTGAAGATAGGATATCAACAAAAATCAAAATAGATTATGACAAGAAACAAGCATTAAATCAATGGCTGGAATACATAAAAGGGGAAACCAGGTCAAAGGAATTATCATTTACTGATAAACCCACAGGAAAACTAGAGAAAAAATGGAATATCGAGGGTGATGAAGTTTTAATAGCAATTAGTAAATAATTCTTTGTCGGTTTTATGGATTTATACGAGTTAATGAGGAAAAGACGGAGTATTAGAAAGTTTTCAAAAGAAAAATTTCCACAAGAAAAACTTAAGAAAATTTTAGATGCAGCAAGGTTAGCACCTTCGGGAGCTGATTTAAAACCTTACAATTTTTTTGTAGTTGAGAATCAAAACTTAAAAATTAAAATCAAAGATTTTTGTGAAGAGGCAGATAGAAATTTTTACGATTATTCAGAGGACTGGTTTAAAAACTGGATGAATAAAAAGAAGATTTCTCTTGATAAAAATTTTCTGACAGATGCCCCGTATCTAATTGTCGTTGCAGGACAAAAAAACAAACCCTATTGGCTGGAATCCACTTGGATTGCCATTAGTTATATGATTCTTGCTGCCGAATATGAAGGGCTTAATACGCTGACATATACACCGGGGAAAATTGATTTTTTACATAGTTTACTAGATATTCCAGATACTTACACACCAGTAGCAATTATTCCCATCGGTTACAGTAATTAATTGTATAATTTTTAATCAAATCTATAGGTATGTCTAAGATATCCTGTCTATCAATGGTTTTTTATTTATTCTAACAATACATCGGATGGATATGAATTGCATTGGTATAGAAGGAACTGCACATACAATAGCTGCTGGAATTGTTGAAGACAAATCCGGAAAATGCCGAGTGTTGTCAAACATTATTAAAATATATAGACCTAAACAAGGAGGCATTCATCCAAGAGAAGCGGCTAATCATCATGCTACATACGTTGCTGAAATAATAAAAGAATCCTTCTTAAAAGCTGGAATTGATATATCCGAGATTGACCTAGTTGCATTTTCCAAAGGACCTGGATTGGGGCCCTGTCTGCGCACAGCTGCAACGGCAGCTAGAGCACTTTCTTTATCAATAGATAAACCGATAATTGGGGTAAACCATTGCGTGGCACATCTTGAAATAGGAGGGGGAACACTAGATAATTGCACCGATCCTGTTTTATTATATACATCAGGAGCAAATACTCAAGTAATTGCCTTTGCAGAGGGAAAATATCGTGTTTTTGGAGAAACCCTTGATATCGGAATTGGAAATTGTATCGATAAATTCGGCAGATCTGTAGGGCTAGAATTTCCATGTGGTCCAAAAATTGAAAAACTTGCAAAAAATGGAAATAAATATCTCGAATTGCCTTACAGTATAAAGGGAATGGATATTGCATTTTCTGGACTACTGACAGCCTCTGAACAATTTTTAAAATCTGGTGAGAGACCTGAAGATATATGCTATTCTATCCAAGAGACGGCCTTTGCTGCCTTAACTGAAGTAACAGAACGAGCAATGGCCCATACTGAAAAAGACGAGGTTTTGTTGGGTGGCGGTGTTGCAAGTAATGCAAGACTTCGGGAAATGGTAGAAACAATGGCATGTGATCGAGGTGCAAGATGTTTCGTGCCTCAAAAAGATTTGTGTATCGATAACGGGGCAATGATTGCATGGCTGGGTCTTTTAATGTATAAGAGCGGTTTAAGGATGGAAATTAAAGATAGCCATATAGATCAAAGATTTAGGACAGATATGGTAGAAGTGAATTGGCGTGGAAAATAACAAGATATTATATAGAGGTGCAGAAGCAGAAATTTGTTATTGTCATTATAACGGCAATCCTGCAGTTCAAAAAAGACGGGTTAAAAAGCGTTATCGGATAAAGGAAATTGATCAAAAGTTAATTTCTTCAAGAACAAAAGAAGAAGCAAAATTAATTACAGATTCACGTCGCCAAGGTGTCTCTGTACCGATAATTTATGATGTTGATCTGCGAGAAGGTATTATAACAATGGAATATCTAAATGGAGAAAGAATAAAGGATATTCTAAACAATTTAAGTGAAAACAAAAGAAACAAAATTTGTAAAATGATCGGAGAGAGCATAGCAAAACTTCACAATGAAAATATAATTCATGGAGATATAACAACTTCAAATATGATTTTATGTAATGGAAAAATTCACTTCATTGATTTTGGCCTAGGGGAAAAAAATGGGGAAACGGAAGCTCAAGGTGTTGATTTACATGTTTTAATGGCGGCTATTGAATCAACACATTCAAAGTATTCAGACTGCTTCAAATATGTAATTGATGGTTATAGTAAAACATTAAACAAAGATGTATCTCAGGTTTTGAAAAAGATTGACGAAATAGTTAAAAGAGGAAAATATCGATGAAAAAGATTTATTTTATTACCAGTAACAAAGGAAAAATTCTGGAGGCAAAAACCCGATTATCTGAAGTGGGAATTGAAGTGGTTCAAAAAAATCTTGGTTATCCGGAGATACAAGCCGAT
Source organism: uncultured Thermoplasmatales archaeon (assembly GCA_964615235.1). GTDB lineage: Archaea > Thermoplasmatota > E2 > DHVEG-1 > DHVEG-1 > JAFGPP01. The sequence continues at coordinate 70,926 of CAZTMK010000009.1, forward strand.
ACTTTAGAAGAAGTTGCTCGTTATGGTGTAATATCAGTAAGAGAAAGATTTAACAAAGCTTTTATCTTAGAAGATGCAGGTCTTTTTATAAAATCCTTAAAGGGATTTCCAGGGGTTTATTCATCTTATATATTCTTAACAGTTGGTTTAAAAGGTATATTAAAACTTATGATCGGATTAGAATCAGAAAAGAGGAAAGCATCATTTAAATCTGTATTTGCTTTTTCAGAGCCGGGGCAAGAACCAATCATTTTCATCGGTGAATGTAATGGATTTATATCAGACGAAGAAAAAGGAAATCATGGTTTTGGATATGATCCAATTTTTATTGCAGAAGGGGAAACAAAAACATTTGCAGAAATGGATGCAAGAGAAAAAAATCGATTTTCCCATCGAGGTAAATCTTTGGATTTGCTTGTTAATTATTTTAAGAGGAAATAGTATTATCTTGTACCCATTTTCTTATCCGTAAATAACCTATGGTTTTTTCTCCGTTAATCCATAAAATCGGTGCTGTCTTTTGTAGATCCTCAAATACATCATGATTTTTAGCAAATTCCTTCTGCTCTTCTGTCCACATTGCTATTTCGTGAGGAAAAGTAATAATTTCAACATCTTCGCAATTCTTGAGAACCTGCTTTGTCTGTGTACATTTTATACAATTTTCCAGTGAAAATAGTAATTTTGCTGTCATACTTTCCCCACCTTTTACACAATTTTTAAGTGTTAGATCAATTAATATTTATTTACCAAGGGTTAAGAAATAATTAATCCTCAGATTTTCATCTCAACGCTCTAAACAACATCAGATTTTAATTAGATATATCTTTTCATTTTTAAAAAAAATGATTTTTCATTAAAAGGATATTATGGTAAAAAGCATTATCACTCCAGCAATTATCGGCTGATGAATTAGATAAATCGATAATGAATTTTTTCCTAACCAAGAGATAGTTGTGACAGAACGATATTTTGAAATATCTGGTAACCTGAAACGTCTTTTTTCTCCATTACAGTATATTATATTTCCTAGGGCAATGCCAAAAAGAATCGCCCCAAACCAAGGTAAGAGCGGGAAGTAATCTATTGTATATTGTCCGATATTACCTTGGTGAATTCCAATAATTAAATGTATTAATGTTGGATTTTCAACTGTAATGCTACCAAATACAAATCCAATTAGTATAAACAAAGGTGCGAATAGCAGGCTATAATTTTTTAATTTTAAAAATGGAACTGTCAATATTATTGATAGACCTATACAGTGCAACACGCCAAAAAAAATAGGCCTATCCGGAATGAAAATCATTGTAGCCATCGATATGATTATTCCGAGACTAAGGATTTTTAATCCACGCATTATAAAATGACTATAAGTTTTTTTATTATCGCGATGTTTTTTTATTGAACGGTTATAAGTTACTGCAAGACACACACCAACCAGAATGAAAAAAATACTTGGTACAATCTTCTGAAACTGGTAAATATCCTGGTTTAAAGGTACGAGTCCAAAATAGTCCAAATCCCACATAAAATGCAAAAAAACCATGAAAATTATTGCAAATCCCCTAAGAAAATCAATTTCTATAAACCTGTTTTGAATTTTATCTTTTATTTTTCGGTTTTTAATTTGCAATTCAGCTGGAAACATACATTCATCCCTTCCATCTCTTCGTTGCGTGCTAATTATTATCTTGATATTATTTGACATTATACTATAAAAAGATAACGTGTGAAATTACAAAAATGACAAAATATCAAATAGTGGCAAATTAATATTAATAAAAATCATTTGAAAATAATATGTAATCTTTCTATGGGCCAGGCCGGAATTGAACCGGCGACCTCCGCGTTGTAAGCGCGACGTCATAACCACTAGACCACTGGCCCGCTTCGTGTTACCACTGGCTTAAATGTAGCCAATGTCCTCTTCATTTCGC
>CAZTMK010000010.1:0-68699 GCA_964615235.1 uncultured Thermoplasmatales archaeon
AATAGTAAACTCCTATTGATTTTCAAATATTTCAATTTTTTTACGAAATACATTTTAAACTAAAATTAGCTTTTACGAAACATTTATTATAAGATACAATATTTCGATTTCAATGGGGAAAATTTCTAAATCTGAAATTACAAAATCTAAAAAAGTATCCAGATTCATCAATAGTATCAGTTCAGAAAGCTCTAGAATCAGATATGAATATTTTATCACAGAGTTTTTTTTATTTATTGATAAAAATCCAGATGAATACTTAGTCGAAGATTACGAATTCCTTGAACCGATTGAAAAGAAGAAACTTTCAAAGAAATATAAAAACGACCTTAAAGATTTCAAAAATAAATTACTCAATCTACCAAATAAATATGGCAGAGACAATAAACCCTCAAGCATTGCAACAACATTATCCTGTATCAAATCATTATTTACTTATAATGAAATTGATTTTCCAATAGCTTTCTGGAAAAACCTTAACAATTTCAAAAACATTAGAGTTTCAGTAGCTAAAACTCCAAATACTGAACAGCTAAGAAGAATACTAGATAACACTGATATACAAGGCAAATGTTTGTTTTTAATCATGTCAACTTCTGGTTCAAGAATTAGCTCTGTTTTAAATCTCAAAAGAGAAGATATTGAATTAAATCACGAATTTCCAAGAGTTACATTTCATTTTAATTACGTTAAAAACAAAAAAACTAAGATAAAAAGAATATCGCCTGAATGCAAAAGATTTCTTGAGTCCTACTTTGCTAAGGAAGATTTTAAACCATCCGAAAACATTTTTCAAATGACTAGACAAAATGCAAATTACAAATGGGAATGCGCGTTAAAAAAAGCCCAATTATTCGAAATAGACAAAAATACAGGTAGAGCAACAATGACAACCCAATGCCTAAAAAGATACTTCAAAACAAACTTTAGTAAAGCTAATTTTGGTAATAATGAACAATGGGCGGATTACTTTTGTGAACATGGTTCAGACCTTGACAACAGATACAAAGATTATGATGAAAAATTCATTGATGATAAATACAGTATGGGAGTTAAATATTTACTTGTATACGAAAAATCTTATGATACAGATACAAGAATAAGACAACTTCAAAAACAATATGACGAAGAAAAAGGAAAAACAAAGTTACTATCTGATAAACTAAAAGAAATTGAACCAAAATTTGAAACAAAAATAAAAGAATTATCAGAAATAAACGAGGAACTTATAAAAAATCAGAAAGAAATATTCTTTAAGCTCATTGAATACATGGGAGAAAAAGGAGAAATAAAAGAAATAAAATAATCATTTTTTCATGTTCCAACTGGTTATCAGTTCTGAATAATCTTCAATTTCCTCATCATTATCAATTTTAATGATTTTAATCAACAATCGAATAATTTCACTGAAGTATCCGATAATAAACGAGTCAAGAGATTGCCTTCGCAATCTCTCTTAAACATCCCCAATTTTGAAAACGTCAAAATTGCCCTCCAAACCAAATAACTTAAACAAACTTCATAATTATTGCCCTATGGAAACTTCAGAAGCAAAACCTATGTACTTGTCCTCAGCATAATATTTACCATCAATTTCTCTTCTTCCAATTAAACGAATTCCAAAAAAATTCCTAGCTCCGATGTAATAATCAGCAACAAATTCCAAAAAACCTCTATGTATAGTTCCTAGTTTACCCTGACCTCCGTCAAATTCCACGATGCCGTTTTTATCTAGAGTCCAAACCCATCCATCAGCATAAGTAATTACGGCTCTTTCATCTACAGGTTGATAGTATCCACCGTAGGTAATTGAAGAACCAAATTGCATAAAACTAATGATGTTAGTATAATATAACAAGATAAGAAATGATATTGTTGAACCTAAAATATACCGTACTATTTCATTATTTAATAATTCCAAAAACGACGGTAAAATTTCTAGACTAAAATAAAGCAAAAATTCCGTTATTAAATCGGAAATAAAAAACATTGTATTTGTTGTTCTTCCAACTATCAGGCAATTATAATTTTTTTCTGCATTCTCTGAAATACCATCAATCTGTTCTTTATACAAATCAGTTGTAATTCTTTCAACATCATCAACACCATTTTCTCCAAGTAAACCAAACTTATCAAGCTCAACAATACAATCATTAAAAATTGAAATTCTTTCCAAATTAGATGTTGCATTATTCAATTCATTTCTGACTTCATCAAATAGTACATCTAACTTATCTGCATCTTCTCTTGTAACCGTTACTTCATGGCTATTGTATTTATCCAATCCGTAGAATTCAACTGCTAATTCAACCAGTTCATTCTGTTCGTAAATTGTCTCTACATCTGCATATAATGATGGTGCAAAAGCTAATGATACAAAAAGAGTAACAACCACAGTTGCCAAGATTTTCTTCATTACAAATCCCCCAATTGCTAATTAATTTGTTTTAAATTTACAGCATTAGCAAATCCAAAATATTTTGCTACACCAGACACATCACAAATGTGTATACCAGTAAAACCAATAACACCACTGTAACGAGTAGACAATAATGTAGATATCGGAATGAAATAACCTATTATTTTACCCTGCCATTCTTTATATCCTAATAATCCCAATGTCTTTACCCATCCACTTGAATAATAATCCATTCTAGTTAATCCTACTGTCTGTCCATATGTTATTGTATTATAAATTGAAAATGGATATTTGAAATGTATTATACTCTGAATTATTATAGGAAACGTCATTAGAAAGATTATAGGTATTACGTCAAATATATCTTTTATAAAAACTAAGAAATATAAGGTCCTAGCTATGAGACTATTGATAGGTCCTGTAAAGTCATTTTCAGTTGTTTCACCTGATATAAGGCACAAAAAATTTAGATTTTCCAGTTCAATTTCAGTATTACGGTAAGTGTTAAAAAGTTCATTGAATTCTTTATAATAGAAACCACCAGTAACCAGTTTTTTTGCTTCATCAACACTTAAATCACCAAGCAAACCGAGTTTATTCAATTCATCAATTGCCCATTCATAAATAATAATCGTTTCTTCAATGGAATTGGTTTCATTTAGTTTATTTTTAAATTCATTAAATAAAGAATCTAATTTATCTGAATCTTCTCTTGTTACTGTTACTTGATGACTATCTGTTTTATCCAAACCATAGAATTCAACAGTTAATTCAATCAATTCATTTTGTTCGTTAATTGTTTCCACATCTGCATAAAAAGATGGTGCAAATGCAACTCCGATGAATAGAAGGACAATTCCAAAGGTTAATGTTTTCCTCATAATCATACCTCTGGAACAGGAATGTCATATGGTTCTTGCGCTGGATGCCAGTCGAAAGTTAAGCAATGAATTATTCTATTATTATAACCCCATATCGGTCTTGGTAAAAAATTTGGCCAATTAGACCAATAATTTTTATTCCAATTGGTATAATATGAGTCCCTAAAACAATAGGATTTAACGGATACATACATATTATTATATATAATTTCAGTGTGATTACTAAAATAAGTAAGTAAAAGATATCCATTGATATAATTGCTGTAAAAAATATTATCACACGAATATAGCAACTGTGTACCACCATGGATGTAATTATTGATGATACTATTATTTTCTGAGTACCATAATTCCAAAGCATCAATAGAATTGGAGGTTAGTACGTTACTTATAACATAACTCTGTGAACAATTATTAAAACTGACACCCACCCCATTTCTTTCTGCAATATTATTATAAATATTATTATTTTGACCTGATATAATAGACATACCCTCCCATGTGTTATTAGTGAGATAATTACCTGCAATTATATTGTTTGAAGAACGATACAGATCAATACCAATTTGATTATCTTTAATAATATTATTTTCAACAAAACAGTTCTGAACATTTCTAAGTTCTATACCTATCTTTAAACCTCCACCAGCATTTCTAATGGTAAATCTATTGATTTCAACATTATCAGCATATACAGTAATTACATCCACAGACCCACGACCATCAATGATAGTATTATTTTTATTTTCACCAATTAAATTTATAGATTTTTTTATTTTAACATTTCCATAATATATACCATTATAAACAAAGATTGTATCTCCATCGTTTGCATTATTAATTGCTTCTTGAATACTTTTATAGTTGGCCGACCAACCATCATCGTCCACTGTAATGAGCTTAGACCCCATTTCTTGTTTACCTGCTATATTGAATGATAGACTTAACAGTAGCAGAATAAAAACACCAGTTGCTAAGATTTTCTTCATATTTTCCTCCTATAATAGTAATAAAATTGACCTATATTAATATTATTGTAGAAATAGATTTAGTTTTAATTTTTATTTTTTACAACCATCAGAATCCCCTACCTAACCTAATTCAAATCAATATCAAAAGTGGCAAATAGGAGAGATTATCGGCTTCCTTCGGAAGTGAGCGGTCTTAGATTCGTTGATACGGATTTTCGACCTTCATTGTCGGCTACCGCCGAGCCTCACTTACTCCTCTTGCCACTTATTTAATATTCTCAGAATTTTTCTTCCAATCCAACTAAAATACACTTACCAGTTTAATATCTAAGTAATAGAACAACCAATTCAACTAACATAAAGTAATAAACATCTCATTTATTTTATCTATCAAAAGATATTAAACCAATAAATACAATCAATTTTAGGGAAAAATAATGGGATAAGTATTTTACTATCCCATATCCACAATACAATAGACTATGGACTCTAAAAAATAAGTTAATCCATCCATACAAAATCACTTCCATCATAAACTCTTGAAATTGCTTCACCTAACGTAAGTTGCTCATAAAAATTATCATACTCAGTATTATGCCAAAAATGTATAAATGCAAAGTCAAACAGACCAATTTCAATATGCCATCTCCAAACTCTCTTTGCTTCTTTATACTTCCCTAAATAACCTCTAAAACACCAATTGGCACTATTATTAAACTTGATATATTCAGACTGACCAGCAACATACTGATTAACACAATATTTGCCTAGACCCTTTTTATCGTAAATATTTCTTTTACATTGTTTAATCCAAACAGACCTCTCAAACAAATTCTTATCACCAATAATATCAGTCCATCTTTCATACAGCCAGTTCTGAGGAATGTACCTTCCAAAAAACAAAACATGGAGAACTCCTTTAGCACCTTCAGAAGTAAAAACCTTCAGATATTCAAAAGGAAAACGCTTATTCCAGTCGATACCATCTCCATAATAATATAGAGCTTGTTTTTTTGTAATATATCCCTTTTCTATAAGATAATTTACACTCAAATTCTCAACAATCGATTTTCTCAACTTAATAAAACACTTGTTTATATCATCCTGTTTGCTATTTGGAGACATTCCCAAAGTCAAAAATCTAAGCCTTCTACGACCATGTCTGTCCAATCCAGACATTATCCTTTGGTAGCACCTTCTCTGCTTCTGAGACCATGGTACAAACTTGTTTTTAGCCAGAATACATCCCTCCTTCACAACGACACTTGTACGGGATATAAACTAGCATAAGGGAAATAGGGGCAAATTTAGTCAAACACTTTAAGTCTTTTTTAATCACATTGAAATCAATCTTTTCTTCTGCTATAATGCCTCTAAAAATAAAACTTCAAAATGCAAAATCATTAATTATAAATAGTAAAAAATTATTCTTAGATAAAAACAATATTTGGGTATAGTTTTTTTGGTTAATAACTCTTATGAAAAGTAAAAGTTAACTTAGGCGAAATACATTTAAAAGTAATATATATAGTGGGGAATGGTGGGCAATGGTTAATCTTGAACGTCTTTACTCAGATAGAGCAGGAAAAATGAAGAAGTCCGTAATCAGGGAACTGCTCAAAGTAACCCAGGACCCCGAAATCATTTCTTTTGCTGGAGGACTTCCAAATCCTGATTCATTTCCAATAAATGACCTTGGGGGAATAATATCTCAAGTTATGAGCAAATATGGCAAGAAAGCTCTTCAATACGGTACAACCAAAGGGTTAAAAGAATTAAGAGATACTCTTGCTGAACGATCATACAAAGATGGGATAAAAAATGTAACCGGTGAAAATATAATTATTACGAGTGGGTCTCAACAAGCCCTAGACTCGATTGGTAAGTTATTTTTAAATCCAGGCGACACAGCACTGGTTGGTTTACCAACCTACTTGGGTGGAATTAATGCTTTTAGAAGTTATGAATGCAATCTGGAGGGTGTTCAGTTAGACAAAGATGGTATGAGAATAGATATCCTAGAAGAAAGGATAAAAGAATTACTTAAGGAGAATTACATTCCTAAGTTCATCTATACCGTACCAACATTTCAAAATCCAGCCGGTGTAATAATGCCTGAGTCAAGTCGTAAAAAAATTGTAGATATCGCAAATGAGTACGACTTGCTAATTATTGAGGATGACCCTTATGGAAAATTGAATTATGATGCTTCACATGTCAAGCCTATAAAGGCATTTGACGATGAAGGTCGTGTTATATATTTGTCAACATTTTCAAAGATACTATCACCAGGTTTTCGGCTTGCCTGGACAATAGCATCCGAAGAACTTGCAAGGAAAATCGAGATTTGCAAACAAGCACTTGATTTATGCACAAATACCTTTACACAATACATTGCGTGTGAGTTTATGAGGCAAGGTTCCCTTGATTTGCACATAATGAAAATCAACGAGATGTATAAGCCAAAAAGAGATTTAATGATGGAAAAAATGGAGCAATATTTCCCTGAGGGATATGTTTGCAATAAACCAAAAGGTGGTATGTTTGCATGGGTAACTCTACCCAAGGGAATAGACACAGAAATTATGTTTCTTGAGGCAATTAAACACAAGGTGGCATATGTTCACGGGAAAGCTTTTCATGTCGATGGTGGCGGTGAGCGCTCGATGCGGTTAAATTTCTCTTATTCCACAAACCAGCAGATAGAAGAAGGTATGAAAAGACTGGGGAAAGTTATTGAAAAAAAACTTAGAACCATAGTTGCATAATTTTTACCAAATAAAATGCAAAAAAAACCCATTTTTATTGCTTATGCGATTTGTGTGGTTTTTGTAATAAATATATTCTCTGGTTGTATAATGGAAGATTTGATTTTTGGAACTAGCTTTACACTGGATTCCTGGGAAATAATTGACTGCGAGGGTTTTCCAGCAATAAATTTGTCCTTTACTGCTTCCAACACCGTTTATATCAAAAGCTACGATACTTATGGACAAATTATAGATGAAGATATTGTATTTCTTGGCCGCAATACAACATTTCTAAATTTGGCATCATATCGGGAGACCATTTATTCCGGACCTTATACTTTAAAGGCTTTAGATAGAGATGAAAAAATAATTTTTGAAAAAGGTTTCACCTTTGAAGGCCCTAAACTTTCATTAATTAACTATAATCAATATTGGTGGCAACCTGACATATGGAAAGAAGATTTTGTCCTTGCGGCAATAACATTTGATGTAATAAATAATGGCGATACGCCAGCTTATCCTTTTACAATTGAATTTCCTGAGATAGTTAATGCAAAAGATGGAATTGTTATTCCAACCGTAATTTTACCCGGCCAAATAAAACAGATATCATGTTACACTTATCAGGAAAATGTAGTTGATAATTCATCAATAAAAATTACGCTTAAGGATAGATCTGGAAACATTTTGTGTAACGATTCAATTATAAACAGTCAGGAAAATAAGGTTTCTTCTAGGCAATTTCAATGGTTTTTTAATGGGCGTCAAAATAGACTTAGTATCCCATATATTGATTTACTACATGATTATTATTATGGACTTGAACGTACTCTTTTAGAAGATTACGCTCTTTATGTATTTGATAACTTAGACGATGAATTTATTGATCTTATGGTAGATAGATTACTTTATGGAAAATCGTTTGATGAAGATATTGACAAGATAAACTTCGTTGCATCTTTTGTTCAGAATTTAGATTATATATCTGATGCAGAGATAGGGGAAGAAGTTGAATATCCACGTTATCCTGTCGAGACCTTATATGAAGGGGAAGTTGGGGGAGGGGATTGCGAGGACAAAGCAATTCTTACTGCAAACATTCTTTACAATATGGGTTATGATGTAGCACTATTACGTTTAACTAACCATATGGCTGTGGGAGTAAATATCGAAAAAAATTTGTCTGCTTACCATAGATATGTAGACAATTATTATTTTTTGGAGACTACAACCAAATATAAACAACTTGGTTATATTCCTCCAGAATATAAAAATGATAAAAATTTGACAGTCTTTCCATTAAATTTTAGATCTTTAATTTATCATCAATGGGAAAATGGAACCATTTCGATTTTTAGAAATACATTTCTTGGTGATTTTGTAAGAGTAAAGATTTATGTAAAAAATATCGGTATTGCCTCTGCTGAAAATGTTATTGTTACGGCTGGATTTTTTTCTGAATCCGGTACGGAATTCAATGCAAAAAGTAAGATAATTAATATCCTAGATCCTCAAAAAGTAGAAAAAATCATGCTTATTTGTACTATGCCAGACGATGTTACTACAGTTTTCAAGTCTAGGGTTATTATTGATGGAGAAATTGTTGACGAACAACAATCTTCATCTACTTTTTCCTAAGTTGGAGATAGACTCATCTTTTTAAAATCCGAATTATTTCCGATTTTTGAATCATATTTTTTGTTTTATATGTTGATACTTTATATTCTAAATGATATCCTCCAGCAAAACAAATAGATAAAAAAGTCGTTGCTTTAATTTATGCCATCGCGGAAATTGCAGTGTTAACTATCTACTGGTCCAATCTCTATTTGCTTTTCCTGTAATTATTAAAAAATCCAATTGCTGCTATCGCAAAGAAAACAGTAGTTGCAGAATAAATGACAATTCCAATATAATCGTCAGATAATCTTCCGATATATCTTATCGTTCCATAAAGTTGAAATATAAAACCTATAGCAAAGCAAATAGCTCCAACCAACCAGCTTTTTGATCTTTCCATGACACCAGTATTACTTCTTTGGATTTAAAGTATCCCAGATCAATCAGAGTAAATCGTAAAGTATGAATTTTGATGTTTAAAACGGTTCTCAAAAGTTAATATAATAATACCATGATATTTAAAAAAAGGTTTAATGAGAGATTTTTCAAAGAAATTTAAGTTAACAAAATGTTAAAAAACGTTTTCAATTCTTTTACAATTTAAACAAAAAGGCGGGAGTTAATTGACAATTTTGAAAACACATGTCGTCAACCTCCTGGGTCAATTTTCAATATCAGTTTACGGAAATATTTGGATTTCACCAGATGAGTGTCGCCAACTTTATTGTGGAGTTCGACCTGTACAATTATGTCGATTAGTATCCACAAATCGTACAAAATAACAGAGAAAAAGAAATAGAACAGCCTTATCCGGAAATCCCGTGAAGTGGTGCGAAGACCAAAAGTACGCTTAACAATTCTGTAGGACGTTTCGATTCCCCATCGCTTCCTGTAGAGGGAACTAATCATTTTGACGGATCCCTTCATGTCATCATTGTTTTGGGGAAGATTAGTAGCAAAGCAGAATGTCATTTCCTCACCGTGACGGTTGATTCCCTCGTCGATAACGAGATTGTGTGTAATGCCTTTCATTTTATAATTGTCAACATAATAGGGAGCTGGTGTTTCTTCAATCATTTTTTTGATGCGACTGTTCTTAGGACATCCTATTATGTAATTGAGTTTGAACTGATCGGCTATTATCTGAATAGTTTTTTCTGAGTAGAATCCCTTGTCGAGGAGTACAAGCCCGATCCTGACCCGTTGTCTGGCATAAGACAGCAGTTGTGTAAGTAACTTGTTTTGACTATCCAGTCTGGTAAATGGAATTGCCATAAGGGTAAAACGACGTCCGTTGTCGACTAAGTTGATTGTTATGTAACGATAGCAGGTCATAGGGCCATCACTGGTTTTGGTGGAGTGGGTACCCAGGGTGCTTCGCCTTCCGTAGAAGATTATATTGGTGCAATCGACCGCGGCGGTTACCCGTGTTTGTTTGAACAAGTCGAGCCTTCTTGCATGTTCCCAAATAACTTCCAGCAGCCTCAGAAAAAATTGTTGTATTTCTTCCAAGGATAATTTTTTCAGATGATGGAACATGGATTGCGCGTTCGGAGAGAGCCTTATAGGTTTGCTGCATCGAGGACAAATCACTTCGTTTTCAGGATTTTCTTCGCTGAATTGCAGGGCAAATGACGGTATGTATTTTTTGCATCTTGGGCATCTCACACCGATGTCTCGGATGTGTTCGCGGAGGGTTTCGGAACTATTTTCGGCGAAATTGTTTTCCTTTGCCATCTGTAACAGGAGATTCATATAGTGTCCTGTGTCGTAGACACAGTTCTGTCCGATTTTCAGGGTGATGAACGGCTGTATTCTTTTCCTGTAGAGTTTGATTATGTTTCTGGTCAACTCCTTTTTTCTGTGGGATTGGTTACGTTTTTTTGAAATAGTTTTTCGTTTCTTTATCTTGGTATCTATAGTGTCCAGATGGATGTTTTTTTCGGCGGCAATTTTTTCGATTTTGCTGACGACAATGTCAATCTTTTCCCTATCGGTTTGACTTAGCTTTTTTTTATAAAAGTAGGATATTGTTGTCTGATCTGGCGTCCTTGGAAGACCTAGTTTCTTACGTTCATTCTTATGACTTCTCAAATATGTCTCAAGTTCTGACTGGTTTAATCCTTTGAGTTTCATAAACAAAATGCATTTGATCAGCGACTCTGATGTGAAATCTACATTTCTATAGGTTACATGTAAAAATGGTTTAATTTTAAGTTTGCCAAGTATTTCGGCAATTATTTTTTTCTTGTTTGTGTTTGTTAGAAGAAAAGATTTTATAATCTCCTTTTCTATAGTAAATAAGGAGATATTTCGTTTGCTGCCCTGCATTCGATTTTCTCCAGCCAGGGTAGGAGGTCTACTCCTACCCCTGGCTAACATTGTGCACTAAATTCTACCCATTATTAGGTATTATTCAAAGTTATTTAAAGTTTTGGGGTAGAAATTTGTAAATAATTTGAGGCAGAAAATATTATATAATTCAATACCTATTTATCTTTAGTTAGTATGGCTGATAAATCAACATTAACTAAGGCATCTACAAAAAGTGAGTCGCTTAGAACGACTGTTCCAAAAGCGATAGTTAGTTTCCTGAAGGTGGATATTGGTGAAGTACTTGAATGGGAAATGGAAATAAAAAATAATGAGCGCATTGCTATTGTAAAGCCAGTTCAAAAAAGACTTAAAGAGGAATACTAGTTGGATTGTTTCTCTGTAAAAGCTAGTTGGTAAATTTAAAATTGGGATAATGTTGGTTTTCTGAGCGGCACAAAAATTATCCATTCTACAGACGGTTTTATTTATATTTCCAAAATTTTGCTCACACAATGCAATGTTTTTTAAATACTGGCATATATTCGATTTGGGGAGTAAAACGTCAAATAATGATAATTATTTAATGGCATGTATCGAAGAATATAAAACGCTTAGGGAGGAAAGCAGACAAGCCAGCGTTAATATGATTACTTCCATGTCGATCGGCATTGGTGTTGCAGCACTTGCAATGGTCACAGGTATTACATCCACATCATCTGCAAGCGAATCTGCAATTCCAATAGTGATTTTATGTGGAATAATTCCTTTTTTATTAGCCTTAATCACCTCTTTTTGGCTAGGGGAAGCTGCACGTTTTAAGAGGGCGGGCGACTACATCTGTTTCATAGAATTTAAAATTTCTATTATACTGGATGAATTCTATGCAAATAATATTGAGAAGAAATGGAAGGAAAACCAAGAGAAATTTGAGACAGAATTGAAAATTCCGCACACAAAATTACCTTTGGGGAGGCCAATGCAATGGGAACATTGGCTTAGAGATGTTGGACATATGAAGAGTCTATATGCGTTTAGATTAGGTTTATTGATAATTGCTTTCTTGGCTCCTCTTGCAATAGGAATAGGGTACGCCATTAGGTCATACAGTATAGACTGCGTTGATATAAACTGCATAGCAAATTTGTTCAACAGAAATCCAATTATTGTTCTGTGGGTCTTATTTATAACAGTTGCCTATTTTGTTTTTGTGTTTTCATATACAGCTAAATTGAAGGTTAAACCTAACCCTATTTCCTTTGATGAAATACTTTCCCACACAAAGAGTGGCGAATAGAAATCGCCTCTCCTGCAATCAATTTGTTCGATATCAAATCTAGGATAGTAGAATGGTAAAAATACATTTAAGACAAAACCTAGGAATACTTTAATTAACCTAAAAAAAACTTATTAAATATTACTAAATAAAGGTATTAACTGGTGATTGTTATAATGAGTATAAGAGAATCAAAAGGGGAAGAAATTCTTGACTTATTTATCAAATCAGTTGTAGATTCTGAAGATATTTTCGATTTTGAGGAGGAATTGGAGGAACAAGTATACAGGCCAAAATTAAAGATTTATTATGTAGAAAGTTTTGTCACACCAAACAAGATAAATAAGATATTAGACGAAAGCATAAATTTTTCAAAGAAAATAAGGAACCTTTTAACCGACTATAAAGTGGAAATTATCGAAAAAGAAAAACCATATTGGTTAATTGTATTCACAGATAAAAAATATCAAGACGAACATTTTTTCTTATTAAGAATTGTTAACTCGTATTGGGAAATATTTACTATTGTCCATCATAAAATTGTTACAAAAACGATTCAAAAATTATTTGATATTAGCGATAAAATTGATCCTGTTTGGATATCTAGAAATCGATTAATAGAAATCGTTTCGGATTTAGTTACCGAATCAGGTATTAGAGGATTTACTGCTAAACGCAGGACTCTAAATTTTAAAAAGGACGTAACTATCCGAGTATATGGAGGAGATCTAGAAGATATTGAAAAAGCAAGAAAAGATTTTTATTGCGAGCCTATCAATATCTTTTTTAAACGCAAGAACAGTCCTATCGATGCAATTGTTGGTGCAATTGGTATCGATGGATATTTAAGAATCGATCGTATAAGATCCGATTCAATCGATTTTTTTAAAGAAACAAAAAATCAGTTATGGAATAAATACAAGGAAAGTTATGATTCTATTGTAACATCGATTGATAAATTAGGAAAAGAAATAATAAAAGATAATAAAAAACCAATAGCAACCAGATATAATTCATTTTTTTCCCTGACTTTTAGCATTGATAACGAGGAATATTGGGAGGATAACAGAATATTCAAGGCCATAAACAAACAATTTCTCGAGGATGGCAACCAATACATTGGATATACCTTGGGTGACGATGATGTCATGTATATTTTTGATCTCCAATTCAGGGGTTGTTTTCGTCTCAGAATAGATCGTAAAAACAGAAAAGTAATAATTTGCCCAGAAGAAAATACTACAAAAAAAAGTATTAGTAAATTTTCAAACTTATTTATTGAAAATATCGAACATAGTGCCAAACCCGAACATTACTTAGAGGTGTTCGCCTGAGTTTACGACAACAAATAAACGAATTACAGGCGTGCAATTTTTTTAATGCAGCATTTGCTTGTGAGATAACAGATACATCAAATTTTTCAAAATTAGGATATTCTGCTCCTTTTCATGAACCTTTGATTCTTAATAATGATCCAGATTTTTTAATCATAAAGGGCAATTATTGTCTAATTATAGAATGTAAATCTGGACATTTTCAGAATGAGGAACATCCTATTAACGCCGAGAAATATTCAAAATTTTCATTGAGGGAAATTGAAAAAGAATGTAGAAAAATTATGCATAATCCTAAACTGTCAATAGATTATTATGATGTTGCATTTCAATATTATCACGATATGATTTCTGAGGCAGAATCAAAATGGAAAAATGAATTTTCAAAATTAAAACAAAAAGTCCATGTATTCTCATGTGAAAAAGGAAATTTATATTCATTATACACTAATCGAGATCTTTTTGACAGACAAACAACTATCGAATTGAGGAAAGGATTTAAAATACCAGAAAAACCAGATCCCCGTTATAATTTAACCAGAAAAGCGGATGACGATTTAATAGCTCATGCAATTATAAATTTCGGGTTAAAAAATATAAGTTGGATGGCTGACCCAATCAAATTTGATATTAATGATGAAAATTTATTTGGTCATTATAATATTAAGATAAATAAAATTAAAAAAGTTTGTTCTATTTTAGAAAAATTAAAAATTATTAAAAAAATTGAGGGAAAAACCGATGATCGTAAGTATGTAATCAATAGGTATCAAACAACTAGAAAGCAATTATTTACAATTGGGATTCCATTGCTCCAAGAACTTTTTAAAAATAAAAGATTAAGAGATATAATTGCGGATGATCTTGAACCTTTAGAAAGTTATGATAAAAATATTGATGTCGTATAATAATTATTATCCATTCAAGGCTTTGCCCATAAAGTTAGTAATTTACCTGTTAGTCATTGACAAAAGATGTTTTTTGTAAAATAATTTAAACATCCTCTTTCAATAGTTTCCCATCCGCTTCTAGCTTTTTTATATATTTTGAACAAATTAAATTTGTAAGATTTCTTGTTGCATAAACATCACTTAATGCATCATGAGCATTAAGAGGTATATCGAAATGTTTGCAAACAGTCTCTAACTTATAATTAACAAGTGAAAAAGTTCCAATTCCATCAAGTAGATGTAGTATGGGTAGAGGATCGATTCCTTTATAATTGAACCAAGAACCAAAAAAATTATCTCCGTTTTTAATAAAAAAATGTCTCAGAAAATCCATATCAAATCTTGTGTTATAACCTGCATGATAAAACTTATCTGTTCTATCATAACGATCAACGTATTTTTCAAGTATTGCAATTAGTTTACAATATGCTTCATTAGGAGCAGGATATTTTTTAATTTCATTAATGGTCCTATTATGGATTTCAATAGCTTCTTGATCTATTGTACTGTAATTAAATGGCTGCATTAACAAGTTATGACTTTCAATAACCTTGCCTTTAATTTCTATCAAAAAAGCAAGCTGAATAATATCCTGTTTTAATGGATCTAAACCTGTTGTTTCGACGTCAAACCAAAACACTTTTTTTTCCAGGATAACACCCCCCATCTTTTTCATAAATATCCATTTGATCGGTATAAATTTATTGTAGTTTGATCTTGAGCAAAAATTATATCACGTTACTGAAATTACTTTTTGTAGATGTTGGCATAGAATTTTTTTAACCTCTTCTTCTTCAAATCCATATTCATTATCTTTTGAATCAATAAAACTTATTAAATCAAGGATGTCAGAGTAAACACAACTAATTTTTCTATTAGTTTGGGCTAGATTCTGCTCATCTTGTTTACTGAATAGAAAAATCACATTTTTAATCGCCCTACTTACCCCCACATAAAACAAATCTTTAGCTTCTGTAATATCTACTTTATCCTCATTTTTAAAATCAGAACAAGGCCAACACAAATTGTGATGAGGTAATCGGTAATTTACAACTCCCATTATTAATACATATTTAAACTCTAAACCCTTTGAACCATGAATTGATGATAAAAATATTTTATCCTTTATGTTCGACCGAATTAGTTCTGTCCAATCTATTTCCATTTGTAAACAATTATAAAATTCCTGAAGACGTTTCCATATTTCCTTTGACGAATAATCGCCTCTGTCAAAAACTCTAGAAAATTTTTCAATGGTAATTAATATTAAATCATTTTTAAATTGACTCTTATAATGTATATTTATTAATTCCCTAACGATTCGATTTACAGATTCATTGTTGTATTGATTATCTATGTGTGTTTTAATTTCAGTAAAAATTTTTGAGTACTTACAAGCAATAGATGTAAACTTATAATCATTAATAAAAATATAATCAATTGATCTTTGATCAAACTCCTTCTTAATGGGATTCGATGTTCTAAACTGGGGAAATAAGATACAAATATCATGTAGTTTTACATTTTTCCCAATTAGACCAGTAATAATTTTAATGATTTTGGAATTTTCGTCTGCTACAGTATCGTTAATGTACATCTTATAATTAATTCCTTTATCAACATTAAATTCGGGATTCCTTAACCTTTTTGTAATCGCTAATATTTTCTGAGAATTTGTTCTATGGTTCTCATGAAGCTCCAATTCGGTACACTCAAAATCTTTAATTAATAAATCAATATTTTCTGGATTTGCACCTTGGAATTTCATAATAGCTTGTTTTTTATCCCCAACCACAAAAACATTTCTTTTCAGTCCATCTGAATTTGTTGCAATTTCTTTGAATAATAAATATTGTACGTGATTGGTGTCCTGAAATTCGTCAGCTAATATCATAACATATTTATTAAAAAAATAATTTTTTATTACAGGAAATTTTTTCAATAAATCTATCGTATGAAATAATAAATGATCAAAATCAAGCTTATCTTTAGTAATCAATTTACTGCATATTCTTCTTCTCAATTCAATAAATATTTTTTCATTTTCGATCTCGTTTTCTTTATGCTGTAAAAATTTTTTATTATACCAACTGTTATAGTCTGAAATTAGCTTATAAAGTTCATTTTCATTCTCGTTATTTGCATCAGCTAGAATTTCTTTAAAATAATTCTTTTTAAACTCAAATATTTCATCTTCATTGAGTATTGTAAAGTATCTATTTATTCCAATATAATTACCATATGTCCGTAAAATATAATATGCCAATGTATGAAAATTCATAATATCTAGATAAGTTCCACTGTTTGGAATATTTATGCCGATCCTATCTTTCATCTCATTTGCTGCGGCATTTGAAAATGTTAACGCTAGTAACTTTTTAGGAGGATTGATCAATTTGCTTGATATTAAATAACGTATTCTTTCCGTCATTACATGTGTTTTTCCGTAACCTGGAGGAGCTGTAACAAATATCGAAGATTCAATTGGTTGAAAAATTGCCCCCTCTTGGGATGTGTCAATTTCCAAGCTATGTCACCATTTCCTTGGCTTTTATTATTAATTTTTTATAACATTCTGGAATATCATCTACAATCATTTCAGAGGCGAACATTGACCAGAATAACGACGATTTACATTTTTTTTCCAGAATATCTACAATAACTTCACTACTAATTTTTATCTTCGTATGATCTAAGCTATCATAATTACTTAAAATATCTGATACACTCATTGGTTTAGTTTCATCAATATCTCTTTTTATGATGCCTACAAACTGACTTCCAACTCCTTCAGGATCGATCTTTATTAAGATCTTCATTATCTTGGCTTTGTCCATAGAGTTGACAATTTCATTCTCGATATTTTTATGATTAGTTTTAAAATATAATTCGTTATCATCAGTAATTAATTCTTCATCAGTACAATGGCCCTCATTATCCCTTATTGCAATACAATTTGTGAATTTTTTAAGAATAAGATAAATTGGTTTAATTGTATCTTTGCTTTCAGCATTAATCACTGTTAATCCTAACTGATCCAAATCTACATCTGTGATTTTTTTAGCAAATTCTGGAATTGCCCCAAACTCTGAACGTCCTTCAATTATAATAACTCCTCTTGATAAAAAAATCTCAGGGTAAAGCCTAAAAATATAATCAAAATGTTTTATTTTTTCTGGCGATAATTCTTTTTTCAGTCGATCAATAAAAGTGTCATTAAACTTATTTATCTGGATTTTTTTATCCATGTCTTTATTAAAAAGACAAATATCAGATTTCTCAACCTGTGATAAAACAAATGGAGAATGAGTGGTAATGATAAGTTGAACATTCAAACCTAGATCAAGCAATTCCCCTTGTTTGATTTTTAATTTTTTAATAAGACTTCGCTGTAAATGTGGATGCATATGAGCCTCTGGTTCTTCTACTGCAATTATTAAATTTGTAATATTTTCATCAGAGAAATCTACCTGGGTTAATAATCTACTTAATTTCAATGCTATAACGAAAGAACTTTGCAGTCCACTTCCCTGATTTAAAATAGGGACGTTACTTAAACAAATATTTGTTTCATCGAATAGATTGGACTCGTCTATTTTTGCTAATTCAATTCCAAGTTGTCCTTCAGGAACAAATAATGAGAGATTGTCTTTTAACAAACCTTTTATTTTTTCAATACCATCTAAACCGTTTATCAATAATTGGAGTTCGCCTATTTTTTTTAATATTTTATTCTTATTCATTATATTATTGATGCTGCTTAGTATCTTCTTCATAAGTTCCGCGTCTTTTGCTTGAACTTCTGATAAAAAATCTTTTAATACATCTGTTATATTTTTAAAATGATCGAAATTTTCTTCTGATAAATTTTTTTTGATTTCAGATAAAATGATAATTAATCTCTCATCTTCATCCTTTTTATTTTCTGAAAGATATGATTCGATATTGTAGATACATGCATCAATTTGGACATTCAATGGTTTGAGAAAATATTTATTATAATATTTGAAAATCTGTTTTAAGTCACCTTTTGAGTATTGTGTTTCCTTCCATACATCTCTATATGCATCTATGAAATAGAATGGGATATATTTTTTATCATTTAATTTAAAAGCATCGCCTTTAGGATTATCCTTATCCTCCTTCCTATGAAAGAAAACCTCGACATTAGCATCATTATTTTCCTCTTCCCATTTTGCCTCCAGTCTAACACTTAACTCGTTTTTAGTAAAATCAATACCGTGCCATACAAAAGCGCTTTCATCATTTTCATTTATATTATCAAACGTTAATTCAATGATAATTTCATCACTTCTCATTTTAGTTGAATCATCTAAATAGAAATCTTCTTCAGAAAAGTGTATTCTATGAGGACTTTCATCCATTCTTAATATTTTATATATTGCCATCAGAATATTTGTTTTTCCAATGTTATTTTCACCAACTAATATAGTAAAAGGAGAAAAATCTATTGATAGCTCTGGTATATTTCTAAAATTTTTTACATACAGCGTTTTTAGTCTCAATACGGACGCCTCCCGTCTGAAATTATGTATACATATCTAATTAATGAATATTTTTGTTGTTTAGCTATTTTTTAAATTAAAATTTTTTATTTAACAGAAATTTTATAATTCTTTTGGAAATTATTACTACTAAAATTTGATTTTAAAATCAGGAGGAAAATAATATGATATAAAGATTTCTCAGATGATTATTATACAAAGAAAGAAAATGGTACTTTATTTTTCCTCTTGTTTGATCCAATACGTGATTTGCCCACTGATGGTTCTACAGTTCTTTTCTGCTATTTTTCTTAATTTTTCTTCGTCTTGCTTGGATAGAGAGATACTTAGTTTACCCATATTTACATCGTTTTTCTTATAATGGTGTTCTTCTTATATAATAGCCCCATATTTTGATATAATCTTATATAAAAAAGAATATGTTTATATACAAGAGACTCTATTTTGTAAGCCGTTATTATTTATCAATAACGTGAAGGGAGATAAAAATGAAAAATATAATTATATTATTTGCAATAGTATTAGTAGGAGCAGGTGTAACCGCAGGAGCTTTAACTTCAGCATCTCTTGGGTGGAGATTAAAATCGGTCGATGAAATTATAGTTTTTGAACCGGATGAAGAACAGCAATACGGAAACATCACATTGAAGTTACCAGACGGACCCTTGATATCGATTGATTCAGACGAAACAACAACCGATTTTGGGAATATTACAGTTGAATTGGCAAAACCCGTTACGGGAGATATCTGTCTTTCTGTCGATGCAGGTCTATATCCAGTAAGTGTAAATGTAACCATCATCCTAGAAAACAAGGGAAATAAAACAGCATATTTCTACGGACCGCCCTACCACTGGATAATTGACAAATACACTGATGGAATATGGAAAAAGATCTATCCAAACGGAATTGAACTTCTGGGAATTTTTATAACTCGGATTGATCCTGGAGAAAAGGAAATTGATTCCTGGGACCAGAAAATATTTGATGATACAATGTCGGAGAAGGTACAGGTAGATCCAGGTGACTACCGCGTGGTTGTCAATTATTGTAATGGAGAAAAAAAGTATGAGTTTACTGAATACGTGTATTTTTCGATAAGCAACTATGCGGGAACAATTTGTAGTGATCCTGTAGGGAGTATCGCGCTTGAACTGCCTGATTATCCTGATGTTTGGGATGATCGGGAAGATATACTTATTCCATTGCCACCGATGCAGACAATGCCTTTGGACGATATTCTGCCCCAAATACTAATTGCAAAGGTTCCGTTGGGAAAATACTGCAATGTGATCGATTCCATAACACTATGCAACATTACTGATTCATCAAAAATTTACGACCCCGATGATGGATACTGGCGTTTTCCCGTATTTCCTTTTCTTATAAAACAATAGGATTTTCTTATTCATTTCTCTAGAAAGATTTAAAATAAACGCCCAATGCTGGGCCAATCATCATTAAATTGAAAGTCGAATAAGTATAGTGAATTTGTAATTCAAGTGAAACCATCTTTTTCAAAAGTTTATAAGAACTCCTGTTGTTAAGGTTACCCCAGAACCTTGTTCGGCGAAAAATCAATATAAGAAACCGATCAATGTTTATGTAATTGTGAAACTAAAATACACAAATATTTTAAACAATTATAATATTCACAATCCAAAAAGGGAGGTAACATTATGAGTGGCGTATGGCAATGTGAAGAATGTGGCGCATATTTTTCAGAACCAAAACAAGATAAAAATACAGTATTTAGATGTCCAGAATGCGATTCGATAAAAATTAATATTACCAGTTAAATAAAATTCTCATTCATATTATCAACCTAAATTTCTAAAACGTAACAAACTCAAATTAAACGAACCCGAAATTTAAGATAATTAATCTATAACTCCGATATTTTTCAATTGGAAGAAACAATCTGCACAAGCTTCTGCATCAATCAAAGCATCATGAGCTTCTTGAATTTTTTTACCAAATAATTTGAAATATAACTCGGGGAGTTTTGGCCATTTGTATCTATCTGGAAAATTAGGATTTTTTAATTTGCAGTGATTGATCACCAAAGGTTCTTTCATAGTGCAGAACCTAGGTATACCATTCAATAAATGCGGGATCTCTTTTCTTCGAAATTCGGCATCTACAACTCCTAAATCAAAATCAACGTTATGACCGATGGCAACATTTGTTTTATCAAATGTTGAGGAAAATGCTTTCAAGGCTGCTTCCAACGGGACCCCTTTTTCAAAAGCTCTCTCCGTTGTTATACCATGTATATCGACAACACTATCAGGAATCGTAAATCCTTCAGGTTTCACGATATGGCCGTCACGTAATATTTCTTTTCCTGAATCGTCATATAGCAACCACCCAATCTGAACCATCCTCGGCCAGTGTCTTAGGTCATACCTCGGAAAATTTAGATTCTCTATACCAGTTGTTTCAGTATCAAAAAATAAATACATACAAATGGTAATAACTCTGCATATTTATGTTTTTCATTGTCTTTATATACAATCAATTTTGATTGTTTAAATAATGAAAATACAAAGGGCATTGGATCGATTTTTTATGCAACAAAAATAACAAAAAATATGTTGATTTTATTTCAGCAATATTAAACGAGATAAGAGGGCAATTCATCTCTTTTTGCCAATTATTCAACGATTCTGATTAATTTCTCGATCCATTGTAAAATAAACAGGTTTTTCAGTAATGAAAATAATATATTCCCAAGTAATGGTAGTTTGATGTCGAAAATGTATTAAATTCTCGAATATTTAGACAAGTGTTAAAATAGGACATAAGAAGATTTACTGCGAGGTGATTTGTCCTGACAGGGGGAAGATAAACGAATAAATTTGATAAAAAATCATTAAATTGGATATTGGAGCTTCAAAGAGGTACTAAAAAAACATTATTAAGAAGGGAAAGTAGTCAAATAGAATTTAAAAAAAATTTTAATTCAAACTCGTTATGTGAATATGGTAAAATTTTATCCTCGATGGCCAATAACAAAGGTGGCTACATAGTTTTTGGAATAACCGAAAATAGACCACACGAGATTTGTGGCATGTCAAGTGATCAATTTGTAAAAATTGACCCAAGTAGAATTTCTAATTTGTTCGATGAACACTTTTCACCAAGATTGCGGTGGGATCAACATACCGAATTAAGAAATAGAGTGAAAATTGGTTTGATGCATGTAGAGCAATCTGTAACAAAACCCGTCATTTGTGTTAAAAGTGGAAACAGAGGTGAATATAAGCCAGGTGAAATATACTATAGATACCCGGGTAAAACCACATTAATCAAACCATCAGAATTACAAACAATAATAGAGGAAAGAATAGAATCCATTAATCTAAAATGGAGAAATCTTCTGGGAAACATTGCTAAAACTACACCGACAAAAACAGCTTTATTAAACACTGAATCTGGAAAGCTAATAGGGGATAAAAATATAATAGTTATTGATAAAAACTTACTCTCTGAAATGAGATTCATTAAAGAAGGAGATTTTAAACAGGAAAATGGAAAGCCAGTTTATAAAATAGTTGGGGAAATTAAGGAAATTGGTGGCGCAACATTTATCGAAAAGGAAAAGAAAGTCCCTCATTTGATACACAAGACTGATATAATTGACTCCTTTTTAAACGAAAATTGTGATCATCCGATAGTATATCTAAAACAGTTTCCTTATGAAAGTACAATTTATTTGCCAATATGGTACTTTATAAAAAAATCCGAACTTTCAATAGCTGAAGTGGAAAATAAATGGAGCGAATTGGATGATGTAAATAATTTTGTTAGAAAACGATTAGTAAATAGATTAAAAAATGAGGATTTTGAAAAATTGAAGGTTGGTCGAATTGCGGAATTGGAGGGCGACATTTTTATAAAAGATTTAACCGAATATGACAATAAATATAAAGAGTGTAAGGATAAAAATTGGAATAAAGTTAAAAGTGATTTGGCGTTAGAAAGAAGCTTTCTTTTTGAGCTAATTAATAATAATTGTAGTAAGTATTTTGACAATAATTTAATAAAGAAAAAATATCGGTTGATTTTTGAAGCGATATCCCATCTCCAAATGGATAAAATTCAAACACAAAAAGAAGAATTAATAAGAATAATTAAACAGATGAGAGAAATTAAGATGTCTTCTCCTTATCTCTCAAATTTCAGAAAATCTATATGTTATGTTGATTGCATGTTGCATAGAAACGATGTTTGTTGATTAGATCGACCTACCAGCAATTACATATATGCCTTTTCAGATATAGTTTCAAGGAGGAAAATTAAAATGGTCAATATTTGGAAAATTGGTGCATGGCCTGGAATTTTGGGTGAAAAATCTTCAAAGAACAAAGAAAAATATATTCAGTATGCTTTAGATTTGAATTCTGTGGCGTTTGGATTCGGATACACCCCTGATTTCCGATCTCTTGACCGAGAAGAAATCTCCAACTATTTAAGAAGAAATCGTGAACCAGGAAACGAACCCGTGATAAGTAGAAAGACGAATGAGATATGGAATTTTTCTCGGATTGTCAAGGAAAATGATGTTTTTCTTCTTTATCATAGGTACAAGGCTTATGTAGGAATAGCAAAAAAGAACGACAACGGTGAATTGTATTATTACGTAGATAAAAACTCAAAACTTAATGTTATTGATCCTACAAGTGAAAATAATGCCCCTCACAGAATCAATGTTGCCTGGGAAAATGGAAAGGAACCATTTGACAATGTTAACTTCAGTATGTGGAGAGATACGCTTCATCAAGTAACAAAGGATGATATGACCAAAATTAAAAATGATAAATTAAAAAAATATTTGTTGGAAAAATTAAAAGAAGATTAAACACCACTCACCACTTCGAAATTCCTTGAATTTGATTTTTAAGTCAAAATGTAATTTTTGGGCAAGCTTATAATATAGCGGTAGTAACATATTAAATGCATCATGCTATGATAAACCAGAGCCGATTTCTCCTTAAACTAATCATTTATTTCTGCTAGAAATATCTTCAATATCCTCCCACTTTATGATTGTTACTTCACCATCTTGAAATATGATGAAAGTGTAGATTTCATCATTGATTTCAGCAGTTACTTTGCAATAATTACTTTGTTTTTGCAAAAACTTATCAAAATCCTCGAAACGAATATCTGTTATTCGATCTGATCCAAGATATTCGGCTGCTTTTGATCTTACTAATGTTTTGATTTTATTAAGGTTCCATTTACGGATTTCTGATCGGCGTTCTAAAGATATAATGAGACTTACTATTCCGACAATGAATGATCCTATGGTAGCAAAATCAACAACCTCGAGATGCTGATCTACATTATCTTCAAATGATGAAAATAAAACATTAACGTCTAATTCAGAAGAAATATCAGAAATGTGCTTTCGAGTTAGAGTACCAAGTGGTACTTCAATACTAATTGTTTTCATGTTTTACCTCTTTTATATTTTATCAATTTAATTAATTAAAATGCTTCGGAGGTTATTAATCCAAAGACTCCTAATAACATTGAAGAATCGAAAGATAATCCATTGAGATTAAATTCCTTTATTAACTGGTGTATTGAATCCTTCGTATCCCATGAGATAGGATAAATATCAATATGATCTCGTTTTTTAAATTTGATAATTAAGAATACGGAATTGGATACCATCATTTCAACTAATTTTACCCCTTTAATCTCTTCATGATTTGATATTATTTGTTTTACTAAAAAGCTAATCGGTTGTCCCCAGTGAATGTTCCAAATGTTAATTGGGATGATCGATTTTTGATTTACTATATGTTTTAGAATACATTCTGAACTCTCTGATTGCGTAATAATTAATCTGGGATGATTCAGGTTTGATAACCAAAAATCATTTTGTTCTGGGCTAAATATTGTAAATAATCGATTCTCGAATATATCGTATCTTTCAGCCTCTAAATTTGGCTTAACAAAGCTAAAACGAATATATGTATCTCCAGGATTTAAAATCCTGTTATACTTATGAGAAAAAACATGATTTTTCTCTTTATTACGATGTAGAATTGCCAAACAGTAGAATTGATCATTCGAGTTAAGTATTTCCAATACCGCTTTTGGATTATTACAGTAATATAGATTTGATACATTTGGTGCTGCTGGTTGTACTATAACTTTCTGTGTAGAGTCCAAATAACCTACATTTGTTATCTTGACTCTGCAACTTTCTGGCATTCCTAATGCTAAAATTTGTTCGTTCCATGATTTAGCAAGGGAAACGCTTTGTGGAACTTTTATACGAGGAACAGATTCTAGATCAGGTACAAGTTGTTTAAAGAGTTTATCGGTGATTTCTGCCTCATCACGCTGATTTATCTCTTCATTATTACCTCTTGACCAAAGTCGTGACACATTTTCGTCCCATTCAATGATTATTGTATAATCTTTCCCATATAAAAGAGCCTTTTCTAAACGGGTGAATCTCGACTCAATAAGTTGCTCCGTTACAATTCTTGTTTTAGTTTGTAGTTGTGATAAATCACTTATGTAGTCATAAAGTGGAAGATTTAAACAGTATATTCCTACATGTATTGCTAATGAATCTTTTGATGGATCTGGTATTGGAAGGTTATCATAGTTGTTTAACCAAAATCTGAACAAATCTAGGTAATTCTTTGTGAGATCAGATTCAAATTTCTCTCTCGTAATTTTATTGTTGCGTCTGATAGCTCGTTTATAAGATACATAACAAATGAGTCCTTCGAGTCGTTTAATTTGAGCATCGTTCCATTCGTGTGCTAATAATCTAGCATTCCGTGCTAATTTTCCAGGACATTTCTCAGCAAGTTGTGATAAAAGTACAATACCATTCCCTATAGTTGTCAAACTGTTGAAAAGATGGTGAAGTGCTTCATGTTGCTGTGCTACAACAGAAGCAAATTTTGACAACCTGGAGGTTGGTAACCATCCAGGTCTCGTCAAACCTGATGGATGTTGTAATGGTTGGTATTTCCTTATATTATTCATTTAATTCATCTTAACCATAATTCCTTCTAATGATATAAGCCAAAACCGATTTCCAATCATTATTAAAATGAGTGGAAAGGATTTGACTCAAAAGTTTTAATCCTAAATGTGATATCTTATTGTGTCTAATCTCCATAATAGTGGGATCTAACTTTTCTTTGCCAATTTAAAATCGCTTCTCTTAATGCTTTTTTATCGGACTCAGAAAATTCACCGATGGGGATTTTATGAATAAAAACATCAGTAATTCCCTTGTCAAATACACCTCCCGTTATTTTTTCTTCCTTGAAAATCATTATTGGTATTCCTAATGAGAATAATATACCAGTTTCAATATTATTCCATGGAGTTGGAAAAGAAATATCTCCATTTTGCATATATTCCTCCTTAGAACCTCTTTTCCATATACCATTATTTGTAAAAAATTGCTCAAATCCTAAAATTACTCCGCCTGAGCAATGTTTTGCTATTACAAGCACCTCTTTTAAAGGAAAGTCTGATGGATAATCTGTTTTTCCTAGAGCTCTTGGTTCGAATCCTAAATCATCAAGTTCATTAATAATTATTTTTTTCGCTTTCTCTTGTTCCTTATTAAGTATTGATGGACAAGATACAAAAACTGGAATTTTCATATTTTTCTCCATTTTAATAATTAATATATGCAATTTTTTTATTAGATCATCACATTTTTTATTAATTATATAATTTTATATCGCCTTATTAGTATGCATTAATGCATTCTCTAATGAATTATATATTTCATCATAAGTTCGTACTGTTATTCTATTAATAAATGATGTAAAAATTTTAATCTTTTTTTTCTCATTATTATTTAACTTATTATCGATCAGAAGAATTCCATTTGTTTTGTTCATATCTATATTATGCGCTGATAAAATGTAGTCATAATGCTTATCACAATAATCAATATAGTCAATCAATTGAAATAATCCATTAATAAAAAATTGATTAAATTGAAGATTCTTTGTTTTCTTATTGAACATATGGTCATGAGGTCCTTTTATTTCTAAAATATCATATCCACCATTTACTTTTTCTAATAAATAATCTAAGATTCTTTGTTCGCCAATTCTTTTTTGTGTTTCAATTTTCCTGTATGAATAACTGATAGACCAAGGATATTTTTGAAAATATTCCTTCATATCGTTTTCATTGGTGTCTTTGTTCTCAATTAGATTTTTTAAAGAATTTAACGCTGATACATCTCGAGTTGGTGTTTTGTTAGATATTTTAGTAAATTCTTTCGAATATATTGAATTTAAAAAATCTAATCTAGTATTTTCATTAGAAAAAATTCTTTCGGTAGTTTTAACTAAATCCAAATCTTCATTCTCTACTAAATATCTAATGATTATTTCTTTTGATTTTGGATCATTTAAATTACTTTTAAATTGCTTAAGGAGGTTATCTTCCAAATCTTTTCCTCCTTTCCTCTTCCTCTTTTGCTTTTTTTAAAGCTTTTATAAGAGCAGCAAGACCTAATCCAGCTGCTGCTCCTAAAGCTGCTGCTCCAAGAAGTTCTAATAAGTCATCTATTTCATCACTCATGATTTCCTCTTTTGTTTAATTATGTCTATTTTTCATTAAATCATCAATAATTCTTATTACTTTAGGATTTGTGGTACTGTAAAGCATGGCGTTGTCAAATTAGGGTTGTAACTTCTGGGTTGGTATCAGAAAGTTATTGAATATTTTCTAACTCGTTCTTTTGTTATATGTACCTGTTTATATTTATTAGGAGTCAAATCACTTGATGGAATTTTAAGTAATTTTTTAATCTCCCAGTTATCATCAAACTCAATATAGATGATAAAATCAGAGGTTTCTAACTGTTTCTTTGTAACACGAAATAGATTTGGAGTATGCCAACTTGTTTCTTTTCTTGCTTTTATTTCATATTTTACTCCATCAGAATCAATAGCATCAAATCCTTTTTGGACTTTGCTATCTGAACGGTTGAGATTCAATAACTTACAAACTACATATTCGCCATAATCGGAAACTACTTTACTTGTTCGTATTACACCAGTTTTATGTAAATCATTTAAAAGATTTCTGTATCGTATTAGTAATTCTTTTACCTTTAATTCATCAATTTCAGACACATTTGGTTAATAAAAGCATACAATATATAATTTGTCAATTTAGAGAGTTTTATCATAAAATTTTTTTACTTTGATGTCAGTCAACCCATATCTTAATCGTAGGCATTCTCTTACCCATGGATTTGCCTCAGGATCATTAATTATATCTATTGATTCTGTTGCGTATATGGTTGTTAAAGTTGGTTGGCACTTTCACTATGGATGAGTTTTTATTATATCCCTTTTCAAATTATCATATTCCTCTTTTGAAATTGCACCGCTATCCAATAAAGATTTTAATTTTGAGATTTCGTCTGCTTTTGAAACGTTATTTTTTTGTGAACTTTCATTTCCTTGTTTTTTAATTTCATCAATTTTGTTTTCAATAAATGCCTTAACCTTTAACACCTCTTTGTTTAGTTTTCTTGCAGCGCCTATTGTGGGTTTACCAAATGTGAACCTGTTCTCATTAGTTACGCCGCTGATCGGTCCCCCGCCTCTATCATTAGAACCTGGAAATGTGAATTCCATATAACCGGCAGTCCATCCCGCCTCCTTAAATTGTATTGAAGTAATATCTCTAAAATAGATTGTCTTATATCCAGCCAAACCTCTTGATAATATCCCAATGACCCCTTCTTGCGTCAAGACCACTCTATCATCATAAACTTTCAGTACTCTTCCATCTGCACTTTTAATCTTATACAAAGCTTCAGTATTCATCTTAGATCATCCTCACCAAGTGACTGTTTATAGCCCAATATAATTCAATATTTCCAATATTTAAAGGCATATTTTTCCTCCTTCATATTAAAAGTTTTAACATATAATAGGATTCCATTCATATTTTTTATTCTTATCATTATTGTAATTATTTGTGTACGCTCTAGTAGCCGCTTTTGATATAACTATTATATCATCGCTTTAGTCATAGTAACTTTTTCGTTTTCTATATTAGCTAAAATACCCGACGTATATAAGAAATATAAGCGAAAATAAGCAATTAAAATAATTTACATAAGATAAAACAATTTTTTTTATAAATTCTTTTTTTAATGTAAAGTTGTTATTTTCTTTTTGATATGCGAGTGATAATAAAAATAAAAAATCTTAGAAACTCAGCTTTTTTCCCATTGGAAACCCCAATCATATGCTCACTATAAAAAATTCAACATCTACCGCCTCCTTCATAAAAAAGCATGGCAAAATCAGCCTCTTTTAGTTGCCTATTTATATCACATCTTTTAATTTTTTTAATTGATGCCTCAAACAACCTTGCCGGAAATCCTTTCTAAAATCGTAAGAGATATGGTTATGAACGGGAAAAGCAAGATAGAAACGGCAAACGAGCTTGGCATCAGCTATTACCAAGTGAAAAAGTACACCAAGGACATCACCGTTATTCAAAGGATCCCTTTGGAAGTTGAACAAAAGATAAGAGCAGACATAAGGAAAGGCCAATCAATAAGAAATGTTGCCAAGAAGCTAAAAGTCTCAAGGGATTCGGTGATCAAATACGCAAGGGACATTCCCAAAAAACAGAAATTTATGAATAAAAGATCGCCCGAATTCATACAGGAAATAAGAGATAATTTAAGGAAATACGGCTCAAAGATGAAAACGGCTAGTAAGATGGGGCTTTCCTATGGAACGGTATGTTATTACACCAGAGATATCATAAAACAAAAAATAATTTCAAAAAAGGAAATAAAAGAAATAAGCGAAATGTTAATGAATGGGACACCAAAGGGTGAAATTGCCAAAAAACTTAACATTTCTAAAAATACGGTAACCAAATATACATCAGGCAGGGGAGGAGGTCCCCATCTAAAGGGCAGAACCGTGGAAATCCTGCAGCAACTGTTGGGAGACGGTTATTATTTTCCCAAAAGAGGTGAAAACTCATACTGTTATACGTTAAGAATACATTTACCAATGATTTGCAAGGTGACAATGAGGAGCAGGACGATACTTTTTCTGGAAGATAAATCGGACGTCGCTATAAGGGCATATCTTTCATCACTGGATAAGAGGATATCAAATTATCATAAACTCAAGCAGGTAATTAAAGTATTCAAAACCAGCATAGCCAACGAGGAAAAAAAGAAATATGTCAAAAAGAAAAGATCAAAGAAAGTTGGACATCGCGAGGATTTTTCAGGTGCACCCCCTCAAGAAAATGACGATTCCTTCGTAAAAAATGTAATTTCGATCTACTGAATCAATCCTAAAATTTTTAAGTGGAATAAAATATATTAAAAATTGCTGGGAGTAGGTGGACGGTCGACGGTGAACCATTTTGGTTTGCTGAGGAAAGTCCTCCCTCGCTCTGAATTGGGAAACCACGCAAGTGGTAGGGGTGAGAATCTCTACAGAGGCGCAGAAACGACACAGCTCAAGAATAATGCAATGATTCAGCTGCTGATGAGGTCTTCTTGAGATTTGATGAAACGGCCAATCTGTCCCTGGAGCAAGCCCAAATCTTGGGATCAGTTATTCAGACTGCTCAAAGGTAGGGCGCATAGTAGAATACCGTTTAAAACAGAAGGAGGCTTACGGCCTACACCCAGCTACTTTTTATCTTAATAAATTCTTTTTGAGGTTTTCTAATAAAAATTTAATTTTTTCCGGAAAAAAGTTCATATCTTAATTCAAGATATATATTTCCTCTATTTCAGTTGAATCATTTTAAGATTTATAAAAAAGGTGGAGAAATGAATTTTCAAAACAAAAAGAAATTGAGTTATATGCACATGGGTTCTAAAAAACAATTACTATGGACAACTATTGGAGATAGATTAAAATATGCAGCAGAAAAATTTCCAAAAAATGATGCTTTAGTAGCAGTTTGGAAAAAGGAGAGATATTCTTATGAGCATTTTTATAAAATATGCAGAAGAGCTGCTAAAGGTTTAATTGATATGGGGGTGAAAAAAGGAGACTGTGTTGGTATATGGGCAACAAATTATACAGAATGGGTAATAACTCAATTTTCAACCGCAATGATCGGTGCGGTACTTGTAACAATAAATCCTGCTCTTCGTGAACATGAACTTGAATATATTTTAAGGGATTCAGAATGTCAAACATTGATTTTAATAGAGAAATTTAAATCTTCAAAATATCTTGATATGTTTTACAATATTTTTCCTGAAGCAAAAACTCAAATGCCTGGGAAATTATATTCATACAAATTTCCAAATTTAAAAAATGTTATTATTTTAAGTAAGGAAGGCAGACCTGGGATGTACACCGCAAATGATGTTTTAATTCATGGAAAACAGGTTTCAAATGATAAGTTAGAAAAAATACAGGATAATCTTGATCCTGATGATATAATAAATATCCAATATACATCAGGAACTACCGGTTTTCCAAAAGGAGTTAGTTTAACTCATCATAATATCATAAATAACGCTTATCTAGTCGGAGAAAACCTAAATTTCACAAACAAGGATAGATTGTGTATTCCTGTTCCTTTTTACCATTGTTTTGGAATGGTATTATCAAATATGCTCTGTGTAAATTATGGAGCAACAATGGTTATTCCAAATGAATTTTTTGATCCATTCTTAACCCTTAAAGCAGTCGAAGATGAGAAATGTACTGCAATGCATGGGGTTCCAACTATGTTTATAACACAGATAGAACGCCTTAAGTTTGATACAGTAAATCTTTCAAGCCTGAGAACTGGGATTATGGCTGGTGCGCCTTGTCCAATTGAACTCATGAAAAAAGTAAGAAACAAGATGGGAATAAAAGACATAACAATATGTTACGGGCTTACTGAAGCATCACCTGTCACAAATCAAACCCGGTTTGACGATCCAGTTGAAATACGTGTTGAAACCGTCGGTAAACCACTTCAACACACAGAAATTAAGATAATCAATCCAGATACTGGAAAAGTGGTGCCTATAGGGATTCAAGGTGAAATATGCGTAAGAGGATTCCAGATAATGAAAGGATACCATAAAAAACCAATTGAAACCAAAATAACAGTTGATGAAAATGGTTGGTTACATACTGGAGATATTGGCACTCTAGATCAAAATGGATACTGTAAAATTACAGGTAGACTTAAAAATATGATAATACGGGGAGGAGAAAACATCTATCCACGTGAAATAGAAGAATATCTTCACACACATCCAGATGTAATAGATGTTAATGTGTTTGGAGTTCCTGATGAAAAATATGGCGAGGAAATCGCAGCTTGGATTAAAATCAGAGAAAAATCAAAAATAAAAGAAGAAGATATTAAAAATTATTGCAAGGGAAAAATATCACATCAGAAGATACCAAAATATATCAAATTTGTTGACGAATTCCCAATGACTGTTACAGGAAAGATACAGAAATTCAGAATGAAGGAAATTTACACACAAGAGCTAGGTTTATAATTTTTTAATAAAAACACCAATTATTTAAAAAATAAATGGTAAATCCAGGGAAAACACCTTAGAAATTGTTCAAGGATCTGTTGAATGCTGAAAAACTTATTTTTTGGTGTCGAAAGAGTTATCCTAACAGAACAAGTATCATCTTCATTGTGCCTATTTTGTATAATAATCTTTCCAGAAAATGATGTTTCTTTTTGATCTGGTGCAGTGACGACCACAGTCACCGTTTGCAATCCATCTGCAGGTGCCAGATCCTCTCCGTGATCTGGATTAAAGGTCCAGTTACCCCAGTCAGGCCATTCAATTATATACCAATCTAGCAAAGATCCCTCTGCGCCTACATTTTCTATATGAAAACTTCCTTGGTTAACACTTCCCGGTTTCACATTTGACCAGGAAAGACTACTAACAGAACGTAGATCTGATACGTAGGTCCATCCATCCTCTCTTATGAATGGATACAAATCCTGACTGCTTCCACCAGAGATATTGTAGGGTGTATCTCCAATGTCATCACCATCCGCATCTTTACCCTTGTAATCATCCCAAAAATTACCCTTAAGCAGTGTTGGATTGTACCACGAATTATCACCTTCATCATACGCATTAACCGTATTGCCAACGTAACTATTATGATAAATAACGTTATCTTCACTGAGGGAAGTTAGCTTAATGCCATATTCATTATCACTTATCTTATTTCCTTGGATAATCGTATCTAACGAATCATCCAGTCTGATACCATATTCATTCCCATCGATGTTATTATCCTTGATAATAGCATCAGAAGAACCATCTACTTTGATACCAACACTTCCATTTTGAATAGTAAAACTCGTAATACTGCAACCATTCGAACTAACCAATATAACGGCATCGCTTCCACTACCATCAATAACCGGTTGGTTATTTTCCTCACCAATTAAACAAATGCCCTTATGCACAACAACATTCTCATAATACGTTCCACCGTCAACCTTAATCGTATGACCATCCATAGTATCGGAATCATCTATTGCCACTTGAATAGAATTAAATGCTTCACCCGTATCAACATTGTGAACCAGAACATTTTGACATCCATCAATTCGAAGACTCGGATCGCCATAAAGATTAAATCCATATATGTTTACATCACCTATTCCACCTCCGTACTCGTCAGTATACAACTTCGATTGGAACAGAGATTCAGCTACTGTTTGAGATTCATTTAGAAGATAATGATGAAAATGATAATTAAGGGCTAAATTACCATGAAATTCATCACTATCTATTGACCAACCGGCAATTGAGATTCTTGTCGCACCAATAAACGCAACCGCTCCATTGTTTACAAGAGCTGTTCCGAGGTTATCGTCATCATCAGGGTTGGCATTATTGCAACTAATTGAAAAAACAATAGAGGGTTTTTTATCATTTAACATAGATACATAGCTACTTTGAAGAAAGGGATACCATTCTTCCTTCCACCATCGCCACACTAATCGGTAGGCTCTGTTTGCACTACCATGAGCATGCCATGATACCAGCCCATAGCCATTAGGCCAAATATTTAGAACATTTGATTTAGTGATAGGATAATCGCAGGGAATCTTAGACGGGTGCCATCCTTCTTTTTCATACATAGTCGTAATATCATATTCCCTCGGTTGCAAAATATCTCTTTTCAGTTTTTCCATAAATCGATCGCTACAATCGTCAAAAGGAACCGTTTTCGCACCGAGTAATAATGCTTTTTGTTTCCATCCACTATCGTCCTGTTCAAACAACATAGTTTTTGTACAAAAGTTTTGGATACCTACTCGATCATCCAAAGGGATTCTCCCAACATATAATTCTGGATAGTAATCAGAATCATCATCCCTTCTTTCACCATAAAAACCATCACCATCGGTATCCCAGTCTCCGGTAAGATCTGCATAATAGTGATCAGTTGGAATTTTCCAATCATAGCTATCATGGTTCTCAGGATCGGGATAGCAATACCGCATAGGAATAGAATGATGGCTGCCAACCAGCAGTACATATTTTATGCCCCATTCAGCATACTTATCAATCAGGAAATTTCTAATTTGCTCTGGTTTGTCCTTACCTTCATAATTTGTGTAAATATAAGAGGTATTAACAATTTTAACATTATATCCAACAGTTTCTTTCCATTGTTTGAAATCCATAAGTGCTGATATTAAAGATTCATTAGCGATAATGATATAATCATAATGTTCTGAATTTGACAAAGCACAAGGATAGAATAATTTTATTTCATCGTAGTTGTAAATCTTTTTTGAAACAAAATCATCTAGAACTGTATCTGATAATAACTCCTCAGATGGTTCAGTTGTTGTTTCATACTCAATTTTTAAAGTAATAGTTGTATACAGTGTTAATTCCCCAGTTAAGGGAATACATTGAAAGGGATTAAACTGAATTTGAGCAAAGCTAAACTTTCTAATCTGTCCCATCCCATTAAAATTGTAAATATTTGGGGGATAAGGGTTTATCGAGTTGTAGACATCATTGTTTATAACGGATTTAAAAGATGTCGAACCATTCAATATATTTGGTAAGAATGCTGCAATATCAAATGTTTCATTGAGATGAATATGACTTTCATCTATAAGTTCAATTTGGGTTACATGGGCAGATGGAGGAAGACCAATAAGATATGTTTTAGAGAGAAGATGTGGACAACCAGGTTCATAAATATTGCTGAAACCTTGCATGTTGATTTCTGTTTTTCCTTCATTATTTTGTTCAAACTCATAGGGTGCAGAATTTAGTGTAATAACCATTGAATCCTCTTCAAATAACTGAGATTCATCTGCAGCGATAACAAAATATGAATTCTGATCAATTGAAAAACCCAAAAAAAGATTACTTCCAAAAAACAACCCAATCAATAAAACACTACATATTTTGGTTCTATTCAAGTACATTTTTTTCCTCCAATCGAATTAAATATTTAGCCTAACCTAAAATGAAAATCAGGTCAAATATACAATAATACAATATTTACATAGATACACCAATATAAAAATTATTTGACCAGCCTATAAATAAGATTTAAGTGTATTTTTATGTCTATAATTAAATTAATCAGCATAAAAAAATATCTGTCATCAGAAAAATAACAAGAAAGTTATATCGATGAAATCTGTAGGGAAATAAGGTATTTAAAAAAGATAGGTGTTTAAACGCCCTCAGGAGGAAATGCATCCTGCTGGAATTTAGTAGATAACTCTTGCTTAATTACTTCTGCTAAGCGCTTTATACCTTCGCGGATACTATCATCATCAGAATAGGAAAAGTTTAATCTCATTGAGTTGTAATTTCCCCCTTCTGGGTAGAATGCCTCACCCAGCACGTATGCAACTTTTTTTGCAAGTGCCTTCTGAAACATTAACCTAGTATCTATGTTTTTTGGTAAAGTGATCCAGATAAACATTCCGCCTTTCGGTATGGTCCACTTTATTCCAGGTGGAAAATATTCTTTTATAGAATCCAACATTATATCTCGTTTTCTTTTGTACAATTTCTTGATATTTTCTACTTGTTTGTCTAAGTAACCACCGTTAATATATTCATAGGCAACATATTGAGAAAAAACATTTGTACATAGATCCATTGCCTGTTTTGCTAATATAAACTTATCAATTATTTCTTTTGATGCAATAACCCATCCAAGTCTAAATCCCGGTGCAAGAATTTTTGAAAATGTACTTATATAAATTACACGACCCTTCTTATCAAGTGATTTGATAGAAGGAATTTCTTCTCCTTCGAAGACGAGTTCACTATACGGATCATCTTCAATTATCAGGAAATCATATTCTGAGGCAATATTTAACAATTCTTTCCTGTGACCAAGGGACATTGTTTCCCCAGAAGGGTTCTGAAAAGTCGGAACAGTGTAGAGAAATTTTGGATAAACTCCTGTTCTACGAAGTCTTTCGAGATTTCTTCTAAGTGAATCTATGTCTATTCCCTCTTCATTCATTGGTATAGATTCACATTTTGCCTCCAAAGCATGAAATGCCTGGATAGCACCAAGATAAGCAGGAACACTGGTGAGATAGGTATCTCCCGGATCCAAAAAACATAGTGCTGCAAACGAAAGAGACTGTTGTGCACCGCTTGTAATTATAATGTTATGCATTTCACAATCGATGTGTTTTTTCTTTTTCATCCGTTCTGCTAGCACTCCTCTAAGTTGCGTTAATCCTTCTGTGGTACCATATTGTAAAGCATCTCTGATGTGGTCTTTTTTAAAGATTTTTTCAATACATTCATGTATGACATCTACAGGAAAAGCAAGTGGGTTTGGCAAACCTCCTGCAAATGAAATCATTCCTGGTATCTGAGTTACTTTGAGCAGTTCCCTGATTTCGGATGAACGAAGACGATTGGCTCTTTTTGAAAATAGACGTTCAATATTTACTACCACAATAAAACCCAAGAATGCGGAACGCAAATGCTTATATAAAAGTTAGTATGAAATTCTTCTAAAAACATGCCAAACCCATTCAAAAACAAAATTGATAAAAATATTTTTACAAGATTCTTTTATGCCCACAAACCAAACACTTTGTATATCCTTTCCTCTTTTTAGCTGTACCAAAATAATTATGCCATGTCATTTTTTTGCAGCTATCGCAGTAATTTTTTTCTTTTATACCATTCATCTTCTATCCTTTTTTTCAAGAACGGGTAAAAATTTTCTAAACTATAATTTTTTTAATAAATTTCCGTGAAATTTATCTAACTACTCCAGTAAATATTTGCTTGCTAAATCTGAAAGCTATGCTGCAAAGGAAAAATTTCCTCGTTTATAATTCTAAGTATTTTTATTACTTTTTATTTGCGTGCTCATGATTGAAGTTTACCTCTGATTTCCTCCAATTTTTCCCTCATATCTAGTATGAGATCTATAATTAGTTTCTGCATTCTAATACTTGGGTTATTGGCCAAATCAACGTCTTTGAACAATTCAAAATATTCCTCAATTTCCTCTTTTGTCACCATAATTATCAAAATACTTATCGCTAGTTTATTTAAAATCTTTAATATTTTAATGTCAAATCTATTTCAGATATTTTTAAAAAAACAGGTTTTGTGTTATTTAGTCTATTGTGGTAAATTTCAAAATTACTCCTGATCCTTTAAGTCTTGATTGGACTCTATCTATAAATCTTAGAACTTCACTAAAAGTGGCCTTATACTTCCACCTATGAACAAAATCATGTTGACCAAAAGAGATTTCGAGTCCCATATCTAATAGTTTTTCAGTTATAATCGATGCCTTTTCACCTTCAGAAGTTATTGATATCTCAACGTAGGTATTCATATTTTTAATTTTAATTTATATTTATTAAGGATTTATTGTACAAGTGTTATCACGATTGCATGTTTACAGTAAAATAGGATAAAACAGTACTTTTGATATACTTTCCATATTTATAACATAAAAAACTGATGTAGAAATTGATTTTTATCTTAGAAAAATTGCAAGATGTAGTAAAAGTATCCTTATACCTTTTGGATACAAAAAAGAATATTTTGAGAAAATGCTGTATCAATTGAAATTAGTAAAAAATTAATGTTTTTTATGTAGGAAGAAAGCAAAAACCTTCCGGCATTTGGTATTTTTTCATCTTGGTATTTTTGCGAATAATGTTTAAATACAAATATTGACAAAGCTTACCGTGTTAGATAATAACACGTATATATCTAACATGGTATGGTAGGATGAGATGGAAAGTATTTAGATGGATTGTACTGTTGCTTATATGTTTACTTTTAAATCCTGTAAGTGTATCTGCTATAGAGTCAAACTCATTGAAATCAATAATTTTTGTTTCAAAAAATGCCGAGGGGGATTACCCAACAATCAAAGAAGCAATAAAAAATGCAGATGAAGGGGCAATAATCTATATTGGCGAAGGTTATTATGATGAATCTATTAATATAAATAAAAAAATAATTTTAATTGGTCAAGATAAGATTAAAACAATTATCAATCCCATCTCTATAGAAAATGCATACGCAATTCGTCTTGGGGCTCCAGGGGTAGAGGTAAAAAACCTTACTATTATAAATGGGGCCCCAGGATTATACACAACTGGAATAAAAATTACGAGCATGGGAAACATAATAGAGAACTGCGTTATTGAAGATACTCCTGTAGGCATTGCAATATGGAGTTCGGAAAACATAATAGAAAATTGTAGTTTTATAAAATGCAATGACGAGGGAATAGCCCTGATAGGTAGCAACACGCGCAAATGTGAAAAAAACCAAATCAAAAACTGTAGCTTTTATTCAAACTGTGATGGTATTGAGTTACAGCACTCGTCAAATAACTTAATTATAGACTGTACATTTAGGGAGAATTATCATACCGGTATAGACGCAATAAAAGAAAAAAACAACAATAATACCATTGCTTATTGTACAATTACTAACAATGACGTCCATGGCGTATATCTCTCAGCATCATCAGAAAATAGAATTATAAAATGTGATATAACTGAAAATCGGGATGGCAATATCTATATAGATAAGGAATCGATTAATAACGAAATAATTCCTACAATTTCAACAAACACGGAAGAGAAAGAACAAAATTTTATTACTTCAAACACTCCACAATATTACAGTAGTACAAGGGAAAATGATGCCAGTAAACCTTCGACTCTTAACAATATTTTTGAGATTTTCAATTCGTTTATTGAATCGATTTTAAAAATTTTTAATTAATCGGTTTCAATAAAAAAAATAAGAATTAGTATTTAAGTATCCTTTTGCCCCGTAACAGCAATAGTAAAAAGTCCAGATATTGCGGTAAGAACAAAAAATAAAATCTCAACTATTGCAGATGAAAGAAGAATGCCAGTAATACCTATCGCTGAAATAATAGGCCCTACGAAAGACATAATTTTTTTCTTCACCATACAGTCGTAGAATCAAACCAAATAATACTATTTTAATATTTAGGTCGCATTTTCGTCTTTAAACGAAATAATAATATTAGCATCATGCTAATCAAAACTTCATTTTTACAATTTGAAAAGTAAAGCTTAAGTCTTATGACAATATTCAGTCTTTGGAAGAGGGATCTATGACCGACAATTCAAATATAGCAATAAAGCTTGAATTATGTAAAGATAAATTTACTAATAATTTGTCTATTGTGACCCATTTTGACCCAAACGCACCCAATTTTTACAATGAAAATGGAAAGTTTTTTTGGGTTCCAACGCCAGATGAGGTAGCATTTCTTAAGGAGGCTACCGATCTGCTAGATTCGTGGAGGCGTAGGCAACCGCTTGAACAACCTATGAATCGTTATAACCAACCTCAACAGCCTGAAAAGACCCCTTTCCAACCGAGACCGCCAGACAATTTCAGACCAGTACCGCCGCCAACAAACCAAATGGATGCTCAAAATATAAGTCAAGCAGACCCAAATACGTCTTCAATCGATAACACATTTGAAAAACACTTGGAACGGGAAAGATCATATGCAGATGATAACGAGCAGAGGGTCCAAAGAATAGTAGAAAAGAAATTACATTAAGCCTATTGAATTTATTTATTGTTGATTATTTTTTTTCTTTTATTTCGAATAAATTACCAGAAAAATCTTTAACAAAAACAAGTGATTTTTCCCCTTTCGGAACAATAATTGGCTCAATTCCATTATTTTTACAACGTGAAATAAACCCTTCCATTTCATCAACTTCGATGCAAACATGATCGTAATTTTTGGAATGTGGTCTTTTTGTAATAAATACTTCAAAACATGCATTTCCGTCATCAAAAGTAATTATTTCACAAGCATCACCTACTCCAAAAATTGATTTTGAAAGTTCACTAGAAATTTCAAATTCCCTTGTTAATGGCATGCCCAAAATTTCTGTAAAAAAATTTTCTGCCTTTTCTCTATCTTCACACTCAAGAGCTATATGTTTTATCATCATAGCAAACACCAATTTAGTATCCAATACTCTTAATTTTGGAAATTAAAATAAATGGGTAGATTAGATTTTTTATATTATATCGAGTTTTTTACCTAAAGTTTCAAACTTGTCGATAGCAAAATCCAAATCTTTCTTTTTAAGTCCAGCATTCATCATTGTTCTAATACGTGCCTTATCTCTAGCAACCATTGGAAATACTATTGGAAGTGCAAAAACACCTTCTTCATACAGCTTGCTACTTAGTTCCTTTGCCTTGCTTGATTCTCCAACAATTACTGGTGTAATTGGTGTTTCGCTATGGCCAGTATCAAATCCCATCGAGTTAAGTTGCTTTTTGAAATATTTCGTATTATCCCAAAGATTTTTGACATGTTCTGGTTCATTTTCAAGAACATCAATAGCTGCAAGTTGTGCTCCTGCAACTGCTGGAGGGTGTGAACCGCTAAGCAACCAAGTACGTGATTTATTATAAGCAAAATTTACCAAATCCCTACTTCCCGCAATAAGTCCTCCAACAACCCCGTAGGCTTTACTAAATGTTCCCATTTCGACGTCAATTTTTCCTTCGATTCCAAAGTGGGCACCAATTCCTCGACCATCGGGCCCTATAACACCTTCACCATGAGCGTCATCAACATAAGTCATTGCTCCAAATCCTTGTGCAATGTCGACGATTTTATCCATTGGTGCTATGTCACCGTCCATACTAAAGACACCGTCGGTTATGATAAGAATTCGTCTGTATTTCTTGTCTGCATCTTTAAGGACTTTCTCCAGATCACCAAGATCACGGTGTTTATATACAGCACGATCTGCCTTTGTAAGTCTGACTCCATCTATTATGCTTCCATGATTTAACTCATCACTAATAATTATGTCACCTTTACCAGCTAGCTGAGGGATAAGTCCAGAATTTGCTGCAAACCCTGTCTGATATATCAAAGAAGCTTCGGTGCCCTTGAACTTTGCAAGTCTCTTTTCTACCTCCATGTGAAGTTTCATAGTTCCCGCAATAGCCCTAACAGAACCAGACCCTGCCCCAAATTTTTTCGCAGCTTCTATTGCTCCTTTTATAAGTTTTGGATGATTGCTTAAATTAAGATAATTGTTTGAACACAGCATTAAGACCTCTTTTCCATCAACAACTGAATGTGGTTGGGATCCGGTTTCAAGAATACGCAATTTCCAGTCAAAATTGTTCTTTACAAGTTCATCATATTCATCCTTGAGAAATGAAGTTGGATTTCTTTTCATAATTTTTTTTCTCCC
The DNA here is from genome assembly GCA_964615235.1 of uncultured Thermoplasmatales archaeon. Taxonomy (GTDB): domain Archaea; phylum Thermoplasmatota; class E2; order DHVEG-1; family DHVEG-1; genus JAFGPP01. The sequence goes on from CAZTMK010000010.1 coordinate 41,820, forward strand.
CTGTTTAATTATGTTATTTAGCGGGATTCTGGGAAACATTAATCCATATTAAAAGTTGTTGGTTACCGTTATCTTAAAAGGAAAAAAATTCAAATTTTTAAAAATATTTAACCGTCTTGAATTTTAACTACTCTACTCAATCTGTATCCGATAACAACCATCATGTATTCTTTTTTTACAAAAAGCTGATCTAATTCTTTATCTCCAGTATCCACTCTAATAATCGGAGTTGATAACAGTTTAGATGGAGTTGAAATAACTATAATATTTTCAATTCCAATTTTTTTAATCACTTCAGGACTCAATTGAAGATTTCCTCTTCCAAGAATAAAACCCTGTGCACCAATTGGACTTAAAACAAGTTTTACTTTTTTATAATCTTTTAATAAATCTAAGATGCCATGTTCATTTAGATCTGCTGCAATAGTTTTTTTATTAAAAACAGCATCGATTCCAAGAAGGCTATTTTTAATATTTATTTTATCGGCAATATACTCAATTGTTCCGCCTGATCCTAACAAAAAAAGATAATCTTTTAATCTTTCCATTTCATCGGAAATATACTCCGAAAGTTCGTCTTTTATTTCATTGTCTGAAATTGATTCAAAAGTTTCCTTTCCTACCTGAACGTAGGTTGGTTCTACAATACCCTTGGCAATTCCAAAAAGTTTAATATTCCATTCTCCACGCCGATAACGATCCTCGTCAAGATCCATTATTTCGGCATCACCAATTGTCAATCTATCATTTACAAACTCATGAAGCATTTTTGCAGTAGCACTGGCATTGATTCCAAAAACTCCAGAGTGCATTTTTACGCCAGCGGGTATCCCAAGTATTGGAACTGAGTTACCGATAACTTCGAAAATATTTCTTGCAGTACCATCACCACCGCAAAAAAGTATCAAATCTGCCTTTTTTTCTGATATGATCTTACAAGCTTTTTTTGTATCTTCAAAAGTGGTATTTTTTTCTGATGATTCATAGATAACTTCAATATCTTTTCCACCAGCCTTATTGAGTTCATTAAAACCCATCTCTCCAGAGCAGGTAAACCATTTGATATCGTTTGCTGAATGTTTAGAAAAAAATTCTTTTAAAGATTCCTCAGCTTTTTTTGGTGCTTCTGGAGTTGCGCCAAGTTTTATAGCTTGAGTAACTACCCCGTCTGTTCCTTTCAATCCTACCTTTCCACCCATACCTGCAATAGGATTTACCAAAAACCCAATTTTTTTAACCATATTTAGGAAGCAGAAATGAAATTTTTAGTATTTAAATAGAAGGATTTCTCTAAATTTAAAATTAAAAAATGAAGAAGATTTGTTTAATTTGAGCTGAAAAGTTTGAAATTAATCAGGCTTTTTTAAGATAAGGTAGTCCTGTTCTCTTATTGACTCCAACTTTATATCCAGCTGGTTTATCACAGGGTTTACCACTCTTTGGTTTTCTCTTACTAAAGAAGTATATTGTTTGTTTCCTTCCACCTTTAAGCTCTACTTCTCTTGAATAAAGGGTCCATCCTTCATGTGTATATGCCATAACACCTTCACCTGTAGAAGAGATAATTGTTATGACATTTAAGTTTTTCCTTATTTTAAGTTAAATATTATCTATAAAAGTAACATCTTCACACAAAATATGTAAAAATCTAGTCGCGTATTCCTCTTTCAGAAACCGTAAAAACCGCTTCGCCCTCAGGTAAATGAGGTGAATCGATTAAGCGGGCAATACGTTTTGGGCCTTTGCTTTTTCTAAGATAAATCCTAAAAGTAGCCGTATGGCCAACAATGTGTCCTCCAATAGGTCTCGTGGGATCTCCAAAAAAGGCATCAGGTTTAGCTGCAACCTGATTTGTTACACATACCACGCCATTAAATAAGTCGCTCCAACGTAATAGGTCATGCATATGTTTGTTTAGTTTTTGTTGTCTATCCGCAAGTGCCCCACGTCCTACATATTCTGCACGAAAATGTGCCGTTAGCGAATCAACTATCAATAGTTGAGCTGGAATTTCCTGGGACAATTCTTTCACCTTTTCTACCAAAAGCATCTGGTGACTTGAATTATAAGCTCTAGCAACGTGGATTTTTTCCAATGTTTCGTCAGGATCCAACTCATACGCCTCAGCCATCTGAATTATGCGTTCAGGTCTGAAAGTGTTTTCAGTATCAATAAAAAATGCATGGCTGTTTAGTCCACCTTGATCAATAGGTAATTGTATTGATACACACAATTGATGAGCAATTTGGGTTTTCGCTGATCCAAATTCACCAAAGAGTTCTGTAATAGATTGGGTTTCAAATCCTCCGCCTAAAAGTTCATCAAGCGTTTTTGAACCCGATGTCAAATGACCAACCTTCGATCTTTTTTCCATCAGAGTGGCACCGGTTTCAAATTGACCTACATCGGCCATTTTCCGGGCATTCTGAATAATCTTTGATGCAGTAGATTCTCCAATTTCTGCTGCTTCTGACAACTCTTTTGGGGATGCAACAGCAATACTCATTACATCTGTATATCCTGATTCCTTAAGTTTATCAGCAGTTGCAGGTCCTACGCCTGGCAATGCACTAATGTCTTCATTTTTGTCATCAGCCATTTAAAATCACAACAAAGTCAGTAACAAATCCTCATTATAAAAGAATGTGGGAGAGTAAGCTTAAACTATTAAAAATATGATGGGATGTACCTATGCAAAATGAATCAAGACTATTACCCGTGGGGTGGTGAATTCACAGTTTGTTCTAATCAAGGATGTATCGCAGTAGTCCTTCTTAACATCGATTATTCGCCACCCAGTTCAGTTGCAATTTACGGAAAACTAAAAACAGAAAATATTGGAATCGAAAAAATCGTTGCTAACACAATTTCAAATCCTAACATTAGATACATTATTGTCTGTGGTGATGACATTAGAGGCCACAGGTCCGGCTCATCACTTATTGCATTACATAGAAATGGAATTGATGACCAACATCGAATAATTGATGCACCTGGGGCCATTCCATATATAGAAAATCTTGATCAAACTGCTATTAATAGATTTCAAAACCAAATTGAAACAATCGATTTAATCGGGATAAATGAAAAAGAAGATATTGATAAAAAAATAAATGAGTTAAATGCTCTTAGCCCTCCATCTTTTGGAGAACCATATATTGCCATAAAAATAGCCCCTCAGGCAACAGTCAATATTGAGGATAAGCGTGCATTACACTCTAAAATAGTATTAAGTTATCTTGGAAAGGTTGAGAAAAGAAGGTAGAGTAAGTATTTATATGAAAAAAACTCGATCAAAACATTATATTTTTTTAATTATTTTAGAATGATTTGGGAATTTGGGAGCTAACATCTACTGCATGTGGTTCTTTGAATCTACCAAAGTTTATGCTTGATTAGGGGGGAGTTTCCCATTCCCATTCGATGACAAGTCTGGGTGAGAACTCATAAATATCATTATTCAAAGAAGTTGTTACCAATCCTATACCAAAGAAATCAGGATCATTATCATCAAATGCATCTTGAAAGTCGGATACTGCATCTGGTCCAAGATCCCATTCAATTTCTGAACGTTCTCCTGATAGAATAGAGAGAGGACCCGTGTATAAAGTGCCATCACCACAGTCATTGAAAATTTCTTCATCTGTTGCAGTAAGTACGTTGTTATCCATTTTATAAATATAGATATCAGTAGAGGTCCCAGTATAATGATTTAATCTTAGACTGACTTTTGTAATTTCAATATTATCAAAATTATTTTGACCAAAGGCCTGTGCAATATCCAAAATTCCCCATTGAGCATAGCCCCGATATTCATAACTACTTGATTTCTTACAATATAAATAACCATATGGGCGGTTTGAAGGAGTTGTATATCTGTAAACATGCCCTGACCAGTCATCTCCAAATGCAATACCTTCTCCAGGAGTTGTTGGAGTTAGCTCTTCATTATATTCAACTGTAACCTCAAGTCTTATATCTGTCCATCTTAGATAACCATATGAGTATCCATCTACAATACTATCAACATACATACCAACTCCAAAAATGTAATAATCAGCAGGCGTGCCAATTAATGCATTATTGATAGCATCAATTCCTGCATCGTTTAATGGAATCTCGATGGTATGATATGAAGTATCAACTGCATCTGCTGCAGAAAATTCTCCGATTTGTGTACCAGTTGGACCTGATTCGTCATAAACAGCCATAGATGTTGGACTCGGAGCATTATGATATGGTGTAGTATAAAGAGCAGTGAATTTTACAGTATCTATATAGTAACGATAATAATTATGAATAACAAGTTTTGCATTAGTTACAACTGCTCCATCCCATTTTACAATATCTTCAAGGTCAAACACAGCATATCCGTGATAATCAGAAGAACCAGATTTATATAAATATGAATAGTAATATGAGTAACAGTAATAATTCGAAGCTGATTCCCGGGTGTATCCAAGGGCTTGCCCATCATATTCAGGATTATCTGCACCTATCTTTAAACTATGACTCTGGGGATGGTTTATGAAAACACTAGCAGTAGAAGTTCCCCCTTTTCCATCGCTAATTGTATAATCAAACTCATCTTCTCCTCCGTAACCATCTTCAGGAGTGTAATAAACATAGTCTCCATCAGTTGAGGCATATCCATGATCTGGTCCTGTAACAGTATCAATTGTCAATGTATCCCCATCAGGATCAAAATCATTATCTAATACATCAATAAGGTTATTAGAAGAACCCGATTCAATAGAAACATAATCGTCATTTGCAATGGGGGGATTATTAGATGGCCCTTCTTCACATTCCTCATTCCACTGAATGACATCTATATCAAAACTGAATCTACCATTTTTTTCCTGTAATGTGTTTTGTTGTGGTAGATTTATAGTTACCTCAAAACCAACATAGTAACAGTTATGAACCTGGTACGGCCAATCGGTTATCTCTTCACCTTTATCCCATTCATCATTAACGATAGAATATTTGTATGCCTTGATAGTAGTATAGTCTAAGAAATATTCGTCACCTTCAAGCCAAACAATTTCAGGCCAATACATTTTTGCAGGAATGCTACCTTCATAGTGAACTATTATGTCCGCAATGAAATTAATACACGGAAAAATATTGAACCATTCCATATCAACATCAAAAGTATCTCCTTCTGAAGCCCAAGCGGATGCAATAAATTCAACATTACAACCAGGATAATCTGCCTCGATATCGGCTTGGTTTGGACGGTCATCTTCGAAACCACGCCAAATATAAATTTCACCATCTGGGGTTTCATCTGGACATCCCCATATTTTCCACACATCAGTACCCGAATAGTCTTCAACGTCAATTTCCACATACGCAGTAGATACATTACCATGAACTTGTATTAAATCTACAAAACCGGCGTAGCTTATCCCAATACCTGCAAGAGCAAGTATTGAAACTAAAAATATAATTGTGATTTTATTTGTATTCAACTAGTTCTCCCCCTTATTAAAATGTTTCAGGTTAGGTATAAGATAAGCTTATATAAAATTTGCTAAATATAATTTAAAAAAATAATTTTAAAAGTTAATAGTCAAAATCATGAATTAATTAAATAATCAATGTTAATTTTTGGAATAACTACATTAAAATATTTACAAACTTATTAGCTTGCTAAAAATAAAAAAACATAAGTGAAAAAATGTTTTCATTTACACAAAAACAAGAAGTTTTCAACATTTCTGGGGTAAATATTGGAGGACAACCAGGCGAAAATCCTACAGTTCTTTTCGGAGGATTATTTTTCAAGGGCGAACCGGATTTTTCAAAAGCCGAAAAAGATTTAAAAATAATGTTTGAACAAAGCCAAAAAACCGGAAATCCAGGTATTCCAGATTTTTTTATAAGAAAGGAAGAGTATGCTGAAAATATAATAAATTTTATTGAAACCTCACTTCCAAAAAATTATCCTTTTTCCGTTGATGTCCAAGACCCAGAGATAAAGCTAAAAGTCATTTCCCTTCTAGGAAATAGAAATCTGCTTCCCCGGGTTATTTATAATTCAATTCATATAGGTATAACTGAGCAGGAAAGAGAAGCTCTAAAGAGTCACACACCAGAAATGGCAATTTTAGTTGCATTCAATCCAAAGGATAAATCTCCAGATGGTAAAATTGAAGTGCTTGAAAATGGAGCAAATCTTCTAGATGTGGGGTTACTTCAACTTGCTAAAGAAATGGGTATAAAAAAAATCTTAGTTGATACAGCAGCACTTGCACCTGGCGACAATAGTGGTGCTGCCATTGCTTCAATACCAGTAGTAAAGGAAGAGTATGGATTTCCATCGGGATGCGCGATACACAATGTTGTAGAAAAATCAAAATGGCTTGATTCTTTTAATAATTCCAGAAAAATTGTTGATGCCTCCTCAAATATTAACATCTCTTTATTTGGTGGGGATTTCGCAATATTTGGACCAATTGAACAAGCAAAAGAGGTTTTCCCAATAATGGCATGGCAGGACATTCTTATTTCAGAGTATACCGAAAACTATTTTGGAATATCGCCAACAGAATCCCATCCGAGGAGGAAATTATTAGGATGAATCATAAAATAGAAACAAGTGTAATTGGTTCTTACCCAATCAAAATCGATACCTCTAATTTTATGAACAATTATTTTTCAAATAAAGAAATTTTATGGAATTCCTACATAAATGAAGCAGTATCGGACATGAATAAAGCAGGGATTTCAATGGTATCAGACGGGCAAACAAGAGATCCATTTGTTCAAATCTTTACCCGTAAACTAAAAGGATGTCGAATAAGGGCAAGAACTGAGGTTGTAAATAAAATCGAATATGAAAAACCCATAACTGCTGATGATCAAAAATACGTAAAAAGTATTCTTCCAGATAACGTTGGTCTGATCGGAGTAATTACTGGCCCGTTTACTCTTGCCAAATCATGTATCGATTTGTTTTACGGAAATGAAAAAGATATGGCATTTGATTTTGCAAAAGCTCTCAGCTGCGAAGCTGAAAATCTACAACGTTATGTGGATATAATTAGCATAGACGAACCTTTTTTTTCGAATGAAATGCCTGAATATGGAAAAGATTTGATTGAGATAATCACAAAAAAATTGACCTGTAAAACAAGATTACATGCTTGTGGTGATGTATCTAAAATAATTCCAGAGTTACTTGAATTGCCAGTAGATATTTTGTCTCACGAATTCAAGGCATCAGCTAATTTATTCGACGATTTTTCAAAATATAACATTACTAAAAATATTTGTCTAGGTTCGGTTAGATCAGATGATTCCAGAATAGAGACAGTTGACGAAATAATTGCCCATGTAAAAAGAGGCTTTGAAGTATTTGGAGATAAAATCGTTCAAATAGCTCCGGATTGCGGTCAGCGAATGCTGCCCAGATCAGTTGCATTTCAAAAATTAAAAAATCTAGCAATTGCAGGTGAGAAAATAGATGGCTGATAAAGAAGTTCCTCTTATAAAGGCTGTAAAAAAGCCACAAAAAGATGTAGAATTAGACCCCAGGGGTTTTTTGGTAATAGAAATCAGACAAGGAGAAATCTTTGTGGAATACTATGAGAATGTTTACAAAAATGGAAAAATCGTTTCGGGTACAATTCAAAAGGTATTTTCTGGAAACAAAGCCGATGCTTTGTCTGATACAATTGCTGCACATATCACAGATCTTCTTCCCGAGCATTATCTGTATCTTGGAAGAGAGTTGCAAAAAGCACAAGAATGTTTAGAAAAAAATACAAAGTATGTTCAAGGTGGATGTTGAAGTTTTTTAATTAAACTCTTGCCATTGACGTGAATTTCCTCGCTTCCATTTTTAATCCTTTTATTAATTGATGAAATAGAGAGATAATCACCTTTTTTAAAAGACCTGATTTCTTTTATTTTTTCATCCCATACAACTAGGGAATTTGTTTGGTTTTGATTTTTTACAATTACATTGGTAACAAATCCAAAGTCGCCATTATCTTTAAAAAATGATCTAGTTGGTTCAACTTCGATCAATTCACCTTCAATGTTTTGTGTTTCAGAATTGAAATTTTTGACAAGTTTGGGCATATCATCTGGTTCAATTTCCAATAGTCCCCATCGCCCAATATTTATTTCAAGACTGCCCAAACCTTGCTTGACATATCCGTTAATAATTTTTAGATTGGAACCTATTTGAATTTTTGATTTTACTAGTTCTACATCTTTATCCCACAAAACAAGGCCACATGTTCCAGTATTGTCAGATATTTGCAGGTTTACCACTTTTCCTGAATAACCATTTTTTTTTGAAAATGATCTTTCTTCTGCAATGCCCATAACCTTAGCAAAAACAGTGCCTTCTTTTCCAGCAACAAGATCTGAGATTGATTGGATGTTTTTAGTATTTCTTCCAAGTTCATCAACAATTAGCAATGCAATGGTATCTTTATCCAGAAGTCCGTCTCTTTCCCCGCATTCCTTCTGAATTTTTTCCTCAAATTCGGTTCTTGTAAGTAAATCTTTAACTGATTCGTAAAGATCATCCGATGTTTTATGCATCCTTAAACTGACATACGGTTTTATTCTATAAAAGTATTGGATAAAATAAGTATTAACAATAATTCTAAATTTATAGTTTATAGAAAATTTTAAGCCTTAATACTACATTAGATGTTACCATAAATTCTTTAGGGAGGTATAAAAACGAAAAAGAAAGGAATAATTGTAATTATAATTGCAATTTTTTTAGCTTTAATGGGTGGGGTAAATTATTGGAGTGTATTGGGACTGGCTCTTGTTTATATCCTATGGATTTATTTTGGAAATATATTTCCAATAGGTTATTCTGTTTCACTTTCCTATTCTAATCAAAAAAATTATGGATGGGTCTATGCAGTAGGGTTAAAAGGTATTCAGGTTCTAGAAGGGGAATATCAAGGAGCATTGGCAGGTTTTACAGGTTTGAGAATTTTTAAAGATAGCGACTTTTTTATGTTTGGTTTTTCTCTTGCATCTGTTCTTGGAAAATAAAAGAATTATTGAATTTCAGCTAGTGCAATACTTCAAATATTGCTTTAAAATCTAATCTATAAAAACATTTTTCCAATTATGATAATTCCAAGAAAAGTAATTAGAATTCCATAAATTCTACCAAGCTTATTTTCATCAACTTTATTTGCAAACAAAGAACCAGTAGACGCGCCAATTGCAGCAGAAATACCAACAAAAAGTGCCACTGACAAAATAACTTCATTATTTAAATAATGTCCAAAAGCACCAGATCCTGCAATAAATGGCATCATTACTAGTGAGGTACCAATTGCAGTATGAAGATCATAACCAAGAATAAAAAGCAAAATTATTGTAACAGTTCCACTGCTACCCATTCCCATATAACCACTTACAAGACCAACAATAATTCCAAGTACAATAAACAGAGGAGTCTTTCTTTCTTTAAACCTATTTAGACGAAGTGTTCTCTGGAAAAAATCAATATTTTTTTGAATTCCATTTATTACAAAGTTAATTCCAAAACCCAAAAGAAACAATCCAATTATCAAATTAAGAGCTGCCTCAGGTGTTCCTGAAGTAAATTGACTACCGATAAATGCACCGATAATACCAGTAACAACAAGAAGAATAGTTGGTTTAATTTTTACATTACCGTGTTTTAAAAAAATTATTCCTGCAACTGCTCCAATAATGCAATCGACTATCAGGCTAGTACCAATAACCTTATGAATTGAGTAACTGAGAAATATCGTAAGCGTAGGAATTAAGATAAAACCTGCAGTTCCCGATGCAATACCAACATAAAGTCCACTACTGAAACCAGAAATAATTAGTATGATATTTGCAACTGTTTCATCTATCAAGTAAAAAAAGAATAACGTCTGTTTTTATATAAGCTGCCGTTTTTTCTTTTTAAATCAGTCTTGCTCTTCCTTGTCAAAAACGACTCCAACTACTTTTTTTGCTAAAAAATCCCTAATTTCTTCTGGTTTTGTTGAATCAATCCCAAAATACTCGGGAAATAATTTTGTTGTGGTCAGCATCTCCGTTGCACCGTGTTTTTTTGAATTTACAAGTTTCATAGAAACAAGTTCGTCAACATGATCGTAAATTTTTGGCCCTGCAAGTCTTCTTAAATTTGACTGTTTTACGGGTTGATGGAAAGCAATAAGGGCCAAGGTCTTTAACATATTTTGTTTTATATCAGGTTTTGCTACAAGCATGGAGGATTCAATATATCGCTTTTTAAGTTGCATTGTATATTTGTTCCCAGCTTTGATAACTTCCATAGATGTATCGTTTTTCCTGTCCACATTGTAATCCTGAATAAGTGCTTCTAAATTTTCTTTTACTTTTTTTGAGGGTAGTTGCGTTGCTTCTGCAATCTCGCCAATACCAACCGGTTTTCCGGCAGAAAACAAAACAGATTCGACCAAACGCTTTTCTCTTGCTCCCATGTCTCTTATCCCATTTTATCCATATTAAGGATTTTTAATATATATCTTTCCGTATGGAAATTGTTTTTGAAAAACGGTTATTTTGTTATCAGATGCAAGAAATAAAACCGACATAAACACTTTGATAATTTCATCCTTATCCATTGTTTTGCAAATATCTAGAAGTGACATTGTTTTCTGAGGATATTTCTTTATTCGATCCCAAATCGACTGAATGTCTTCTTCAAGATGATCCTCATGTGCAGTTCCTTGCATTCTTTTACGTGATTTTTCAGCAAGTCTTATTCTTTCCTCGCGTCTTTGAATTTCAATTAATTGATACTCATCAGATTCCTTTTTTGCCTTTCCAAATGCGTCCAGAAGCTCGATTAGTGTTACCTTCCTTTTGGAATCTCTTCTTACAGGTTCTTCTAAAGGTGGTCTTGGTGTGTTCATTACCAAATTCGTGTAAGAATAACCATCATCTGACTCAAGCCAGTAGCCTTTAGGAATGTCCCCCCAACCAAAAACTTCGGGCTCCTCTTCAATTTTTTTCATATTTGTAACTAAATCATTACTCTGTAATTTCAGTACTTTCCATGCCATGTAGATGATTCTACCGGCCGTGATTAAATCAATTTTTGCCTCTTTAGCTCGTTTAAGATACATCGAAGAAAAATTAACTAAATCTAAGTCCCAGGGATCAAGGTGATTGTTAATTACAAGTTCAAAAGCAATTGATATTGATCTATCAAAAGGATCATCAATTGAAATATAATCTCCTTCATTTGTTTTCTGAAGCATGTTTACATAGTAATTTATGTCTATTGTATCCTCTTGTTCGTCTATTAAGGATTTATGAAACAATAAATGATTTATCACATCGTCATCAATTTTAAGTTGCACTAACCATCCTCCCGCCTGAGATGTCTATTTCTCCTTTGGGCCCAACGGTGTTTGGATCAATATTTCCAATCATTTCTGAAATTCCATTTTCTCTCATTGTAACTCCATAAACATGGTTTGCTTCCTTTAAAGCCACCTTTCTAAGTGACACCATTATGAATTGAGAGTCTATTGCATTGTTTTTTACCATTCTTGAAACATTTTCAGCATTTATTCCATCCAAAAACATATCAACTTCATCAAGTACATAGAAGGGGCTTGGATCATATTGCTGAATAGCAAAAATAAATGCAAGGGAGGCAATGCTTTTTTCTCCACCAGATAGTGCAGAAAGCAAAAGTATCTTTTTTCCACGTGGTCTTGCTTTTATCGTTAGACCGCTTTCGAAAAGTTTCTCTGGATCCTCAATTTGTAGAGAAGCTTCTCCGCCTTCAGAAAGTCTAGCATAGATTGTTTTAAAGTTTCGATCTACTTCCTCATATACCTCGTAGAACTTTTCTTTTTTCTTCTCAGTTATTTCATCAGCAAGCTTTACCAAGTTTTTACGCTGATCTTTTAGATGTTTTACATCATCATCAAGCTTGTTTTTACGATCGCATTGATGTTCATATTCTTCCAATGCACGCATATTTACCGGCTCAAGTTCTCTCATAGACTCTTCGGTAACCCTGATAGAATCCTTTAAGGATTCCACATTTGGTATGTTTGTATCCGTTATTTCTATGTTGTATAACTTAAGTTCCTCTTCAAGTTCCTTTATTGCACTTTCCAATGTGGGTAACCTATACTTAGCCCTAGAAATCAAGTCATAATAAGATTCAATACGGGTATTTGCTTTGTCAAGATCGTTTTCAACTGTGACCGACTTTTTATAGATTTCATCCCGTTTTATGGTTAAACCTTTCATTTTACCTGTCATTTGCTCTTCTACAGTCATCAAAGCTTTCATTTCGTCGTGATAGCTCGATCTTGATTCCTTTAATTGTTTGATGGACTCCTTGAAATTCTCAATGTCCTTTTCTTTTGATTTTATTCCAGAGCAAATCTCTTCCTTTCTTTCGTTTAAAATCTCAAGTTTCTTTTCTAACGCCTCTCTCTCAGAAGATAGTTTTAAAATTGACTCTTGAAGTGTTTTTACTTCCCCCTCAAGCATTCTTGCATTTTGAGCAGTTTCCTTCTTTGTTCCCTTTAGTAGGATTTTTCCTTTTTCTTCTTTGAGATTGTCTAGTTCATCAAGCCTCGAACTAATAATATTGATTTGTTCAATTAGTTCGTTTTTCTTTTCTAAAAGTTCCTCTTTTTCCTTACATTTAGATTCGATATCTCGAGTTACAACATCAATTTTTACAGTAAACTCTTTTTTTCTAACGTCAATATCTTTGACCTGTATCTCTTGTACAGTATTGGTTCTAATTTCACCAAGATTTCTTTCCAATTCTCCAATTTCTTTTCTTAGGTTCTTTAATTCCTCTGAAAGTGTATCCTGACTTGAAACCGCGCTATTCAACTCCCTGGTTATTTCATCAAGTTTACTTCTATCAACTCCTGAAAAAGAAAGACTTGTTTTTGGCCTACTTCCCCCAATCATCGCACCAGATGCTTCAATTAAAGATCCCTTTAAATCAACTAATCGAACACCGCCCATCAATCTGCGAGCATCACTTAAGGAATCAACCACAACTGTATCGCCAAAGACAAACCAAAAAGCACTGCGGTATTCATCGTTAAATTTAACCAAATCTATTGCAAAGCCATGAGCTTTTGGATCATCAACTGCAATTAATGCATTTGCACGCGGTTTACCGGAAACCATCTTGTTTAACGGGAGAAATGTAGCACGTCCCATATTTTGTTTCTGTAGTAACTTTATTGCATGTGAAGCATCCTCATCACTATCAACAACAATTGATTGCAATCTATTGCCTGCAGCAATTTCCACCGCCAATTTATATTTTTCATCAACTTGAGCGAGATCTGCAATGGTGCCGTGTATACCGTGAAGTTTTCCTTCATCCCGTGCTTTTATTATTTCACATACAGCACTATTATATTTACTATTAACAGATTGAATGGCATCATACTCTGCCTGCAATTTTGATTGTTCACGTTGTAATCTTCTTATTACATTTTCTAAATCTGATAATTGTTCAGTTAGTTCCGATTCTTTTTTCTTTTTTTCAAAAAATTCTTTTTCTAGGTTTTTCAGTTTTTTATTTTTCTCTGCGTCCTCTTTTTTCCATTCGTCAGATTGCCAATCAATATCTTTTAATTCAAATTCATAAGTTGATTTTGTTTCCTGTAATTCTGACAGCTGAATATCAATTGCTTCAATTTTTTCAACTAGTCTATCTTCTTTTAATTTAATCTCATGGAGTTCACTATTTTTAGTGTCATACTCCTGTCGCATTTTGGCAAGTTCTCTAGATACATCCATTGACAAATCATCTGATTGTGCAATTGTTTCCTTGAGTTCTGTAAGTTTTGATTCTTTTTCCTTTAATTCGTTTTCTTTTTCCCCAATAATTCTTGCAATTTCTTCACTTTTTGTTTTATATTCGTTCAATTCATTTTCAATTGATTCTATGTCATCAATTTTATCCTTGCCTTCCTTTTGTAATTCCCTGATTTCATCGTTTGAGTAATTTATCCTTTCGTCAATCTTTATTATCTCGCTTCTATAATTGTCAATTTTTTCTTTTAGTTCTTTAACTTCCTCCCCACCTACATCTCCTATCTTTTTTTCAATTTCACCTAGTTCTTTTTGATATTCTGCATATTGTTGCTTTAATTTTGTGACTTTCTCGTCGAGTTTGTCTCTTTCATTTTCATATGATTCAATCTGCCTGTTAATTTCACTTACCTGAGTTTCTACATCTTGCTTTTTTTTAAGAGCTATCTTTGCTTTAAGTTCGTATAATTTATCCTTAAGTTCCTTGTATCTGTAGGCTGAATCTCGATCATTTTTAAGTTGTCTAATTTGTGTTGAAATTTCATTTAAAATAATTTTTATCCTCTCTAAATTTTCATCCACTTCTACTTTTTCCTTCTCCGCTTTTTCAATATCTTTGTCAAAAGTACTGATGCCAGCGATATCGTCGATTACCCTTCTTCTATCCATTGAACCCATTTCAATCAGATTTGTGACATCGCCCTGTTTTACAATGTTGTAGCCATCACCAGATATTCTCCCATGATTGAGAATATTTAGAAAATCAGAATATGATGCTGCTCTTTCATTAACATAAAAATAGCTGTAATAGTTGTCAGGATTATTTTTGATGGGGGCTCGCTTAATCATTCTGGTTAGCATCACTTGATCTGAATCAATTGGCATTTTCCTGCTTTTATTGTCAAAAACAAGACTTACTTTACAGTATTTCGATGGATTTTTATGTTTTTTACCGCCATTGAAAATGAGATCGGTTAATCTTCCAGCTCGCATTACCTTTGAGCTTTTTGGACCTAAAACAAATAAAATTGCATCTGCAATATTGCTCTTTCCAGATCCGTTTGGACCTGTAATTGCAGTAAAACCAGGAAAGAATGGTACAGAGATCTTTCTACCGAAAGATTTGAAATTTTCCATTCTGACTTCTTTAAGATACAATTTCCATCCCTTCCGAATCTACAATAAGGACATCCACTGTGCCAATTCTAATACCTGCATCCCGAGAATCTAAATCAGAAAAGTATATATAAAATTATGGAAAATTATCTTAAAAAATTAGACTAAATTAATATCTACATTATAATTTACTTCATATTACATATGCTAGAAATAAGACGGAAAGAAAAAACCATCACAGATCATGTTGAGATGAAAAAGATACTTACACAGACAAAATACATTACTATCGCTATGTGTATTAACAACGAACCCTACTTGATAACTCTTAGTCATGGATATGAACAAGAACATGATATCATCTATTTTCACTGTGCTTCTGAAGGGAAAAAGATTGATATTTTAAAACAGAACAATATCGTTTGGGGTCAAGCATTACAAGACAAAGGATACGTTGAAGGGAAATGCGACCATCTCTGGGCGACTGTCATGTTCCGAGGTACTGTATCATTTATAGATGATGCAGATGATAAGCTCCATGCACTTGAAGTGATGATTAAACAATTAGAGCAAAATCCAGAACAGGTGACGAAAAAACAAATTACAGAAAAATCATTGAAACGAGTCAACATAGGTAGAATTGATATTGATTACATGAGTGGTAAAAAATCAGACAAAGTCGTAGTATCACTTTAGATTTTGATTTTTATTCTATTTATTAGAATTTCAATAAAGCGGCATCTAGATAAACTGGGGTTCAAAAATCTCTTTCCCCCATATCTTCTTAGGTGAAAAAAAATAGAATTTTATAGCTTTTCAGCAAACTCATCAAGCTTTGATTCCCAACCTTCTGGAAGTCCGTTCCCTGTTTGAGCATTCTTTCCAACTTGAAAATCGACACCAGCCACCTTTACCATATTCTTTTTTGACAGAAGCTTTTCCATTTTGTTTAGCCAATTCTTATTCATAGAATGAGTGTTGATTATGCCATATCTCTTTTCTTCCAATCCCTGTATATTCTTCATAAAACTCCTCATATTTTTTTGGATGTTGAATGCCTCAGTTGGGGCCGAGAAAACATACAAGTCTGCCTCTGGCATAGATTTAGGATCGGCTTCGTCTGTTTTAAAGACCTTAACTTCTTCTACCTTATTTTTTAATTTTCCAGTTAAGTTTTCAACAATTTTCTTTCCATTACCATATCTTGACCAGTAAACAATAACATACCTCATAAATTCACCAAGGGAAAAACCAGTTTATAGTATAAAAATATATAAGGATGATTTAACACTAAACTAAAAGAATTTAAAAATTGTGTTATGGACATATAGTAAAATGCTTACAAGCTTACAAAAAGTATATATCGTCAAAAACATAACCGATATTTAATGTTTGAAAATCGTACAAAAAAAGAAAAAATTGTAATTTACGTTTTCATTTCTCTATTGTTTACATTGATACTAGGGGCATTTCATTTGTTCTTTCAAGGCTGGAGTATATACATTGTAATAATTGTTGCTAATATTGAGTTTTTCTGTCTGTTTTACATCCTCTATTTACCCGTAAAATATAAGGGTTAATATTAATATTGTACAAAAATTATTTAAATTCATAAATTATACTATATATGGGGATAGCAATAACTGAAATTTTCGAAAGTGAGAAAGAATTAAGAAAGGCATATCTACACCTAATATTTCCAAATAAAAAAGAACCTATCATTTGGAATAATAAATAATTAATAATAAAAGTTTTATTTGGAAAAAAACGTAAGAATTTTTTAGAAAACTTGTTATTTAGATAATATTTACTATCCCATTAATTACCAGGATTAATAGTAACAGAGCCTGCATAATTATCTGCTAATATTGATTTATTAACTTATTTTAGATGGTATTTTGTGGGATGATGAAAAATAAAAAAGAAATTGTTTATACAAAACCAATGCAGATAACTTTATTTGAAGAAGATGTCGATGGGAATTTGGTAGTAAACATTTTTACATAGATGCTGTTTGAAAAATAAATGGTCATAATTTTGCCGCTTAATTTATAAGACTAAATTGATTCTTTTTTGTAATTAGGTATTTAAAAAAAATGTGTTTAGTATTTTAAAATCAAATACCAGGTGGTCTGAAGCATGGTTAAAATAAACATTAGTATAGAAGGAGAAGATGTCCAAGACATTATTTCAGAATTATTTTCACTAGGCAAGGAATATATTCAGTCCCACAAAAACGAAATTAGAGAAATACTGGATTTGTTGGCAGATGAGTCAATTGATATTCTCATGGACCGGAAAACAATTGAGAAGGGTGCAAAATTATATAGAAAACTAAACACGGAGATTAACTATCAATATAAGAACAAATAAAATACTTGTGTCAACATACTTTCTACTAAATAGACTCGTGAATTACCGATTTAATATTTAACTTATAATTTTTTAAAATCCACAAATCTAAAACTTGAATTTTCACAATAAGGACAATATTCTTCCATTATTATGAAAGGATCAATTTTCCGAAACGGAACTTGCTTAATCTGTTTACCACATACTCTACATACTGTAAAGTAATTCAAAAAAATGCCCCCATAATTATTAATGGGGATTTAATATAAATATTTTACTATAAAACTATAACCTTATTTTAGGTCTGACTCTTTAGTCATAACCTGGTCGGTAGAATATATAAAATTAGTAATTTTATATTTATGAACTTTTTTTACCTTTAGTCAATAAATATATTACAAATATTTATAAATTAAAAATCATATGTATAATGAAAGGGGGAAACAAATGAAAGATATTTTTTTCCGTAAAGGAATCACATTTACTGTAATAGTTTTCTTAATTTTAACATGCTTTGTATCAAATATCAGTGGGAATATTGGAGAACAAAGAAGCATATCAGGTATTGAAGATGTTAACAACGCTGAACCACCGGTAAATCCCTTAGATGAACTCCCTGTGGAAGAATGGAATAAAACTTTTGGAGGACCATATTGGGATGAAGGTCACTCGGTGCAGCAGACCACGGATGGTGGCTACATCATAACAGGAGCTACACTGTCTTATGGAGAGGACTGGTGTGATGTTTGTCTGATAAAGACGGATTCAGACGGTAACGAGCAATGGAGCAGAACATTCGGAGGAACAAATCATGAATGGGGCTACTCGGTGCAACAGACCACTGATGGCGGCTACATAATAGCAGGATATACACGTTCTTATGGAGCTGGCGGTTATGATGTTTGGTTAATAAAAGTAAAAGAAAGATATGAAAATCAACCACCATCAGTAGAATTTGTGAACCCGAAAGAGGGATATTTCCATTTTTCTGGGATACCATTACTACCAACACCCCTTGGTCTTATCGCTGATACCATTTTACTAGGAGGATTCAGGTTGAGACCAATACTGGTAAATGCCACAGATGACATGGATGAGCCAGGGGAACTAATCGTAGAGCTGTTTATTGACAATGAAGAGAAAGGATATGGTACATGGAATACAGAAACAGGATATTACGAATGGAAGTGGACTGGATGGGCGCTTGGTACATACAGACTAATGGCAAAGGCGAAGGATACTAAAGGGGCTGAAAGTGATTGGGCATCTATGGACGTCTGGAATTTCTGTTTTATACCATAATTGAAAAAATAAATTTGATTGATCAATTAGTCTGACCAGTTTGAAATGCCATACTATTTATACTATGAGTATTCATATATATAAGGTGGAAGAAAGTAAAGGTGGAGATGAAATGGAAAAACTGAAAGAGTTGTCATTTCAAGAAATTATGCAATTAAATAAAGACATAGAAGAATTTGAAAATGATTTTGGCATGATTTTTAAAATGATGGATATTGAGGAAATAAAAACAATACTAAAACAAAAATCTTAGTATTGATAACTTTATAAAATTAATCTGTTCTTATATTGTCTTTAAAAGTCAACCTCAAACAAAACCTAACAACCAATTCTTTAACTTTAAACGATACATATAAAAGTAAAATTAAGTTTTTTACAAAATTGTGAGGAAGTAATTATTATGGCAAAAGCAAGTTATACAAAATTAGGAAGTTGGGTTTTTCTTATTGGTATTTTGATTGCTTTTATTGTCGGAATTTATCAAGCTTATACTCTAGAGTCAGGAGAAAATTTCTTTGAATCAACCATTGGTGGTTGGAGTGCTTGGGTGCTTGCAGCAATAGGAATTGTTGTAGGGATATTGGCGTTTTTTGGTGAGGGAACAATTACAAAAATGGAAGCGCCAAATTTTCTAATGGCAGGAATAGCACTTGTAGTCATGTACGGAGTTTTTAGGGGAATTGAGATGAATCCATTCATTGGGTCTTTGCTGCATGGTATTTCTATGAGTCTATCTATATTTGTTGCCCCCGCTGTAGGTTTGATTGCAATTAAAACTATATGGGATATTGGAAAAGATCGTTAATTTTTCAAGAGTAATAAACACCAATAAATTTTAAAAATATACAAAAATCTTTAATTGGTAAAATATTTGTTAAAATTGTAGGTTGATAGAAATTGAAATCATTTGGTTTTTTAAATTTATCAGGTATTTGCGGCATGTCATTAATATTTATTATCAGCTCTGTACTGATAATATCAATACAGAATGCACAGTGGTTTAGTTGGACGGACAATGCAATTAGTGATTTGGGAAGACCCGAACATGGCATGCCTTTTTTCAATTTAGCATTGGGCTTTATTGGAATTTTATTACTAGTATTCTCAATTGGTTTGGTAACTTCTTTGAAAAAAGAACGTATAGGACCAACGATATTAGCATTAAGCTCAATTTATTTTATTGGAATTGGAATCTTTCCACTTCCTGACCCAAACCATATTGACGTTTCGGGATTATTTTTTATTGCTTTTCCCCTTAGTTTTTTAATTTTGGGATTGCAATTGTACAAAAGAAATAATGTTTTCTTAAGGAAAATGGGCAGATTTGCCATAGTTATTGGAATTATTTCGGCTTTGTCACCAATCATTCTTTTGTTTTACGAAGGAATTGCAATTCCTGAAGTAATAATTATTATTCCAGGTTTTACATGGTGTTTTCTATATGGTTTAAATTTATTTTTAAAAAAATAATTCTTGATAATTTTTTGTAATTAAAGTAACTTATTTTCCATTGGTATAATTTAATTATATAACATCATAAGAAAAGATTTATATTTATTAATTATATTTTCAATATTTAGAAATTGTAGAAGGGGGAATAATGAAGCCAAGATTTTATGCAATTTTAGTTTGTATGTTATTGATTGCAACTTGTATTTCTGTATCTGGAGATTTTAAAAAAGAAGAAAAAAATTGTAAGTTTGAAATTTTAACGAATCCAATAGAGCAAAATCCAAATGCCGATAATAACAATTACAAAGAAGAGGGATTAAATAATTTAAATATTGCAATTACCAAACCAAAAAATTCCATATATTTCAATGATTTTGAATTGATTCCATTTATAATGCCTCTCTGTATCGGACCAATCACAATTACTGCGCAAGTAACTGCAGACAATGCCGGGAGTAGAGTGGAATTTTATGTAGATGATGAATTAAAACATATTGACTATTCCTCACCTTATACATGGTTTTGGGATGAAACCACGTTTTTTACCCGAAAGGTAACTGTTGAATTATTTGATGAGTCATTGGGATCTTTAGCATCTGACTCAATAAATATTTATACTTTTAATTATCAACCCGAACCAAAAATGTTGTCAAAACAAGAAGCCATAAAACTATTAGTTGATGAAATAATTAAACCTTCAACATTAAATCACACTTTATATGCATTTACTCTTGATGCCCCCCTCAAGAGAGGCAATAAAGTAGCTCCCTGGTTACCAGACCCGGTACCAGCAAAAGTTGAAACTTTTCCTTATCTAATTTATCGTCAAATTGAAAAAGCAGAATGGTTTTTCTGGATTGATGATATACCTAGAGCATTATATACACATGATACCAGGTTTGTATTCATAGATGCAAAAACATCTGCAATCCATGTAAAAGAGGAAAAATGGTGGCCAGTACTTAACGACATATCATTGTGGACTTCGCCCTTAGAATATTGGAATCCTTCTAATTGGGCTTATACAAATGATCAAAATCCTTCTTATCTTGGATCATTTAACGATAATAAAGAAAATGAATTTAGTCCGATTCAATCTCTCGATATAACCCTAGAAAGTGAAGGGGCAGTTGTTATTAACGGTTGGTCTAAAGGTCAATCATGTGGCCCAGATATAAATGATACAGCAGAAAAGATTGGAAGATTTTTCAGAACCTATCCTGGTTTTGACACAAAAACAGTTGAACCTCCAAATAATAATCAGTCAAATATAAATGATGCTTTTAATGATACTTCTGATAATGATGACGTTGTAGTATACATAGTTGGCCATGGAGGAATAGATGCAGCAGGTGAACCGTATGCATCATGCGGAGGAGACAAGGTAACAGAAGATGAATTATGTAAAATGGCGCAGGGAAATCCCAATACAACATACAAATGGGTAATAGAGTGTTGTCATAGCGGCTCATTTATTGAATCCTTATCAAAATTAAATAATTCAGCAAAAATCATTACTGCCAGCGATAAATGCGAAACTGCCTACGCCGATATCGACCCTGCAAATGATCCAAACAAAGATGATACAGGCACTGAATTCGGTAGCGGTTTTTACGAAGACTTATGGGAGGAGTGGTTTAAAAATCCATCAATTGATATAATCGATCTACTGGATTTAGCTTATAAAAGCGCAGTTGCTAAAGACGCAGGAGCAATAAATGGATGGACTCATCCTCAGGTTTGGGAGAGAAAAGACAAAGATGCGCCAATAGTAATAATTACTGAACCTGAAAACAATACAACAATTTATACTCCAATTGCCAAGGTTAAAGGCTGGGCAATAGACACGGTTTCTGACGTTGTTTTCTTAGATTACATTTGGGAATCAGCCGAAGGAACTGCTTATGGTTACACTATTATTGATCCACCTTTACCTTATGTAAATTTCAAACTTACATTGTATGAATTCGTAGAAGGATGGAATAAAGTAACCATTGGTGCAAAAGATTCAGTAGGTAATTATGGCACCGACTATGTTATATTTTATTGGCAACTCCATGAAGACAATATACCGCCTGTAACAGTAAAAGAAGTTGGAGAACCAAAGGGAGATATAACAGGTTTCCTTTTAGAGCCTTTTACTCCAATTTGGTTGAACGCAACTGATCCCGAACCAGGATCGGGTGTTGCTTACATAAATTTTGAAATATGGTGGGACAGTAATAGTGATGGAGTTATTGATACACTAATGGCAGAAGAAACAGTATACGATGACACCGTTGAACTTTATTTTGGCCAATATGGAATAACATCTGGTCAAGTAGAATTGCGATGGCACGCTACAGATAACGCAGAAAATACAGAAGAAATGCATTACCAAAAACATTTTGTTGTCCCAGAATTGTCTTAATTAAATAACACACTTTCTTTTTTCTTTTTAAGTCCCTGTTAACTAATCGTTTAGAGAGTTTAAATAAATTAATAATATTATTTATTAAACCAATTGTAACTTTACAATAAATATTAAATGGAAATTGTAATTAAATTAAATAATTGTAAATTCATTTATCTTTTATAAAAATTATTTTTGTTTTTTAATTAAAAAGTGCTAAATTTGAAATATGTGCAAAATACCTAAATATTGTTAAAAAAATCCATTTTTGAACATATTTTCAATGAAAAGTCTTATATTTAAAAATACAGGATTTGCTGGTGAATGGAAATGAAAAGGGAGGTTTTCTGGCAAACTTTTAAATTTAGAATGAATGCATACCTGATAAGGGAGGAAATTGAACTAAAATCAACATTTCATTACTTTGCCCCCTTTTTTATTTTCTATTACTAAAAATTTTCATTTCCTCCCTTTTTTCCTCCTCTCATCAATCCCTGTTTTTAAAATTTTTTTATATTATACTTACAATCACCCTGCGTATACTGTTAAAAGAAACAAATTCATATTTTATAATATGATGTTTAAGCATAAGTGTAAAAAATGTGGTAATTTCAGACCAATTACAGATTTTTTCAAGGGTGAAACTTGTATTGATGGATATTTTAAGATATGTAAGAATTGTCGAAGAAAAGAATTAGAATCATACATTGTGTAAAATGGGGGGGCAGGCGGGGATGGTAATAAAAGAGAAAAAATGCATAGACTGTAGAAAGATAAGCAAAATTAACCACAATGCTGAAAGATGCTATTATTGCGCACAAAAAAGAAGGAAATATCTTGATACTTTAAGATATAAAAAAAGAAGGGATCAAACAAAATCTTGATTATTTTTGGCAAAAAATCAATCAAATTCCTTACTTAAGTAATATTTTTTCTTTATTGTGTCAACATTAAAAAATGCCGCGGGAGGGACTTGAACCCTCGACATCACGGTCTTCAGCCGTGCACTCTCCCAACTGAGTTACCGCGGCAAACTAAAATCCACAAAATTTGGTCTAACCAAGTGTGTCAATCAGTTTGGAGGCCATGCCAGATATTTTATTTAAGGAATTTTTCAATTCTGAAATGGTTTGGTCAACAGCATCAGTAGTTATTGCTCCCTGAGGGGATGGTTCGATTAGACCATCTTGCTCTAAAATTCTAAGTGAGTATCTTACCATATGCTGTGGATAATTTGTCAATTCTGCTAGTTTAATTATACCCATCGGCTGATTATCTTTTAAAGTTTTTAAAACATCTATGTGTCTTTTTAGGATATCTAGCTCGGTTACAATGACGCTTGTCAATATGCATCCATCTTTTTTTGAATTTTTCATTGCCAAATACCTTTGTGATATTTTTACTTGGTAATCTACTACCATTATTTAAAAATCTCTATAATCTATTTAAGCAAAGAAAATAGTTGTTTAAATTAAAAATATTTATGGATTATGTCTTTTGATTATATTCAAAGCTATAGTTGACTATTACAAACAAGGGTCTGGTTTTTGATGGTGGTTTGAGGAAAGGATGGGATGCAAAAAGTTTATAGATATTTTCCAAACCAGACCCAAATATATTAACGATTGTTAATTTATAAAGTTTTTCCTAGAAAAACATTTGTACACAAAACATTTTAAATTAACTATTATTATTGATTTTTATGGCAAGGGGAAGGAAAGAAATTAATTTTTTATCAGATAAGAATAAAAAATTATTAGATGAATTTATGAATCACATTGAAACGAAGTATCATTCTAAATGTACAATAAAATCATTTAAATTCAGTATTAAAAAGATACTTAGTAAAATAGACAAAGACATTGAGAAATTAAAAATAAATGAATTGAACGAAATATTTAAAGAAGTAGAGAAAACATCAGCAGAAATATATAAATCAAAGTTCAGACAATTTTTAAAATACTATGGATTGAACGAATTAGCAAATAAGATACAATTCAATCCCAAAGTATTAAGAGAACAGAAAAAAGGATTGGAATCAGTTTTAACAAAAGAAGAAATTAAAACATATATAGAAACTCCTTTGTATATTCGTGATAAGGCTTTATGTGAAACATATATAGTGAGCGGAGCAAGGCTTAACGAAATTAGAAATTTGAATGTAAGAGATGTTGAAATTGAAGAAGCAACAATTTGGATAAATATCAGAGTAAGTAAAACGAAAATAAGAAGAATACCAATTGTTGCAATAGAAGATAATCCCGTTGCAATATATCCAAAAAATCTTATTAATTTCATTCAATCACATCCGTTTAAAAATCAAAAAGATAATCCCTTGTTTTATTCAACAAGCCCTAACAACTATAAAGGACGACTATCAGCTGAAAGAATTTATCAAATAATTACTAAAACAGCGAAAGAAGCAAAAATAGAACATAAAATAACACCGCATATATTGAGGCATACTTGTGCGTCTTACGATGGCTACGCGCTTTCTGAACAGCTTTTATGTCAAAAATTTGGATGGAATGTCGGATCACAAATGGCAAGAAGATATTGCCACCAAAATGACGATATGCTAAATAGCTATCTTTTAAAGAAAGCTGGAATAACAGAAGAACAGGTTAAACAAGAAAGTATTTGCCCTAATTGTGGAGAATCAAATAATATTAATTCTGACAGATGTGTAAGATGTAATTACATACTAAACAAGAAACTAATGTTTGAAGAACTTGAAAAGAGAAAAAACATTGAGGATAGAGTAAAAAGATTAGAAGAAATCCTAACACATTTCGTTAAATCAGATGAAAATAACATTAGCACAATAGAGAAATTGCAAGAGGAAAACGAAAAACTAGAAAATGAATTATTCCTAAAAGAAGCAGAAACAGGATTAGGAAAGGAAAATTTTGAAAGATTAAAAGTTATTTTACAAAATATAGAACGATAACAAAAAAATGTGAATTACTTTTAATTTAGATTATAGCTTGATAACCTTATCGTTTTTAAAATCATATTGAGCTTCAACAATCCAACCTCTTTCGTTTTTTCTATTACTTTTTCTATAAAGATTCATATTTCTATCACAAAATATCTTTAAGTTACCAACTCTTATTCTATCACCCAATCTATCACAATCAACACAATACCAAATAACAGGAATCCATTTCTGAAATCCAAACTTATGAATATGCAAATATAGTTTTGTCATTCGATAATTGCATTTTTTACATTTCATAATCAATGGTATATACAAAAATATATTTAAGTTTTATAGATAAAGTTCTACATTCAGTAATTTTTAGTTATTTAATTAAAAGTCTAATTTACAATCAAATTTGTTAAAGTTTAATAGATAATGTTCTACGAAACAAAGAATGTTTTACTTTGATAAGCAAATGTACAGTTGCGTATACGGAACTTACAGTTCCGTATATAGGAGAACTTAATAATATAATATATAAATATATTATATTTAGTTCGGGAAAATAGGAGAGATTATCGGCTTCCTTCGGAAGTGAGCGGGAGCTTCGCTCCCTTCATTGTCGGCTTCCGCCGAGCCTCACTTGCTCCTCTTTCTCGAAGTTCGTAAGGAGGCTTGCTCAGGGTTGTACATTCGCTTTCTTTCCTCTTTAGTATATATCGGTACTTGTTTGCCCCTTATATATCGCCATTCAACCATTATATTGAAAATGATTTAGTTGCATTATTAATATTTGTTATCAATCCATTTAAAAATGGTTGTTGCCCTAACTTCGCTTCGCTCAGTTAGCCCAACCAAACCATATTTTAATTTTTAATTAATGATTTTAATTAAAAAATAATTACTTTAATAGATATATACCAAAAAAATAATTAAATATATAGATCTCAGGGATGTATCAATCATTAAATGAAAAGAGTATTAAACAGTTTTATTCCATACTTAAATGCAATACCCGACAAATTTATTGTAACACTAGAATTATCTTCTAAAACTTTTACTGTCCATTTATATTTTACAAATCCAAATAAAGAACCTGAAAAATCTTCTTCATAAAATGTCCAATAAACACCCGAACTTCTTTTAATCATTCTAGTCCTATTAAACTCTAAAAATTTATCTCCTTTTAGTGATTCTAATTTTATTTGTTGCTCAACAGTAACATTTATACTATTAAAATTCCCAATCATATTTGATAATAAACACGGGTCTACATGGTAATCTTCAGGATTAAGATCAAATATTTTTGTAATAATAGTTCTTATGTCTGTTGAATATACATCAATTGAAAGTTTACCAACTAAACCTTCATTATTATCTTCAGTTAATATGTTTTTTTCAATAGTTCTTATAGCATTAATGTTAGGTAAAAACATTGAGAATAAAAACAGCGTGCAAACTAAAAAACCAATTATTTTCCTTTTCATAGTTTCTCCTCCACGATTGGAATATCATAAGGTTCTTTGGCTGGATG
>CAZTMK010000011.1:0-66889 GCA_964615235.1 uncultured Thermoplasmatales archaeon
ACTACCACTAATCAAATTATATAAATCTAAAAAGAAAGAAAAAAAGGATTTAGTTAGATAGTTAACGTCAATATTGAGATAGTGCCTTTTTTGTGCAACAATCTCGGTTTTTTTCTCCATATGGGAGGTTAGTATCTCGGCGGGCCCATACTTGCCAACAGAAGAAACTTGGCGAGATAGTGCCTTTTTCGTGCAACAATCTCTTTTTTCAGGTTTTCCTCCAGCTCTTGGCTGTCTGAGGGCATTTTAGATCCAACTCATTTTACATTGGTTGTAGTAAATAGAAAAATTAATGTGTGGGCTTACACAATGGATCACTTGAAGATAGTCATTTACAATATAATTACGTTGTACAATTTATAGGTAACTTCATGAAAAGAATAAAATTATAAGCTATAATCAAATTTAGAATGAAGAAAATATGCCTGTTGTTCATGTTAATGTCTGGGAAGGTTTCGGAGAGCAAAAAGTCAAAACTATAATTAAAGGAATCACTAAAGTCTTTGTTGATTTAGGCATTCCTGCTCATGCTGTTGAAATAATTGTTCATGAAGTTCCAAAATCACATTGGGGAATCGAAGGGGAACCTGCTTCAGAAAAGTTCAAAGAAATCTCTTAGTATTTTGAGGGAGCAAAAATAGGATGTCAAAGACCAAATTAAAGGTAGGGCATTATTACGAACTTAAATTAGATAAAAATCAAAAAATAGCTTTTGGGGTTATGTACGGTTTTGATAGTGGAAAAAACAAAGACGTATATGCATTGATGATGTATACTAAAAATAAAATTTTTGAATTTCCTATTCAGAGAGATTTGTTTGATAAATGGGTAAAAGAAGGAAGAGTTAAAGAGTTAACAAGTGATGAAGCATTGGTTTATGCTATTTAGTATCTAATAAATTGTTTTTTATAGAAATAATTATCTTGAGATTGGAGATTTGAGGGCAAAGCCATTTTCTCC
The DNA here is from genome assembly GCA_964615235.1 of uncultured Thermoplasmatales archaeon. Classification (GTDB taxonomy): domain Archaea; phylum Thermoplasmatota; class E2; order DHVEG-1; family DHVEG-1; genus JAFGPP01. The sequence continues at coordinate 961 of CAZTMK010000011.1, forward strand.
TAAAGTTTATCTATTTGCTCGTTGGATCCGCCAGCGAACATCTGTAGAGCTTTATTGTTAAATTATCAATACTATTATATTGTATGGAAATAATTTAAATACACTCAGAGCAAGGAGGAAATGCGGGAGAGGAACTTAATTAAAAAACATCTGTAAAGGGGGCACCTTATTCCTCCTAATCCTCCCTCCAACCCGCAATAATTATTATAATATAATTAAATATTAAAGTTTCTATTCTATAAGCAACATTTGTTTTATAAATGTAATTAATCATGCAAATCTTGGGAGAATGAGTGGGAAAGGAGAAGATACAACAAACAAAATTAAGGCGGTCAACAAAAGTTTGCTGTTATCTTAATTTTGGAAAAATGGGTTCATTAACCCGCCGCCCGTTTTTTTTCAAAATACAGCCCAATAATATTAAATTGATATTTGTTAAATTCAAATTATTTTTGGTAAATTTTTTGAATAATTTCATTATCAAATAAAAATTAGCTTAATATACAAAGAAAACTATACATACACGAAGATGGGATGAATCTACTTGCTCTGACCTCGCTTTATACATGTATTGCTGCTTTATTTTTTGGATTAATCGTATATATACAAAAACCAAAAGATATGGTTAATCAAATATTTTTGTTATTCTCAATATCAGTGTCCTATTGGACTTTTTCAGAATTTGGGTTCTATCAGGCAACCGACATAGAAGGAGCCTTATTATGGCTAAGGTTTGGTTTTCTCTGGCCATTTGTTCTGGTAATCCTTTTTTTGTTTATCTTGGTATTTACAAAAAAAATTGATATAATGAGGAAACCAATGACAATATTTTTGGTTTATTTGCCTGCATTAATTTTCTCGGTATTTGATTTTTCAACTAATCTTATTTCCGGAAAACTGACGGCCTCTGATTCAGGTTATATTACAATTATGCCTGAAAATCCTACTCTAATATACTTATCCACAATTTGGTCAATAGGATTATCAATTGCAATTTTAATCATATGTTATAAATATTATAAAAAGCAAAAAGATTCTGAGGAAAAAAATCGGGCATTTTTAGTACTAGCGGGCTGTTATTTTCCAATCATATATAATCTTACTTATGGAGTGGTTCCTCTTTCGTTAGGAATTACAGGTCCTGATTATATTTCTCTGGGTTTCTTTTTCCTAATTACAGCATTTGGGTATGGCATGTGGAAATATGGATTATTTAATCCAACGATCTTTACAGCAGCCGAAAAAATTGTTTCTACTATGTCGGATTCACTTCTTCTTATAAATCCCAAAGGAAGAATTACAATGGCTAACAATGCGGCTTTGACTACACTTGGTTGCGAGGAAGAACAATTAATCAATCAAAATATTGCAAACCTACCAGCAATGGAATCTCTTGTAGAAATACACAACAAAATGGTCCAACAAAAAAAATTTACAACCCCTGTTAAAGATATGGAAGTTAATTTTAAAAACTCAATTGGTAAAAATGTACCAATGTCTGTGTCTGTAAATTCCATTGAAGATAAAACTGGCCTTACTAGAGGCGTTGTTTATGTTGGAAGGGATCTATCAGAAAGAAAAAAGATGGAAAAGGAATTATTGGAAAGAAATGCAGAAATTGAAAAATTGTTGAACCAGAAGGACGAATTTATCAACCAGCTCGGTCACGATCTAAAACATCCTTTAATGCCTTTAATAAACTTAATTCCACTTATTGAAAAAGAAGATAGTTGTAAGAATAAAAAAGAAATTTTTGAGATATTAAATAAAAATGTAAACTATCTAAGAAATCTTGTGGTAAAAACAGTAGAACTGGCGTCATTGAATTCTTCAAAAATAAAACTTAACTTTGAAAATACAAATCTTCTGGAGGAAATCAATAGGGTAATAATGAAAAACAAATTTTTATTTGAAGAAAAAAAAATTAACTTAAACAACAACATTTCAAAAGATATTTACGTCATAGCCGATAAACTAAGATTGGAGGAATTAATCGAAAACTTACTAAACAATTCTGTTAAATATTCAAAGGAAACTGGAAACGGAATGATTACTATCGATGCAAGTGATGATAAAGATTCGATTTTAGTTAAAGTAAAAGACAATGGCATGGGAATGACACAAGTGCAGTTAGATAGAATTTTCGATGAATTCTATAAAGCGGACCCTTCAAGACATGATTTTTCAAGCAGCGGTCTTGGAATGTCAATATGTAAACGCATTGTTGAAAAGCATGGTGGAAGAATTTGGGCCGAAAGCGAGGGAATTGGAAAAGGATCAGTTTTTTATTTTACTCTTCCAAAATCAAAAAATGATTATAATTGCATTCATAACGAGATTGATGAATTTATTAAAAAAATTGAGAAAAATAAATGAAAAATATTTTTTTACATTTTTATAGTAATTTGACAGTTTATACAGGTAGAAGTATTATGAATTTAAAGTTAAAAATTTATTTATAATATGATATTTTTCACAAATAAAAACTTATAAAAATAAGGCGAAATCATTTGTAATATTTTTCTTAAAAATTTGCAAATATCATGAAATTAGAAAACTAGATAAATAACATTAAAATTTAACCACAAATGGTCAATATGAAAAAAATGAATAAATTTCTGTACTGTTGTTTTGCATTATCGATACTGTTAATTTCAGGTTTGGCAAGTGCAGATAATATTGAAACAGAAAACCATAAAATCGTCATTACCAAAACTGGAGATGCAATATCTATAAAAGAGACCATTACAATCAAAGGAAATTCCCAGGGTTATTATGATTTAATTTATTTCTCTGTAAATTCTGATGCTGAAGATATAAATGTTTTAATCCAGAACAGCGAAGTTTCCTATGTAATTGTTGAAAATGAAGGCAAATATCTATGCAACATATCCTCGTTTGGTATACCACAATTAAATTCTATACAAATGTCTATTTCATATAACATTCCATCCACAGTAAAAATATTTGAAAAGACATTAGTTAGAAATTCCACAAATGTTTCAGTGACTTTCAATGACAATACAATTTACAGCGGGAGTAACTTTAATGAGGGAAATATCTTTCGTCTTCTCCTTTATGAGCCTACTGAGGCACCTATTAGTTGGTACATTATAGTATCAATTTTACTTTTAGTAATACTTCTTGCAGTTACTACCATTTATTCGTTTAGAAAACAAAAAACCACCAAAATTAAAGAAAGCTCTTACGAATCAGAGGAACTGCTCCAAACAAACAAAACTTTGCTTATGTCACTTCTCAAAGACCTGGAAAAACAGCATAGGGGGAAAAAAATTTCAGATGAGACACACAGTAAATTAAAGGAATACTATAAGCAACAAGCCGTAGAAACTATGAGAAAACTTGACGATATAAAATCAGAGGGCAAATAGACGCTGCTGTTTTTCTAAATTTTTTTGTGGAGTTTTTTGATTTAAAATTTCTTCCTTTTTATTACTTTTCTTTATAGATTCCTTTGAAAATTTACTTTTATTTTCAAGTTTTTTTCCCAATAAATATTCTGTTTCATCCTCAGTAAGTTTTAAAACAGATACCATTTTATTGGCAAAATAAAAATTATTTTTCATCATTGATATTATGTGATCAGATATCAAATTCCCTGCTTTTTGATTTGAACAATGACAATACCTTCCGATTTTGTTGAAAACGCTTCTTCTTAATTCGCTATTGTTTTTGTTTTTTTTGCTAAGTCTTAACCATGAAGGAAAATTGTATCTTTCATTTGGATAATTATGTGATTTTGAAACACCCACTCCTCCAGCCATTATATCGCAAGCATAAGACCATAAACAAAATTGTTGTCTTCTATGTGTTCTTCCCAGAAAAATATCTGCTAAAGATAAAGCCTCGTAACCTTTTGCAAGATCATTTATATCCTTATATTCATAAGCAATATTTTCGCTTATCCACTTGATCATAATTTTTGGATCCTCGTTGAGATGTAACATATTTTTTTTGATACTGCCAATGTCATTGCCTTTAAAAATATCCTTTAACGCAAAAAAAATGTCGGTTTCTCTATCGCGGTAACCAATAGCATTCAATGATTCAATGTCATAGTTTTTTCTATCAAAAAAAATTGACTGTAAATCTCTTACTGCTGAGCGAACATCACCCTTGCAACGTTCTGCTATTGTTGACAGAACTTTTTCGTCAACAGATATCTCTTCATTAATGCATATTTTTCGAAGTAAATTTGTAATTATTGATGTATAAGGGCCATGAAAGCGAACATGATTACTTAATTTCTTTAGATTTTCACCACTGCCCTTCGTTAAGCTGTAAAAATCATTTACAATTAGTATTATTGGATGTTTTGTATTTTTCACAGTTTCAACTATTGCCTTTTTACCGCCCCTGTCACTCATATCACTAGAAGAACTGTCATTATTATCAATACGTTCGTAAAGATTATCTGCCTCATCTAGAATTATTAATTTTCTTCCTCCACTAATTGATGAGATAAAATTACCTGAGTCATCAAAAGTATCACATAGTGAACCTAGAGTGGCAATAGCCTTAATTTTTATTGCATTTCTAGCATCTGAAGTATTAAGTTCTATTATCGGCCATCCAAATTCCCTTCCAAGCGCTAACGCGCAACTTGTCTTTCCTATTCCTGGTTTACCATCAAGAACTACAGCTTTCTTTTTGGGAATTCCACTTTTCCAATCTTTTGCCCACTTTCTCAAAATTTTCTTGGCTTGGTCATTTCCAATTACTTCGTCAAGATTTTTTGGCCGATATTTTTCAGTCCAATCATCCATCTGAATTGACAATAAATCAATAATATTTTAATATTGGTAAATGAAAATCAACTTTATTTGATTTAGAAATGAAATTTTACAGGTTGCATAACCTTTTTATCATTATCCTTTATTCACACTTTACCTGCGAGGATGGCCCAGCCCGGCACGGCGATGGATTGCTAATCCATTGGTCTTACGACCCCGGGAGTTCGAATCTCCCTCCTCGCGTAAATATACGATTAACAATTTATACTAATTTTAGTAATATCGTATTGATAACTTATATGAAATTGAAACAATTGCCAAGTGATTTTATCGTTGAGGAAATTCCAAACATTCAGACATCTAATGAAAAAAAAGCACATTCAATACATATTTTGGAAAAAACTGAATTAGATACTTTCGAAGCAATCCATTTAATTTCAAAGAAAACAAATGTTCCTCTATTCGAAATTGGCTATGCAGGTTTAAAAGATAAACATGCAGTTACCAGACAATACATATCTATTCCAGCGCATTATTCAATTCAGTTTAAAAATACAGATAAATTAAAACTCTTTTTTGTTGGTTACTACGATAATAAGATTCAGATCGGTGGTCTTAAGGGAAATAATTTTCGTATTGTTGTTAGGGATATCAAGTTTAATAAAATTGATAGGGTTTATGAAAAAATTAAAAATTTATCCTTATTTGGAGTTCCTAATTATTTTGACTCCCAGCGTTTTGGCAGTGTTTTTAACAACGAATTCATTGGTAAATATTTGATCAAAAAAAATTATGAATTTGCAGTTAAGATTTTTCTTACACGATATCTCAAATCCGAAAATTTAACTGTTAAAAATGAAAAAAGAAAGATTCTTGAGAATTGGTCAAACCTTGAAAATGTTTCTTCCAAAAACAAGGTTTTTTCTAAGGTAATAAAAGGATACCTGGCTAGTAGAGGTTGGCTAGAAGCATATAAAAAAATTCCAGATAATATCAGGGAAATACATGTAAATGCATATCAAAGTTATCTTTGGAATGAATGCGTAAAAGAAATTATACGAACTTGTATAAATGGAAAGAAAATTTATTCTATTAAATATTCAGTTGGTTCATTGTATTTTTACAAAGATATAAGTAGTGAAGAGCAACTTAGGATACCATCGGTTTTTCCCACGCTGAGTGATAAAGTTAAACTTACTGACTTTGATAATAAAATTGTGTCAAAAGTTCTTTCTAATGAAAAAATAATTCTCCAGGATCTAGATATTAAATCAGTTACGGGCAATTTTTTTAAAACTCGTAAACGCACTATTATCTTAAAACCAGAGAATTTGGAAATATCTGCTCCAGAAGATGATGAACTAAATTCAATAAATGGCAAACCACAAAAAAAATTCACATTATCTTTTTCTTTGCCCAAAGGTAGTTATGCCACTATTATTACAAAAAAAATATTTAATAAATAATGCAGTAATTCCCAATTTAAAAAATGAAAAAGAAGAAACCACATAAGAGAATTAATTAAAGAGACTAAGCTATTTTTGAACATTAATAAATTTAATGTGAAAAGGAATTTTGTTTTGTATTAAAATTCATTCATAACTTTTTTGAATTGAAATTGACTTGTTCAAATTAATGAAACAGGTAAAATATTGCATGTCTGAAGGAAAAGCAAATAAATGGTTAAAAGAAAACAAAGATAAAAAGATATTAGATATTCAGATGAGTGCTGGTGCCTTTGCAATTATTTATGAAGAATAGCTACTAAACGTCTTGTTGAGCGTCACACTGCATACTTGGCATCTACTATACCAAGGTAAAATATTTCTTGTGATACTTTTGAATTTAAGATATTTATAGCGGAACTTCCCTTAAATCAAGAATATAATTTATGTTTGCAATGCAAGCTGCTGCTAAATATGCTGTTTTTCCAATTGAAACCTTTTTACCGTATCTTAAAATAAATTTTTCTTCATTTTTTGGCAGCCCTACATGGTCTCCTAAAACAAAGATAGGGTTAATTCCTAAATCGATTGTTCTTATATCTTCACCAGATTCCTCAAGGACAAAAAGATTTTTTTTATTTTTTACCAGTTGTTGCAAACTATTTTTCTTAACAGAAACCCCAGGATGACTCCCCCCCGACAATACATTTCGAAAAATTCCTTCCCATGTATCTTCGTCCGTTCTCACATTTTTAAGGGTTCCCCCATCAACGGTAAGTTCTAGAGGAGGTTTTGGAGCCCCATTTAGAACCGCATGAAATACGACATCTCTTCTCATGCCGTGTGAACGAAAAATTGCCATTAAAATACACTGATAGATTACATCTAATCTGCCGCCCTCTCTTAAATTTCTAAAATTTGCGGATGTTTTTCCTGTTCTCGAGTAGACTATAAACTCACGCATAATTAAAGACAATGCCATAATTGTATTTGGATTTTAGGTCTTTTTTTAATCCAATAAATAAAGAATAATTAATTTAATCTGATAACAAAACGTTTGATATGTGGAATAGTTCTGTATGTTTCTTCTTTGGCTGTCAATATGAATCACCCTTTTAATCCCTCTATGTCAAAAACACATATTTTTTAAAGATTTTTTTAGCTAGTACTGGTTTTTTAAAATAACTTTAAAATATAAAAATTATTTACTTCATGCTATCGAAATTAAAGAACAAAAATTTAAAATTACCGTTAAACAAAAGGCAGAATCTTTATTACTACTTAAATAATGGCAAAATTTGATATTTTACTAATAAAATTGATAAAGTTTTAAATGAAACAAAAGTTACATTAATATTTTTATTTTTAAAATTAAGGGGTGTCAATATATAATAATTCGTGAAAATGTATATATTTGTTAAGAAATATTTTTATACTAAATACAATATCAAGTTAATTTATGAAATTTAAGGACTTTATGAAAGCTTATGCAAAGATCAGCCGGGTTGAATATGCTCCTGCTGAGGCGCCCGGGATGTTGATTCCACTTTTGCTAGCATCATCATCGATTTATGATCTGGTGGGAATTCACATTATTGAAGCAATTATTGTTTTTATACTTCTATTTTTTAGTGGTTTTTTAATAAATGCGATTGCCGATGTAAAAGTTGACAGCAAATACAAGACATTTGTTTCGGATTCAGTGGAATTCTTAGGAGAAAAAGTTGTAAAAATATTGATATTTTTCCAAGTAACTATTGCATTATTACTAACTATTCATTTGTGCTATTTACTTAACAATTATTGGCTATTTCTATGGGTGATTGCGGGAACCTTCTTTGGTCTTGCATATTCGGTAAAACCCTTTCATTTTAAGGTAAGGGGAGTATTTCATGCGACACTTGCGTTTGGAGCAGGATTTGCACCAATGGTATTTTTGTATTACGTAATAGGTGGCTTACCAACAATTTCCAGTATCCTTGTAATATTATTTTTTATAATTCTTCATTATGGAATAGCATTGGTGAATCAAACTCAAGATTTTCTTGAAGATAAACAAATGGGATTAATGACTCCTGCAGTTAGGTGGGGGGTTACACAGACTTTAACTGCATCATTGTTAATTTCTATAATAGGATTATTCCTTGGTTTCTTTGGATTTTTTATATTGTTCAATGACCTTGCTTCATTGGAATTATTTGGAATTTATTTTTCATTCGAATTTCTTTACGCCATTACTATAATAACATTGATACTTGCATACCTTACACCTATTAAGGGAACATGGGATTTAATTATGATCTCATCTGGGGGAGAAACAATTGAAGAAAGGATGGAACAAATAAAAAAACGGTTAAATTATCCAAAATGGCAAGCCACAGGAATATTTGGTCTAACAATTGTATCAGCAATTATTTTTACAATAAAAATATTTTAGTTTATAATATCCTACACATTGACAAACAATTACAAAATAAATAAAAGAAATTTAATTATTTGTTAGAACTAGGCAATCTGGGAAAGCTGCCCTTTCAGTTTAGTAATTATTTCAACTGGTGTTGGATTTATTTCTCTTAGGATGGCTAGATAACAACTTACAAAATCCCCCAAACACATAGTATACATCATCTTTGCAAGATTGCATTTCCCTTTTGGGTAGACCTCAATAATATTTCCTGCTACATTTCTGTAAAGATCTTTCATAAAATCTAGTCGTTTTTTAATATTTGGAGATTCTAGTTCTCCATCTCTAAATAAGACACATGAAAAATTTTTGGATACTATTGGGTCCATTGACCACCCAACTATGTCATTGTGATTGCACTCTGGCACAAAATCATATCTTGCAATGACTTTACTATTTTCGTTGAATTGGGTACACCATCTCCTGGCAATAGGTTCATAAATGTTCCATCCATAAACTTGGGGAACACTTTGAAATAATGTTTGTGCAATTTGTTTAGCCATGTTTTCTTGTTCAGGGATTGTTTTTGCCATTTGATTTTTTGCATCTTTGGTAGTTTCAAGAGTTTCTTTGATATCCTTTTCAATTGATTTATCTAATATGTTTAATTTTTCCATAAGAATTAATGATGAAAATAGCAGGTATGCAGTTGCTGCACGTGGAGCATAGCCTGAAGGAATTTTAATAAGGGAAATGTTGCGAGAGATACATTCTTTTTCCAAAGCGCCTCCTGAAGAAATCCCAAAAATTAGACAGCGTCTTCTTATTGCATCATTAAAACTACTCAATGTTTCTTCGGTGTTTCCAGAATAACTTTGTGCAATAACTAAGGTTTCTTCATTGACCCACTTTGGAAGAGCGTAGTCCCTATTTACAAAAATGGGTAATTCAAGACTATTTCTAAATAAGTTTTGTAAAATATCGCCAGAAATTGCAGAACCCCCCATACCACAAATAACGATATTGTCAATTTCTTTAATATCAGGGACTTCAAATCTTCTCATTGTATTAATGGTCTCTTGTATTTGATCAGGAAATTGTGTAATCTTATCTATCATTTGTGATTTGTCGATTTTTTTAATATTCTCCATATCGTCCAACATTATTATCAGTCCGGATAATGATTAATTTTCAAGAATTTTTTTTAAAAATGTAAAAAGATAAAGCTTAAAGAACTTTTCATTTTCTTTAAATAAATTTTAAAAAAGATATTTGTAAAATTTAATAAAGAAATAAATTGATGATTATATCATATATGTTATAATTTTTGATACCATATTTGATATAACTTTAACCCGTTTAAATTTTTTTATTTGTTACCAATGGAATACTTTTGAAAATAATCAAACCGATAATGATTATACATAAAATCCCTGCAACAATTGCAATTTCTGTTTGTATTCCAAATATTGGATTGGGATTTATTCGTTTCATCAATATTCCGAAAAATGCCCAGACAATTACTAAACCATATGCAAAGTCTCTTCTGGAAATAATTATTATTGAGGTAATTATTGTAGCAACTATTAAAACCAAAACAGTCCAAATCATTTCAGATATTCCAAAACCATCCCAACCAATATCAACTAGTAATGCAGTAATATTTGCGATAGTTGCAACTGTTATCCAACCAAGGTATACACTAAATGGAACATGAACAAACAATTTCTCTTTTAAATTCACGTTTACTTTTCCTATATCAAGTCTTAAATAAATTATCAATAAACAAACAAAAAGTATCAGCATTGCCAATAATGATAAAAATATCTGCTCATAATGCCATGCAAAAATCCATCCTATATTTGCCAAACTTGCAATAATAAATAAAAAGCCGATTTTTTCCAAAAAAATCATTTCAATTTTTTCCTTTTTAAAAATATCTCTCCCCTGATAAATTGCAAACAATATCAATAGGAAATATATTATTCCCCAAATGGAGAAGGTAAAACCTGAAGGCACAAATAAATTTGGAAGCGAATCCGAAATTTCTGCGGTAAGACGATTGTTAATTGGTAAGATGTTTGCTAGAGCATTAACAACAATTGTTGCTATGGCAAAAAAACCATTACCAATCTGCAATCCGATTTTATATTTGTTAATTAAATCCATTTTGATCTTCCACCTACTAGTTCATAAAAAATAATTAATTAATAAATTTTTTTAATCATTTCTAAAAATGGGGGATGAAAGGGAAGAGAAAGAATGGTTAAATTGTTGACACTTTTTAGTGTAGGATATGGGATATTAACCGTTCTCTCTAGAAATTTTCCTCCTTTTTATCATCCCTCCAATCTTGGATATAAAATTAAATATAAAACATTTATCCTTTTTTGGAATGTTAACGATTGATAAGCTATTTATTAATTATATTTGTTCGAAAAATCAAAAACTTATGATTTTTAGAAAAAATTATCATAAATTATGTCTTAAAACTACAAATTCTCATAAATAATTGTTTAGATTTATTATTTTTCCAAAAAGTAGATGTTATCTTTTAACTCTACAAGATACAGATTTTGACAATTATTTTTTGTATATACTAAACTGATATTGTTGTTAATTAAAAACAAAGTATCCGTACAATTTTGTTTTAAAAAATTTAGAGCTAAATTTACCAACTTCATCTGTTCTTCATCAGGTCCAAATGGCATAACAGCATAAACTCTTCTTTCGGCAATCGTTGCCAAAGCCCTTGCTTTCCATGGATCAGATAAAACTGTTGCATTATTTGGAGTGTTTTCTTTAATCCATATGAAACTTTCATAGTCTTCTTCATCAATTAATTTGTAATAGTTGGTACTTATGTTTGTGTGAACTGAGATGGCAGTTGTGGAAATTAAAACTATTACTAATAAAATAGACCCAATTTTCCTCTTATCAAAATCCATCAATTTTATAAAACCGTGACTTGCAATTATTGACATTATTAAAAAGAGAGGTATGTATGTTCTTTGATAGGGAAGAAGATAACTCAAACCAAAAATGTTGAAAAAGATGATGTTTATAATAAGAATTAAGGCTGTAAATAGAATTGCAAGACTTTCTTTCCTCCCATTTTTAAGTAGAAAATAGGAACCCAATATAAAAAAAATCGTCGGTATAATTCCCAGTAAAAGAGGCAAACCTTGTAAAAATATCCAGAAATCGAAAGTGATGCTTTCTGTGCCTCTCTGTTCTATCTCAGGAATAAAGTTTGGCAAAGATATTAGAATTGAAATAATGGCTGTTATCAATAAATATATCGCTTTTTTTCTGGAATTGGGGTTCTTTGAAAAAATTTTTAGTAAAAAATAAAATAAAATAATTGTCAATAAAACAATAGCTGTGGGCGGGTATGCATATAGTATAAAAACAAGTAAAATGAAGAGTAAAATGTAGTTGTATATAATTTTTAAATTATTTAACTTAAAGGCAAAAATTAGTCCCAACGGTATAAAAATCAGACATGTGTTAACTGGAACAAGAAAAACCGGTCCACCAATCGTGGCATTGCTAGGCAATAATGCAACTAAAAGACAAGATACTAAAGCCTCTTTTTTGCCCCATAATCTTGAAACGAGTAAATAAACAGACAAAATTGCTAATATTTGTAAAATTGTAGGAATAAAAACCCATTGTGTGATATTTAGATTGAATAGATATTGAATGCCAGCAAGCATTGCATGCCAGCCCCTTTCCATTTCTAGATGAAATACTTCACCTGTGTACCAGTTAATTGTTGAACCCAATGCAAATTGTTTTGCAGTAGTTACATGAAACCATTCGTCGACATGAAAAAGGAAAGGATAGTTAAAATGAGGGAAGAAATTTAAAACACCTCCCAGAATTGAAATTGGAATTAACCAGAAAATTCCTTTTCCGTTGAATTTTTTTGTGTAATCAAGTATTTTGTCAATAAACATACTGTACCTGCTACTAACAACCAATAAGCATAATTTGCAAGATAGTTTGCATAACTTTCGTTTTTATAAAAAATTAATGCAATTATTGAAAATGTAAGAACAGGTGCGATATAGATAGTTGGTATTCTCCCATCGAATTTAAAGTATAAAAAAACAGGTATTATCGCTAATATTGACAAAGGAGGAATTATTTCACCAATAAAAATCAAGATTGATAATGATCCGATGAGAATAAAATGAGGAATTAAAATTGGAAAAATCTCTAAAAAATAACTAATAAATCTTTTTGAAAATTTTTCCTTTTTTATTTCCGGAAATACAAAATAACCTCTAGTATTACAATTTGGACATACTATATTGTATTTTTCTCCAGGAATTCCTTTACCTTCCACAGTTGTGTCGCATTTTGGACAAGTAATTTCAATGGTTATTTGTTCCTTAAACATATTACCCTACCAAAAATATCTTTAATTTTTACAAATATTGCCTGAAAATATTTACTTTTTTTCTGAAAACTATAAATTATTAATAAGATGGAAAAAACAAGTGTCGCAATAGATATTATTAAACCAATATCAAATAAATCTTGGGGTTTGTATTTTATAATTACCTCAAATAATCCGGTTTGATTTATCAAAAAGCCGTTTACTGTAGAATATAGTTTAACAGATTTGTACTCCTGGCCATTTACATAGGCCGACCATGATTGGTCGTAACCATCAAGAAAGCTTAGAATAAAAGGTCCACTTGCTTCTATTTCTGCTTTCCATAATGTTGGATTAATTTTCTCATAGGAAATAATATTCGCCTGTTTTTCTTTTTCAGAAAAAATTGTTTCTATAGTAGAATTTGATGTAGAAGAATTTACCGAAAATAAAAAAATCGTATCTAAGTAATTGGGAACAGATGAGTACTCGCTGAAAGAGGAATTTCTTAGCCATATTACATTAGGGATAGTTTTGTTTGTTTCATGGCCATGAAAAATCTGTAATTGGAAAAATTTAGTATCTTTGTTCTTAGGAGTATAATCAAAAGTAACATCCTTCCAATCAAAAGTTCCATCCCCCATGTCTGATGCATAATAAAATGAATCTTCGATAAGACTTTTATTTTCATCTAACTCTCTAATATAAATTTGTAATTGATGGGCATTCTCACCTTTTATTTCAAATAAATAGTTGTACTTTTTATCTTGTTCTACACTAACACAGGGAGAATTAATAATCTTCCACCCCCATGTTGAATTGAATAGCTCTGTTTTCATAGCCTTTTCATTTTCATCCAAAGTAATTTTGTTTATTGCGTTAAACTGAATTTCTGAATTGATTTCTTGCCATTCGATTATACTTTCTTCATCATTGAATGTCCAAGAGGTAGTGTTTTCATAAGATTTTGGCAATACCTTCAAATCATACTCGCCTTTAGATAGGTATATTGGATTTGAATAACTATATGTAAAATTTTCTGAATCAAAAATTGTTGTAGATTGATTTATTTCAAGCAACAGTCTACCTTTTGATTTTAATCCAATTTTATAATAATCATCTTTAAGTATATTTAAGGTCTGCCAGGCTGAGCCTTGATTTGAAATTTCTAAAACATTGCCATTACACGCTTGATTAACAAATATTTGTGATTTTTCAGCTCCTTTGTAATGTAAATCGCTCTCCGAATCCATTGCATAAATCAAAGATTTATTTTCTAGATTTTCTTCTAAATTATCAATAAAATCATTATATTCAGCTTCGGAGATTATTGCAATTTTATCAACTGCATTTAAACCCTTTATATTCTCAATAATTAATTCATGATTCCCCTTTTCAAGAGTTGTAGTAAAAATTTCCTGCCAAACAAAATTATCAAGTTGATCTTTGGATTGAATTTCTGTATTTATATCATTCAAATATATTTGAAAAGTATCCCCCAAGTTGTTTCTTAAATAATGAATAAATATCCTATAATCATTAGTTTTTTCTATTTCGAAAGGAATATCAAGACTAACAGAAACAATTTCTGCTTTACCACTGTAGACTTTACAATCCTTTAGCCACAATATATTTGGGAGATTTTTGTCTGTTTCATGCCCATGCCAAATCTGCAACTGTAGAAATTTTGTTGATTCGTTTTCCGGACTCCATTCTAAGGAGACATCTTTCCAATCAAAAGTTCCATCCCCTATGTCTGAGGCATAATAAAAAGAATCTTCAATAAGAGTTTTGTTGCTATCAAATTCTTTTACGTAAATCTGTACCTGATGGGCATTTTCTCCCTTTATTCTAAATCTGAAATTATAGTGACTTCCGTATTCTGCACTAATAAACGGGCTGTTTATTGTTTTCCAGCCCCACGTTGAATTGTACAATTCAACTTTAAGTGAATCCTTTGAGGAATCCCAAATAATTTGGTATAATGAATCCCATTGGTTTTCTTGAGTGTATTGTTTCCATTGTTCAACGTTACTTCCGTAAGAAAAATTCCAATTTTTTAATAGATAAAGGTCATCCAAATCCCCGTTATATTCTGCCTTTTTATTACGCCATGTTAAAACTGTATTTCCGTTATCCAAGGGAGATAATGTTATTAATGGATTAATGTACCAACTATGAAGGTCTATTGACCAGTTATTTTCTGGGTTATAATTTAAAGAATTTGGTGAAATAAATTTTGTATTACTTGGAAAAAATGAGTTCCCATTTGATCCAATTACTAAATAATTTGTAAATTCATCTAGATCTGATTGGAATTCAGGCAAAGTATCCTTAATAACTACAGCTGTATTATTATTTATAACATCCAAAAGTGGAAATATTTCGGAAAATTTTGATAACTGAATAATTTTGCTATTCACATCAATAAATGAACTTGAATTTTCAATTTTTAATATCTTATTATTTCCTATGCTTTTAACCAATTCAGCATAATTTATAATGTTGTTATAAATGAAATATGTTTTTTTCCAATTTGTATAAGTTGAAATATCTTTATTTAAATCTTCTAAATATTTTTGCATAGATACATAATCTGGATAAAGTGAACTGTAATAATTTTTACAAACTAAGTATTCAACACCTAATTTTGAAACTAATTTATTTATAAAATTTATTTTTTCAGGACTTTGTATTGCATTTAAAAAGTAATACTGTGAAATGCTTTCCAAAGGATTGGTCCGTGTGACAGTTTGTGGAAAAGTAGGTTTTGGACTGTAATCGATCATATAATCTACAAAAGGTTTTTCCAGATTTGTAAATTTAATTGGGGCTATACCTGGTACATAGATAACACGGGATATTTCTTGTTCGTTTCTTAGAAAATTGTAAGTTTCAATCTCTTCACTTGTCAAAGACTGTGACTGCAGCTGATTCATATATGAATTTAGGATTGGAATTCCCACTAACAAAATGATAATTAAAAATAAAACAAAAATTGACTTTTTAAAGATAGGGCGTTTAAATTTCTTTTGGATCTCCTCAATAGAAATTCCAATTAGAATTGAATAAGCAAAAACAATTAGAAACATTGAGTGATATACTTCTCGAAACATAGTTAGAAAAGGAACATTTGTGTAAATAAATTCCCAGATTTCTGGGAGGGGACCATTTACTGCAGTTACAAAAAACAGACCCAAAATCAAGAGAACTAAGGAAAATAAAACTAACCTTTTTTTGGAACTTTTATTGAAATTAACTAACGCCCCCAAGATAGTTATTATCACAATTGCCAATAAAAAAATAATTATCAACGGCGATAAATTATCATTTTCCAAAAGATAATATGGGTCATAATCGTGATTATATCCTATCATTTCAAACGCTGTTGGTAATTGAGTAGCATGTTGTATTTCATAATAATCTAAGGTGGCCCCTTTTAGAGGTGCAGTTGTAGTTTCTGGTTGAAAATTTAGTACATTGGGTACAATCCAGAATGCATTCAATAAAATTGGTAATACAAATAAAATTATTGTTGAAAATGTAAATCTCTTCAATTTCAAATTTTTAAATTCAAAAAATAGATAGATTAATCCTATTAATAATAACATCAAAATAAATTGTATTTGAGCAGAAGATATTCCAATTACTAACGAAGCACAAATGATATATTGAAATTTTTTAGTTTCGACATATTTGTGTAAAAATAGTAAAAAAAGTGGCGAAATCGAATATGCAAATAGATAGAAATGATGTCCAGCAATTATTTTATTATACATCAAAGGGGTTAATACATAAAATAATCCTATTAGAAATGAGGTTTTATTCGAAAATTTCAGCCCTTTTCCAAGATAAAACATGCAAATGCCTGAAATTGTAATTAATATTGCAATTAACAATTTAGAAAAAAGTTCACTATTGAAATCTAATATAATACCTATTGGTATTTCAAACAGAACTCTCTCAAAAATAAAAGTTGGATAAATTTTTGATATTCCATAGATGTCATTCCAAAAATAAAATGAGCTATCCATTCTTTCAATTAGCTGATATTTCAAGGCAGGAATATTCCAATCGTGAACCAATCCAATAATCCCGCTAGAAAAAATATAATCTCTAATTGATACTAGTCCAAGAGCAAAGTATGAGACAATGATGGATAAAATTTGCGATAATTTTGAGATATTCATCGAGAGTTACCTCCGAAAAATGGAGTTTCATAAAATCTTGAATTTAATATTTCCGCGAAATTTCCTTTTTTATTTTGTCTTTTTATTAGGAAAAAAAGACATACTGATAATTTGGGAAATATTTTACTTAAAGGTATACTGAAAATTGGGGGAAAGGGATAAAAGTTAGAACCGCTAATTTCTAAAACCTTAAAATATCCTTCCGTCTCAACAAATCTTTTGAACGAAGGGGCCGAAATACCCCTAATATGTGCACCAAGTAGCTCGATAGTTGGGGGTTGTTCACCCAATAAAACAATTAATCTATTATGTAAGGATAAAAGATTGGGAAAACCGATAATTACAATGCCCTCTTTTTTTACCAAACGGGAAATTTCTGAAAAAACCCAAAAAATTTCTTTTACATGCTCAATTATTTGATTAGCTATGATAATATCAAAATACTCATCTTCAAATGGGATCTTATCTTTTTCAATATCAATTAGAATTGTTTTTATGCCTTCTTTTCGAGAGATTTTTTCATTAGCGTAGTGTATCTCTAATCCATATAAATCCAATTTCTTATCACTAACACCATTTTTAATTTTCAAAAGATCATCGCCCTTTCCACAACCGATGTCTAAAATTTTGTAAATTTCATGATTTGATATGTTTATGAAATTCCTACACCAATCTAATATGATACCCCGTCCGTAAAGTAGGTAATCATATTTCAAGCCATATTTTCCCAGGAAT
Organism: uncultured Thermoplasmatales archaeon; assembly: GCA_964615235.1. GTDB lineage: Archaea > Thermoplasmatota > E2 > DHVEG-1 > DHVEG-1 > JAFGPP01. Next base: position 18,876 of record CAZTMK010000011.1, read on the forward strand.
TTTTGTATCACGTTGTCCACTCTTCGAACATGTCAAAATAATTTAAGTATTTCTAAATAGCCAATGATTAAAAATAATTTAATACGTCGATTTTAAAATTGAAATTATCCTTTCACTTGCTTTCCCGTCTCCAAAGGGATTTGGAAGATCATACATTTTTCTGATTATCTCGCTGTAATTATTTATTATGGTCTCATATCTAGAACCTATCAAATCTGGATTACAGCCGGTCAACCAACCATAAGTATCAAGTATCTCAGGTCTTTCTGTATTTTCCCTTATAACTATAACAGGTTTCTTAAAAATTGTACATTCTTCTTGTATTCCTCCAGAATCAGTGATTAAAATTGAAGCATTTGAACATAATTTTAAAAAATCAAAGTAACCTAGAGGATCAACAATTCTTAAATTTTCAATTTTTTCAACAACAGTAATTAAATCAAATTGTTCCAATTTTTTTCTTGTTCTTGGGTGAATTGGATAAATAATTTGCTCTTTGATTTTTTTCAATCCCTCGAAAATACCTCTTAATTTCTCCTTATTGTCAACATTTTCGGCACGATGAGCTGTCAATACAATGTACCTATCGGATTCAAGATTCAAAGATTCAAGTATGTTTGATTTCTCTGAGATTTTTAGATTCTTAGTTGCAGCTTCTATAATAGTATTTCCTGTTAGAAAAATACCATTTCTTATTCCCTCGTTACGAAGGTTATTAACCGCAACTTCCGTTGGTGCAAAAAGATAATCTGATATTTGATCAGATAAGACTCTATTTATTTCCTCAGGCATTGTTCTATCAAATGATCTTATTCCCGCTTCAACGTGGGCAAAGGGAATATGAATTTTAATTGCTGCCAGCGCTGCGGAAAATACAGCATTTGTGTCACCGAGGGCCATTACAACATCGGGTTTATTTTTCGAAAATATTTCCTCCAATTTGATAATTCCGGTACCAACTTGATATGCCTGAGAGCCAGATCCAATTTCTAAATTTACGTTTGGTTCAGGAAAATTTAATTGCTCCAAAAAGCACTTTTCCATGTTGTAAGAATAATGCTGACCGGTGTGAACATAATAAGGTTGAATAGCTTGATCTTTTTCCACAATATTAATAATTTCAGAAAGTTTAATCATCTCTGGTCTAGTACCATAGACTATAAGTAGTTTCATAAATTCAACCATTTAACAATATATCAAGTTCATTTTCGGCAATTTGTTTCCAATCATATTTTTTAATGAAATCTGACCCTTCTTTTGATAGGTTTTCTCTTAAATTTTCGTCACTTAATAAGTGATTAATTTCATTGGCAAATTGTCTCTTATTACCCATCGGGATCCAGATTATCTTATCTTGCCAAATTGGTTTTATTTCTTTAATATCATAGCATAAAACTGGGAGACCTGCGGCCATTGCCTCTCCGATTACTATAGCCCAATTTTCTTCATAACTTGGCAAAATAAAAAGTCTGCTTTTTGCAAGCGTTAGAAATTTTTCTTTAAAATCATAAATCGGTCCAATTATTTCAATATTTTTTTGAAGGTTATTAAGTTCAATTAATTTTTCTAATTTTTCAATTACCTTTTTAGTTCCGAAACCAATCAAACCAATTTTTGCATTATTTTTTTTATTGACTACTTCTCTCCAAATCTCAGGAAGATCAAACACGCCCTTTGTTCCATCAAATCTTTTCATAAAAATAGCGTCATATTCCTTCTGATTTACCTCTTTTGTAATCCCATGGATTTTATCAAAATCCATGCCACAGGCGACCGAAAATATCCTATTTTCTGCGATTCCGATTTCTCTTACACTCTCTGCAGTACTATCGGATACTGCTAGAACAACATCCGCCATTTTTTTTATATAGTGGTAACCAACCCTTTGATTTATATAAAACAATAATCCTGATAAAAAATCTGTCCCTTTTCTTTTCAGAGGTGCTACCCAATGAACAACTGCCCCCCATCTGACAGTTTTATTGATTTTTTTGATCTTAATTGCAGGAATTACATCATACCAATGCTCTGTTGAAGAATATATTATATCAAAAGATGATTTTAGTGATGTGGGAATTAAAAATGATTTTAGCGCCCTAAAAATATAGGTTTTCATACCATATTCATTCGGAACTCCAAAAATATGAAAAAATGCATTTAAGCCCATTTTTTCACAAAAATCTTTACCTGCTTGAGGAGTAAAAACATGGATTTCATGCCCTTGCTTTTGCCAGATCTTTGCTATTTCGACCCATCTGACATCGCCACCGCTTATACCAGGAAGATTATTTTCTGAACCAATCCCATTCATAATAAAAAGAATCTTCATATTTTCACTTCTTACAAAGCACCTCAATAGACCGATATCCAATTATTGGTACATTTATTTTTTTTGTAATTTTCATCCATTTCTTTTCAACGTACATTTTTTGAAAAGAGGATTCAGACACAATCCCAATCTTAATCAACAACCTCATCAATAATTCAATCAGCGGATACCTGATCGGTTTTATTTCGATATCCAAAATTTTAAATTTATTTCTTTTAATCAAGTTTGAAAATTCCTCCTCAGATGAATATTCTCGGACATGTGTGGGATCCAGACGAATCTTTCCATTTACTCGATATATGTAAAAACCATATCTTTTTTTGATAACTGAGGATATATAAGCAATACCATTGGGCTTAAGCAACCTCCAAATTTCTTTTAACATTTTATTATCATCTGATACGTGTTCAATAACCTGTGAAGAGATAATTATATCAAATGATTCTTTACCTATGGGATCTAAATTGCATACATCGGATACTAACGAGTCTGATTGAGGAAAAATTTTTTTAAATTTTTCAATTCTAATTGGAGATATATCAACTCCAAAAATTTTCTTTGAATTTTTTAAAAGATTATTTGCTTGTAATGAAAAAAGCAGCCTTCCATCACCACATCCTAGATCTACAATATTGAATTCTTTTATATTTTTCAATTCCGCTGCTTTTCTTAAAAGATTTGGTACTTCCCTATCATAGAAATGTATGTGAGTCTTGTCGAAATTAAGATCATAATTTTCTATCATTTAAGTTCTAACTCCTTCTAGACATTATGTAACCAAATCCTGCAAAAAGAAATTCAAGCGTTTTTAGGATTAATACACCAATTGCAAGTAACGGTTTTGAATAGAATTTTTTGTTTCCTAAAAATAACAAGTATCTATATATTATGCTATATTGTGTAGCATAACTTTTGTATTTTCGTGCATAAGAATGAAGGGTTTTTGCATAGAAATATTTTTTTTTCAACCATTTGCCCAAATTAAAAAATCGCTCGTTATGTAAAATGTAGGAATCTATTCTTAAATTTATATTAAGCCCTAGGTCTGAAATTTTTTGGGGTAGGGTACTTTCTTCATAAAATACCACATCTTCCTCATAACCACCCACTGATTTTGCAATATCTTTTTTAAAAAATCTAGCAGATTCGATTTCAGTATTTGCATAAAAACTTCTTTCAAAATCTCTAACTTTTACCCAAAAATTTTCTCCAATTGAACGCTCTGGAATTACAATTCCACCAGCTTTTTTATTTTTTTGAAAGACATCAACACAGCCCCTAACAACATGTTTGGTTAACTCCATATCAGAATCAATGCAAAGAACAAAAGTACCATTAGATTGATTTATACCTATATTTCTTGCTTTTGACCGTGAAGCTTTTATTTTTACTATTTTAGCATTATATTTAGAAGCGATTTCAATAGTATTATCAGAAGAAAAATTATCAATTATGATAATTTCTATATTTTTGTAACTTTGTTTATTGATTGATTCTAAACAATTTTTGATTGTTTTTTCGGAATTGTAAGTAGGAATTCCAATGGAAACAAGGGGGTTACTTAACATATTTGTTATTCACCCCGTTAGAAGTTTTCAAAAAATTAATGTTTAATTTAACGTACAAATAACTGGCAATAAACAAAATGAAATTGACTACTAACAATACTGAGATCATTTCCATTGGATCCTTATGAAATACAGATAAAAGACCTACTTCTAAAAGTGTGAATGATAGTAATAGAATAACATATTTTGTGTTATGTATTGCTAAATTGAATCGCATTATTACTACAGTAAGTGAGAAAAATAATGTAGTAAGGCCATATAACTGTATCAAAGGTGCAGCACCAAAGTATTCTGCACCAAATGGAATCTCAATGATTTGCGAAGGAAAAAACCAAAATAATGCGGCTAGAACACCTGTTCCAAGTCCAGTGTATAATAAACTTAAATTTAGGAGATGAATTGTCCCCTTTTTCTCAGAATGTCTTTTTGAAACCTTAGGAAACATCGCATCAACAATTGCCCCTGGCAAAAATATCATAATTTTGCCCAAAACACTTACTGCGACATAGATGCCTGCATCATAATCAGAAAAAAAATGCTTAGCCATTATAACGTCTACATTTGCAGGAACACTATAACAAAACATTGCGATGAGAGTTGGAACAGAATATTTGTAAAGATTTAGGAAATTGAAGCTAGATCCTTTAATATCGGGCTTTTTTAAATATGATTTGATTGGAATAAAGGAAAAAAACAATGCAAAAATAGTTCCGAATACTAATGCAGCAATTGCACCATTCACACCAAATCCGATATAAACGAGCAATACACCAATCAACAATTTTGAAGAAAAAAGTACAAGATTGGTTAAACCGAGAGACTTAAATTTTTCTAAACCTTGAATGACTCCAAGATTAACCGGTAGTAAAGTTGAAAATAATAGTGTACTTCCAAGAATAATTATCGGATCAATTGAATCAATTTTCAAAAACGATGAAAGCCAATTACTAATGAAAAGCAAACCTACGAATAAAATAATTCCTAAAAAAGTCATTCTTTTTAATGCCGATCTGAAAAAATTATTAATTTCATATTCGTGCTTTTCACCAACAAACTTTGAAACATATCTGGCACCAGTTGTTTGGATTGTCGCGGTAATTAAATATAACATATATGAAATTGCAAATAATGAACCAAAGATACCATAATCTTTTGGACCTAGCGCTCGACCCATGTAAACTTGGAACGCATAGTTACAAATGCTTGCTAAAACAGAAAAAATAAACATTATGCTTGCATGCTTTAGCAAATCCTCGCTAGTAATAATTGATTTTATTTTATTATAAACCATTTTTCCTCAGGTAAATTTAATTTTCAGTAAGCATTTTTAACACTGAGAAGAATTCATCAGCGGCAATATCCCAATTAAATTTCCTAGACCAATTTAAGGCATTTTCACTAAACTCTTTCCTTAACTTATTATTTTCTAAAAATTCTAAAATAGTTTTTTCAAGACCATCTATGCCAAGATTTTTATCAATTGTCAAACCTGTTTTTCCAGTTACTATTGAGTCTCTAAGTCCTGATACATCATATGCAATGCAAGGAGTTCCACAGGCATTAGCCTCAATAATATTAATACCCCATCCTTCTCTTATACTAGGATTTACTAAAACCCAAGCTTTTGACAATAGTTCGATTTTTTCTTTTTCAGAAGTATAACCAAAAAATTTAACATTTTTATCTGCAATTTTTTCCAAATCTTCTCTCAAGTACCCATCTCCAACGATCCATAATTCAGATTGAGGAATCTCTTTTACAATTTTGTTAAAAGCTTTAATGACATGATCTGGTCTTTTTGCTTTTTTTAATCTTCCTACAAAAATTATCGAAGGATTTTGTGTTTTTTCGGGAATTTTTGGCAGTGGAGTGAATTTTATACCCTCAGAAACTACAAAAATTTTTTTGAATTTAAGCTCAATCAAATCATTTTTTGTTGAATTTGATACTGTTATTGTTGGTATATTTCGATATTTGGAAAGCCAATATTTTTCGAAAAAATAGTATCCTGCAATGTTAATTGGAAATGAGGTTTCGTAAAACCAAAATTCTCTGGCTAGTTGATGAATGAGAGCAACTATTGTTTCTTTTCCATTCACAAATTTAGGTGTGAGAAATGGTTTAGTATTGATCTCGTCGATAATTACATCGAAATTTTTTTTGTAAAAATGATTTTTGTAATATTTCTTTGCTTCTTTATAAATAGAATATTTGTTTCCCCTTCTAATAAATTCTATACCATCAATTTTTTCTTCATTTTTGCATCCCGAGAAAGCAGAGGTAAAAAATGTAACACTATTTCCTTTGTCAACCCACCTTTTTGCTATTTCGTGAGTAAAAACTTCTGCCCCACCACCCTCAGGGTTTTTGATATCTCTCCAATTGTAAATTAAAATATTCATTTTATATTCACTAGATAAATTCCAGTGAATAAAACGTCTAATTCATATAATTATCTGCTGCTTTTTTCAATATGTATCTATTTACCAATTTTGTATTTTGGGAAGTATAGTATTTAATAATTTTGAGCCTGTAAAAAATTCCAAAGGTATCTAACATAAGCTTCCAAATATCTTTTAATTTAAGTCGATTTTCTAACCTCTGCCAGTTTAGCTCGATTGGTGCTTCAATAATTTTAAATCCGTTATGATAAGCATTGACTAACAATTCTAGATCGAAAGCGTATTTTTTGCATAATATTTTTGGTAATACATACTCTAAAACCTCATATTTAAACAATTTTAATCCTGTTTGAGTATCGCCCAGATCTAGGTTAAATATAAGTCTTGTAAACAAATGATAGCCGGTGCTTAGTATTTTTCTGTATATGGGATATTTAATTAAAGATTCAGGATGCAATTTCGAACCTATTACGATATCTGCTCCAGTCTTTTCAATATCATCTAAAAAAATTGGTATCAACTTAGGATGTAAATCCAAATCCGCATCAATAAATGCAACATATCTGCCTTTGCAAAATTTGAATCCGTATTTTAGAGCAAAACCCTTTCCACCATTGTTTTTGTAATCAACAACCTTTATTCTTTTATTCTCTTTGGCTGCTCTTAATGCTTCATCATATGTATTATCTGTTGATCCATCATTTACAATAATTAATTCGTAACTTTTTCGTTTGTTTTTAAAAAATATATCAAATACTTTTTCGATTTCCTTGATATTGTTGTAGATAAAACCTCCCTCATTATAGGCTGGGACCACCACAGAAATATAGTTCATGGCTGGGTTATTATAATATTAAGTCTATATATATTTTGCCGTACAATAATTATCAATTTTTAGATACCATTTTCCCGATATCTATGAATTATTGCAAATTATCATTGAATATTATTGATTATCATTAACAAATCATCAAATAAAATTTTATGGAATAATTTTATTAAAAAATCGATCATTTTAATTTAAATATAAAAAGTTTAATGCCTATTGACTTTTTTACATTTTGACATTTTTACACATTAAATTTAAATATCCACATAATAAAACAATCAGCCTAAAATAACATTAAATAAGTATAAAGAATGAGGCTGGTGAAATAAAGTGATGAAAAGCGATGACATTTACAACGGGTTTCAATGTATTTAAACTTAAAATGATACAAAATACTAATACTAACAAATAATTATATAAACTAATAACTAATAATCTTTACAATAATATAATTAAACTCAAATAGCGATATATCGCTTTAAAATGGGTCGGAGAACAAGTGATAACTAAATCGTCACGTAAAAAAATATTAGCATTAGCTCTATCGACTTTATTAACAATATTAATAATTTTAACCTTAATTCCTCCGGCTACTGCAGTTCTTTTATCTCCCGGGAATCCAGATGTTTCAACAGGTTTTGTTGGTACAAGTATTAGTTTTCATAATGTAACACTTATTATAAGAGGTCCAGAAAGAATTCCTATCGATTCAATCAGATTTTCAATATTTTCTGAAAATAATCAGGAAATAAGTTATGTTATTTTCGAGGTCGATGGGGAAGAAATTCAAGATTATCCATTCGGTTGTTTCGAAGTTAATTATGTTGGCTCAAATCCCAGCTACAGTTATGGATATGGCTATAGTTATGGGTATGATGAGATTGGAGGATACGGTTACACATTTGATTATGGTTATGGTTATGGATATGGCGATTCAGGCTCGCCAGATGTGATAATGGTTTATGACATAACTTATACACCCTATAGTTCTGGAACTTTTTATGCTAAACTTACAGTTAATTCGGATTACTACTCATACGTTTCATCACAATCATTAACTTTTTCTGTTCAAGCTACAAATCCCCCTGTTCCTCAAAAAAACAAAATAGAGCCTTTAAAGTGGTCTGCAATAACAGATACCGTTGATTTTCTCTTTGATTTTGATGATTTAGAGGAAGATATTGACTATTTAGAACTTAGTATTTTTGGACCTGCTCCGTACGATACAAATGAAAACCGCATCCAAATGAAATTCTTAGCAAATGAAATCGATCCTTGGGACGGCTGGCTTGATACTGATAAAACAATTTTTTTGGATATGGGAATATCTCCAAACTATAGTGCCTTAACTGAGTCCTGGATGTTGACAATTAACACTAGTAAGATATGGACGATGGAAAATCCCTGGACGCAACCAATAAACAGTTCAGTTTGGCCATCAGGTTTGTATGACTTCTATATCGAAGTTGGTGATAAAAAGGGAAACAAGTGGGGCGATATTGATGCTAAACCAGAGTATGCCCACTACGTTTATTCTATTGGTCTAGTTCAGCCTTTGATAGATGCCTCATCTAGTGGAAATACAATTTACTTATGCAATGGAACTTTTGATGATAGATTAACAATTAATAAAACGATTAATTTGATAGGTCAAGGTCCATTTTCCATAATACAACCATCTTACACGCCACAGGCTGGTGTTTATGATGTATCCTTGCTTCCAGGATCCTCAAATACAGTTATAAAAAATATTTTGTTTGATTTTAATGGAATAAATGATGATAGAAGCGGAACAGGAATTTCAGTTAGTGGAACAGGTCTTGGACCTGTAAATAACGTAAAAATTATTGAAAATGTATTCTACATTGGTGAAAGAACAGGCATTGGTGGAATCGCAATTCAGACTGGCAGAAATTCAGATGTTAGCGATCTTTTAATTCAGGAAAACATTTTTTATGGAGATTCAACTAGCTCTGGTGAAGGAATCCACATACTGCCTTACTATTTAAGTGGAAGTGAGGTAAAAATATATAAAAATAAATTTGCAGGCTACCTTTATTCTGGCATTACTATAGAATCAAGTAATGTCTATGTTTCAAGTAATGAAGTAAATAATAGCATTAGTCAAGGGACCTTTGGTATTTTATTTACTGATTTATCAGGTGGACAATCATATAATGGAGTATCGATTATAAGCAATGAAATTCAAAATCTTCAATATGGAATATGTGTGGGAACAAGTTCAAATGTGGGTTCGACGCTTACTGCATCAATTTCTTCCAACATTTTAACCAATAATAATGTTGGAATTTGGGTTAGATACGGTGCAAATCTATTGGCAAGTATTCATTTTAATGATATTTTTAACAATACACTATACGGTTTAATTAACGACGGTACCTCCGGTGTTAGTGCCACTTATAATTGGTGGGGAGATGAAACTGGCCCATATAATCCTTCGAGTAATCCTTCAGGGCTAGGGGATAATGTAAGCTCAAATGTTGATTTTTCGAGTTGGTTGAGCGCTTATTGGGATAACATTATTTGGGTAGATGATAATTATGATTCAACAACGCCGGGATGGGGCATTGATCACTTTAGTAACGTTACAGACGGTTTAAACGCTGTATTTGATTCGGGTGCAGTTTTCCTCAAGCCTGGTGTGTATAAAGAGTTAATTAAAATTGAAAAACCGGTTACTTTAGCTGGGTTTTTCAATGATCCTTACCTTTGTGTAATAACAGATGAAGATGCTACTTACTCACAGATAATTGGAACAGATGGACAAACCATACAAATCTTGAGTAATGATGTCACAATAGACGGATTATGTGTAAAAAGACTGGAAGATTTTACCTTTACTGTACCAAACACTGCAGCTATTGGCAACTACGGAGTGACAAGCGAATTAGTAAATATAACTCTACAAGATTGTGTTATCTATTCATTATACAACGGTATTCAAATTGAGAATTCTAATGGTCTTTATGTCTCAAATAATGAAATTTTCGGTGGAACTAATGATATTGTTGCTAGAGCAGTTGAAATTTTTGAAATTGTAAACAACACAATGGCAAATTCAACTTTAAATGGACTTAAACTTTCTGATTGCCATGAGGGAATTGTTATAAGTAACAATGCCACAGGGAAAATTTATTCAGGTATTCATATTGACAACAGTTCTGAAATAATTATTACAGAAAGTTTATTAATAAATAATTCAAAAGGTATCCTTTCCGATAATTCATTACTAATTGAGCTTACAAATAACTCATTGAAAAACAACAGCCATGGAATAGAATTATATGGAATTACTCATGCAAAATTTAATAATAACTCTTTTGAGAACAATACATTTGACATCTATCACACTGCCCATGTTGAGGGTTATGATTATTATGGAAATATTCAACATGCAGTAGATTCAGCAGGATTAGGATATAATGTATATGTTTATCCTGGTACCTATAAAGAAAATGTAATCATTGATAAAACTATTATTTTAACTGGTATTGAAAATAGAGACGGTACGATAATTGATGGAACTCTTGGCGATGCTGCATTGTATTTGGCTAGATTTTTGAATACAAAAGATATCACAGTAAAAAATTTATCAATTAAAGGCGGAACAAGTTGCGTTAAAACCGGTATTTATAATGACGTTTCCGGTCTTAAAATTGAAAACTGTAGAATATTTGATCCGATTGGAAGTTATGCTGTTTACATAGATCCAAATCAATATTCTGATTATCCACCTATCAGGGAGGGTACACTTCCTTTCTACAAACCTGCAACTCTTTATAACAATTACATCAGGGGAGGGATATTGTATCAATACGATCCGTTCGAGATTTTCGGAATTAACATCGGATCACAGCTTTTGATTAATAATAACGATCTTGACCGCGTATTTCTTAATTCAAGTATGTGTGTAAGATTAGAAAATAACATACTTTGGAGTCTAGGGATGCGCAATTCGTATGATGTCTATATAGCTAACAACGAGATTTCCAATTATCCGGGTTACGAAAGATATGGCATATACCTATGGTCGATAGAGGGACAAAATCCCGTTAAAAAGGTAACGATTCTTAACAATACAATAATTGGTTATGGAAGCTATCAAGTTTCAAGTGGTGTTGTTGGTAAGGGTATTTTAATTGCCGGAGCAGAAGACGTTACATTAAACGAAAATGAAATTAGGGCAAACAGCGAAGGAGTTTGGGTTACTGGAGATTATTATAATTTAAACAATGATCACGTCGTTGGTGAAGTATCGAATCTAAAGATACAAGATAATCATATTACTATCAACCAAGTTGGAATAATGTTGAAACTAAATGTTAATTTTTCTGATATTGTTGATAACTCACTTTTTAATAATGGAATTGCACTAAGAATTGAAGGTTCAAGTAACAACACAGTATTCCGTAATGAATTTTCTGAAAACCAGTATGGTATTAGAATCGATAAATTTAGCAATGATAACATCATTTATAACAATCTCTTTTCAAATAATGTGCACCAGGCTATTGACTTATATTGCAATAATTCGTGGAACATTTCACTTATTGATGCAACTAATATTATGGGTGGTCCAAAAATAGGTGGTAATTACTGGGATGATTATGTCGGTGAAGATCTTAATGGAGACCAAATAGGTGATACTAATATTCCGTATAATTCATTTGGAGAAATTGCCAATGGTGGAGATTATTTACCATTGATGTTAGTTGATTTCATACCTCCAGATGTAGAGGTAATTCATCCAAATGGTGGAGAAATATTTAATGAATCGACAATATCTATTCAGTGGTTAGCATCTGATAATACTGACCAATCCCTGTCAATTGATATTGAATACTCAGATGATGGCGGAGATTCTTGGAATTTAATATCCTCAAATGAGCAAAATGATGGCTTTTATTTATGGGATATTTCGGAACTTTTTGATGGTACAGATTATTTAATCAAGATTAATGCAACAGATAATTCAAACAATCAAAATTCTGATACATCTGATGGTAACTTTACAATTGTTGGAAAGACATATCCGGGACCAGAAATTAATATTATTAACCCGTCAGGTGGATGGATTTATTTCTTTAATACTAAGCTGATAAGGGTATTTCAAAATGTTATTTTTGCTATTGGTCATTTAACATTCCAAGTTGAGGCAAACAGCCCAATCGGAATTGAGAAAGTTGAGTTATATGTAGATAACGAATTAGTTAGCACGATTACAACACCAATTAATGGGATGTATAGTTATACTTGGGATGAAAGATCTTTACTTTATCATACGGTTAAGGTTAAAGCTTACGATAATTCGGGTCAACACACGGCTGAATCCTTTGGAATAATTATATTCAACTTTGATGTTGTTCCTTAAATTTATAGAGGTTAAATTTTTGGTTTTTTAAATATAATATTTGAAAAAAAGAATTTATGCATATTTGATAATATCGAAATATTAATTACTCTTTAATTAATGGTCAAAACCAGATGGTCAATAAATACAGAGTAAGTTGCAGTTCATGCAAGGCTTTTTTTGAAGTTGAGTATGGTAGCAAAAACAAAAAAATAGTATACGAAATATATTCCTGTAGACAATGTAAAAATCTTTTCTCTGTTCCAAATATAGATAAAGAATTTTTATGCCCTAAATGTGGGAATAAAAATCTTATAAAATATAACATGAATAAATCAAAAAACATTGACTACTACAAAAAGATGATGCGTGAAGGGCATTTAACTCAGAGTAAATACAATTCTTTGGTTGATTATTGGAAGAACATAGAAAGTACGAAGTGTCCAAATTGTGGAAAGGATGCTCTTATTTGGCGATTATACGAAAAAGTATCATTATAGAAAAGCACTCAAAAATAAGTGGTATTATCAATGTCAAAAAAATCAAAGAAAATAAAGGAAATTGATGAAATATTTTCTCATATTAAAGAACTAAAATCAGAGCGTGATACATCTGATGCACAAGAAAATACAAATAAAATTGCTGAAAATCATCTAATTCGAAATATTGAAAAAACCGTGATTCAAAAAGATGGAGATATAATCAAAGAACCATTTTGTAATAAAGAGGAAACAATAAGTCAAATCCACACAGAAAATGTTGATGAAATGAAAGAGGAAGTCATTATAAATAAATCAAAAGAAATCGAAAAAACTGTCATTTCAGATGAATTATCGCCTAATTTAGAAATAAACGATGAAAAGAGTATAGATGTTGAAGAATTTGAAGAATCAGTTTCTTCTGTTATGAAACCGACACCGGAGCGATGGAGTGATGATTTAACAGGCATTTGTGACCTATGTAAACGAGAAATTATTTTTGAAAAAAATCTTTCTGGACTGGTCGTTGGAAATAAATTCTTTGCATGCGAAGAGTGCTGTAAAACCTTTTCTAAGAAAGAATTAGTGAATTGGACAAAGTCTAGGATGATAAAGCCATATAATGTAAGATCAATAGGCTTGTGGGCTACACAAGAGAAAAACAAAGCAAAGTCAGCTAAGTATAGAAAATAAATTATTTCTTCTTTTTACTATTTTAAAAAAATTTTTACTAAAATATTAATTATAATAAAATCCAACCTTTTTTCTCAATATGCCAACAAATTGGAGCGACTAATGGATAAATTTCTGTATAGATCTTGCGAAAATTAGTAAAATAAGATTTTTTTAAAAAAAGGGAAATCTTAAATTAATGTATTTTATACATATATTATACTTAAATATTAATAGTGGTGTTCTAATAGGAGTTGGGATTTAAAAAGATGGGAACAGATCGCTCGTCATATTCAAAATTAGTTAGTTGATAATAAATATCATTCAACGATGGATGATCCGAGTACATTTGACGAATTGATTAGAAATTTTGCTAAAAAATAGGAAGGGATGCAAAAAAATCATGGGCGAAGAAGTAATTTTAGAAAAAACATACTTGAAATATATTTCTTCACTGCCAGACCCAATTGAAAAAGTTAAAAAAGGATGGCAGAACGGATACGTTTCCATTACCAATAAAAGATTAATATTTGGATCAGAAAACGAAGAAACAAGTATTAACTTATCTGATATAACTGATATCGATACAAAAATAAGTATCGGTAAACTCGCACTTGGAGTAGCAATTATACTACCTATACACCATAAAAATAATAATCAAAAATTATTGTCCTTGGTTTCGGCATCAAATGAAACTGTTCTTTTGTTAAAAAAACTTTTACTTAGTGGTCTAATTTCCGGATCTGCAATTGAGGTTGTTTGTCCATTTAGCAAGGCCGGAAAAGTACTTCTTGATAAACAACCCGTTAGGGGAACAATGCAAATAAAAGAAAACAATGTAAACATTATATCAGAATGGCTTGGTAAAAAACAAAACGAGATTATTGATATTACTAAAATTGACGCCTTCGAAATAAGTGGAGAGGGATCTGACAGACCGTCTGTAATTTTTAAATACTTAAAAGATGAAGAAGTAATATCAACTTTAGTAACTTCTGATCCTAGGATTATAAATTTTTTAAATAAATTCGTAGAAATCTTAAGAGGATCATCCAAAGGAGATGAATATGATATTCAACTAAATGAACAACAATTTATGCTTTTGCAGATGATGTATACAAGTGATATAGATGCCGAGATGGCAATGGAAATGCTTGGTGTCTCAATTGATGAATTGCAGAAAATCGCTAGAGAATTGGTTACTTTTAAAATATTAAAAGTCTCTGGAGAAGAAGAGTTTGAACTTACTGGCAAAGGCATAAAATTAATTGTTTCTCAGATGAAAAAGAATATTGGATAGGTGTGTAAAGAAGGAGATATGTTGTAATTTAAAAGCCGATGGTTATTGGTTAAAAATTGGAGGGAAGATATGGGAAAAAAAGTAATGTTGGTTGACGACACAAAATTTATGCGCATGATGCTGTCAAATATCTTGAAACCAAAAGGCTATGAAATCGTTGCAGAAGCAGGGGATGGATTAGAAGCAATTGATCTATATAAAAAACATAAACCAGACATCGTTACCATGGATATCGTTATGCCGCATATGGATGGAATTGAGGCGGTAAGAAACATTACTACAGCTGATAGTAATGCAAGGGTTATCATGGTAACTGCTGTAGGGCAGGAATCCAAGGTAAAAGAGGCGATTGAAGCCGGTGCAAAAGGATATATTGTGAAACCATTTCAGGCCCCTCAGGTTCTTGAAGAAGTTGAAAAGGTTCTCGGCTGATTATCAGCTTATTAATTACGAGAAAAAATGACAATCAGGGCCCTTGTGGTAGATGATTCAGCTTTAATGCGAAGATTAATTAGCGATATTCTTAGCAAGGATATTTCTATTGAAGTAATTGATACTGCATATAATGGTAAAGATGCCGTAGAAAAAGTCCTGAAATTAAAGCCAGATGTTGTGACAATGGATGTGGAAATGCCAGTGATGGATGGCATCGAAGCTGTCAAACAAATCATGTCTACTAATCCTGTGCCAATAGTTATGTTAAGTGCACTTACTTCTAAGGGTGCAGAAACAACAATGGATGCTTTAAAAGCCGGGGCAGTAGATTTTATCTGTAAACCATCTGGAACCATTTCTCTTAATTTAGAAAAAATTGGTGCAGAAATTATTGACAAGGTGAAAGTGGTGTCAACTGCTAAGGTTAAAATACAAAAAATTGGCCACGGTTATTTAGATGGTAGGGAAATCAAAATTCTAGTTGTTGATGATTCTCAATTTATTAGAAGGAAACTTAGAGAGGTAATTGATCGAGAGGATGGCTTGAAAATAATTGGAGAGTCAGTTAATGGAAAAGAAGCAATTGAAATGGTCGAAAAAATAAGACCTGATGTAATAATAATGGATATTGATCTACCCGGGATAAACGGCGTTAATGCCACATTTGAAATTCTCAAAAAATACCCCATTCCAATTATAATTTTCAGTGGTAAAACTTCTGATCAGATGAAAGACATTAAACTAGCCCTGGAAATTGGTGCAGTTGATTTTGTTCCAAAGCCTGCTGATCAAATATCGATACATACCGTATCTGCCTTACTTGTTAAAAAAATTAGACAAGCCCATGATCAAAAGATTACCAGAATAAAAACTAGAGACGAATCTGCAGAAACAGAAAACATATTACTTATAGGATCCTCATCAGGTGGGCCTCAAACATTGGCAGAACTTATACCAAATATTCCTGGCGATATACCTGCAGGTATTTTAATTGTTCAGCATATGCCCCCAATTTTCACAAAATCACTGGCTGACAGATTAAACAAAATATCTGAAGTCCCTGTGAAAGAGGCAAAAGATGGAGATGAAATAATTGCCGGAGAGGCCTTGCTTGCACCAGGCGACTTTCATATGACTGTTTATGAAAAAATGATTAATAATAAAATAAAAAGATATGTTTCACTTAATAAAGATGAAAGGATTCACGGGGTCCGTCCAGCAGTTGATATTACTTTTTCATCTGCTGCTAATGTTTTTGGACCCAACACCGTAGGTGTAATTCTTACAGGAATGGGGATGGATGGTGCAAATTCTATGGGCCTAATTAAAGCAAAAGGTGGACATACAATAGCTCAGAATAAGGAAACTTCAATAATATTTGGTATGCCTGATGCTGCTATAAAATTGGGCGTTGTAGATAAAATCCTTCCACTAGATAAAATAGCTACCCATGCCTCTCAATTTTTGAATTCAATTAGAAAAAAAGAGGTTATTTAAAATGACCGAAAGCTCAGAATACAAAGATATGTTTATTGAGGAGTCAAGAGAACATTTGAGCATAATAAACCAAGCACTGTTGGATTTTGAAAAAGATCCGAAAAACAAGGATGCAATGAATAAAATTTTTAGAGCGGCGCATACCATTAAAGGAATGTCTGCTACGATGAATTATGATAAAATCCAGAAACTGTCTCACAGAACGGAAGACACATTAGATCTTATTAGAAACAATAAACTGGAAGTAGATTCAGAAATTATCGATCTTATTTTCAAATGTTTTGATGGCATTGAAGAAATGATTGAGGATATCGCGTCAAATGATATAACAGAATTTGATGTTGAGTGTCTGGTTGGGGAACTTGAAAAACACACGGATAATAAAGAGACAGGGAAAAATGAAAAAACCATTCAGGAAAAAAAAGAATCCAATAAAAAAAATCCAGATAAAATATCTATAGATAAGTCTGCAGAAAAAAAGATAATAAAAGAAATTTTAAGTGCCAATTACGCATATAGGATTTCTATAGTACTTGATAAAACATGTATGATGAAATCCATTCGATCTTTTTTAGTGCTTAAAAAACTTAGTGATGATGGAAACATTGTATATTCAATTCCTGATAAAAAAGCGATTGAAGACGGAAAATTCGATGATGGATTTGAGATTTATTATACCTCGGAGGAAGTTAAAGAGGCAGTTGAACAGATAATTGATTCGGTTTCAGAAATTGATACAAGAATTGTTACTCCAATAGAGTATGAAAATAATGAACTTAGTATAGTATCTTTAAAAACAGAGGAAAAATCCGAATTAAAAGAAGAAAAACAAGAAAATTCCTCAAATGAATTAGAACGACAAACAGTTAAAAAACCAGAGGATGAAAAAACAAAATCCGTCAAAGGCGGGGCTCAAAGTATTAGAATAGGTATGGATCAACTAGATACTTTTATGAATCTAATAGGCGAGCTTGTGATAAGTAAAGGTAGACTTGCACAGATAGCAGCAGATAATGGTATTGACGATCTTTCAGAAACAGTTAGTACGTTTGATAGGTTGGCAACCGAACTCCAGGATAAGATAACTACTATTCGAATGATTCCTATGAATCATGTTTTTGACCGATTTCCTAGAATGGTTAGAGATCTAGCTAAGAGTAATGGAAAAAAAATCAATCTAATTATTGAGGGTGGAGATATTGAACTTGATAGAACTGTTCTTGATAAAATTGGAGATCCTCTGGTCCATCTTTTAAGAAACTCAGTTGATCATGGTATTGAATCTCCAGAGGACAGAAAAACAAAGGGCAAACCTGAAGAAGGAACTGTGGAACTGATTGCAGAACGAACTAGAAACAATGTTCTCATCATGGTTCGAGATGATGGAAAGGGTATAGATCCAGTAACTATGAAAAAAGCTGCCGTAAAAAAGGGTCTTAGATCACAGCAACAAGTCGATAAACTTGACGATAAAGAAGCAATTGATCTGTTATGGCTTCCAGGACTCAGTACTGCTGAAAAGATTACCAATGTATCTGGCCGTGGCGTGGGAATGGATGTTGTTAAATCAACAATAGAACAACTAAACGGTTCTATTGAACTTAGTTCAGAAATTGATAAGGGAAGTACTTTTTCCTTAATGTTGCCACTAACAATGGCTATCTTTAAGGCACTATTTGTTGGAGTTGGTGAAGAAACTTATGCAATACCTATAAGTAATGTCAGTGAAACAGTAAGTATTACAAATGAGGATATCACTTTTGTTAGGGGACAAATGACTACAGTATTGAGAAACAATGTTTTGCCACTGATATCTCTAGGTGATGTTTTACAAATTGAAAAAAATAGCGAAGAAGTAAAATCGACTATGTGTGCAGTAATTGCTCAAAAAGAAAATAAACAAATTGGTTTGATAGTAGATCGACTAATTGGTGAGCAGGAGATTACCATTAAAAATATCGGTTCAAGTTTGGGAAAAACAAAAGGAATCGCAGGTGTAACTATTACAGGAGATGGAAGGGTTATCCTAGTTATTGATATTAATACTTTAATTGAATAAAAATAGTAATGAAAGAAGGGTCTGATATGGAAAAAATAACCATGAATGATATGCAAAAAGATGCATTACAAGAAGTTGCAAATATTGGTGCATCACACGCGGCAACGGCCCTTTCTCAAATGATAAGTAGAGATATTCAAATCAGTGTACCAAAAGTAGATATTCTTCCTTTGGAAAATATTGTAGACTGTGTAAAAGATGAAAAAATTGGTGTTGGGATTTTTTTGAAGATTTCCGATCAAATACCATCATATGTTCTCCTTTTGCTACCCAAAAAGAGTGCTTTTGCTCTTGCGGATTTACTGCTAGGTAAAGAACCTACTCCCGGTAAAGACATACTCTCTGAGATGGACAGCTCTGCATTACAGGAAGTTGCAAATGTAATGATGTGTGCATTCTTTGATAGTGTTACCGCTCTTCTTGGAATTCCGATAGTTCCGGGCCCTCCAGCTCTTGCTTTTGACGAACCAGTTGCAGTTATGGATTATGTTTTGATTCAAATAGGAGAGGTTGCTAACGAAGCGGTTGTCTTCAACGTGGAATTACAGGAGGAGAAAGGAAAGAGTTTCGATATCAATATGTTTCTCTTGCCTGAACCACAATCTGTTACAACTATCTTGGAAAAATTAGGTATGAAATGTACTTCAACTTGATAGTAAAATGGAATGAATATGTTAGAAATTGCATTAGATCATGATCAAAAAGATGCATTACAGGAAGTTGCAAATATTGGTGCAGCTCATGCAGCTACAGCGCTGTCTCAGATGATAAATAAAGAAATTGAGATGGGAATTGCTAGGGTTGATGTTGTTTCTTTGGAACAGACCATTGACTGTGTAAAGGATCAAGAAATTGTAGTCGGTGTCTTTTTAAAAGTAGAAAAAGGAATACCATTGAATATAATGCTTTTATTATCACAAGAAAGCGCTTTTTCCTTAGCAGATATGCTAATGGGTAGAGAATCAGGCAAAATTAAGAATGATATTTCTGAAATGGATAAATCTGCAATACAAGAAGTGGCAAATGTGATTATGTGCTCGTTTTTTGACAGCCTTACAGAACTACTTCAGGTTTCTTTGATTCCTGGTCCACCTGTTCTTGCTTATGATATGCCGGCAGCTATTATGGACTATGTTTTAATTCAACTAGGTGAGGTATCTAATGAAGCTGTTGTATTTAACTGCTATATCAAAGAAGAAAAAAATGAAAGTTTTAAAATTGATTTGTTTCTCTTGCCGGAACCTAGTTCGGTAAAAATAATTCTTGAAAAACTTGGGATGGTTTAATGTTAAATAAATATATAAAAAATTGCTCAAGGAGATAATAAAAATGGCAGATGTGGAGAATTTAAATGAGTATCAGTTGGATGCATTACAAGAAACCGGAAATATCGGCTGTTCTCATGCCGCGACAGCAGTTTCCCAGATGATTAGCAAACCGATTGATATATCTGTACCATTAATAAAAATAAAAAAAATTTCCGAGTTAAAAGAAATTTTGAAAAGTATTTCTGAAGATACTGAAAAAATTGTGGGAGTATACCTTGAATTAACAGATGAATTTCTAGGAAGCATTCTCTTTCTGTTCCCTATTAAGAGTGCTTTGATTCTAGCAGATTTATTAATGTTTCAGGATATTGGTACTACTAAGGAACTTGATGAGATGGGGCAGTCTGCAATTACTGAGGTGGGAAATGTTGTTGTTTCTGCATATACTAATGCTCTAGGTCAATTTTTAAATTCGACTGTGATGTTGTCTCCCCCTAGCTTTTCAATGGATATGCCAGATCAGTTTTTAGATAAAATTTCACAAAACTTGGGTAGAGATACCAGCCATGCCTTATTGTTTGATATAGAATTTAGCGGTGAAAATAATCTTTTTAAGTCTTATTTCGTGCTCCTTCCATCTCCGAAGTCATTAGATTTTTTGTTGGAAAAATTAGCATCTTGTCTTTCAAAAGTGTCTGATTTTGAGGTTAACAAATATTTGGATTCACTTTCTGCAAAAGTGGTGTGATATATTAAATGAGCGAAACAATAGTAATTGGCATTGGGGAATACATTGTGGTAAATGATGGTACTAAGATTTCAACAATTGGCCTTGGGAGTTGTATTGGGACAGTTGTATATGATGAATTTAAAAAAATATCAGGTATGTCTCACATCATGCTTCCCAGGATGGGGCAAAAACAAGATAAGATTGGTAAATATGCTGATGCTGCCATTCCTGCAATGATTGAAGAAATAATTAAGAAAGGTGCACTGAAAAATAGACTTAAAGCAAAAATTGCCGGAGGTGCAAGTCTTTTTACTTTTTCAGAAGATCATTTACAGATAGGACAGAGAAATATCGATGCAGTAAAAAAAGTATTGACTGAACAGAACATTAGGCTTGTTGCTGAAGATGTTGGTGGAGATAAAGGCCGGACTATTACATTCAATCCCGATAACTCTGAATTGTTAATTAGAATGGTTAGGGGAGAAGGGGAAAGAAAAGAAAAAGTGATTTGAGGTGGGATAATTTGACAGGGGAATTAAGCGATGACGGGGAATTTAAAGAACTTAAAAAAGGAGTAAAAAATTTACTGGGTTTTAACACGTTTCAGTACAAAGACACCTATCTTGGAAGGAGATTTAATTCAAGGCTTAGAGCTTACCATGTTGACAATTATCATGCATATTGGGAGATACTTAAAAATGATAAATTGGAACAAGAAAGACTTTTGAAAGATTTGACGATAAATGTAACAGAATTTTTCAGGGACAATCTTGTTTATGAAGTATTTAAGGATGAAATATTGCCGGATATGATAAAAAAAAAGCAAGGCAAGATCCGTATATGGAGTGCGGGTTCATCGGATGGTAAAGAGGCTTATAGCATTGCTATGATTGCAATAAACGCACTTGGTGAACAGCAGGCACTTAAAAAGATAGAGATTATTGGAACAGATATTGACAAAGATTGTCTACAAAGTGCTAATACTGGAATTTATGAATCAAGACCTGGTGTTATTCAAACAGATGTCCAAAAACAATTAAATTTTATAAAACATCCTGAATATTATTTTGACATAAATGGAAACATCTATGCGGTTAAACCCTCTTTAAAACAATTGGTAAGCTTTCAATATCACGATTTAATTTCGGGACCTAAAAAGAAAAATTTTGATATAATATTTTGCAGAAATGTCGTTATATATTTTAACAGAGAATTGCAAAATACACTTTACAAAGACTTTTTCGATGCATTAAACATGGGCGGATATTTCATTATGGGTAAAACAGAGACACTAGTAGGGATAAGTAAAGTACTCTTTCTTGATTATAATCCAAAAGAAAGGATTTATAGAAAGTAATTACAACTAGAAATTAAGTCTAATAAAGTATTAATAATTCAAAATAATTTGAAAAAGGATTGATTAGGTGGGAAAGATGTCATACGAATTTGTTGAGTATGGTGAGGATAATACTTTAAAAGATTCTCAGGAAATTTATAAAACAATTTTTGAAAACTCTGCCGTTGCTATAACAGTTACCGATGAAAATGAGAAAATTATCTCATGGAATAAATACGCTGAAGACCTTCTTGGCATGACTAGAGACGATTTATACAACAAACCAGTTGAATCACTTTATCTACCTGAAGAGTGGAAAAAAATACGAGCAGAAAACATTAGAGAAAAGGGAATGCAGCATCATCTTGAAACAAAGATTCTAAGAAAGAATAATGAACCTTTGGATGTTGATATTTCCTTAAGTGTTTTAAAAAACAACGAAGGTAAAGTTCTGGGTTCTATTGGTGTTATTAGAGATATTTCCGAGCAGATGCATAATAAGGAACGGCTAGAATCTATAATGGAAAACGCGGATGATTCTATATACTTGCTTGACAAAGACTGCAGGTATATTCTTGTAAATAAAGAGCTTTTATCAAGACTAAATCTATCTGAAGAAGAAGTAATTGGAAAAAAATTTGGCGAAATTCACTCTCCGGAAGAAACCCAAGAATTTATAAGTAAGATTAACTGGGTTTTTGAAAATGGTAAAGCAACTAAAGATGAACATAAAGTTAGTAGACTTGGACAATGGTTTCTTAGAACATTGAGTCCTGTGAAAGATTCCATTACTGGTCAAACAATAGCAGTAGCCGTTATTTCAAAGGATATCACAGATTGGAAGAAAACAGAGCATGAACTTCAAGCTTCAGAGGAAAGATACCGTACCATTTTTGAAAACTCCGCTGTAGCCATAATGCTGAGCGATGAAAATGAGAAAATTATCTCATGGAATAAATACGCTGAAGACCTTCTTGGCATGACTAGAGACGATTTATACAACAAACCAGTTGAATCACTTTATCTACCTGAAGAGTGGAAAAAAATACGAGCAGAAAACATTAGAGAAAAGGGAATGCAGCATCATCTTGAAACAAAGATTCTAAGAAAGAATAATGAACCTTTGGATGTTGATATTTCCTTAAGTGTTTTAAAAAACAACGAAGGTAGTATTACCGGTGCCATAGGTGTTATCAAAGACATCAGTGAACGTGTTCAAGCTCAGGAAAAACTATCATATGAACATAGTTTGTTTCAAGCACTTTTAGATAACGTGCCTGACTCAATATATTTTAAAGATGAAAATAACAGATTTATACTGGTAAATAAAGCCAAGGCAGAACATTCAAATGTCTCCCCTGAAGATATGATTGGAAAAACAGACTATGATTTCCTTCCTGAACATCAGGCAAGAAAGACCTTTGAGAATGATAACAATATTATGAAAACCGGGCAACCTATAATTGATGAGGTTGAAAAACTAACAGGTAAAGACGGTTCTGAAAGATGGGTGTCTGTTACAAAAATTCCAAGATACAGCTCAGAGGGTAAAATAATCGGAACAATGGGGATATCCCGGGATGTCACAAAACGGGTTAAAGAGACAAAAGAAACTGAAAAGTACAAAAAAGTAGCAATTGGTCAGAATCTGCGTATCATTGAACTTAGAGATAGGGTAAAAGACCTAATTACAGAAATGGAAAAAGACAAATGAGAAGGCCTTAGGAACAGGAACAATATTTCTTTCATTTATTATAAATTTCATAATCTGATATCCCGTTAGCTGTAATTACTTTAACCATGGTTCCATCGGAAATTGCTATGTCTGCAGTAAAATTTGTTTCCTCATCTGGGGTGAAATATGGTTTTTGACAGTTAAAAGTAATTAGCTCCCCATTCAATAAAATATTGAAATTTTCTGTTTTTAAATTGGAACTACCTGTATTTTTAACAGTAATGGTTACACTATCGCCTTCAACATTGTTCCATGTATGTAGAAAAATACAATCAATATTCCAACTGCCCTGAATATTATCATTACTTTCATTTTCACCAGTTATTTGAATAGTATAATTTGGAGAATCTAGACCTGCTGCAGTCAGATTTGTCCAGCCAGTGGAGCTTATTGTCCCCAACAAAACCCAGCTATCACCATCCCAATAGTTAACACTTAGATTTTCATTTCCAACATGACTATCGACATAAATACATAGGATTTCATTGTCTGAAGAGTAATTAGCAGTTGTCCAGTTATATTCAAAATCTATTTCATAGTTGGGAAAAGGTGCTCTTGTTATTCCCATTTTACAATGGTCAACATAGACATCATTTCTAGGAGGATTACCATAATATGTAAGATAAATTCGCATGTTATTAATTTCTGTGGCGTTAAATGTGCCTGAAAGTGTTACGTTCTCATATCTATAGGTGGTAGATGTTGCTATAACATTACCATAACTTGTACCAGCACCATTGCCTGTTTCATCATAATAAAGAACAAATCCATCGTCTGTGTCAGCACTACTGCATCGAAAGGTAAAATTTACTGTAAAACCATCGCCCGTTTCACCAGTATTAGCAAAGGTAAACCACCCTTCTGATACGTCGGCTGTTCTATCCTCATGAATATAACTACCTGTATGAGTTTCTGTGTCGTCAGCAGTATCTATGTATGGAGAAGTGCCCGCCTCAGTTTCCCAATCTACCATATCTCCTGTAAAAGATGCGACATCAATCCATGTATCAACTTCACCCCACCACCCTGTAAAATTTTCCTGTATTGTCATGTTACTATTGTCTGGAGCTACACCTTGGGAATTGGGGAAATTAGATTCGTTACCCATATCTGGAGAACTGTCCAAATCAGTGATATTTCCATCCACACTATTATTCCATTCATCAAGCTCACTAGTAGTAGAGATTATTCCTGTTATGTTAATATCAGTTTTTATTTGATCTATATCCATTTCTAACATTTCATCATAGGAATCCCTTAAATCCAATAATGTGGGTAAAACGCTTCCAATAAAAATCTCAACCATCAATAACAGAGATACACAGATAATCCCAGTACCAACTGATAAAGAAAAACCCAATTTATCTTTACCTCCATCCATCACCAATGAATAGTGAAATATGTTAATTATATGGTTAAAGAAATACTTTTCGCATATTAATAAGTTGTCTGTGATTAAATTTTTTGAAAATTCTCTTGAATTTACACGTTTTCAGAGTTGATTGAGATTAATTTAATAATAAAGCATAAAAAGGCAATAAAATTAATAGCGCCGTCTGCCGGACTCGAACCGGCGACCGCTCGGTTAACAGCCGAGTGCTCCACCAACTGAGCTAAGACGGCATAAGGAAAATTTAGTATAGCACACCAGAATATAGTAACATATTAAAAAATTACCTGTTGGTTTTATATTAATCCATCAAGACGAAGCTGTTTCATATTTGTCTCAATAAATCGATAAACAGATGCATGTTTGCTACCAGTTAAAAGCTTGTCAATAGCTCTTTTGATAACATCCATAGTAACAAAATCAGCAATTATTGATACAGTGTGGCCGTAAACTGAAATATTTGAATCAGTTAGTTCTTCCAAAACTCTTTTCGATTTCCCATGTGTACCTATTATACGTGCTTTTAATCTTCTTACATGGGATTCTTTCTTTCCTACATAGTCACGAATATCAAAAATGTAAAATTCCATGTCTTCGCCAAATAATCTCATTGCATGTTCTGGAGAAAATCCTCGGCCAATTGCTAGGATTATGTTTTCAAGAATTATTGCATTTAATGGATTTTTGGATTCGTGATCATCTATTGAAATTTCACCAATTTTTGAATCGATGTTAATTATAAGTTTAGATTTTTCTTCAAGAATTTTTTTCGTCTGACCTTCATGACCGATTACGACACCTATTCTTTCCATAGGTATTTTGACGTATCTCATGTGTCAATTTTCCTCCTATTTATAATTGATTTATAAATGGAGGTTGAATCGGTTTTTATGCCATATTTGGTAGAGAAATATTTTGAAATGTTTTCTATATCTCTTCTCAAAAATTCATCTGATAGGGGATGTTCTAAAAGAACTCCCTGCCCCAAATCTATTAAGTATGGAATATTGTTATGAATAAGAATATTAAATTGACTGAAATCTCCGTGTACAATTTGAGCTTTTTGATACAATGATTTTATATAATTTATCAATAAATTATATGTTTTATCAGGATTTTTCAGAATAATATCTTTCATTTCGGGTGCAGGTCTTTTATTATTACCAATATACTCCATTACTAAAACATTATTAATTCTTCTTATTGGTTTGGGAGTTTTTACTCCAGATTCATTTGCCCTTTGAAGATTTTTATACTCTTTTTTTGTCCATTCATATATTATTTCTCTTCTGTTTTTATGTGAAGATTTAAACCTAGGATCACCGATTATGTACTTTCCAATATGTTTAAAGGTTGAATTTGAAGTTCGGTAAATTTTTATGGCAACAAGACCCCCATCAGGTGTTTTTGCCCGAAAAACGTTACCTTCCTTGCCTGTTGAAATCGGAAAGTCAAGCATATCTATAACACCATCTGAAATTAATTTTTCGATAGTATGTAATGTTGTTGTGTCAAAAACCTCATCTTGTGTCTTTCGATCAAGACCTATTCTATCAATTATGTCCTGAATTTTTTTATCAATTTTTTTTGACCATTTGCTCTCAAAAATATCTTCAGAAGACATCTAGTTCCTCTGGTAACAATTTCCTTCTACTAAGAATAATTGATTGGGTACGAGTATATCTAAAAATAATGTCGGCTTTGTCATCTTGGATATCCCATGGTTTTATAATGACTAAGTCGCCCGCACGAACTCTTTGCTTTCGTTTCATACGTCCAGGTATACGAGCCATACGGGATTTTCCATCTTGACATACAACATTTATGCGAGATCCTCCCATTAACCTTTCAGCTATGGCAAACATTTCCCTTTTATTTTTTTTTGGTAAGGGTAGTCTTATATACTCATCGGGAGTCTCACTTTCATTGTACACAAGATCACTAGCTATCAATATACAAAGATAGAAACATATGTATTATTAAACTTTACTCTATAATTAAAATAATTATTTTTTATATAGATTACATATCTAAATTAAGTCAAGAATCTTTTTTGAAATCCTTAGTTTTCGATTTTTGTTAGTCTTTCTGGTTGCCAAGATGCCGTGATCCAGTAAATTTGCAATAACTCTATATTTTGTCATGTGGCTTAGGTCGTTTTTAATGTTTAAATCATTGCATAATTTATCAGTAGTTCTTATTGCACTCTCTATACTCTTACTCATCCTATTTCTGTTTTTATAAAATATTATTGTTACTAAGCTAGCATATGTTGAAGATTTCAAATTATCCTTCCCCCGTATTCACCTTAATTTATATCAAATATAGTACGATTTATTAATATTTTTGGTTTTTTTCTTTTATTTATCAAGATTGATAAATAACTAAATAAAAAATACAAATTTTAATACTACAAATCCAATTTATCTGAGATATTTTGCAAGGCTTTAAGACTTATTTCTAGAAATTTATCTACATCCATGCCAACATCTTGACAAAGCTCTATTTTACTCCTGTTACATCCACGTGCAAAAGAGTTATCTTTAAACTTATTTTTAAGGGTATCAAATTTTACATCTGCAAGTTTTTTGGATGGAATGACTAGCGCAGTAGCAATAATTAAACCAGAGACAGCATCGGAAGCAATTAACATCTTGTCTATCTGGGTAGAAGGTAAATAATCTGTATGCATATAGTTGTGGGCCCTGATAGCATTTATTCCAATTTCTGGCAGCATTCCCTCAAGTATTTGAGAAGTTAAAATTGCATGTTTATCGGGGTCTTGCTTTGTGTATTCAAAATCAAGATCATGTAATAGTCCTGTAAGTGCCCAAAGATCAGTATTTTGATCAATCGTTGCAGCAACTTCATTCATAATTGCTTCTACTGCTAATGAATGTTTAATAAGTTTATCATCTCTAACATACTTTTCCAAAAGCAATAGAGCTTCTTTTCTTTCTATCATAATTTAATTAGCAAAATATAGTGTATTTTATTAAACCTTTTTGCAATTAAAAAATAAATAAAAAAATGATCCTTATAAGGATCATTATTTATCTAGCTTGGAAAGAGATTTATGTTAAAGATGCTGACTTCTATTGAATCACTGTTTAAGTTACCTGCTTTGTCATAGGCTCTTACTTCGATTGTATGCTTGAAAAACGCCGTTTCGTGCCATCGCCAGCTGTAAGGAGCGGCATTATCGGTATTTTTCAGGATTCCCTGTATGTAAAACTCCACACGGTCGACTCCCGAATAGGCGTCGCTTGCCGATGCTTCGATCGTGATAAACCTGAATATGTATGTATTACTCCAAGGTAATAAATTGAAGATTGGCCAGATTTTCATATCTCTCCAGTAAATTCCGGGACCTGGTTTTGTTATGTTTACTTCTGGATCCTCTGTATCAATCTTAAATGATTTTGTACCATATGTTTCGACATTTCCAACATTATCGACTGACCAATATTCAACGGTATGAACACCGTTTGATGAAACTGTGACAGGTGAAGAATAAGTTGATTGACTGCCACCATCAAGTCTATAATATGTTGCTTTTACACCTGATAAATCATCTGTTGCACTGAGTTGTATTTGAACAGAAGTTTTATACCAGTTGTTTAGTCCCATGGTTCCAGAAAGTGTACATGTAGTTACTGGTGGATTGAAATCAAGTTTTGCAGTAATTCTGACATCATCAATATACCATCCCTCTGCAGTAATGGCATTGTCTGAAGTAGATCTGAATCTTATGATTACTGTTTCAGTAACCCAAGATGAAATATCTGCAGAACAGGTAACCCATCCTTCACTATCTCCTTCGTAAGTATCAAGTGTAGTCCATGTTACACCTAAGTCATCGCTAATTTCTAGATATCCTTTGTCCCCATCTTTTATATTGTACCATGTCTTGAAAATAACATCGGCTTCGAATGCCTTTGCTAAATCTACAGCACAGGAATTTTTCATCACAAGCACATCGTTAAGATTAGGTGGGTATTCTCTTGGGCAAGTTAGTTCATCACCACACCACCAGGCCATATTGCTGCTGTCCCCACCTTTTGCCTTTACCACTCTTTGCCACCAATCTCCTGCTCTTACTCTTTCAATTGTCCAATTGCCTGTTCCAGATTCAAAGTCTTCAAAGAAAATTGTGCTACTGTCTGCAATAATTTCTACATCATCTATTATCCATCCTCTCCAAGTGATGGATTCATTTGAGAAGAAACGGAATCTTATCATTGCCTTGTTGCTCGATTCCCAACAGGATAATGGGAATTCAAAAGTTGTCCAGGCCAGCTGTCCAATAAGTGTTGTTATAGTGTACCAGTGTCGACCACCGTCATCGCTTATTTCGACATATCCAGTATCATTTTCAGCAAGTTCTGTGTAGGTATCAAATTTCAATATTACGTCAGTATAAGTTGAAAAATCAAAGGTTCTATTAAGTTTTGCAACATCATTCCAATTATTGTCGTATTTTGTTGTTGAAGGAATTCCACACCATAGATAATCGTCATATCCAGAAGAACATATGTGCCAGTGTCCTAAACCGCCCGTAAGATCATAATGTTCCCAGCAGCATTCGTCATCCATGTCATCCTCAAAAAGGGTGGTTGCGACAATAACCCATTTGCTCTTTGAATTGTTCCACGGTACTTCGTCATCTGGATGGATTGCTGTAACCTCTAGGAAATGATCGCAATAGGTTGCATCTTCCCAGACGTAATTCAATGTTTTAGATTCAGAGGCATTTAAACTAGGAATAATCAAAGTTTCTTGCCACACTGGTGACCCTGTGCCATCTTTTTTAATCGTGGCTTTAACCTGTACATTTGTTTCGTCATATGTTCCTACATTTTTTACAACTGCTTGAATGTTTAAGTCGTCTCCCTTGTCAATGGTGTCTGCCGATGTAAGAGAAATAACAGCTACATCATGTATATTACCTATTGTAATGTATTTCTCGTTGCAGTCAGCTCCACACCATGGTGCTTCCTCCTGAAAGCAAACTCTTATGAGGTATTTACCTTCTTTTGCAGGGGTCCACTTCATAGGAAATGTCCTTACAATAGTGGATCCAAATGGTACGCACCAATATACGTAATGGGTTTGCCAACGTAGTTCTTCATGTGGATTTTCTCCAATGAAGATTTCAATATCATCAATATACCAACCTTCGTATTGGAATTGAGGATCGGATTTCCAGATAAATCTGAATTTGGTTTGACTTGTTAATAAGTCTGATCCCGATATGTTTTCTCCCTTGTAAGGATATAGTTTTGAAGTCTCAATTTTGAGAGTGGCTTTTTCCCATTCGTTGTCATAATAAAGGTTACTTAATCCTAAGTCGGAAAGCGATACCCATTGCCACGCATCTTCAAGAAAAGTGTAAATTTCTACGTCTCCGTAATCAGCAATTATTGTATTTCCATTGTACTGATAGGTATCCCCTTCGCACCAGTGCCAAAATGAAAATGTTACATTGTTAACATCAGAAAAGTCCATTGGATTCTTCATCTGTAAAACATCAAATGCGTTTCCATAGTAGCTGGATTCAACTGTGCAATGCATTGAATGAGAAGAAGAATGACTTCTCGTTTCAGAACGGTTCCAGGTATCTGGTTGTGAATCCAGACTGTACGCAATCCATTCATTTGTAATATTAGCTTTAGTTTCAAAGTCTATCTCATAAAACTTCACTATGTCTCCAGGCACGATTTCATAGATATCAGCCAAAGCTTTGAATGCAACTCCACATGGGCAGCTATATGTAGTATCATAATCGCATGTAAATTCAAGGAACCAAGCTGGTTCTTCGGGTGCACAGTTATCCCCCCAGCTTGGATTCCAAATTTCTTCACATTCATCATCAGGTATCGTTACTTCTATAAAAGTATATTGGAATTCTGATG
Organism: uncultured Thermoplasmatales archaeon; assembly: GCA_964615235.1. Taxonomy (GTDB): domain Archaea; phylum Thermoplasmatota; class E2; order DHVEG-1; family DHVEG-1; genus JAFGPP01. The sequence goes on from CAZTMK010000011.1 coordinate 50,191, forward strand.
GTGGATACTGTATCGGGTCACAAATTACAGCTACTACTTGATTTGGCCCAGGTTCGAAACCCTCGCCATTAGCAACAGCATCATTAACCATTGCCTGAGCGTGTGGATAATATGGTACTGCACTATGTGAAGAACCACTTGGATTCAAATCAATGAAATACCAAATTGCAAGCTGAATGTCATAATAACTTCCAATTTTATGATTGATAACATAATTGACATAATTCCAGTTTGCATGTACAAGTTCTAGGGGTGGACAATAACTTGAGTATAACATAACGGGTGTTATTTCCTCAAGAGCCGATGTCCCGCTATCAAGACACCAACCAAGATAAATGCCGTTTTCAATATCGAAAGGAGAGGGTTCCTCGATGCCGCTAATAGTTGTCTTGAAGAAGCTATCATCTTTTATATTGTCAAGCTCCATGAGAACATCGTAAGGAGGTAAATCTACAATACACTCTGGAACTTGAGATTCACAGGAATCAGATCGAACCCTAAATGCCCAATCGTTACATATTGCCCAATTATTTAATTTTGGAATTTTAATCTCAACAAAGTGACGATTTTCGCCCCATGCAACTTGACTGTTCATAATTGATATTCCATTTTGGTTTTCTACTTGAGTTTGTGGATATTTAGCTGTAAAGAATCTATCAACCAAAGGCCCATCCCACGATCCGTTAGCATTTTTATCAATGAAAAGCTCAAATGCTATAATGCCATCCGTTAGGTTTTCAAAAGCAACATACATGTAATCGTCATCACAGGATGTATAAAAGTTCACATTGGGTGAGCCGATAACATCTGGGGAAAGTTCGTGTTCTACCCATGGTTCATTTTGATCAACATCCTTGGTACCATTCATTATGATGCCAACAGCAGTAAATTCCACTGTTATATCATAGCTTCCCGTCATTCCAATTGATGGAGGGCTTATTATATCTCCAACAAGTACTTCCGATGATTCGCAATCGTCAAAGTCATACACTGGACCACTTTCTGATCCCGTTGCAAATACAACATTTACAGGTATAACCATCATTAGAGCGATTAATATCGAAAGTAATAATTTCTCACTTTTATGATTATACTTTCTATTAGATAATAACATCTTTTTCGCCTCCTTTAAACTCCTATATGCACAAATTTCGTTAATATTCTATTCGTTTTATGTTAACGAATTATATAATAATAAAAATGGTTAAATTACTATATAGAGTTTTCGTCTGGGATATTTCCAAAAATACTAGATTTTAGAATTATTATTGGCTGTTGAAAATATAAAAATATTTTTTCGTACTTTGTAAACTTTTACAATTAACATAGTATGCTAGATTCTAAACCTAAATTAATATCATTAATAGTTGTTAAGTCCCCTTCTTTGATTTTTTTGCTAATAAGAAAAATGTAATTAACGCAAAAATTATGATATAAAATGAAAAACCGCTACTACTTTTTTTATCATCACATTTTTTTACTTTACTGTAGTCAACAATGGGATAATAGTCTCTGCTCGGACCACCTTTAGGTGATATTAAATAGGGTGTATCCCCAATTCCATCATCGTTATTATCAGTTCCGTTATAATCATCCCAGTAATTTCCTAGACAATTTTTTGACCAATTATTTTCAAATATATCATATGCACTTATCGAATTTAGAGAAAAATTATTCTTAAAAATTTCATTAAATTTGGAGTTACAACAAAGCCAACAGCCATATGAGGTACTACTAATTACATTATTGCCAAAAATTTTATTGTAAAATGAATGGGTCACATAAATTCCGTATTCATTGTATGTAAAATTATTCATTATTACTGAATTATTGTTTGAATATTGTAAACGTAAGCCAAATTTTGCATTTGAAGCATTGTTATTATCAATTATGTTATGATTTGAATAACCTAGAACTATACCTTGATCACCACCATTTATTCTATTTTTTGTAATGTTACAAAAACTACAGTTCGCCAAAATAATTTGTCCAGCATCTATACCAATTATATCAATATTTTTCAAACTTTTATAAAAAATAAGTGGTTTACCATTTACTGTATTATTTTCAATAATATAACTTTCCCAGTCTCCTCTATTGCCAACGATACAAACACCATCATTTATAAAGGTATTATTTACAATAATGTTAGAATTTGAGTTGTACATGTATAAACCCCAACCAGAGTTATTGCATATAAAATTATTTTGTATTGTATTTTCATTTGATTCAATATTAATACCTGAAAAGCTATCATTGGTACAATTTCTTATTATAAAACCTTCTAATGTGCAATTATCGGCTTTAATAGAAATAATGTCATTTTCACCCCTAAATTCCAGGATAGCGCCTTTTTCGCCGATAAGATTAATTTTTTTTGAGATAAGGATTGATTCATTATATATGCCCTTATGAACATAAATAGTGTCATTAAAATTCGCTTCTTTTATAGCATTATCAATGGTGCTAAAAGAATATCCATCTTTCCCAATATGCAATGTTTCAGCTTTCACAAAAAAATTTTCTGCCATTAAAAAAAGAATTGAACTTAAAGAAATAACAAATATTATCAAAATGTTTTTCCAGTTCATATTACCAAAAATGATAATAAAAATATCGTTTTTTAATATTACCCTTAAAATAATCTTTAGACGTAATAAATGTTGCTAATTTTCTCAATAGCAAGTGATTGATAAGATATCCTTGCCTATTAAAATTAAACAATTTTCTATAAAAACCTTTAAATAAAGGTAAATTAACATATTAACAACAATAATTAATAAATATTAATGCAAGCAGCAATTGAGCAAGGAGTTATGATAAATCATGCATAGGAGATCGAATTTTTGCAAGTGGGATTTCCATAATTCACATAAGTACTATCACAACATTTATATAAGGTTTAACTTATTAATTATTTTATCAACTATTAATATAAATAAAACCGTATCTACCCGGTTGGATAATCTTAAAAAATTTTGGATTAAATTGGGGGAAGTATCATGATGAAAAATGAAAATAAAAATTTATTTTTTATTAGTAAAACCAGAAAAATTTCTCTACATATTGTGCTAATAGCAATAATAGTTTTTGGGTTTTTATTTGTATCAGTTGCTTCAGCACAGGAGCCAGAATTTATATCTGTAAAACTTGAACAATCAATCAATCAAATAGATTGGTATGAAATTGATGGGACCTTATCTAGTGGCTACACAATGGAGTTGGATCCTTCAGAAGTATACTACTATCTTAATATAAAATTTGCTAAAACTAGTGAAGATTTAATGGAAGGATTTTATGGTTTTAATCTTACTTCCTTTCCGGGAGGTTATTTTTCATATTGGGACGATAAAGGTGTAAATCCCTCTGCCTCGCCTGGAAGTTGGCAGGAGCATGCATGGAACATAATTAATGGAAATTCCCCAATTTTTTACATTCACGTTGATTCAAATCAAGATTTCGAGTTAATAGATGGATTGCAACGAGATTGGGGTGGGGATGATACAGCTTTGTTAAGAGTAAATGGTGATTACCCAACGGGTTCTTATTCTTTTCAAGGTGTGATAAAAGCCGAAGATGGTACGCTTTCCTCACCAATTGATATAGATATGGATTTTGTTGACGAAATTGATCCCATTGATGAACCAGTTTTGATGTTGTTGGATCTAGAATATTCTAGTGACATGGTTAATTGGGATAATGCACTCGGTTCATTGTATTCAGGATACTCAATTCCACTTAACAGTAGCATTAGTTATTACCGCTTAGATGTAAAAAATTTTGCTGTTGATAAATCCTTAAATGAAGATTATTATGGATTTTTCATAAATAGTTATCCATCTGGATTTTTTTCATATTGGGCAACACAGGGGGTTGATGCAAGCTCAGCTCCAGGCACATGGCAAGAACACATGTGGAAAATTATAAATGGTGAAGCACCTAGATTTTATATTCTTGCTGAGGGAACCGGTGGATCGCAAGAAATTAAAATTATTGATGGTTTGTTGAAAGACTTTTATGAAATAGATGATCCATTATTCAGAATTAACGGTGATATTGCATTAGGCATGTATTCTTATACAGGAACTGTTACAAGTTCTGAAGGCATAGATTCTGATTTAATTGAAATATTTTTTACATTTCTTGACCATTCCAATTACCAAGTCTGGGTAGATGATAACTACGATTCTGGAACTCCAGGCTGGGGTGTAACTCACTTTTCAAGTATCAATAATGCTATAAGTACTGTTGTAAGTGGCGGCCATGTAATTGTGAAACCAGGTACCTACAAAGAGCTTGTTCAAGTAAATAAGCAAGTTGTTTTAATTTCTACATTTGGTTCAATCGCATCGACAATTACTGATGATGATTCTACATATTCCGATTTTCTTGTTACTGGGGGTCATACCCTTCAAATTGCTAGCGATCACGTTTACATCAATGGTTTTACAATAGAAAGATACGAATCCGTTCTTACAGTTGCTGCAATAGGTAACAATGAGTTCCCTGGTTTGTCACATGTGGAGATAAGAAATTGTACAATTGATTCAAGAATTGATTGCGGGTTTTTTTCAGAAATCCAAAACGTTAGTTTTTACTCAAATGAGTTCTTTGGACAGCCAGATGATACTCAGTTGATTTGTAATAACAGTAATGATATAGTTCTCCTAGAAAACAATTTCGTTGATTACACTCTTAATGGATGTATATTAGTTGACTGTTATGATTGTAATATTTACAATAATGAAATATCATACAAACGTATTGATGTAATTTCAATAGACAATTGTAATAATATATTTATGAAAAAATTAATCATTAGAGGTGGCGAAGACCATGGAGTTTATGTAAATAATTCAGAAGGGATCGCTTTAACTGATTCATCTTTGATTGATAACTTGCATGGAGTTTCTCTTGGTACAAATGCTGTTATTTATCTAAAAACAAACATTTTTACAGAAAACATAAGAGATATAAATCGAGCAGCGAGGATAAATTATGGAGATTTGTACTATAGTGAGATACAATCCGCAATTGATTTAGCTAATATAAACAGCGAGATATTTATTTATCCTGGTAATTATTCAGAAAATATAATAATAAACAAAACAGTTAAGTTAAAAAAATTCGTCGAAGCTGAAACACAGGATATAATTATCACCGGTGGTAATCTTACACCTACGCTGCTTATTGCACCTGATAATTTTGTTTGGAATGTTGAAATAGATGGTTTAACTATTCAGGGTGGTAATTGCACAATTAGAACTGGCACGTATCAAAATGTTAATGGTTTAAAAATTAAAAACTGTATTATTAAAGACCCTGATTATGGTTATGCAGTTTACATTGATCCCCATAATTATTCAGATGTTCCACCAATTCGAAATGGTACTGACATATTTGCAACGCCAATAACTATTGATGGAAATGTTGTTACCGGAGGAATATACTATCAATTTTGGCCATTTGAAGTATATGGTGTATCTGTTCCACGTCAGTTAAACGTGCAATATAATGATATAGACCATGTTTTTCTTAACGGTAGCATCTCCGTTAGATTCTACAAAAACGACATTGATACTCTTGGTATGATGTATTCTAGCGATATTGTTATTGAGCAAAACACGTTTGATAATCCATGGGAGGAAAGATATGCTATTTATCTATGGTCTATAAATGGAACACCGCCTGTTAAAAATGTAAATATCAAACAAAATACAATCATTGGTTACAGTAGCTTTGCTGTTACTAGTGGTGTATCTGGGCAGGGTATTGTTCTTGCTGGAGCAGTAGGTGTATCTATTGAATCAAATGATTTAAAGGCTAATACTGAAGGTATTTGGTTAACAATGGATTACATTAATCGAAATGGTGAGAGATGTGTTGGAGATGTATACGACGTTAATATCAAATACAATAAAATAGAAAACGGCCAAACAGGTATCAAAATTGATGAATATGTTAATGGTACAAAAATTGTTGGCAATAATATAAAAATTAATGGCAGAGGTATTTTTGTACACGGTTCCGGCTATCATTTTATAGCTAACAATACCATAACTGGAAATTATAACGGTATTAGATTTGATTCGGGCTGTGAAAATAATCTTATTTATAATAATTATTTCTCAGAAAATGTTATCAATGCTTATGACCAATATTCTACTACAAACGTTTGGAATGTATCATTGAGAGTTGGAACAAATATAATGGGGGGACCATACATTGGTGGTAACTGCTGGGATGATTACACTGGAGAAGATACTGATGGAGATTCAATCGGTGATACAGAAATTCCCCATAATAGTTCAGGATTCATTGTTAACAATGGTGATTATCTGCCCATTAAAATGTCTGATCTAACACCACCCTATGTCAATGTTATTTATCCAAACGGTGGTGAAGTAATTAATGGAACTATTACTATCAGATGGAATGCCTATGATGATTATGATCCTGATCCCTTGATAGACATTGAATATAGCAATAATAGTGGATTAACGTGGCACATGATTGTACCAAATCAACCGAATGACGGTAGCTATGATTGGGACACAACAGGGTTAAGTGAAGGTTCGAATTATTTAATAAGAATTACTGCCACCGATAATGTAGGTCATTCAAGTAATGATACATCGGCTGGTACCTTTACGATTTATCGTGATATACCGGGACCCACCATAAATATCATAAATCCATTGTTAGGTTATTTCTATTTCTTTAACAACCAAAAAGCCCGTTTTCTAAGCGACAACTGTTTCGCAATAGGACATCTTGTAATTGAGGTAGAGGTAATTACATTGCTTGATGTGGAAAAAGTGGAATTCTATATCGATGGACAATTAGTAAATACCAGTTTCGTTCCAAATGGTAATGTATATTCATGGAAATGGGATGAGATAGTATTATTTTATCATGAGATATCAGTAAAAGCGCATGATATTCATGGTAGCATTGGTGAAGATGAATTAGGTGTAACAATATTTAACTTCAATTTCATACCTTGATTAATTTAAAAATCGTTAATTGATTTCTTATCAATAATGGGATAATTATCCTGGTTACTTCCATTAAGTATCCGATAGGGTGTATCGCCTATTCCATCCCCGTTTTCGTCTATACCTGTGTAATCATCCCAATAATTACCTATTGATCCATTATCAAAATAGTTTTCAAGATAATCATTTACATGCCAATTATTGTTATCTATGAAAGCGTTTTTATAAATATAGTTATAGCTTGCTCCACAGCAGAAATATATCCCATTCGGATTATTAATAATATAATTTTCTGCTAGCACATTATTATGTGAACCTTTAATACGAACTGCGTATTGGTTGCTATAAAATATATTACCAGATACAATGTTATCATTTGATAGAGGTCCAAAGTAGATGCCATACTCTTTATTATTTGAAATGTTATTTGATGAAATGACATTTTCTGTTCCTGTGTTTATATAGATACCATATATATTATCATAAATCATATTAGATATTATCTTATTGCCTTTTGTTAGATGGAGATATATACCATAATTTTCGTTTGAAATTATATTACAGTGTGAAATGGTGTTGTAATTCGACCTAACATCAATTCCGGCATCAATATTTTGAAAGGGTTCTGGTCCGCTGTTTATTATTGTAAAACCCGATACATTTACATAATCTGCAAAAATAGTGATAACATCATCCGTTTTATTTCCACTTATGATTGTTTTATTTGCATTTTCGCCTATTAGACTTATTGTTTTATTTATTGTTAAGGTTTCATTATAAGTTCCTTCTGCTACCAATATTATATCATTTTTTATTGCATTATCAAGCGCTTCATTTATAGTTGAATAAGTTTGATTTTTTCCTTTTATAACTATCAGACTATTCTCCGGGTTTTCAATGTCATTACAACCAACTAATAAAATAGTTAAAAACATAGTAATAATTATTAAAAAAATAAGAATTGTTTTTTGTTTCATAATTTTGATACACCTTTCGCTAAATAGTTCACTTAGATTGTTTATTATTTATTTATTATTTAACATTTGTTAATTCAAAAATTTTCAAACTTTGGTTTGCAGGATAAATTGCACGGAGTAATAGATATAAAACGCCAAAATGAGTTTTTTTATCCTGCCAAGGAATACCATGTGAACATTATTTAAAAGCAAAGATTTGCAAATAATTATGCTTGTTTTTTAAATGTTTTTAAAATATTATATTAAACAGAAAAATTATTATTTCTTCTTGTTTTGTATTTTCATCTCCATCTATCATTTTTGCGTTGACAGTTACGGTGGTTTTTACAGAAAATCCAAATATTAAACCTGTGTTTATTGTAACTTTATCTTCAGGGTTAATAGTACTAATTTGCCCAGTAGTATTATCACCTGATATTAATAACCCCCCCTCTAATTTTATGTTCCAATGAATGTCTGTTGCGGTATCTTCACCTACATTTTGAATGTCTGCTTTTAGCCTTAAAAAACTACCATATATTTTTGTTATTTTTATTTCTGGTGCTAAAATTTGTATATTGATTGGATCAGAAATTACGCTTTCTACGTCGTAAATATCTTTTGCCTTTGCTGTGATCTGGTATGTTCCTCTTTTTGTCCAATTATGTTCTAATGTTATTGATTCACCCGAATTGTATGGTCCGATCCAACCTGTTTTTGTGTTATCGCCCCAATCAATATAATATTCTATTTCATGGTTATCTAGATCAATAGTTGATATATTGAAATAATAATTTTTGTCTTTAAGTCCTTCGTTTGGTCCCAACATTATAGGCTTTTCTGGCGGGTAGTTGTTTGTATAAACAATAACTTGTAATCCATCTGACCACTCGCTATTGGCACCATACTCATCTTTTGCCTGTGCCTTGACGATATATGTACCAGGAAGATTCCAATAATGGCTTTTATTTGCATTTTCCCCTGATTTAACGTAAAACGTGTAAACACTCATGTTGTGGGATCCCAATGAATCCCAGTCAAATCTGTATTGAACGTTATTTAAAGCATTTGGATCAGTTGCATTGGTTTCAAATATTCCGATTTCATTTACCTTTAAAAATAAACGACCTTTTGGTATACTTGGTTTGTTTGGCGGGCTATTGGGATGTATAATAATAAGTCCCATATCATTTTGGCTTCCGTTTATTGTACCAGTTGTATTTCCTGACCAACCACTATGCCCACAACACCCAGTTATCCATACAGTAAAATCTGTTCCTTGAGGCCAATTTGGGCCAGGATCGCCAAAATTTACTTTCCATTTTCCTCCCGAGCTAACCCAAGTAGTTAGCATTCCTAAATTACTAACAATTTCTACTCTTGAACCGGTAGCTTCCATTCCGTCATCATATATTGCCTCTCCGAAAATTACATTTTCTGAGGTTAAAGAATTTGCATTAACTTTCAATGGAATGCAATAACTAATTCCAATTAAGGAAAATATTAAAAATGTTGAAATTAAAATATTTATTAGATGTAATTTTTTTCTAGGAGTAATTGTAAGAAATTTTATTTTCATTTTCTGGCTCCCCATTATTAATTTAATTAATAAACAATTATATTAAACTATTCATTTCATCATAATAAATTTGTACAAAGAGTTAAACAGTGGCATTAATCTGTTTTATTTTCTAATTATATATAATAGATAATATATTAGGATTATATTGATAATTATAATAATCTTCATAATTAAAGTACGAAACATCAATATAATTGGATTCAACCAAGTAAGATAAAAACAATGATAAAATCTATATTAGAAAATTTATTTTTATTTTAATTTCATTTACTATTAATTATAAAACATAAAAAGCAATTTAGCAAAATTAGGAAAAAAGACCTTGATTTTTTTTTATAATTTTTCCTAATTATTTTTTAAATAACCTTTAAGTAATTATACCCGATATTTGTTGAAATACCTAATTAAGATTAATTATCGTTTTATCTTACAAATAACGAAAATTCATATTTTTATAATAAAATAAAATATTAGAAACATTTAAATATTATCTAGGCTATTACAATTATACGAATCACCCACTTCCCTTATATTTATCTAGTAAGGGAGTGAGGGGGAGGACAAATCGAATTAAAAAAAAAATTCATAAAGGAGGCAGAAAAGAGATAAATAATAGGAAATATATATAAAATAGAATAGGTAAATAAAAACAATATAGGAGTATTGAAATAAAACAGGAGGAAATATATGAGAAAAAAAATAAATATATTAAAGAAAGCAAGCGTTCTGCTCGTTGCACTGGCTATGGTTTTAACCGTACTGCCTGCTGTATCAGCAGATTCTAATGTTCCGGTAGAAAGATCACCATTATCAATACAAATGTCATCTGTTTGTTCACCAAATCCGAAAGCACCACATAGACCAGCACCTGCAATGCAAGAGGCTAATACTGGATCCTTAGCTGGCGTTGGCGCTCCATACTTTTGGTATTCATATAATACAGGATACACGGATAATGCTATGAGATGGACTGATTTTTCAGATGTATATTGGGCTATCGAATTATCCGGTACTGACCTTGATCCATACCGTGGGGATGCTATTGAAGAAATTTTATTTTCAGTTGGTGCAGATGCATATTATTTCATGGCTGTACCATATGAGATATTCATCTATGATGGTGATATAACTGGCGTGGATGTAACAACATTAACAGCCGTGGGATCTGGTGTATCAGATGATACACAATGGACACTCCATACTCTTTCATCACCTCACACAATTCCAATGTCTGGCAGTGTTTTCGTCATTATTCGATCATATGATTATACTTCAAATGATTATCCAGCAGGATTTGATATGGCGGCACCATATGACGCACGTGGTGATTGGATAGTAGACCATGGAACAACAAACAGTTGGTCCCACTATGGCGATGGAATGTGGGGTATAGATGTTGGAATAGGAGCCGGTGGTGACGATGATGACGATGATGACGATGATGAATGTCTTGAAGATCAGTGTGACTTTGAGATTCTAGGTTGGGATGACCCATACAACTATAATGGTCTTTTGAACTCCTTCCCAAAACTTATCCGTATTTTCATTAGAAACAATGGAGATGTACCAATAAGTGAACTTAAGCTTCTAGCTGATGTTTATGAGAAAGTTTGTGGTGAAACCTCTATATTGTGGTGTGATGAAAAATACGATCTTCGCTACTGGGAAGATGAAGTAGTTGGTGTATGGGAAATTGGAGACGATGGCGACGGTGACAGCTTTGTATTGCAAGGCGGTCCAGACCGACGCTGGTTGACAAATAACCAAGCATGGAGAAACACTGCAGGTAAAGACAGATCTTATGGCGGTGACGAGGATAAATATTTAGGTCTTGACAGCGCTGCTGTTGGTTATGATACACTTACATGGGCTCCAGTAGATCCTGATATGAATGATATTTCAGGTGCTCTATACTCAAAACTTACCTTTTCATCTTGGTGTGAAGGTGAATTCACCTATGATGATGATGACAATCTTGTTCCTATTGACTACGGTTTTATGGAATATAGTCTTAACGGCGGTCTAAACTGGACTCAATTGGCACTAAGTGATTTCATTGCATGTGATACAAACGGTGAATGGGAAGAGTACACCATATGGTTCTTAAACGAAGCGTTATATGGAAGTACATATCACCCCGGTGTAGGAGCATATGTTTGTGAGTTCCAGCCAGATGAAGATGACATTGTCATTGCAGAGGATTACCCAACTGAAGCACGCCTTCAGATAAGATTCACATGGATAAAAGATCCTTGTTTGCAGTTCGAAGGTTGGTACATTGATGAATTCTGTTTGGAAAGAACTGAAAAATACACAGAATTACTCATTTTCCAGACACATGAGATCCTTAATTTAGAAGCATGCACAGACGATATCTTATATACATTCCCACTTGGATGGGAACCTGAGGACGGCAAATGGTACACAATTAAAATATGTGGACAGGTATTCAGCCCATCAGGTTGTGAAATTGATGTGGAAAACAACTGCATCGAAGCTCAGTTCTACGTAGATGATATCCTTGATGTAGCATGTAAGAGCATGGAAATCACATCAGAGCCTCCGTTCCACAGTGGAGACTGTATCAATGTCAATATGACTGTTGAAAACCTTGGTACTCTTGCTGTTACAGATGTACCAGTTAACTTAAGAGTAGCCGATGCAATTGCAGAGTATCAACATAAAGACTATTTCGAAACAGATCCAGCTGGAAAATATGACCTGATATGGTTTGTAGGTACTGAACAAGCTGAAGTCCGATGGTCAAAAGGCGACCCAACAATATCTGATATATACGATATAGACGAGGCAAGTGCAAGATCTGTTCTACCAGGTAGTGAATGTATGGTATTTGGTGAACAGGGCGTACTATATCCATATGTAGTTGATGGTACAAGTGTTGGTCTCATACCCGGTTCATATTATGATTTCTATGACTATAGAGATGCTATACAAGCAAAATTAACATTCTACATGAAATACTCATTTGGTCCTGGTGCTTACTCAGTTATAATGTTTAACCAACCATCAATGGGTACCTTGTGGAGTGGTTACTATATAGCAACTCCAAGTAGTTATTCAAATGAATGGGAATTCTTCGATTTTGACCTAAAGGATGAACAGGCAAATCTTGACTACCCTGATGAACCTATGAGATTTACAATTGTTTTGTTTGCAGAAGGTCCACTCGGTAGTGCAACACCTAATCCTATTCCATGGTCTGGTATGTTATTAGATAACCTTAAAATTTACACAGCATTCCCTGGAACAGGTGGTGTAATTGTTGATTCTACAATAATACCCGGCCCACTCGCTCCTGGTGCAGAAGCAACAGTTCAGCTTTCATACTGTGATGCTGAATTCTGTACACACAGCTTAATCGGTGAAGTTAAAAAATCAGGTGATATGAACTCATTTAACGATGAATGCAGTGATGTAGCAAAAGTATCTGATTTCACAACGATAAAAGAGTTCTCAGCAGTAGATCTCTCAGAGGTTTATGAAGACTGTCTATGGCATCTATGTGACACCCGTGGCGGTGGAGATAATAACTATGCTTGGGCAGGTGTCGAAGAGGGAACTTGGGCTCATTATGTCAACAATATGAATGATAACTTTATCAGCCCACCAATAAACCTATCTGGAAACACTCTAGGTGCAGCTTTGAACTTTACAACTTGGTATGAGTTCTATGACACTGGCGATTTCGGTGAAGTATATGCCCGAAATGCCTCTGGCGCATCTTGGGTCCTCCTAAAAGAATGGTTTACCTCTGAGAAAAAACTTAGTGGTACCAGCGGTGGATTCTTTGAAGGTCGAACATACTACCTAGCACCTGAACTATGTTCAGAGAATACTCAGATTAGATTCAGAATGAAATCTAACTCTGAAGGAGTTGGCGAGGGTTGGTATGTAGATGATGTACAAATCATAGACATAACCGGTTTTGGATCCTTTAACAACTTCGCATATGCCTGGCTCGGATACACTGATGGACACACAGAATCTGCTTGGAGATGGACTGCAATGACGCCTTGGCTTGAAGCTATTGAATTAAGTGACCCTGAACTCGCTCCATACCGTGGCGAAGTTATCGACGAAATACATATTTCAGTTGGTGACGATGTTTATGGTTTTGAGGTCTGTGACTATAGGATTTGGGTAGTAGATGGTGCTTTACCGGCACTTCCAATTGCTCTAACACCTGATGCAATCGGTGTCTCTTCAGGAACAGGTTGGGACTACGTTACAATACCAGCTCATGATATTCCAGCGACTGGAAGCGTCTTTATCTTAGCTGAATTCAGTAATTACGATGCATATCCAGCTGGTTGGGATGACAACTGTCCATACGATGCCCGTGGAGACTGGTTAGATTACAATAGTGTTTGGACTAGCTTTGGTACGGCTTCTGGATACTATGGTGTATGGGGTATTGAAGCAGGTATTTCAGCTGGTGGACCAAGTGGAACACTTCTCTTTGGAGATGAAATGTTCTTTGATAACTTCGAAAAGAAGTTGAATCACCTTGGAGAAAACAGTTGGGAACTTGATTTACTTGTACCTCGTGCTAGCATTGCTCCATGGACTTGTGAAAGCATACTTGCTGGTAACTTCTGGAGACATTATCTAACAGATACTGGTTATTTACCAGAAGGAGTCACAGAAGACTGTGATGGAGATGATGACTGGTGGGTTATTCACGGATATACAGGCAACGATGCTTTGAACAACGCCTTATATGCAAAGATTGACCTAACAGGTATCGAAAAATACCCAGGTGTAGTTGATGATATCACCAATGCAGATATATCATTCTGCACAGCATGGAATGTCGAAGATGCCGCTGAAATGTTCATCGAGATAAGCGCCAACTGGGATGGAACAAGCCCAATGAGTGACGCAGTTTGGGTTCCATACTGGCACTTCCCAGATGGAATATACGGCACGAACTCAGGCGGTTGGATAACCTCAGATGACTTGGTGGACGATCCAAGCAACAGGTGGAGCATGAATCAATATCTAGGTCAAGAGATCTACATACGATTCAGATATGTCACACCTGGAGATGGATTCACAATCGTAACTGACCATGGTTGGGCAGTTGATGGTCTGACATTACACTACAAGACAGTCGGCGCTGGCCCAGTAATTGATACTGTACCACCAGTAACTAGCATATTCTTCAACCAGCTAACAGCATCAGTAACTCTTGTCGCAGTTGACTATCCACTTGATAAGAACGTTGGTGTAAAGGCAACATACTACCAGATTGGTAGTGGAGCACAGCAAACATATTCAATGCCGTTCACAATACCAGAAGGAACTTCAACCATAAAATATTGGTCTGTAGATAACAACAATAACGTCGAAGCAGCGAAATCAGTTACTTACACTGTCGACACTACCGCCCCAGTATTAACAGGATTCACAGAACCAGTAGAAGGAGGACTTTACCTCTTCGGTAGTTTCATAATGAACAGATTATTGGCAGCAACAACATTATGTATCGGTAAAGTACCAGTCGCAGTAACAGCAACAGACGTGGGTTCCGGTGTCAAAATGGTCTTGTTCAGCTTCAGTGATGGACAAACCGCATTCGATGACACACCAGGAAATGGCTTTACAACAACCTGGAAAGGACGCAACTTCGGAGATCTAACAATAACTGCAAAAGCTAGAGACGGTAAAGGCTTAGAATCGGCACCTCAGTCCATGACCATAACGGTCTACAGCCTAGGTCTGTTCTAAAGAAAACAGCGAAACAACTCAATAAAAAATGAGGGAATGATTTTATTTCCCTCAAAATCTCTATTTTTTTTGGTTTTATCTTCTTTTAAAGAAAATTTTAACAAAATTTTTTTAGGAATTTAGTTAAAGTTCGTACAATTATATTTAAAAAAATTTTAAAAATATGTTAATATCACTTGATTTTTTATTCTGCAATACATTTATATAATCCTAAATAATATTACATAAGGGAATAATATAAAATAATGTAAATTACTTGAAAAAAATAATGTACAACAGATAAGGGGGCAAAAAAATGAAAAAGAAAATATATTTGGTAGTTGCACTTTCAATAATTTTTGTTACAGCAAGTGTAGCTACAGTTTTTAAAGCTGGAGAATCAATAGAATCTTCTTTTAATATAAATTCAAGTTCATTTAATGTTGATGAAAGAGATTCAAGTCTTCTAAATACTGCTCATGATACTGATGGGGAAATGATAGATTACCTAGCATATGTTTGGACTGATCAACCTCCACGTTCTGAGGAGACATTAAAACATGAGATTAAAAATCCCCAGCCCACGAGAGGAGCAGATGATATACCATCGGCATTTACTTGGACGGATTTTAATGGAGATTGGTCTACACCGGCAAAAGATCAAGCTAATTGTGGTAGCTGTTGGGATTTCAGCGCTATTGGTGCATTCGAAGCAGCTATTGACATAGCCTCAAGAGATCCTAACACAAACATTGATCTATCGGAGCAATATGTTCTATCTTGTCTGGGAGCAGCTGGGGGTTGTAATGGTGGATGGATGAGTGAAGCTTTGGAATGTATAGAGAGTACAGCACCAGGCGAATCAGGAAATGGTGTTAATGGATGTACAATAGAATCTTGTATGATTTACCAGGCTAAGGATTATATTCCATGTTCAGAAAAATGCGATGACTGGGATTTCGTTAATTTATCTTCTGATGGAAAACTATGGGAAATAGCAAATTGGGGTTATTCTAGTTTTACCCCTACTAATCCTGATGATTGGTTAATTATGAAAAATTGGCTTCTGGATTACGGTCCACTTTCATTAGATATTTATGCATCAGGTGGATGGTCGTCTTTTTTCAATACTCACCATAGTGCTAATGATGTTTACACTGGAACAGAGCAAGGTACAACCAACCATGGTGTTGTGCTTTATGGTTGGAAAGACGACGCATCGTTTACAAACGGCGGTTATTGGATTCTCAAGAACAGCTGGGGGACAGATTTTGGTTACGGTGGTTTTTTCAACCTCGAATATGGGCGTTTAAGACTTGGTGATAGAGATTGCGCTTGGGTTCAAGCAGTTGAATGGCCTATACAACAGGGAGAGGATCCGACCGAAGGTCCAGGTGGACCAGGACCAGTAATTGATTACGTATTTGCTGATT
>CAZTMK010000012.1:0-65131 GCA_964615235.1 uncultured Thermoplasmatales archaeon
ATAGTATTTTTATTAACTGATTGAACATATTGAATCGTTTGATTTTTTTCATTCTGCTCCTTGAGATTCCAATCATAAAAAAAGGCTGAAGCATAATATTTTGCAACATCATTATTTTCAATAATAATTCCGACTTCTCTATTGCTCATTACTGAATTGTAATTCCAATTTATGCTTGAAATCAATACAGATTTATTATCTACGATAACGCCTTTGTTGTGTACATTTGAAAAATATGTCCAATTTGTATATATAAATTTCACCTGAATTCCATGCTCTTCAAGGTCATTTTTTGTAAAAATGCAATGGTTGTTTGTATCTTCATAACATGGGTTG
This sequence comes from uncultured Thermoplasmatales archaeon, assembly GCA_964615235.1. Taxonomy (GTDB): domain Archaea; phylum Thermoplasmatota; class E2; order DHVEG-1; family DHVEG-1; genus JAFGPP01. Next base: position 337 of record CAZTMK010000012.1, read on the forward strand.
TAATTCATAATTACTTTAATATCAACACCTTGCTTGGCCTTATATTTTAATTTTTCAATAAACGGATTAATTCCGTCTTCCCATTGCTTGTATATATAAAGTTGCTCGATAAGAATGGTTTCTTTTGCTGAGTCTATAAGATTACAGATGGCCTCAAGGCTGTTATCTGGCGAAAGTACAGGATAAAATGAAAAATTTCCTGCAATTGTCTGCGATTCATATTTAGGGTTATAACTTCCCATAAATTTCATATTTTCAATGACAAAATCCACAGATTGACTTATGTTAATCTCACTGTAGTTATGATTATCAAGATAAATCGCGTCCCAATCATTCAAAAAAACGTTAAGAAAATAATCTGCCGCATCTCTGTTTTTAATAACTACTCCCCATTCTCGGTTACCGTATGATGGATCAACGGGAACACCAAAGTCAGCCCAGTTACAACTTTCGACTATTACTGTTTGATTATCAATTATTATGTATTTTCCATGATTAAAAGAATACCGCGAATATATTTTATTGGACTGATCACCACCAATAAGTCTTATTTTACCACCATATAAGTTTATTTTGTTTAAGATATATTTTTCCCTATCAGAAAAACCCCCTATTGGTGATTTTTCTAAAAAAAGATTTACAGAAACATTTCTTTTTAGAGCTTTTACTATCTCTTCACAAAGATTGTAATTGGTGAATTCATACATGTTTATATAAATTGAAGAATTGGCCTTTCTTATTTCACTTGTTATTGTGCTGTAACTACAATCGGGTGAAACAAATGTAGTGATAACTCCGTAAGATACAATATTTTGTAGGGGGTAATTTGATTGTCCAATTCCAAACACTCTTGGTTGTGTCCAATCTGAGGAGCTATTGGTATCTATTGGCTTATCTTGCTTAAAATTTCGCTTCAATATCTTACCCTCTCCGCTTTTTGGAATTGGTTTTCCATTCCAATCCTTGCAGGAGCAATTTATGTCTCCATAGGCACAGAAATTAATGGTGTGGTTGTAGCTATCTTTTAAGACAACAAATCCACCAATATTGCTAAAATAAATTGAACTTTTAGTATTCATTTGAGGGACGTCTTCACGTGAATCTTTTAAATATTCAAAGTCTGCAAGATTGCCGGTTTCACGAAAAAAAGCGCTCGCGTTTTGGGTTATGTAAATCATGGAATAAGGTTGAATTTTTGTGCCAGGTGTAAAAGCAATTATTGGTTGAGAAAACTTTGCTTTAAAGGGATTGTTTGTTATATACCAGCCAGAGAGATTTACTGAAATATTTGAAGGATTGTAAATGACTAAGTATTCGTTATCAATTCCTGGATGGTTATGATAATAAATTTCGGTAATTATTAATTTTTTTTCATGGATTTCAGGGCATGTATCAATAATAGTAATCTCATGTGATAACAGGTTATTTGTTTCATCCATTTCTATAATCCTATTATCCGTATCTACTACAATGTATATCTTGTGAATGCCGGATTTTAATCCTGATGTGTCCCATTTAAAAGAAGGGTATTTTTGGTATTTTGAGACAGTTTCGTAAGTAATCTTCCCAATTAAATGATCCGAGTCAAAGGTATCATAAAATGCCTTTACCTCTACATTTCTGGCGACCTCATTTCCGATATTTTTTAAAAAAACTTTAATTCGAAGTGTTTCGCCTTCTCCGATTTTTGTTATCTTGCTATTATATTCATCATAAAAATTAATTTCTTTTATGAAAAGATCTGGATTGTCAAGTACTATGAAAAAAATAACCTCATGTGAGACGTCAGGATCTTTGCTAGAAGATATTTTTAGTTTTACATAAGTATCTGAAAATTTGTGATAATAATGAAGGTAAGGCTCAATAGTCAAGTTTAATAAAATCTCCTCGGCTGAGTTAAGTGCAATTTCTGATTTTTCCGTTCTTGCAATCCAACCATCAGACACATTGTGAACAGATATCAAAAACGTATCATTGAAGTTTCCAATATTTTTAAGATCCATTTGAACATTTAGCATTTCCCCAATTTTCATTGAAAATGCAGTATTTGGACATTCAACCATTATTCCATATTCTCCCGGCTCGATTGTGATATTTGATTTGAGTAAAAATGGATTTAAGTTTTTATCACAGACTTTTATTGAATAATTTGTGTCAACTGGGGACGGTAACTTGTAATATCCAGGATTGCACTTGAAATCACATTCGATTTGGTTATCCTCTGTTTTGTAAATTCCTGTGAATATACCCGTTTTATTTTCGACTATAATAAATGAGTTTTCAATTTTACTTTCATTATTTGTAATAATTCCACGCACACACCCTCCCTCTGTTGCGTTGCAGGTGCTTTCATCCATGTCTAAAAGAAATATTTGCTTACTTACAAATGACGTTTCGTTTTCATTTTTAATTTTCATACAGAGATGTGCAGAATCGTTGTTTTTAAGGTTATTTTGATACTCTTTGTAATTTTTATTTAACCTTAAATAAACCCAGCCAGACCAGTTTCCATTTTCAAATGTTTGTATATCATAAACATAATAATTGGAATAAATCCATGATTGACCGTCCCAAGTTTGCGAGGCAGGTTGCGAATTGGTTATTTCTTCTACAACATATGCCTTTAAAGAGTAATATTGATTTGGAAGATAATTCTTTAAGATTATTTTTGCGGCAAAAGGTATTCCGTATTGTGAATTGTCATATGGCTTTGCTATAAATAATGGATAATACTCAATGTCAAATAATTTCTGTTCTAGTTTAGAATCCTCATTTGAATTTGGATGGCCCGGGGTAGGAGTGCTTGATTCAAAGAAATCAGTAGAGGTATTATCAGAATCCACATTAGGATATCTAGCAAGGGTTTTCCCTACTGATCCAATATAAGCAGGAGTTCCATTTATATCGGAATAATCATACCCCCATTCAACTGCATCGACTAAATGTCCAGTCGAATTTTTTATGATCAGTTTATCTTTGGCATTGCCAAGTCCATTACCTATACTTTTATCATCCACTTTTAATAAAGTAACATTTTCAGCAACTGTCAAATTATCATAAATTTTAGTTCCATGGTCCGTAATTATGGCGTATCCGTTTGGAAAAATAATTGTTGAACCGTTTCCATTCCCAAAGTCTGCTCCCAGTAAATCCATATCTTGGTTGTCAGTGATACTCCAATTAGAAACATTTATTGAACAATTTAGTGGATTATATATTTCAATCCACTCATAGTAATTGCCGTCTTGTATGGGGTTGTACATTATTTCATTAATGACCAAATGATTTTGTTCTGCTGCAGAAGTATTTTGGTTTATAATCACTAGCATAAAGAAAATAAAAAATACTATTGGCATTTTAATTAGAATTCCTCCCTTAATCATTTTCTTTCCTCCCTTCAATTCTTTTTAAGGGCGGAGAGGGATTTGAACCCTCGTATGCGGATCTGCAGTCCGCCACATAGCCACTTTGTTACCCGCCCATTGATGTAAATATATTGTATATAATAACTTTAATTATTACTTTTATCCCATATTTTAGAGCTTTTAGATTAAATTATTTATGATATTAATTATTATACGATCCGACTAATAATCGGACTATGTCTTGGTATTAATCACAATGAAATAGACAGGAGGTAAATATGATTTTTGATATTGGCCGAAAGAATTAGAATCTGCAAGTTTTGGGCATTATCATATAAGTCGTTATTTGCTTTATTTTAGTACCGAAAAGAAACTAATATTTGGATGATTGATGATAAATTTGACCGAATATCGTTTTATTTACAAATAACTTTGTGATACAAAGTATTATATAGTACAAATGACATACATATAATGTAGTGATAAAAATGACTGAAAAAATTGATTTAAAAAAAGTCGAGAAACAAACATATAGATTTACCTTTACTGATGGTCTTTATGATATGGCATATGGCTCTCTAATATTCTTTGCTGCTATTGCTCCCATTTTAAGAGAAATACTATATCCTAGTTACATAATTTTTTTGATTTTACCTGCTCCATTAATTCTCATTCTTGGAAAAATATATATTACTGTCCCAAGAATTGGAATTGTAAAATTCAATCTAAACAGAACTAAATCAAGAAATAAAATAGGGCTTTTAATTGCAATACTTTTTCCAATAACTGTAATTATGGTTGTTCTAACATTTTTAGGTGTTTATAATATTAAAGTAGGAGGATATATAGTTCCAGTAGGTGGAGGGATATTTGCTCTTATTTTACTTAGTCTCGTTGCTTACATTATGGATTATCCGCATTTTTATCTCTATGGAATTTCAATTGGCCTTGGGCTTCCCTTAGCAGCATTATTAAAACCTATCTTTGGAGAACCATCGCATTACCTAATTAGCTTTGGAATATCAGGGACTCTAATTCTTATCTATGGTATTATCACACTTATCAAATTCATAAAAAAGTATCCAATACCCAAAGAGGGGATACCTGATGTCAAAGGATAAAAATAACATTATAGAAGAGATTTATACACCTAGTTCTATTGATAAGTTGATTCATGAGCCAGCTCGATTAAACATTATGACCCATCTTTATGTTGTTGAAAGTGCTGATTTCCTTTTTATGATGCGGCAGACCGGATTAACATTTGGGAATCTATCTGCTCATTTGAGTAAGCTTGAAGAAGCAGGATATATTGATATTATTAAGGAATTTGTTGGGAAAAAACCTCATACAATGTTAAAATTAACTGAAAAGGGAAGAAGAGCTTTTGATGAGTATAGAAAAAAAATGAAGCAGTTCTTTAATGAACTGTAAGAGGTTATAAGGTGAAAGAAAAACAAATATTTGGTGTATTATTTGTAATAGGGATCTTGACAGCATTAACAGGTGCTACTTTAATGTGGTTTGGAATAACTCCTGTACCCTTGAGAATTACCATAGTTATTCTCGGGACGAGTTTAATTGCTTTATCAAATCCTATTTCAAAATCAAAAAATATCTAACAGTAGAAAACCAATATTTTTCTAGTGAAAGTGTATTTAAATCTCATCCCTTGTGCTTGATTTTAAAAAAGAAAAAGAAGGTTTTTAGAAAAACTTTAGATTTTTTAGTGTATTATATTCAGTAAAGGAAATACTGGAGCATCATTCTTAACATTGGAAACAGATTTAAATGTTGTTGTAGGAAATCTAGAAATGGAAATTTGATATACTGTTTGGATTTTGATTTCACTGAAACTGGGTTGCTCTGTGCACCATGTTCATCCTCAGCTAGTACACCTACAGAACCACTTTTACCACCACAATTTATTCTTTGTTCTGTTCCACTTGGTACAAGCCCAGTCCATTGATCAATGGTCAAGTCATTATTCCAATCAACACCATATCTTAATTGATCCCCATCTGGATCTGTAGCAGTTACTACAAGATCATCATTAATTCTGTCATAAGAACATACTGGATTATTTGGTGGTTGATTTGACGTACCATAGGTTTCGAAACAAAAATCACAACGTACTACTCCCTCCTGAAGATAATTCCATCCGGCTGCTATACTCTCATACCATGCATCACCACCAGGATAGGGATCTGGATATCCATACCACCATAAAAGGGAAGAAGTATCGCCTGTACTAGTTTCACCTCCAACAACAATAAAATATGTATTTCCAGGAGTAACACTGATATCTGGAAAATCAAATTCACAAAAATTAGAACCGACTACTAATATGTCCCGATTTATTTTTGCTGATGTTAATGTTGGACCCGAATATGATTCCTTAATATTAACATAGTAATATTGAAACTCTTCACTTCCAAAGGATTTTAAACGAAGGATTACTCGAGTTAATGTTGGAAGTGTTGGAGTAAAAGATTGGGCAAGTTCTTTATCACTTGAACCAATTGCCTTAGCATTATTAATTTGTGTAGATTGTTGATCTAATTCATCATACAAAAGTGTATTATTTATTTGATTCGCAGAAACTTTGGCTAACCCCAAAGTTGACAAAATAGTTGCAATCAACAACATCACTATTAAAATACTTACTATTCTTTTCATATTTTTTCTACCTCCCTAAAAATATTAGTTTTATATACAGTCCAATATATTATAATAATATAAAGTTTTTTTTGTTATTTACGACGATTGATGAAAAAATGTATTTTTCTGAGGTATCCGTGTGTTGCTTTCCATTTAATAAGAGGGCAACACGATCGGAAAAAAATTTTCATAAATATTAATACGAATAAACTTATTTAATTTAATAAAATGGTTTTTGATAGAACAATAAAAGGATATGCAAAATTTATATTGTTGATGATTACTTGGTTAATAATATTCATCCCTCTGAAAATTGTATTAAATTTATATAATGTATCCTCCGATATTCAATTTCTTGTTATAATGATATTAATAATCATACTTGCTTGTATATCTTTAAAACTGTTTGATAAAAATTGATAAAAATATAAAAAAGAATTAAATCAAAAACCATTTGGTTTTTCGACGATATTTACGGCGAAAAATGTGCGATAACCACCTTGTTACCCGTCCAGATTGAGCGGTTCATAAATAAACTCTTGGTTTTTGAAGGCTATTACTAGGATACACATAACTTTATGTTAGTGAATTTAAATAAAATGATTATATGATAAATTAAAACAAGATAATGGTCTTTTGTTAATATCGGAATTACTTTCTACAAATATTTAATCTTTTTAAATTTATAAAAATTTTTGTAAAATTTTCATGTTATATCAAAATTCTAAAGATAAGCTTTTTATATTAATACATCTTTATTAAATGTAATTAAAGGGTGTTAATTTGAGAAAAATAATAAGAATTAGTATAGTTATTCTAATGTTGCTATCTCTTTGTGTATCCGTTGACTCCTTAAAAATATCCAATTATAACGAAAACGATTATGATCCATTAGTTGATGTGGAAGTTAGCGTTATAATTGACGGTATTCGTTACCTTGAGAATGAGGAGCAGCAGGTTGCTAAGCCCATACTTCCTAAACCTTTTACCAAGATTCTGAGTTTTTTAGCAATGTTTCCATTTTTTGAAAAAATTTTTACAAATAAAATAACAGTAACTGAGGATAATGATGCTCCCAGCATGTATATCAAGGTTTACATTAATGATGTTGAATTTGTTAGCCCTGTATGGGCAAATACTTTTTATGTTTATAAAAACGGTTGGACTGCGACTTTAAATATCCCTGATGATCAGGAGTTTGTAGATATCAAAATACAGGTTTGGGATTCCAAAGTAGACAAAATTTGTGATATCGGCGGTGACACAGGTGAAAGTGATGATGCTTACGATGCAGAACTAACCTATAGCATTAAGAATGGTCGTTGGACAGGTGATGACAGTCTTGGCGATCCTAGCGGTTATGGTCGACTTAATGGATGTGATGATGGTACAATCTATCAAACAGATAGGGATTGTGAGGTATGGTTTAACATTTTACAGAATGATTATGATAACGATGGTATCCCTTATTGGTCTGAGATTAATGATTATCATACTGACCCTGAAATAGCTAACGTTGGTGATCCTGATAAAGACGGTACCTCTATAGATTGGGAGTGGAAATGGGGTTACAACCCATTTGAGAAAGATGATCATTATGGTCTAGACGATGATGGCGATAGCCTTAACAATGTCGAGGAATATCTGACATCCGCTTGGTGGTCTGATCCGTTCAGAAAAGATGTTTTCGTTGAATTGGACATAATGGAAGAAGGCCCGAATGGTGAAAAAACCTATTTTCCGGTAGAAGCAAAGGAACTCATACTTAATGCGTTTGACAGGCAAAACATCGTGCTACACATAGATATGGGTGAAATGGGCGGGCATGAAATAATTCCTTTTGACGATGAAGTTGTTCATGATTTTGTTAGAGATAGGGAATTTAATTATATTTATGAAAATTATTTTTTACATGGTGATGAATTCAATTGGCGAGCTGGAGTATTCCATTATGGAGTAGTAGTCTACAAATCTACAGGAGCAGCTGGTTACTTGTTTCGTAAAAATGCTTTTCAGGTATCAAGCAAAGGACATGAAAAATTAGCGGCGGAGAATCCACGGTTTAATTGGAACGTTATATATGCTAGCGCCTACATGCATGAGCTAGGTCATTCTTTTAACTTCTGGCCCATACCGGGTCATGAACAGGATTATGATTGGGAGGAAGTTAAACCCTATAAAAGTTGCATGAACTATGGCTGGATGTATAAACTAGTAGATTACTCTGATGGCTCGAGAGAGGAACCAGATATTGATGACTGGAGTAGGATAGACTATCATTATTTTGATATGCTTGGATAAATAAAAAGAAGTTTTTAGAAAACACATAATCAATTTTGAGGAAAATTCGAAAAAATTCATATCATAAATCAAGAAGAAATTTTTTTGTTATCTGCTTAAAATGTTTTACTTAAATTATTGAATGGCTAAAATTATTTTTTGCTATATTTCGACTCAAATTAAGTTTTTTCAAAATAAGAGATGAAACCAAAACCAAATCTAATTTTTATAATTATCTTAAATATTTTGATAATGATCGAACCAGAATATTTATAAATAAATATTAAAATATTATAATATTTGTTAATCTTTATTTAATCGTGGCTAGGTACAAATGAAAATAAGAATAAAAAAAAATATTGCGATTATTTTAATTCTAGTTCTTGTTATATATTCAATAATTACAACAGTTTTATTATTTTCCGTAAATTCAATAGAATTTCCCAAAACAGAAATAAATATTCGTATAAAGGAGATAACTACTGAAGAAGCAATAATCTACACAACTATCACGATTTCAAACACAAATATCTTTGATATGTTTATTCGAAACATGGAAATAATTACTTCTACTGTGAATGGAAGCGAGGTAAATAGCTTTAGTATAAAAGGTGGAACAATTTGTTCCAATACAGATAAAACATTCAATTCGACCAATATAATCTCCTTTGATGGTAAAAATCCCGATCTTCTTAAAACACAAATGTCCGCCGAGGCGGGTTTTAAAATATTTGGATTTGACAGGGTCTTACCACTTTCAATGAACGTGATAAGCTCACTTGAAGATATTATTGAGGATTTTAGATTACCTATCGTTACTATTGGGACAAATTTTAAAGGAATTGATAACAACGAAATCCGATTTGATGTTGAAATCCAAATAAACAATATTAATTCATTTGAATTATACTTAAAAAATTCCAATATTATTTTTGAAAATGAAGAAGGGGAAAACTTAGGAAAAATAATTTTAGATGACAGCAATATCAAGGCTGAAAGTTCCAAAATAGTGGGGGCAGAGGGAAATCTTAAGCTTCAAGCGTTAAATTATGAAAAACTATTAGTAAAATTCAATGCAGAGGTTGGTTTGTTAATGGCCGGCATTGATCAATCTAGAGAAATCAATACTCAGGTGAATATATCGGTCCCAAACATAGAGGAGCTAATACCAAGTGATAAGAGAATAAGTTCATCATTGAGATCGGATTCAAAGATAACAATTAAAGGCTTCGTAAGCGATGTTACATTCGAGGTTAACAATCCTACAAAAATCAATTTTGTTGCCCAAGAGATTCGAATAGAATATTATCGAATTGATAATAATGAAAAAACTCTTCTTGCTAACACTTCTATTAATGGTGGGAATATTTCACCAGAAGAAAAAACCATTTTTAAAGGTGAGTTTTTGATTCCTTTTTCAAAAGTTCAATGGTACAAATTTATTCCAGATTGGTATTTTATGCAGATATGGGCAAAAATGTCACTTCCAGGTGTAAATCAATCTATGTGGATTGGCGTCTCCTCATATATTGATGTACACATGTTGACATAGTAAAATTATTTATGGTTTATGTTAAATGGGTAAAAATTTAAGCCTAATCGCGATGGTTAACCACCAGTGGTTGTAGAAAATGGCTAGGATATTATATGGTGTTTGTGGGGAAGGGATGGGGCATGCTATTAGAAGTTCCATTCTTATAAAACATCTGAAAAATCATCACGATCTTTACATTGTTGCTGGCAACAAAGCCTATGCATTTTTAAACAATGAATTCGAAAACGTAGTAAAAATTGAGTCCCCTCGCTTGATGTATGATAGGGGAGAGGTTAATTTGCTAAAAAGTATAGCATATATGGTTTATAAATCAATTTCTAGTTCTCCTATTTCCTATAAAAGAGTTCGCAAAATAATTAATGAATTTCAACCCGATCTTGTAATTTCTGATGCAGAACCAATCTGTCATCTGGCAGCACGCATAAGCAATATTAAAAGAATGAGTATTGACAATCCTCATGTTCTAGTTTACAGAAAATATAAGGTAAAAATAAATGAGATTTTTTCATGGTTTTGTTTATTAGTAGCAGTAAAAATTTCGCTTTACGGGGCCAATAAATACATAGTCTATGATTACTTCAGTAAACCTAGTAGCAAACCAAATGTTATATTTTTAAAGCCATTAATCCAGGAGGGAATCGTAAAACAAAAACCGTCTTATCAGAATCATATCTTTGTATATCAAACATCAGTTTCTACAGAATATATAACAGATGTATTCCGTGATTTTTCTGAAACTTTTGTAATTTATGGCTTTAATAGAGATTATAAAAAAGGCAATATTATTTTTAAAAAATTCAATGAGAACGAGTTTTTTGCAGATATTGCTACAGCAAAAGCAGTAATCACAAACGGCGGTTTTACAGCTATTTCTGAGGCATTATTTCTTAAAAAGCCCATATTTTCTTTACCATTAAAATCCCAGTTTGAACAGATTTTAAATGGTAGATTTATTGAAAAACTTGGTGCAGGCGTGTCTCACATGATGTTGAATAAACAAAATCTGAGTAATTTTTTAAAAAATCTAGAGACATATAAACAAAAATTGCAAAAATATGATCCGGGTAGACAAGAGGAGACACTCAATACAATAGACAAGGAAATCAATAAGATTATTTCTTAAGCAAGTTTGGCTGTTTAAAACTATAAAATGTAATTGCCACTACCAAGATTATACTGTGATTTAAAGATTGGTGACAAATTATCAGTGCTTGATGTAATGATTGATAAGGAACTAGTATCATTTTTCAAATAATAATTAAACCATGGAACGACATAATGTAAAATCACATCTTTTTGCCATCTTGGGCATGGACATAGTGAATTAAAAGCAGTAGTGAAACCAAAATGGGTTCCTAATTTAATCATTATCAATTCTTTAGGTGCATTTGCTCTTTTATATGACATTTGAATCATAGGAATACTAAACAATCCATAATCAAAATCAGTGCCGATAAATTGAATTGGAATAGTAATGTCATCTGCATAAATTGGATTTGCATGTGACATTGCAATGACTGCATCAAAACGATCATCGACAGCAGCTATTTCAGACGCCGTTATTCCTCCAAAAGAATGACCAATCAAGCCAATACTTGAAGTATTAATCATAGTTTTTACTGGGCTATCCTCAATTAAATATGTTAAGGCATCAGATCCAGCCTGAACCCAATCACCAACAAAGTAATGTAGAGGGGAAATTATATATGATCCGAAACGGAAATATAAGTTAAGTAATTGGACGGAAACTCCCCAAATTGGAACGAATCCTTCTGATTTTCCAAGACCTGGCGGGTCATATATAAATGTGACATATCCTTGTTCTGCCAAGGCTTTGGGTATCCAGCTATAGGCATTTAGATAGCCAGGAAAACCCTCGCAAAATATGATGCATGGATATTTTTTACTATCATCAGTGGGATGAAATATATTGCCGTATAAAGTGTAGTTGCTGCTTGTAAAATATATAGATGTATTTTCAATCTCGGTAAGGTTTTCCTCTAGATTTGTTTCTTTTACTGATAATGTTGAAGCCGTTAATGGAGAATTAAAAATTTGAGTTAAAAATAAGAAAATTATGAAAAGTGTAAAAATTGTGATTTTGTTTATATGTATAAAAAATTGCTTATTCATAGTATCTCATCCAGATATCACAGGGTCTTTTTTGCATCCAAGGTTTTACAATTGTAAATGTACCAATAACAATATTGTTGCTCCCAATCGGATACTCAATCATTGCTCTTGCTCCTTGAGTAAGCCCGTAACCAAATCCGCTGTCTATCTCGCCCTCTCCAGTTTTTGCAATGGGTTCCCATTTACTTCCGTCGTATCTCCAGACTTCACAACCTTTTGTATCCTCGTTCATAAATCTTAGGTGTTGTGTATTAAGTGTACCCACCCATAGATAATCATCCGACGTTACTGTCATTGACCAAATGTATTTATTATATCTTGAACCAAACCCGTCCTTTTCGTATGGATTTGTTTGCTGATCCCCAATTATTTGTGTCCAGTTCATACCATCGTATTTCCATAATTCGCAGGCTTGCACGTTTTCCCCATTGAATTGATATGCATTTGCCGCCACTGCTACATATAATTCATCTTTGTAAACTTCCATACGTCTGATACCGTAATTTTCCTCATTACCAAAACCATTTCCATTAGGTATATCTACCTTTTCCCAATTTTCTCCGTCGTAGGTTCTCCATAATTGACAACCACCTTCTGGTAGTTTGAATAACGAATTACAGTTGAAAGTACCTGCATACAATTTGTCTTTGTAAACTTTCAAGTCCCAAGCATATGAATTGTGAAAGAACTGTTGATTTTCTGGAAGAAAATCCCTAAAACCCCTATCAACCACTTTTTCCCAAGTGTTTCCATCTTCTGATCTCCAGATCTGGCACCCTCCCTCGTTTATACAATTCCAGTTCATTGTTCCAATATATAAATGATCATTGAAGCTCTCTGCACTCCAAAATGCATTGTTATCGGAATTATTAAAACCACCATTAATTTTGGCATTTCTACCTACTACTTGCTCCCATGAATTACCATCGTATCTCCACAGTTCCCCACCGATTCCTTTTGGAGTGTTCCAGGTTCCAACGTATAGATCTCCCTTAAATTCGATAATTATTGAAGCTGCAATGGTTTTTGTATCTCCAAATCCTGCGGGTAAATCTGCATCTGGATTAGGTCCAACAAGCTGTGTACATTTATCATCGCTGTAATTGTATTTCCAAACTTGGCAACCATCACTTGCCCGAGATCTTAAGTGCATAAATCGAAAAATCATTTTGCATGCAATCAATTCTAACAAACTTCCCTGATTTTTAAACAGCTTTAAAAATAAAGGAAAGAAACCGGCAAGTATAATATCTTTGTAACTCAACACATTTTTTTGGTTGAAACTCTGCGTACCTAAATATAGTTCATCTTTGTAAACTGCCATTCCACGAATTGCAACATTTGATCCCTTGCAAAATTCAATTTTTTCGTCTGCACTCATCAATTCTTTCCAATTAGCTTCATTAATGGCTAGCTCATTTTGACTTGATACAGGGATAATCGATGGAGATAATATTGTCATTATTACGGCAATACCAACGATTTTTCCATGCATCTTTCACATACCCCAATTTTTCTTTTATTTAATGAAGTTTGTATTTATATAGCATTATTATTGTAACAATATTATATTACATCATTTAAATATGTTTTTATGCGAGATTTTTTTCGGTTGATTTATTTAGTGTTTTTCGGTTATATGTCAACCTTCTATTTATTTAAATTATTTTAATATAAATAAAAAAGTAATCATCAAAAAATAGGTCAAACTACTATATATGTTAAAGAAATTATGTTAATTGCACAATAATAGCAAATTTCTGTTATCATTCTGATTCCAATTCTTTGTGGTTCAAATAAAGAGAAAAAATTAATGGGAAAATTTTGATAACATTTATTCTAGAACATGGATGTTTTTCTTTTTTGAAATTTCCTTAAGTTCCCTAGGCCATACTGTTACACTAACTTCTCCTAAATGAGCTTTCTTTAAAAGAAGCATATAGGTTCTTGATTGACCTATGCCGCCCCCGATGCTTAATGGAATTTCATTGTTCAGAATTGCCTTATGATAAGGTAGATTTAAAAAATCTAATTGATTACTTAATTCCAGTTGCTCTCTCAGAGTTTTTGGAGTCACTCTTACCCCCATGGATGTTAATTCATGTCTTCGTTTAGTCACTGAATTCCAAACAAGAATATCTCCATTTAAACCATGCATAGGGGTTCCATTTCTAGATATTGTTTCGGTTATCCAATCATCATAATCAGCCGCCCTCATCTCATGAGGATATCCATCACTCAGGGGCCAACCTATGCCTATTATAAATACTGCAGGATGCTCTTGCAGAATTTCCGTTTCCCTCTTTTTTCGAGGTAGGTCTGGATATTGATCTAATAGTTCTTCAGCATGAATAAACTTGAGTTTATTCGGTAAATTTGGATACTTGTCTGTTATTAATTTTGGATATTTATCAAGTAAATAGTTTTCAGCACCCTTCAAAACTTTCCATATTTTTGTTACGGTATCCTTTAAATAATCTAAATTTCTTTGATCTTTTGTTATCACTTTCTCCCAATCCCATTGATCAACATATGAACTATGATCGTGATCGAGAAAATAGTCTTTGCGAACTGCCCTCATGTCAGTACAAATACCCTCTCCAAGATCGATGTCAAATTGTTTTAATGCAACTCTCTTCCATTTTGTAACAGCTTGCACAATCTGAGCGCGAATTGGATTTTTTAATCCCAAACCACAATTAAATTCGATAGGTGTTCTTGAACCATCACGATCCAAGTAATCATTTACTCCACTTTCCACATCAACGATAAGAGGACAAGTTACCATCATTAAATTCAATTCTTTACAAAGATTTTCTTCAATGTAGCTTTTAACATCGAAAAGTGCTTTCTGTGTTTCCTTTTTATCTAAAAGAGATGAATAATTAGATGGTAGTGCCTTTTCTACATCTGAATAATTACCAATTCCTGGTCCCGCTAGATCTGCCTTTTTTAAATCCATGATTGTCGATTCTCCTAGGGGGTACAATCTAAAACGATTTTTAAATTTTTGCAATAATTGTATCCTGTAGAATTTTTATTATATTAATGAATAAAAAATTTTAAATAAACTTAAATGTAAGTCTATCATTACGAATCAATATTTTAAATAATTAAAATGAAAAGAAAATTTGTAGAGGAAACTTTTAAATTACCGTACAATTATTTATTACTAAAATAAATATTAATTTGTACAGTGATTTGTATGAAAAAAATTGTGATGAAATATATGGCAAGTATTGTTACTACAATATTTATAATCTCAGGATTTCTGCCAGCCGTAGGTTCTGTTATTAATGAAAATGATTATTCGTATGATTCAAATATAAAATATATTGAAAAGTCATTTACTTTTTCATTTCCTGAAATTGTCCCTTATAAAGATAATTATATAATAAGAATAGCAGAGACAGATCTAAATAGGATTGACCCAGGTAATCCAGTTTTACCAGTCAATTTATCTGTATTTGAGCTAGAGTTCGGTAGTGAAATTATTGATGTATTTTACATACATTCCTCTCCCTGGATTTTTACACTTCCATCAAATCTTACTTTTGGATTAAACCCTGGAGTAGATAACAACATTATTCCAATTTATAAACCACAAATTACAACAAATGATTTAGAAGAAAGCGACTTTTATCCTGATAATTGGATTTCATATAAAACTGGTGGCAGTCTTGTGGACAACTTGCATAAAACTATCTTATCATTTCGAGTTTATCCGGTAAGATATCAAGAGGCCACTCGTCAACTTCAATTTATCCAACAAATAGCTGTAAACATAAGTTACAGGGAACCAGTAAATTCATTATTGCCTAATTATAGCACATATGATTTACTGATAATTGCCCCCAATGAATTTATAAAACATCTTGAACCCCTTAGAGACCATAAGAACAGTTATGATGTAAATACCAAGCTAGTATCATTAAATGAAGTTTATGAAAAAATGTACTGGCAAGGTCGAGATAATGCTGAGAAAATTAAATATTTCATAAAATCATCTATCGAGAACTGGGGGGTCAAGTATGTTCTTTTGGTCGGTGGGATAAAAGGACAGTCAACCGAATGGAATCTTCCCGCCAGATACAGTCACGTTGTTCCGCCAGAAGAACAGGAATATCCCGAAGCTTCATTCATATCTGACCTATATTATGCAGACATTTATGATGGAGCCGGAAAATTTTCCAGTTGGGATTCAAATGGTGATGATTTCTTTGCGGAATGGAGTGCAACGTTTAAGGATAATATGGATGTATACCCAGATGTGTATCTTGGTAGACTTCCGTGTAGAAATACCGCCGAAGTAAAAATCATGGTTGATAAAATTATAAATTACGAAAACTCTCCTTCTAGAAATAAACAGTGGTTTAAAAATCTTCTACTTGTTGGAGGCGATTCATATGTTGAGCAAGCCCAAATTAATGAAGGAGAACTTATTTGTGATGAGGCAGCCCTTAAAATGCCAGGTTTTACTCCTGTTGAAGTATACGCCACTCAAAACGATATAAATGGTCAAACAGTAAATAATGCCTTGAATCAAGGTTCAGGATTTGCATATTTCTGTGGTCATGGAAGTGACGTATCTTGGAATACTCATTTCTTTCCGGCAAACGATACAAACTGGTGTTCTGGTTATACTATTATTGACATGATTTTCCTTAAAAATAAATACAAACTGCCAGTAACTATCGTTGGTGGATGTCACAATGGTCAATTTGATATCTCTATTATGAAAAGTATTAAAAAAGGCCTAGATAAAAAAGGTTTAAAGTACTTCTTGCCAAGTAGCAGATTTTGGTATGATGGATGGGCACCGAACTGCTGGGCTTGGTGGTTAACAAGTAAAATTGGCGGTGGAGCAATTGCAACAATTGCAAATACAGGACTCGGAACACATGGTGATGGCGATATTGATAACAACTCTATTGCTGATTATCTGGAAGTCCTCGATGGATGGTTGGAATTGAGATTTCTGGAATTTTATGGTAAGGAAAATAAAGATATACTGGGAGAAAATCATGGTCAAACTATAACTGAATATCTTAACAGGTTTATCGGTAATGAAGCAAAGATGGACGTAAAAATGGTTCAACAATGGGAGCTTCTTGGGGATCCTTCATTAAAAATAGGAGGTTATGAATAAAATAAAAAAAATAAAATAAAGAAAGAAGATAATTAATTCTTATCTACTTCTTTTTTAGATATGGAAGGCCGGTTCTTTTGTTTACACCAACTGTGTAATGGTCTGGTTTATCACAAGGGGTGCCACTTTTTGGAGATTTTTTACTAAAGAAATAAATCGTCTGATTCCTTCCACCCTTAAGCTTTACATTTCTTGTGTATAGTGTCCATCCTTCATACGTATATGCCATATATCTTACCTCCTAGAAGGAAAACAGGTTGCATCATTTAAACCTTTCCTTCATATGCCTCCGATAAAGGCATTGTTCTTATTAATTTTTCCCAAAAAAACTTAAAAAATTAATTTAGAAATTTTTTTACAAGCTCTATTGCACAAAGATTACCACACATTGAACAAGCTTTTTCATCCTCAAGGGGCAATCTTTTTTGTCTGTATTCCTTAGCTTTTTTATTATCTATACAAAGTTTGAACATTTTTTCCCAGTCAAGATCTTCTCTTGCTTTGCTGAAAGACGCGTCAATATCTCTATCTATTCCTCTTGCCAAATCAGCGGCATGTGCAGCAATTCGAGTGGCTATTACGCCATCCCTAACATCATTAGCATCTGGAAGAGATAAATGCTCAGCTGGGGTAAGATAACATAGAAAGTCAGCACCAACATAGCCAGCCAAAGCACCGCCAATCCCACCCACAAAATGATCGTATCCAGGAGCAATATCGGTTACAAGGGGCCCTAATACAAAATAGGGCGCTTCTTTAGTAATATTTTTCATAATTTGAATGTTTGATGTTATGTCGTTTAAAGGCATATGGCCAGGTCCTTCAACCATTGTTTGAACTCCATATTCTCGGGCTCTTTCTACGAGTTCTCCTATCACTAAAAGTTCTTGAATTTTTGCTCTGTCATTTGAATCAAAAATTGCTCCTGAGCGCATTCCGTCACCTAGACTTAAAGTTACATCATATTTTTTTGCCAGATCCAATAAATAATCAAAATTTTTGTAGAGAGGATTTTCCATTTCATTATGAATTATCCATGCCATATGGAAGGAGCCACCTCTTGAAACCATCGGAATAAGACGTTTTTGTCTACGAAGTCTTTCAACACTTTGCTTTGTTACACCGACATGAGTTACAGCAAAATCTACACCTTGTTTAGCCTGTTTTTCAAAAGTATTGAACATGTCGTCTTCTGTCATATCTATAATTGCGCCATGTTTTTTTATTGCTTCAATGCCAGTCTGATATATTGGAACGGTTCCAAAAGGAACTTTAACTACTTTTAGCAAGGATAAACGGATTGAATCGAGATTTCCTCCAGTAGATAAGTCCATTACAGCATGGGTTCCAGCATCAATTGAGATTTTAGCCTTTTCAATTTCCTCCTCGGGTTTACAATGTTCGCGAGAAGTTCCTATATTTGCATTAACTTTTACCCGCAGTCCCTTGCCTATTCCTACTGGTATAGGAGAATGATTTGGGTTATAAGGTATTACGATTTTTCCTGAGGCAACTCTTTTTCTGATGACAGCATTAGCCAAATGCTCATTTTTAGAAATTTCTTTCATCTGGGCAGTAATTTTTCCTTGTTTAGCATCCGATATTTGAGTCATATCCAATCATCATAAATATATACTAAGATATTAACAATACTAAAGGAGTATTTTAAACTCTCTGATGTTTAGATAGCAGCTGTATCAATATAGATAATTTTATAACAGAAACTGCTATACGGCGTCAAATTAGGTGAAATTATGATCAATGCTTACATCCTTATCATGATGCAACCAGGTAAAACTGACAAAGCAATAAAAGAAATGGAAAAAATTGATAAGGTAGCAAAAATCTCAATTATTGCAGGTGAATATGATATTGTAGTTAGAGCTCAAGTTGATTCTCTTGAAGAACTACTTGATGTAACTGATAAAATTCAACTTGTGGACGGAGTGAGTAAAACAACAACACAGGTTATAGAAAAGGAGATCACTCTCTGAGATTATGAAAATTCGTCAAAAATATCTTTTATATGCACTAGCGGTGTCTTCGTCATTTATAGCCGCTTTTGTTACTTCTATTGACAGTATAATAAGTGCTAATTTTATTAAAGACCCCTATGAATTTACCTTTACACTTTTTCTTGTTGGAGTTATTGTTACATTTGTTCTTTCGCTAGTTTTTTCTATCCCATTTAAAAAAAAAAGTCTTGGAAATTGCTTTATTGACCCTTCGTTTGTTAAACTCCGATTAATACAACCTTCCGAATTCAAGTATCACATTTTAGCAGGATTATTCAATGCAGTAAATACAATTGGTTATTGTATATTGATTTCCTTGATTCTAGAACCTTCTCTTATTTTGTCGTTTTCACAGATTGTAATAATATATTTGTTATTAATTGAATCTATCTCTGAAAAAAATATTCCAACGCTTGTTGAAGTACAATCATCAGTCATTGTTACCTTTGGAGCGATTCTTGCATCAATAAGTCTTAAAGGCGATATTAATGTTGATGCACTTCTTATTGTATTTTTGATAATAAATCCAACATGGGCTTTATTTTCAATTTATCAGAGAAAATTAAAGCTTTTAAAAATTAAAGATAGACGTAATGATGCTATCAACATTAGGTTTTGGAATGTTTTCTTTTCGCTTGTGTTTACAACAATAATTTTGTTGTTATTTGATTTTTTCACTGGCTCAAATTACATAAATGGAGGAATAGAAGCATCGATTCAACATTTTCCATGGGTTGCCTTTGGTATGGGGATGACCTTTTTTGCTTATGTTCTTTATATTCGTTCACTTGGTCTTGGTAAAGCAAGTGTGAATAATGCCATCAGATCAACAACGATTGTTTTTGGCATTCCTTTTTCTTTGCTTATTGCAACGTATTTCAATATCCCCCTTTTTTCAACAGATCCTGTAATGCTCATAATAAAAACAATTGGAATAGTATTAATCGTCCTGGGAATAATTTCTTTTGCCCTAACCCTTGTTAAAGCATACATATTTATTACAATTCGACCAGGTTTTTCGATAAAGAAAACAATGGACGATATTTGGAATATTCGCGGAGTTAGTAGAGTTACAGCCACAACAGGCCCTTATGATTTTATTGTAAAAATTCATACACGCACGTTAGTCAAAGGTTATGAAAGAATTATCCGAAAAATCGAGGGAATTGAAGCAGTCAAAGATTATAAATGGGCATCTGTTCTAAAAGAATGGGAAAATATCTAAGATTCTGAAAAAATTTTATCAGTATAAATATTAATTCCCTTAAATGTGATAATATGATTGATCAACGTGTAAAAAAACTTGCCCAAATACTTGTTAATTACTCTCTTGAAATTAGAAAAAACGACCTTTTTGGTATTTATGGCAATCAAATTTCTGCACCGTTAATAAAAGAAGTTTATCGTCAAGCAATTAATCTGGGTGCGCACCCATTCACAAATCTGGCATTGGATGGACTTGGCGAAATTTTCTACAATAATGCAAAAGAGGAACAACTCAGATATGTTTCACCCTTGGCAAAATTTGAAATTGAAAAAATCAATGCAAGATTAGTCATTCTTAGCCCATGGAACACAAAGAATATGACTAATGTTAATCCAAAAAAGCAATCAATAAGAAGTGTTGCCCAACAACCTCTCCACGATATTTTTATGAAACGTGCTGCTAAAAGGGATTTAAGATGGTGTGTAACCCAATACCCTTCCAATGCTTCTGCTCAAGATGCTGAAATGTCCCTGGAAGATTACGAGAATTTTATTTTCAATGCAGCCCATGTTGATAAAAAAAATCCTATTGAATACTGGAAATCAGTTTTTCAAAAACAAGAGAAAATTAAAAATTTCTTGCAAAAAAAGAAAAAGCTGTGGGTTGTTGCAAAAGATACAGATTTAACCATTTCTGTTGAGAAAAGAAAATGGATTAATTGTGCAGGAGGGGAAAATTTCCCTGATGGAGAAGTATTCACAGGACCAGTGGAAAATTCTGCAGAGGGACACATAAGTTATTCATTTCCTGCTGTTCATGGTGGTAGAGAAGTCGATGGAATAAAACTGTGGTTTAAAAGAGGTAAGGTTGTTAAACAAGAGGCTGCAAAAGGTGAGACTTTTCTTAAAACAATGTTGGATATGGATGAAGGTTCAAGAAGAATAGGTGAGTTTGCATTCGGTTTAAATTCAGGAATTAAAAATTATTCAAAAAACACATTGTTTGATGAAAAAATTGGTGGAACAATTCATATAGCATTGGGTCTTGGATATCCAGAATCGGGCAGTAAAAACAAGTCTGGGCTACATTGGGATATGGTTTGCGACCTACGAAAAGAAGGCGAGGTGTATGCCGATAATGAGTTAATTTATAAGCGAGGAAAATTTGTTTTTTAACTAATTATTACAATATTAACAAGATATTTATAAGAGATGGTTATTCCAAATTCCATCATGTGTGGTATAGTTGGCATTATTGGGGGTAGGCCTGTATCACGCCTTATTTATCATAGTCTTTTTGCTATTCAGCACAGAGGACAATCATCTGCCGGGAAACTTACTTATGATGGTAATATTCATATAACCAAGGATAGCGGTCTGGTTAGAGATGTTTTTAACGAAGAAAAAAAGATTGATACCCCTGGAAACGTCGGTATCGGTCACACAAGATATTCAACAGCCGGAATGGATGACATTGAATCTTTAAAAAAAAACGCTCAACCCGAATATCTGGTCAATCCTTTCTTAGCTGCTGTTCATAATGGAAATGTATATAATTTTGCTGAAATTGCTGGTAATACTAAGCGAAGTCCACGTACGGATTGCGATATTCAATGGTTATTACTTCCTATAGCTGATGAGTTATACAAAAGGGAACTCAGCAAGGATGTAATTTTTACTGCATGTGAAAAAGTAATGAAAATTGCAAAAGGAAGTTATTCCGCCCTTTTTATTGCAGATTCTGGTGAGAATCCTTTCCTATTTGCAATAACTGATCCTTATAAAATTCGACCTCTGGTATTGGGTAAAAATGATGGGATGTATTGTCTAACTTCTGAAACAAGAGTTTTTAAAAAAATAAATTTTGAATATGTAAAGGACGTTCCTGGCGGATCCGTAATAATCATTGATAAGAAAGGTAAAATTTTTGAAAAACAATTAATAAAAAAGTCTGAAAAACCCTGCATGTTTGAATTTGTTTATTTTGCAAAACCAGATTCAAGAATTAATGACAGATCGGTACATAACGTAAGAGTAAAAATCGGAAGATTGCTTGCCCAAGAACATCCTGTTGACGCAGATATTGTTGTTCCAGTGCCAGAATCAGGAAGACGTTATGCAACAGGTTTCTCAAGAGAGTCTGGTATTCCTCTTGATGAGGGATTGATGAAGGATAAGGATGAACGATCTTTTATTCAACAAACCCAGGAAAGCCGTGATAAGGTTGTTGAGGAAGGTTTGTCCTATCTACGTTCTGTTCTTGGGGGAAAGAGGGTTGTTCTAATTGATGATTCTATTGTAAGGGGAACAAATATCCGAAAGCTTGTAAAGGGTATAAGAACCGCTGGTGCTAAAGAGGTTCACATCCGTATAGGTTGCCCGCCATTGATTGCACCGTGTTATCTTGGCATAGATATGCGTAGTAAGAAAGAGTTTATAGCCAGAAATTCCCACGGAAATATAAGATCTCCTGATGAGATTGCAGATGAGATTGGTGCTGATTCACTTGAATATATTAGCATTAAAGGTCTAGAAGATGCTATTGGATTTGAAACATGCAGAGGTTGTATAGATTTCCCTGGTGGATATCCCCATGATTTACAAAAAGATGTGCAGAAACTTTATGCTATAGATCACAAGGGTGCGAGGGCATATGAAAGCCTCAAACGAAATGATATTGAGTAGCGGTCAGTATGATTGAAATAACAACGGGAACAGTTGAAGAAAAAATTATAAAGATTCTACAGAAAACCTATCCAGTCACAGTAAAAGACCTAGCAAATAAGCTAAATGTTTCTCAGTCTGTCATCATGAGGGAGGTTCAAAAATTCCGAACTAGAGGCATTGTCCAACTTGACTTTTTACCCGATAAAACATACATAAGACTTTTAAGAAATGATTTTAGTTTTGTTGGCAAGAAAAGACAGAAGAAATTTATTAAACACAAATCTAGAGGAAAAACCTATCGGCAAGATGAATATGATGGTTTTATGTATTCCTGATTTTTTAAAATATAGTTATCCAATAACCTGAATAACATGTTTATTTACGATTAAAAATTCGACAAGCTCTTCAGTTTGCTTTAAATTTTTTAATAATTCATAATCCAGTATATGCTCGTAGTGTGAAATCACTCTACTGCCAGAGGGCGACCAGCTAGCAATATCTATATGATCATGGTCAAAATCCTTGACGCTTCCCAGTATAGTAAAAGATTCTGCACGAATTCGAAATGAACAACTTGTACACTCCAAAATTGTATCATAGGGAGTATAAGCATTAGTATAATCTTCTATAGGGGCAACTTGAACCAAAATGAGTTTTCCATTACACAGAGGACAAGTTATATTTCCATTGGAGGAATGACTCCAAATGCTGCCTAAAATATCCATCTCCCTCTTATCGTATCTCATTTCATTACCCATTTCTACAATACCCATCATAATATTATACCAACTTATTGCATAAATACTTTATTGAAAAACTTGTTTTTCTTACGGCTCTTAAAGCGTCATTTTAATATTGCAGTAAATTCTTTCATATATTGAGATAAAATGAATATCGTAACACTAATGACTGATTTTGGAACAAAAAGTGGTTATGCTGCTCAAATGAAAGCTGTATTACTTTCACATGCAAATTCAATAAATATTGTTGATATAACTCACGAAATATCTCCGCAAAACATTAGGGAAGGTGCATTTGTCTTAAGACAATCAGTCAAGTATTTTCCAAAGGGAACAATTCACGTTGCAGTTGTAGATCCGGGGGTTGGAACCGAGAGAAAAGGAATAATTATTGCAACAAGATCTCAGATTCTAATAGGCCCAGATAATGGTTTGATGATGCCTGCTGCCCATTATCTTGGCGATTTTGCAGTGTACGAAATTTCAAACCCTCTCCACATGATGCAAAATGTCTCAAATACATTTCATGGACGAGATATTTTCTCTCCCGTGGCTGCAAATATTATTAAAGGGGTTTCCTTCGATCAGTTTGGTAAGCGTCTTTTCAATTTCGTTGATTTGGATTTTGGTCAGGGAATTGTAGATAATCAAAGTGCGACAGGAAAAATTATTCATATTGATAGTTTTGGAAATATAATTACTAATATTGACGGCGATAAAATAAAAAAATATGTAGAATACGGGAAAAAATTGATGATTTTTATTGGTTCCGAGAGGAAGGAAATAACATTCTTTAAAGCGTATGGTTTTGCTCGTAAGCGGCAGATGCTTGCTACAGTTGGTAGTAGTAATCTATTTGAAATCGGGATAAATCAGGGAAACGCAGCAAAAAGACTTGGTTTGAAACTAGATGATGAAATAAAAATTTTATTTCCCTAGAATTCATCCCTATTGTTTCCAATGGTTGTGTATATGTTTTTTCCTAGGTAAAAGATGGGTTGGATGTGCTTATTTTCTAAAATATTGTCCTGAAATGCGTCTTCAACATAAGAAATGTTTACAACTTCTCCAACAAAAAATGTATGATCTCCTAAGGAAATAGATTCTTTTAATCTGCATTCTAAAATTGAGTATGATTCTTGAATTGATGGAGTAGTAACCTCTTTTGAAGGAACAAGTGTAAGATTTGATTGCTTAATTTTGTCGATGTTTCTGCCAGTATGTGTGCCGCAAAAATTTACTTTTTTAACAAAATCAAACGGTAAAAAATTAATAACAAATTCTTTTGATTTTTTAATAAGATCGTGTGAGTATCTGCTAGGTGCAACAGAGATTCCGTAAAGTGGTGGGTTTTTAGAAATTGGGCATTGCCAGGAAATTGTAATGATGTTCGTTTTTTTATCCCCATCATTACAGGTAACCAAAACTGCATGCATTGGAAAAGTATAATAGTAGAATTTTTCAAGCTGCGGACAGTTGATTTTACGTTTGTTCATATTAAAAAGTATTGATTAATGGGACTTAAAATGATGGATGTATATGATTATTTACAATGTCTCCTAATTTATGAATTATTTATTAACAATTACAAATAATCCAATTACATAGCCCGTGGTTACTACTTCGACTTTATCTGCATTTGTTGCCCAAGCAGATACCGTTATTTCAACAGTTCCAATCCCAAAAATTATCCCTGATCCTCTTGTGCTTTCGATTTTTATTGCTCCTGGTTCCAATGTTGTTCCGCAATCGATGCATCCTTTACAGATATGAGTTAAATTAATTTTGGAAAATAACCCTCCCTTAATATCTATCTTTGTGGCAATTCCTTCTGTTGTGTTATCGCCGATATTTTTTACGTCTGTTGTTACTGAACCAAATCCTCCTCTTATGTTCAAAATTTTTAGTTCGGTTGCTGAAACTTCTATTTTAAAAGTGGTAGAATCACTTTCCATGCCAAATTCATCCTTGGCTCGTACAACAATATTATGTATTCCACTAGAAACCCAACTATGATTTATAAAAATCTCTTCTCCAGACTCATATGGTCCTATACAAACTCCTTCTTGCCCCTCAGACCAATTTATACAATAGAAAATGTCATCATAATCTGGATCTTCTGTTGTGATTGTAAATTCATATTCTTGTCCAGGATACCCCTCATTGGGTCCGTTTATTTCTGGAATTTCCGGTGGACGGTTACTAACAATTGGATATCCTTTATTTTTCCACTCTTTTATGCCTCCACCCATGTTGTATATCGTTCCCTCAAAGTTGTTATCTATAAGCATATTGGCTGCACTCTCGCTCCTTGAACCTGCTAAACAATACAAGATAATTTCTTTCCCTTCATAATTTGACATAAATTCCATTAAAATGTTGGGATTGCTCCATTCAAAATAGTTATGGTGCCGAGGATTTTCTGGATAGGGGGTGTCAATGTGTTCGGGTATCCATTCTGGGTCAGTTCTCACGTCAATGGGAATTTGAATTCCATTTGAGGCGTTATTTAACAGTGCCCAAGCTTCATCCACACTAATATCAGTATAACCGTCAAAACCATATGAAGAATTATTATACTTTGGAATATTTTCTTTAGCAGCAATTGCATTTACTGCAATACTGCTACATAATAAAATAAATAATATACTATACACTAGGGATTTTTTAATAACAATTTTTCCCATTTAGTTTTAGAACCCCCTTAAATTATTTTATACGGTAATATAAACAATTGTTAATATATATAATTTGGTATACTATTTTTGAAAATTTCAAATCGACAACAAATTTCTAATTGCCACAAAACAAAATAAATTAATATCAGTTAGGCATATTACTGGAGAGAAGATGGGATTAATTAATAAAAATTCAAATATTTCCGTCCTGATTTTATTGATTGTTTTATTATTTATTGTTGGTTTTCCTTCTGTTTTTGCCGAAGAATATTATGCTGATATCAATATTGAAGTCGACAATTTTGGATTTGTAAAAATAGATGGAACTACCAATCATCCAGATTTATTAGCAAATGATACGGAGATTTATACCTCCAAAAATCAGGGATATTGGCTACTTAATATTTCAAAAGAAGAGATTTTCTCTGATTTTGTTTATGTTCTAACTTTACCAAAAGGCTCTTCGATTAATTATCTTAAATCATCAGGATCAATCAGAATAGAGGAAGATGAAGGTAATTTGGTTATTAGAGGGTTTGGAGAAAACAAGACCTTTTCTGTAGTTGTTCAATATCAAACAGAGAGATTATCTGAAAATAATGTTTTAATTGATAACAATTTAATTTTTATTATCGTTATCTTCATTGTCCTAATTGCAGTTATTATAATTCTAATTATACTTAAAAACGATAAAAATTCTAAGGAAATAATAGAATCAACTGGAGAGATTAATTTAAAAGGTTTGAACGAGCGTCAAAAGAAAATAATTCAATTATTAAAAGAAACTGACAGGGCGATGACTCAAACAGACATTCAAAAAGAACTAAAAATACCTAAAGCAGCTGTTTCAAGAAATATTCTTGGTTTAGAGCGCAAAGGATTAATTGAAAAAGAACAGATTGGCATGTCAAATCTAATTAGATTAAAAAAGCATTAATTCCAAGACCTGTTCCGCTTTGTTCCGTTTATTTCCGGTTAAAATATATATGCTGTTTCATCCGATATTGTATTGAAAACCAAATGGAAATTGGTTTGTGAGGTGTAGAAAATATGAAAAAAATGGCGAAAATTGCCGTTGTGTTGGCAATACTTACATTGCTAACGCCTGTAGTAGTATATGCAGATGAGGTAGATACCACAGAGAACGCTACTGTTGATATAGATACGGGGACCCAGGAAGAAGCAGAAATAATAAAATATGAATTTGGAGCAAGTATTAGACTTTTGCAACTTGAAAAATCAATATTAAAAAATATAATTAAAGGAGAAGAAGTTGTTTCTTTTTTAAAAGAGTTGGAATATAATACCACTGATCTTGAAGCAATACTAGCTGAATTGGAACTATTAATGCAGGAAGTCCAATCCGCTGATCCAAATTCAACTGATGCGGTTCAGATATTTGTTGACCTAAAAAGTGATGCAATTGAACTAACAAAAGAATTTAGGGAAAAGATTAAAGAATTACTGGATGAGGCGACAATAGAACAATTGAGATTAAGGATAAGAGAAATGGTATCTGAACAAGTTCAAAACCTAACCCAGAGAATCCAGAATCATATTAGAATGTTTAACAGAAACCAACTCTACAGAATTTATGGGCTTATTGGAGAATATGATAATTCGACAATAAACAAGTATCAAAATGGAAGCATCACTAAAGAGCAAGTAAAAAATCAAATTAGCAAAATTGTAAATAATATGACAAAAGCGAAAAAATACAAAATTTTTTCGGAACTTAAAGAGGAAAGAATCAGACTAAGGGTTCAAGCCACAGTACAAGTTGATAATGCAACTGCCAATTTTCAAGAAAGAAAGGAAATGCGGCTGAGAAACAGAATTCAAAATGCTCTAAAAAACGTTGAAGGTCCCGTTAGAGCAGAGATACAAAACAGAATAACTTCAAGAATTAACGATCTTGGCACTGATAATGGCAATAAACTAAGTGATGCTGCTGGTAACGTTTCAGTTGCCAACAGTGGGGATAATAAAAATGCTGGAGGAAGTTAAGTATGAATAAAAAGATAATGGGAATTGTTTTCGGTGCAATAGTAATAATTTCCTCCGTTGTTTTTCTATATAACTACGCAGAAAATTCAAAGGACAGCACTGACGACGAATATCAAGATTATACCACCGATGATGTAATCGATGAAATTGATAGCAGCCTTCTTGGGGAAGATGATGAGGTTGAGATTGGAGATATGGTCTAAAAATCTATTTCTCCTTTCTCATGATTTTAAATATAACTCTATTCAAAAATTAGAATTTCAACAACGCATCTAAAAGTCCATGACCATAATTAATGCAACCGAACGCGGTAAAATGATCTTTTTTTTCTAAATAATATTTTGAATCCTGATAATATTGAATTGCAAGTTCGACTATTTTGCTATGGATTAAATTTTTATCTTTAAGATTAAGCTTTTTAAGATTTTCTTCAAACATTACGATATCTTTTTCAATGCGCGTTTTTTCATCCATAATTATTTGAAAATTAATAGGACTATTAGAAGATTGGGTTAAGTAAAAAATACATTAATGGGGGACATTACCACCTAATAAGATTGAGCTAACAACGCATAAAAACGCAGTGGCAATTCCTACCAGCAGCATTTGTAAACCATATCTTATCATGCTTTCGTCACTGATTTTTGCTAGGTATATTCCTAATAATACCAATATGGTTAAGGTCAGTCCGATGCAGATGAAAAAAGCATCATCGACAGTAATTATTCCAAAATTTACAAAGAAAAATGGAGATACTACAAAAATTGCTGCCATTGCAGGTGATGCACCATCAATTACAGATGCAAGAACAGTTGCATATCTATGAGATTTATGATGAATTCCGTTTTTCAAATCTGTAAGCATTGCTTTTTCCAAATCCTTTAATTTTTTTGTTCTCTCTGCTTTTTCAGTCATGTAGGCGCCACTAATTCCTGAAGTACCCATAGCAATTGATCCAGCAATAGCTGCACTTATAATGGGCAACGGCTCTAAAATACCGGCTACATAAGCACCTATAACTACCCCCAACATAGTGAGTGCACCATCAAAAGCATTCATTACAAAATAGCGGCGGGTGATGGGACCAACACCAGAAATCTCATGATACTTTTTCCATCTCTTTATTATCTTCTTTCCAACCATTATCGTTTCACTTTGAAACTATCTGCCTTATATAGTCTCATGGATAAAAGGTTTTTGAATATTATGTTCCTAATTTAATTATGCAAAGGTTTTATTTAATAATTATAATTGTTAAAACAGAATGATTGAATTGGATAACTATTATAATGGTTTTGAACAAGGACCAATTCGTCCTCCAAGTGAGGCAAAAAGTCTCCTTTTAAGAGTTACAAGAAATTGTCCATGGAATAAATGTACGTTCTGTCCGATATATAAAAACTCAAAATTTTCTATTAGAGATATAAAACATGTCAAATACGATATTGAGACTATTGCAAAATTTATTGAAAGGCTAAATGAGATCAGAGAGGAAAATGACAAAATAAATCAATATCTAATTAGAGGGGAATTTAATTCTCTAAATCCCAAAGATATTTATGCTTTTGAGACAGCATATCACTGGTTTACTAATGGTATGAATTCGATTTTTTTACAGGATTCTAACAGCTTGGTGATAAAACCTGATAATCTAGTTAAAATCCTTAGATATATCAAGGAAAAATTTCCCAGAGTAAAAAGAATTACATCGTATGCAAGATCAAGCACAATTTTTAAAATCTCTGAAGATAAATTAGCAGAAATTGCAAAGGCTGGACTAAATAGGATTCATATAGGGATGGAATCTGGGGCTGATATAGTTCTCAAAAATGTTAAAAAAGGAGCAACAAAAGAGACTCATATTTTGGCAGGTAAAAAGGTCAAAAATGCGAGAATGGAACTTTCTGAATATATGATGCCTGGACTTGGGGGGAAAAAACTCTCAAAAATTCATGCAATTGAATCGGCAGATGCACTTAATAAAATAAATCCAGATTTCATTAGGTTAAGACCGCTTGCGATTCCATACCACATACCATTGTATAAGGATTATATTGATGGAAAGTTTCAAAAATGTACGGATTTGATGATGGTAAAAGAATTGAAAATATTTATAGAAAATTTGGATGAGATCGATAGTATGATACAAAGCGATCATATTCTTAATTTATTTGCAGATTTGGAAGGTAAATTTCTAGAGGATAAACAAAAGATGTTAAAAACATTAGATTTATTTCTTAAATTGAGACCTAAGCAGAGGGGACTATATCAGGTTGGTAGACGTTTGGGTATATTTTCTACCTTAAAGGATTTAGAAAATCCATATTTACTTTCGCAAGTTAAAAATTATTGTGACAGGTTTAAGTTAAATAGAAAAAATATCAATGAATTTACTGATAGTTTAATGCAGAGATTTATCTAAATAAAACTAAATTGTCGTCTTAGATACGATATTATTCAATAATATATTGTCGGCTTTTAAACGACATTTTTACAATTAATTATTTAAGGAGTTATTTATGGATTATCAAGATAATTTTTTTTCTGTTGTTTTATCGCTTTTCTGCCGACATAATGGAAAAATATTTAAACTTATAAAATAAATAAATATTAAAATAATAAAATAAAATTGGTGCTAATTTAATGACCAGTGTAGGCGTTTTGGGTAATAAAAGCTTGGAGCAAGCAGTCCAAGAGATATTGAAATCCAGAGCGGCCTCTAGAATTTACCTCTATCTTCTAAGAAAAAATGGGGCAAAGGCAGATCAAATTATAAGAGGATCTCATCTTCACCCAAGCACTGTCAGAGAAATCCTTGCCCAGATGTATGATCAGAAACTAATTTATCGTAAAAAATTAAAAACAGATAACATCGGAAAAAATCCTTACGTGTATTATCCGATTTCTCCCCTTCTTTTAATTAAAAGATACTCAAAAGAAATTGAAGACAGGCTCAACAAAATTGCCAGATTGGCAAATTTCAAACAAAAAGATGCTAACTATAATCCTGTGAAAATCAAAATATCTGAAGAGGCAAAAACCAATGAACGTTAGGCCCATTGCTCAAGTTCTTGTCAAACGACCACATGCGGTTCTTATTATATTTACACTTATCACGGCTTTAATAGGCACTCAAGCAACGAATGTTTACATGGTTTCAGATTTTGCTAATTTTCTACCAAAGGACGACACTTCAGTTCAGCTATGGAACAGGATTGACAAAGAATTCCAAATGGGTTACAATATCATCATTTACATCGAGGCAGATGATATAAGAGATCCTGATGTTTTAAAGGAGATGGATAGGGTATGTTGCAGCCCGACACTTAATCAGTATGAAAGTGACAAAGGCAAGATAGACGGAGTAGTTACTGTTAGAAGTTTATCTTCGTTGATCAAAGAGGAAAATGCCAAACCATATCAAATTGGCGGTCTTGGCGGCTCAGGAAAAAGAGAAATACCTGACGATGAAAAGCTTATTGCTAGATATCTTGCAAGAACCACTGTTCAGGCCTACAAAGGTTCATATTTTACCAACACCTATAAGATAAGTCTAATTATAATTCAATTGGCGTCAGATGCTGATTATGACGAGATCTTAGAAAAAACAAAAGATGTGATAGAACATAGGGGTACCTATTACTCAGAGATGACCATAACTGGAACAGTTGCGATGCAAAAAGCAATCCAGAATATTAGTATGGAATATTTCAGATTGATTTTACCTATTATTATTCTATTGATTTCTGCGGTATTATTCTTTTTCCACCGATCTCTAAGAGGGATTATTATTACGTTAATGCCTACAGCATATGCAATAATACTTACATTTGGTCTTTTAGGTGCCGTTACTCCTGAAATGACTTTGCTTGCAATAGCTGTTGTTGCATTGCTTCTTGGTTTGGGGGTCGACTACTCTATTCATATTATGAATAGATTTGCCGAGGAAAAATCAACTGGAGATGAAGTGGATAGAATGGAAAAATTATTGAAATCCACTGGAAAAGCAATACTTCTTTCCTCCATAACAACAATAATCGGTTTTGGATCTTTGATGATTTCCAGCATGAGTCCTATGATAACATTTGGTTTCGCATGCGCAGTAGGAATTATGTTTTGTTTTATCTGCTCAATCATACTTGCACCAATCCTGATAGTTATTTTAAGATATGAAAAAAATAGCATTTTTCCGAGTTGGAGCAGTCTTGCGACCTTTGTTATACATAATAAACGACGGATAGCAGTTATTGCTTGCTTTTTTGCGGTTATGTCAATTATTCTCATCCCACAAATTACAACTGATGTAAACTACTTCGACATGGCACCTGAAGGAATCCCTGAGCTTGAAAAACTTCAGGAATATTCAAACAACTTTGGTGGAGGTAACTTCAATGCACTACTGATTGTAACTGATCCCCAAGGATTAACCTATCCTGAAACCATTGATGCTATTTATAACATGGAAGAGGAAATGAGAGAGGAAGGAGTTAATGTAAACTCTCTAGCAGATCAGGTAAAGAAGGTAAGTGATGTATTAGAAAGAAATGATATAGTAGATCGTTTAAATGATTTCCTGGGTGTTGATACAATTATTTATGATATGGTTGCCGAGTCTGGGTTAGTTTCTGAAGATTTCTCAACTACCATTATCCTTGTCAATATTCCTCTAGGAAAGAGTATGGAAGAAAACGAAGCAACGGTTAACAAAGTAAATGAAATTGCTGAAAAAGCAGAAATACCACATAATGGCAGAGTGTCTCAGCTTACAGGTACAGATGCTATAAATGTCGCAATAAATAAAAAACTAACAGACGAACAAACACGTTCAATGATTGTTGCTTTACTTCTAGTTCTAGCATCATTAATAGTTATATTCGGCTCCTCCATCTATGGTTTCCTGACTATGATACCAGTCGGATTTCTTTTGATGTGGGAGCCTGGATTTCTCGTAGGACTAAATGTTCCATTATCAGTTTTTACTATCTCCATTGCATCAATTATGATAGGGATTGGTATAGATTATGGAGTTCATATAACTCACAGAGTGCGCGAGGGGTTGGAGGAAGGGCTTTCAAAAACAGAGGCAACAAAGGTTGCTATAGAAAAAACCGGTCTTTCTTTAGTCGAGGCCGCTGCAACTACAATTGCCGGTACTGCTTCTATTTTCTTTATAGATATCTCAGCACTTCAGCAATTTTCCTTACTAATAATTGTAATGGTAGCGTTGTCAGTAGTTGGTGCGGTATTTATTCTACCAGCATTTTACGATTTCAAGTTTGTTAAATAAGTTTCTATATTAAGATACAACTTCTTTTCCCAATGTCATGATTCCCTGCTTACTGCCAACTATTACTTCGTCGACAAGACCAATAAATAATCCGTTTTCAACAACTCCAGGAATATTGTTTATTTCTTTTTCGAGACCCTCGGGGTCATTGATCCGATCGAATTCACAATCCAAAATATAATTTGAATTATCTGTAATGTATGGCTCACCCATTATTTTTCTTAGTTCTACTGTACACCCGAATTCTTCAAGTGCTTTTTTTGTTGAACCCCATGCAAATTTTACTACCTCAACGGGAAGAGGAAAATCAATACCAAGAGCTTTTACAATTTTTGATTCATCGATTACTATTATTACCTTTTTAGAATGATATGCAATTATTTTCTCTCGTGTGAGTGCACCACCACCACCTTTAATTAAATTTAAGCGGGAATCTACTTCATCTGCACCGTCGATAGTAAGATCAATTTCTGGGTTATCCTCAAATGTTGTTAATGGTATCTTATATTCGTTTGCAATTTTTCTAGTGTGCATTGATGTTGGAATTCCCTTTATATCCAAACCTCGTTGTACGAGTTCTCCAATTTTTTGTAAAACATATTTGACAGTGGAGCCAGTTCCCAGACCAAGAACCATCCCATCTGAAATATATTCTGCTGCTTTTTCCCCTGCCAATTTTTTTAATTCCTCTTGATCCAATGATTCACCACACCTGTAATCCTAATATTATTCAATAATGTTTGCACATTACTTTCAAAATCTAATAAAAATTTTTTATATGCTTGATAAATAAAGAAAAAGAAAGAGGTTATTGGTTAGAACGGGTATCTTAAGTAAAGGGATCTTCCTAGAAGGAAAGCGTCTTCACTAAAGCTAACATCGTCAACCTTTACATTTACCATTACACTGCCAAAACCAAATAAATTTCCACTGTTTATATCAATACTGTCACCTGACTGTAATTGATTTATATTTCCTGATGTACTAGCACCAGCAAGTATTATGCCATTAAGAAACGGTATGCCATAAATGCGTTCAATTGTATTATCCGAAATTAAAGTAATTTGCCAGTCTATATTGGATAATTGGGTCGTTCCGCCGTTTGTAATTGTAGCTATAATGGTTTTTTTATCATTTGTTACATCTACGTTTTCAATAAAAATCGAGGAAGTTGAACCAAATATTTTTGCGTAAAGATTCCCGTCTGTCTTTGACCAAACCATTGCATCATTGCAAACATCGAAGATATCGTTGGTATCAAGATCATTGATTCCTGATACCGGCTCTTGCTCTGACCAGTTAATACCATTTGTACTATGACTTTTAATTATTTGCGCTCCACGTATGAAATAACAATCAAATGAACCGTCTTCATTGGCTACGACTTCTGGCTTTTCTCCATTTGTTGTAATTAGATGATTAAATGACCACAAATCACCGTTGGACGAATAGGACGAATAAATATTATCATCATCTTCATAAACCAATACGGCTCTGCCGTTGTAAGCTCCGAAGTCTAAATTTTTCCCTTCAAATGGACCTATAAAACCTAAGTCCAGACTATCTCCTGGAGTTTCGGGATGAAGTGCCCTTATCAGATATGCACCAGATGCGTGCTCAAAACCAAAGAAATTGTAGTGGGTGGAATGGTCAACCGCTCCGACTAGATTATAAATATTTTCCAGACCGGGCAAGAATGTTGTGTAGTCACTCGTACTGACCGAAAAAACTGGTATTTGAATTAGATTTTCATCAAGATAGTCACATGTCATCATTGAAATATATTGAATGTCGTTATCAAAATAATCTCCGTTGATAGCGCAACCATTTTTACCATATTCTACGGTTGTTTTAGATGAACTTGAATAAGTTCGAACTTCCCAGGAATTTTCATTTGTCATATCACTCATTATCAATATATCAAAATCACTGCCTATGCCATTGTATTGGCATCCAACAGCGATATTATCGATACCACAGTAGCTGACAGATTGGTGTACAATCTCATCATTGCCATTTGGCAAAAGTAGCTCATTCCAAACAGCTCCGCCTCTTGAGTATGCAAATCCACTATGCCAAACAGGACCTGTATATGTCTGTTCTTGACGCGCATATCCTGTGAGGAAGTTTCCGTTACCATTTGAAGTTAAACTTTCTGGTTTTTTATCTAAAAGCGCGTTTTTAGTTATCTGGTAATCGTTTGAAAAGGTAGAATCCAATATCGACGTTTCGGTTTTTAGCTGCTCGGTTTTTTGTAATACAAATCCAGGTTTTTCCTCGGTATCTTGTGACGAATCTGACATTTCTCTTAAATCTAGCGAAGCAGAATTAGAATAACCCCCAATCTTAAGGGTTGGATCTCCAAGTAGAATCATCTCCTCAACGGTTTTTGTATTGCTTTGACCTATGGGTGAAAAATGAGTTATATAGCTATTGAGAGCCTGGGTAAATGTTTCACCTAAAATGTCAATATTTTCCTCGAAGCATAACCTGAAAAATTCTGGCCATAGCCAACCACCGTATCTTTCTGTATTTTCGCTGCCTATTCCTCCATATCCCATTGCAGCAGGACCCACTGTTGCAATAGATCCACCTTCTGGTAATCTAGTCAGCCACCAACCTAGGCATTCAGGTGCCCAAGATCCGCTTTTTGCACTATATGTGTTGGATATAGGATCAATTAAAAGTCTCAATAAGCTACAATCAATAGCTAGCGGGTGACAACCGCTTAATACAGTTATCGGAAGTTTATTGCCGTTTTTAAGTTGATCAAGAGGAAAGAGTGGAGGTGTAAAACCACCCTGACTTATTTGATATAGTCCATCAACTGACCCGTGTTTACGGCCACCGGGTATGCCTGGATAATGATTGCCCCATGACATTGGATTTGCGTGCCCCTCAAAATAAGCAAATCCACAACCTTCGTTTAACGCCGATAGAACATCGTCGATATCATTAAAATCACCAGTAGAAGTCCAGAGCTTGACTGCTTGAAAATCATCTGGGAAATACTCAAGAGTTTTTTTCATTACAGGTTCCCCTTCAAACCAGACTTCAACATCTTCAACTGTCCAGTCTGCATCAGGAACCAGTTGTCCTCCACTATCGGTAATCCATACATGAAGTTCAGTAAATGATCCTTCTGGGTTTGGTTGGGGATCGTACGATTTTCCCTTGATATACATAACCCCATCCAGATATTCAATAGATGTCCATCTGTCTCCCTCGTATGCTCCACGCGGTTTGTTTACATAAACGTCGGTCGTGCCAAGAATATCTTCCTCTGAAGGAACTGTAATTTCTGCAACCGGCGGAAAAGGATAACTTAAACCTGTAGTAATGTAGTCTTCCTCAGAAAAAGTGACGACGGATTGCAGGGTATTATCAACATATACTGTTACCTTGTTTTCAGGCCCAGTAATGTTATGTTTATTCTTACTTTGTGCATGTATGGTATATTCTCCGTTTTGTAGTACTGATACATCCCAAGGTATGTTCCACTCTGGGAAATCGGCGAAATCGTCCCCTGTTGCTGTTAGCACTGTTTTAAACCAATCTTCATTTGTATTATCGCTATTTTCATAATTTATTATTTTGTCAACCATTGTCTTTGCTTCTTTTTCATGACGACATGCTAAACGTCCAAGGTAAACGTCAGGGACAAGATCAAGCTCGTCATATCCATACCAATCCCATTCACCAAATCTGCCGTTACCATTTGAATCCCAATCACAAAATTCCTTTCCCGTTAATGGATTGTAATAATAGATATCAGCATAGTAAATATCCGATGGATAATCGGTGTCATCTCCACCACCGGTATTTAGATACACATGTCTTATTGGAAATTGCAGTTTGGGATTATTAAGGCCAAGAAAACTCCTGTATCCTCCTACCAAGAGTACATATTCAATGCCCCAATTTTCAATAGCATCTTTTATGTAATATTTGATTTTCTCTTGAGTATCACGTCCTTGACCGTTAATTTCATCCAGTAACGTTACCTTCGTTCTTATTCCAAGGTTATTTTTATGATTTGATAGTCGGTTCATCTCATTTTCATATGCTGGTGCAGTTATAATCAAAAAATCATACACATCGGCTTCGACAACAGGTTCTGCCGGAGAATTATATGTAATTTCTAATTCTGCATTTTGTATATAGTTGATTTCATCTTTTAACGGAGAATAGCGTACAGGATAAATGTTAATAGAAACAATTAACTTTCTTTGTTTATCTTTTGTCAACCCTACAAAAGTGTTATACGAATGCCATTCGGTTGGATAAAAATTGGATGATTTATAGATACTTTCATAAGTTACAATACCTCCTACTTCTCCAGAACCATCTAAAGTTAAAGCAGAAGAAACTGGTTTTATTTTTGCAGATAAACCTTGGCTAATCGGATTATTACAATTCAATATTATCTTTTCTATTGTAGTTCCAAGAGGAAAATCTAACACCAGTTGATAAACAGGTATTATTGGCATTCCAGGTTCAAAATGTATATTTTCTGTTTCCTCCATAGATATTTTAATAAATTCCCCATCCGGCTCAATTGTAGGTTTTGAAAATTTAATTTTTTTTACATATATGTTATTGGCGTTTGGCTGTTCACCAGCGTCAATTATTGAAACAGCACTTAAAAAAAACAGTGCTACTACAAGTATTGTAATTATTTTTTCCTTCATTTTATATTACCTCCCTATACTGTCCTTCGTAAACCAAATTACGGCACTTTTGTTTTTATGTTGATTAATTTTATCAACACTAATCTATGCTTAAAAGGACAGCTTTGGTCTTCTGGTATCCTTTTTATATTTTATATTATATTTGTTATATTATATAAGATTAGTCCCATTCAAATATCGTTTTTTAAAAAATATTTTTTAACAATTTTTATCTTTGTTCAACTTTTAGCGATATTTATTTAATTATTGTTAATAACGATTACTTAGAGGTGTACAAAAATTTATACT
The DNA here is from genome assembly GCA_964615235.1 of uncultured Thermoplasmatales archaeon. GTDB lineage: Archaea > Thermoplasmatota > E2 > DHVEG-1 > DHVEG-1 > JAFGPP01. The sequence continues at coordinate 39,059 of CAZTMK010000012.1, forward strand.
TATCATTTGAATTACAGGGTTGATAAAATGCTATCTGAATGTGAGGAACATGGTTATTTCAGAGGCGAAACGTGCCCTGTATGCAATGAAAAAGGGAAATTTTTAATGAATGATAAAGAGCTTAATTCTTTAAGCAGAATTATGGCTGGGGCATTGCGTCATTTTCCAGATAAACTTGGTCTTATGATGGATGGAAAAGGCTGGGTTGATATTTCTTCATTGATTGATGCAATAGGTACCAGTAGATCTGGTTTTAATTGGTTACGAGCACATCACATTGAAGCTTTGGTTTCCACTGACTCAAGAGGAAGATATCAAATTGATGGAGGAATGATTAGAGCCACCTATGGTCATACTATTGATGTTACTCTTGACGATCTTCCTTCTGCCGATCTTGATGAATATTTTTATCCGGTAACAGAAGAGGAAGCTGACATAATAATAGAGGGGGGTCTGCATCCCATAGATCGAAAAAAGGTTCATTTAAGCGGAAGTATTGAAAAAGCCATCGAGGCCGGGAGAGTTCGTACTGAGGACCCTTTAATATTAAGAATTGATGGGGTTAAAACTCGCAAGGACGGTATTGAAATTTATCATGCTGGAACTGATGTATATATTACAGAAAAAATTGAAGCAAAATACATATCAAAGGTTGAAGATAAGATAGTTAAAAAGATATTAACCGGAAAAAATTAATAACTGTTTTTCATTTTTCGGGTTCCCGATTTTTTTAATGGGCTTGTAGCTCAGCTAGGCAGAGCAATCGGCTCTTAACCGATTGGCCAGGGGTTCGAATCCCCTCAAGCCCGTTTGTTGATTATTTATAATCCAAAATAGGATAAATCGATATTTTCCCAATCTTTGAAATCATAGATTCCATGTGATCCGTCAGAATAATCTAGGATGTCGTGAATATTCGTATTTTAGACTAGAAAAATTGCATCCAAAATATTTCTATTAGAAAAACTTTATAAAATTTTAAATCTTTATTTATCTTGAATTAAAATGAAAAAACATTCAAAGCTAATTTCCATCCTAGTAATTGTCTTTATGATCATATCATCTACGATTACGATTTCCATTGCATCCTCTCAGTCATTAAAACATCCAGATAGTTCAGAAAATCTTATAACAAGTTTTCATAACTCTTCTAAAATAATGTTAATATTAAGCAAGATTGATGAGGATTTATTAAGATCATACCTGGAGCCTCTTGTGGCTTTTAGTCCAAGATATACTGGAACATATGGCTGTGAAAAATCAGCAAAATTTATTTTTCAGCAGTTCGATCAAATGGGTCTTAAAACCAGATATCAAAACTGGACATCATTTGGTAATATATATCATAGAAGATTATTTACAAGCCAAAATGTTGAAGCCACTCTTGAAGGTAAAGATGATAAGATCGTTATCTTTAATGCCCATTACGATACAGTAAAATTTGCTCCCGGTGCGAATGATGACGGTTCAGGGACGGCAGCGGTTCTTGCTGCAGCATACGTTCTGGGTCAACACGAATTCAACCATACCTTAAAATTTGTCACATTCTCTGGGGAGGAAGTGGGGCTTGTTGGAAGCCAAGTTTATGCAAAAGAAGCCTATGATCGCTCAGATGACATAATTTTGGAAATCAACGCTGATATGATCGGAAGAGCTACAACCACTGAAACTGGAAGAAGAATGGGAATAAGTGCAACAACTGATGCATACTGGGTGCAGGATCTCTTTGAAATTTCAAGCAATGTTTGCGATTTGAAAATGAATATTAATAAAAACACAATTATTCGAGATAGTCGCGGTTATAGTGATTACCATTCTTTTGTTGAATATGGTTATGAGGCTGTTGCTTGTTGGCAAGGAGAAGGCGATCCAAATATGCACAAATGGGGGGATGATTTGAGCAATGTTAATTTCAGTTATTTGGTAAATACTACAAAAATGATTGTAAGCGTAATGGCATTGCTTGCCGATACAAATGAACTTCCCCCACAAGTTAGAATAGAATCACCTAAAATAGGTAATGTATACCACAAGGATACAAAGATTTGTAACATTGGTGGCTTGACAACTATAGTACTAAAAGGAATATGGATATGGGCTGATGTAAAGTATTCTCCTTCTAGGATTACTAAGGCAGAATTTTATTACGATGGAAAATTGGTTCACATCGATACAGAACCGGCCTATAACTGGTATTGTAACAAAATCTCGCTTCGAAACCATGTCGTTAAGGTAATTGTATATGATGATCAAGGAAGAGAATATTCTGACTGGGTAAAGATGTTTTTTATCAACTTTAAAGAATAATATTAAACATAAATTTTTTTTAGATAGACTTATATTTAGGTTAATATTACGCTAATTAGCGTTGGAGGATGCTTGTGAGGACCTTGGAGCAATATTTCAGTGAAAATGCAGGTAAGATATGGAAGGCACTTAACAAATATGGCGCTCTTTCCGAAAAAAAATTGATGAAGTTAACCAAACTAAAACACCAGGATGTTTCTTCAGGCATTGGATGGCTTGCAAGGGAAGATAAAATATCTAAGGATAGCCAAGGATATTATCGATTAGGTGAGACTAATCTTACCTCAAAAATAGGTAGTGATGCAGGTCGGATTTGGAAGATAATGGACATTTGGGGGGAAGTAAATTTCCCAACTATGAAACGTCTAGCTGAAATAGATGAAATTGAAATATATGCTGCGTTAGGTTGGCTTGCTAGAGAAAACAAGGTGGATATTGACGAAAACCAGATGTTCAATCTTATATAATTCCGTTTCATTTAAAAACTAGATAATCATAACAAATCAGGCGATGAAGAGGGAAAGATGGGTTCTATTTGTGGGGGACCCAAAGGGCTACACAGATTGCCAAATGTTGATTAGAGGAAGGTAAATATGAAAATTGCAATGATTGGTTGGGAATACCCCCCATTTAAGGCGGGGGGATTAGCAACTCATTGCTATGGTCTAACTCGTAGCCTTGCTGATAAAAATATCAAAGTTGATTTTTATATGCCCAAGACTAGGCACAGGGCAACAACAGATAAATCTAATTTAAAAATAATTGAGGTTGGAGAAACGGAAATATTCCCGTACGACCGACCCGATGATAAAGAACTTGGTGGCAATTTTTTCGATGCGGTTTACCGATACAACAATCTTATAGTTAGTAGAGTAGCGGGTAAATATGACGTTGTTCATTGTCATGATTGGCTGACCATGAAAGCTGGAATTGCATTGAAGCAAAAACTTGGCGTACCACTTATCTTAAGCATTCATTCCACCGAATACGATCGATCTGGATGGGTGTATCCTAACGACTGGTTTATTAATATTGAACGTGAGGGTATGCAACATGCCGATAGGGTAATTGCTGTAAGTCATTTTACTAAACGCATTATTGTAGAAAAATATGGAATTGATCCTAATAAGATACGAGTTGTACATAACGCCGTATATCCACTTGGAGAGGGGGAAAAAAGAAATTTGGTACTTTTCCTGGGTAGATTAACTATTCAGAAGGGGCCTGAGTTTTTCCTGAGAGCTGCAAGAAAAGTACTCGATTTTGAGGATACAAAATTTGTCGTGGCCGGAATGGGAGACATGTTTCCTAAGCTAATTGATGAAGCAGTAAACCTTGGCATCTCGAATAATGTAATTTTTACCGGATTGCTTACAGAAGAGGAGGTAAAGCACATTTATAAAATAGCAAGTGTCTATGTTATGCCTTCTGTAAGTGAGCCTTTTGGAATTACTGCTTTGGAAGCGATTTCTGCAGGTACTCCTACTATTGTATCAAAATCGGCGGGGGTAGCCGAGACTTTTTCCAACTGTTTACGTGTCGATTTTTGGGACACAGATGAAATGGCAAACAAGATAATCTCTCTTTTGAGATATCCTCCCTTGCACACCACTCTTTCAAACCAAGGAAAACAGGAAATCGACTTGTTTACATGGGATCGCGTTGCAGATAAAACCATTGATGTTTATAAAGAGGTAGTTAGTTAATATGCCATCAGTGTGTATGTATTTTGAGGTTCATCAGCCCGTAAGGTTGAACAAATTTACAGTATTTAAGATAGGTTCAAATAAGGATGATAAGAATTATTTCAACATGGAACTAAACAAGAAAATTTTTGAAAAAGTGGCAAATAAGTGTTACCTTCCCACAAATAATTTATTAATCGATTTGATTAAGGAGTTTAATGGTAAATTCAAAGTATCTTTTAGTTTAACTGGTACTTTCGTTGAATATTGTGAAAATTTTGCGCCCGAAGTTATCGATAGCTTTAAAGAACTATTTGCTACCGGTTCGGTAGATTTTATGGAGGAGACGTACTTTCACTCTCTTTCAGGTCTATATGATGAACTCGATGAGTTTGAAGATCAGATTAAGATGCATCGTAAAATAATGAAACGGTTGTTCAATTACAAACCAACTGTTTTTAGAAATACAGAGGCAATTTATGACAATAGAATTGCAAAGAAAGTTGCAGATATGGGGTACAAAGGAATAATTACCGAAGGAACGGAGAAAATTCTTGGATGGAGATCTCCAAACTTTTTGTATAAACCAACTAATTGCGACCTAAAAGTATTGTTAAGAAATTACACCTTAAGCGATGATGTCGGATTTCGTTTTTCTGCACGTCAATGGGTAGCCTATCCTTTAACTGCGGATAAATATGCAGCTTGGATGGCTAACTGTCAAGGAGACTTGATAAATCTATTTATGGATTATGAAACGTTTGGCGAGCATCATTGGACAGAAACAGGTATTTTTGATTTCTTGAGTCATTTTCCTGGTGAAGTTTTTAAACATGGTCATTTGGATTTTGTAACAGTTAGTGAGGCAATTCAAAGATATCAAACGGTAGGAGAAATTGATGTTCCATGGGCGATCTCCTGGGCTGACGCAGATAGAGATGTGTCCACTTGGTTAGGAAATGATATGCAAATTGCCTGTTTCAATGAACTAAAAAATATAGGAAAAAAATTAAGAGATGATGGAAACAAAGAACTCTTGCATATTTGGCGAAAATTACAAACCTCTGATCACTTGTATTATGTATCTACAAAAGGTCTTGAGGATGGCGATGTTCATGCGTACTTCAGTCATTACGATGGTCCATATGAAGGCTTTATTAATTATATGAATATCCTTCAAGATTTTAAGCAGAAGATTTAATTATATACTTTAAAGGAATCTGGTCTTCACATAGGAGGGGAAGGGCAATAATCTTTGTGTGTTCATTGGGCAAATTGTCTTCAAAATAAGATAATGAAAAATCGTGATAAGTATGAGAGAGTGGATAGTAACAAATGGTCTTGGGGCCTATGCTTCGCTAACCCGCAGTCAAAAAAATACTAGTAAATTCCATGGACTTCTTGTTGCCAGTCTTCGACCTCCAAGTGAAAGATGGGTTTTTGTTTCAAATGTTTATGACAGGGTCCAAGTTGACGGGCACTCATATGATTTAAACAATATGCAAAGTAAATTTGTATTCAATGTTTTTCCAAGTTTTGTTTTTAATTTTGACGATATTTCTGTTAGAAAAACAATTTTTATGCCATATGGGAAAAATACAACTATAATAAAATTCGAGGTTTCGACCAAAAAGCCGATTTCCATTTTTCATAGACCTATTATTAATTCTAGGCATTTTTACGAACTAAGCTCCCCAGGTTCGGTTTCTTTTGATCAAAATTTGTTTGAACACGGTGTGTTCGTTCGACCTAGCAATATTGGCAAAACTCTAAAAATCATGCTAAAGGATTCAAAATATAATTCCGATGGATATTGGAGAAAATATTACTATAAAAAAGATCATGAGAGGCAAGATTCATATTTGGACAATAATTTTTATCTAGGTGAATTTTGCAAAAACATATCAAGTCCTGAAGAGTATTTTTTCGTAATCTCCATCGAAGATATTGTTGATGCGGATCTTTCTTACATGTACAGTAGAGAGGTATTAAGGAAAAAAACAATTTTTGAAAAATCAGAAATTCCACATAAATACGAAAAACTGGTATTATCAACTGACAACTTTGTTGTAAAAAAAGATGAAAACCAATCAATAATTGCTGGCTATCATTGGTTTGGAGAATGGGGAAGAGACACTTTGATTTCACTTCCTGGAACCACTCTGGTAACAAAACGTTATCAGGATGCAAAAAATATTCTCAAATGCTTTGGAAGATACATAAGAAAGGGTTTGATACCAAATGTTTTTTCTGATAAAGACTCCATCGCATCTTATAACACGGTTGATTCTTCACTATGGTTTATAGATAGGGTCTATCAGTATCTAAAATATACAGATGATGTTAATTTTCTAAGCGAAATCTGGGAGAAACTCTCTTTGATTATTGATAATTACAAGAAGGGAACAGATTATTTCATTAAAATGGATGAAGACTATTTAATACGTCATGGGCCTGGACTCACATGGATGGATGTAAAAATTGGTGACTATTATCCAACTCCTCGTGCTAATAAGGCAGTTGAAATTCAAGCTCTTTGGTATAATGCACTTAGAATTATGAGTAATTTTGCAAATATTATTGGAAAGGATGATGATTATTATGATCTTTCAAACCAAACAAAAGAAAGCTTTAACATACAATATGATCAACTTTATGATGTTATTGACACAAAAGATCAGACAATAAGACCCAACCAGATATTTCTTGTTTCCTTGGATTATTCGATGATTGATCAATCAATAAAAGAAAATATAATAAATAATATTGAATTAAAGCTAATTACCCCGTTCGGCCTGAGAACTTTAAATCCAGAACATCCAGATTATAAGGGAAATTATATTGGAATTCATAATAGAGATCTTGCTTATCATAATGGTACTGCATGGCCATGGTTGCTCGGTCCGTTTGTTCATTCATTTATCAAATTAAAAAATTATGAAGAATATTGGCGTACATACGCATATGAACACTTCTTAAAAACAATGTTTGATGCATATGGTGATCAATGGGACGGCTCTATTCACGAAATTTTTGATGGTTCTCCGCCTTATGTTCCAAGAGGATGTATAACCCAGGCTTGGAGCGTGGCTGAAATACTTCGATGCTTGGTGGAAGATATTGAAAATATTCGTCCACCTTTTGAAAAGATGGTACTTTCATCTAAAATACGCGCTTAGGACGTATTGCTGAATCATTCTATCTGTATTGAAAAAGGATGCATTTATTGCAATACAGCTTCTCATTGTACGAATCCAGTTATCTCTATCGTTATAAAATTTCGGGATTATGATATTTTCAAGTTTTTTATATAAATCGTTTCTGTCATCATCGTCAACAGAATCTTTCTCATTTGATTTTCTTGAGCCAATAGCCCATCCAGTTATATTTTCGATTCTGCCTTCAATCCACCATCCGTCAAGTGTGCTAAACTGAGGTACCCCGTTATGGGCTGCTTTCATTCCTGAAGTTCCAGAGGCCTCCATAGGTCTACGAGGGGTATTCAACCATAGATCAACACCAGAGGTCATTAGTTTCCCAATTTGCATATCGTAATTGTTAATAAATGCAATTTTAATGTTTTCATTATTTAATTCCTTCATAATTTTATATATTTTTTTTATTGTTTCCTTACCAGAATTGTCTTTCGGATGTGCTTTCCCAGCGTATATCAATTGAAGTTTTCCCTTGCTAGCTGCTATTTTCATAAGTCTTTCTGGGTCAGATATGAGTAAATCGGGTCTTTTGTATTCTGTTTGTCTTCTTGCAAATCCGATCGTGAAATCATCATAGTTCATACCACGGTTATATCTGTGATTCACGAAGTCTATTAACTTCTTTTTTGCCTCCATGTGAGCATTCCAAATCTCATTTTTATCGATACTAAAGGCACCCCGAAGTATCATTGGATCAGATCTCCATCCTGGCATATACTTGTCAAATAATTTCTGAAACGGGTCAGATACCCAAGTTCTACTATGTACCCCATTTGTTATCGAATCAATGGTATAACCGGGAAACATCATTCTTGATACCTCCCCATGTTTTTTTGCAACTCCATTTACATAGTGGCTGAAATAAAGGGCCAATCTTGTCATATTAAGCTTGTCTTCAAATGTAACTTCGTTTAATATGAATTCAGGTAGTAATTCACCAAGCATTGATTTTGCAATAGGGACGTCAAATTGATCATGTCCAGCGGCAACTGGAGTGTGAGTAGTAAATACACATTGGTCTCTAACCTGTTCAACATCTTGAAAACGTCTATAAAGCTCCAGTGTTCCCAATGCTGCATGCCCCTCATTCATATGATACTTATCGATGGTATTGTATGCGAGTTCCTCAAGCATTCGCACACCTCCAATGCCCAAAATAATTTCCTGAGCAAGACGGTATTTATTATCACCACCGTAAAGATGCTTTGTTAATTCTCTATCCCAAGGAGTGTTTTCCTCGAGATTTGAATCCAGAAAAAAAACAGGAACTATGTAGTCATTTAGCCCCTTGTAGGGATAATACCATGCACGAAGTTTTACCTCTCTATTTTCGATTTGAATCGTCGTAGTTGTTGGAAGGGATTTTAGAAAATCAGATACAACAAATTGGATGGGCAGCTCTATTTGATTCCCGTGTTCGTCAATTTTTTGATAAAAGTATCCATTTTCTGAAAGTAACGTTACACCAACTACTGGCACATTCAGATCTGCACAAGATTTAATTGTATCTCCTGCCAAAATGCCAAGACCACCACTGTAAGTTGGTATGTGTTCATCTATACCAATTTCCATTGAGAAATAAGCTATTTTTGGCTTACCTGTAAGATCTGAATTACTAGTATTATTATCCATACTTACCTGTACTGCTTGTTCATCCATCTTGTTTCCCATCCTGATTTGGAGCATCTATATGACTTATTGGTATTTTAAGATATTCCGTTTAATCTAAGCAAGGGATGGATTTATTAACTTGTCATTATATTCAGCTTCATATACAATAGTGATGTGGTGGTGTATTACGACTGAAAAAATATGTGGAAAGTGTAATAGAAAGTTTGACCTGAATGATCATCCTTCAGGATTGGTTTTTAATAATCATCATTTTTTATGTGAAGATTGTACACATGATTTATCTGATGATAACTTGATTAATTGGACAAGAACAGTAATGCAATTTCCTTCATCCGGAATGCCAATCGCGCTTTGGCTTATCCATGAACAAAATAAAGACAAAACTATTATGTCTAAATTAAGATAAAGCAAACAACCCTGCTTAATTTCAATCATTTTGCAAAAGCACATTTTGACTGTTTGTCCAAGAGAAATATCCAAAATTTAATTTGTTAAATGAATCGAGTGGATTAGTATATTTAAAACCCCTAATGACGTTTTCTTTCCCAACCGAGGAAAACCAAAGCCATTTATTGTCTGGAGGGGATTTTAATAATTATGAATAGAACGTTCATATGTATTGAAAATACTTTTTAAACTATACTTTATTGACGGTTTATGATAATCTTAAAAATTGGAGGTAGTGTAATAACAAATAAAGCTCAAGAAAATACCTTCAAAAAAGGAATTATGGATCGGTTATCAAAGGAAATTAAAATATCTGGAAAAAAGATAATGATTGTTCATGGCGCAGGTTCCTTTGGTCACATCACCGCAAAAAAATACAGATTACAAAATGGGTTTCAAGATAATAAACAAATTAAAGGTTTTTCACTTACACACTTATCGGTTCAAAAATTAAATTCATTTGTTTTGGAATCACTTTATAATCATAATATTTCTGCTATATCAATGCCCCCTCATTCAATCTTAAGACTTGATAATCATTTGCTTAAGATTTTTGAATTTGAGATTTTTAATAAGTACCTAGAAATCGGTTTTTGTCCCGTTACTTTTGGAGATGTTGTGTTAGATGATAAACTTGGTTTTTCGATTTGTTCAGGTGATTTATTGACTCTTGCATTAGCCCAACAATTTAGACCCGAAAAAGTGATTTTTGTTATTGATGAAGATGGGTTATATACAAAAAATCCAAAAATAAATTCTGACGCGGAGTTAATCAATAGCATCACAGCAAATGAATTAGAAAAACTAACAACAGATGCGGATTCTCATGATGATGTGACCAAGGGAATGAAGGGAAAAATTGATACGATTAAAAATATTTCTAAATGTGGAGTAGATACAATTTTACTAAATGGTAATAAAGAAGATCGACTATGCAATGTGCTCATTGGTGGGGAAGATACATACACTATTGTCTATGGAGGATAAGCATGAATCAGACTGAAAATAGAAAAGATGAACATGTCAGAATATCCCTGGAAAAAAACGTCTCTTCACATTATAATTATTGGGATGATGTAAGACTCATACATAACGCTTTACCTGAAATTAATAAAGACGAAATTGATCTTAGAATTAAACTCTATAAAAAAAATCTTGAGGCACCTTTGATAATTTCTGGGATGACGGGAGGATATAAAAAAGCTAAAGAAATTAATGAAACCCTTGCGGCTGCAGCAGAAAAATTTCAGTTGGGTATGGGAGTTGGTTCTCAAAGAGCAGCATTGGAAAATCCCGATCTTGCTTCAACATACAGCATTGTCAAAGATTTTGACATACCTCTCCGTTTTGCAAATATTGGAGCTTCACAGATAGTGCTTTGGGGGCATGATAAAACAATTGATTATGCAAATAAAATGATTGAAATGATTGATGCCCATGCTTTTATGGTGTGTCTAAATTTTCTTCAGGAGGTAGTACAGTTTGAGGGGGAGGCCCATGCAAAAGGATGCTTACAGGCGATATCAAATGTTTCAGAAGAGTTGGATGTTCCTGTGGTAGTTAAAGAATCTGGGGCTGGAATTTCTTATGATGTTGCTGCAAGGTTAGCAAAAATAGGTATATCCGGAATCGATGTTGGAGGAGCAGGTGGGACCTCATTTGCAGCAATTGAACATTATCGTGCGATTATGATCAATGAAAAACTCCATGAGAGGGGTGGAAAAACTTTCTGGGATTGGGGAATTCCTACACCTACCTCAATTATTGAAGTGGGAGAGGCAACCGATTGGAAACTTCCAATTATTGCTACAGGTGGAATTAGACATGGATTAGATGCAGCAAAGGCAATTGCCCTAGGTGCAAATTGCGCTGGAATGGCACATGCTCTCCTTTCACCAGCGAATAATGGTAAGGATGCAATCTTTTTTGAAATAAATGCAATTCTAAAAGAATTAAGAGCTGCAATGTTTCTTGTTGGTGCTGACACAGTGGAAAAAATGACAGATATAGGGGCTGAGGCATGGATTTAGAACTGGAGCTATCAAAAAGAGCCGATTTGTTTAATAAAGAATTAGCAAAATTTTTAAAAAATGGAGAACCAAAAACTCTTTATGATGCTGCCAGACATCTTCCATTGGCAGGGGGAAAAAGACTTAGGCCGTGTTTAGCAATGCTTACTTGCGAAACTCTAGGTGGGGATGTTAAGAGGATGTTACCTATAGCAATTGCTCTTGAACTTGTGCATAATTTTACTCTTGTACATGACGACATAATGGACAAATCTACTCTTAGAAGAAATCTTCCCACAGTACACATCAAATATGATGAACCCACTGCAATAATTGCTGGTGATCTTCTATTTGCCAAAGCTTTTGAGTCAATGCACAATTTAGTTGAAATTCCAACAAATTTTAAAAGATTAAACTACGGTTTGCTAGAGTGTGTTCGGGAGATATGCGAAGGACAACAACTTGATATGGAATTTGAAAAGCGAAATACCGTAACAGAGCAAGAATATATAGAAATGATTAGAAAAAAAACAGCGTTTTTTTTCCAATTTTCAGCTGAAAGTGGAGCGATTTTTGCTAATGCTTCCGACAAAGAAATTGCTGCAATTGGAACTTATGGATTGTCGATTGGGTTAGCATTTCAGATACAAGATGACTACTTGGATATGAGTAGCGATGAAAAAACCCTTGGTAAAGACATCGGAAACGACATAAGAAATGGAAAAAAAACCCTTATTGCAGCGCGTTCACTTGGTACAGCCCGGGGAGAAGACAAAGAACTTTTAAAGCAGGTTTTTGGAAATCGAAATGCTACAGATAATGATATAAAAAAAGTTTATAATCTATTTTGGAAAAATAAATCCATTGATTACGCAAAACAAACTGCAGTTAATTATAGCCTAAAGGCGAAGGAATCGCTATCTATTTTTCCTCAAAGTCCAGCAAAACAAATTTTAATCGATTTGGCTGATTACACAATAGAAAGAGAGAAGTAAACCTATGGATACCAAAGATATTCAAAATACTATTAGATTATATGCCTTGCAGAATGCAATCCAATTCAACGGAAAGGCAAATTCGAAGGCTGTCATTGGGAAGGCAATTGCAATTTTCAAGAGGGAAGGGATTTCTCCAAAAGATCTCATTCCATTAATATCTGATATTGTTGATGATGTCAATTGTTTATCTCTTGATGCACAAAAAAAAGAATTGGAAATAAAAGCACCTGAACTTCTAAAGAAAGAAAAAAAGGAAAGAGATTTTTCGCTGCCAGAACTCCATGAAGCGCAAAAAGGGAAAGTTGTTACACGTTTTCCTCCCGAACCAAATGGTTATTTGCATATTGGTCATGCAAAAGCTGCTTTGATTGATTTTGAATATTCGCGTAGATATAATGGTAAATTTATACTAAGATTTGATGACACAAATCCAGAGAATGCAAAACTAGAGTTTTACGATGCTCAAAAAGAAGACCTTGTATGGCTGGGCATAAAATGGGATGAGGAATACAAGACAAGTGACAACATTGATAAACACTACAAATTAGCAGAACAACTGATTAATCAAGGTGACGCATATGTTTGTACTTGCTCACCTGAAAATATTAAAGAGTGTCGATTCACAGGAAAAGAATGTGATTGTAGGGACTGTGATTGCGGAGATTCGATGGATCTTTGGAAAGAAATGATTTCCTCGTCGATGGATGGTGCAGTTCTACGTCTTAAGGGAGATATGTGTTGTGATAATACAGCAATGCGCGATCCAACATTGTTTCGAATAATTGACAAGGAACACCCTCTGCAGGGCAAAAAATATCGTGTTTGGCCGACCTATGATTTTGCCGGAGCAGTTGAAGATAGTCTTAGTGGTGTCACTCATCCTTTTAGGACTAAAGAGTATGAGTTACGGGATGAATGTTACTTTAGGTTGTTAGATTATTTGAATTTAAGAAAACCACATCTTATGGAGTTTGCTAGATTATCTATAGAAGGCATGCCTGTTTCGAAGAGAAAAATAAAACCTCTTATTGAAAAAAATATGGTGTCGGGTTATGATGACATTAGATTGCCTACATTGAGAGGTCTTCGGAAACGCGGTATTCAACCTGAAGCAATCAAACAATTTGTACTTTCTCAGGGTATTTCAAAAGTTGAGTCTACAGTACCATTCAGTATTGTCGAATCATTCAATAGGAAACTTTTGGATCCAAAAGTAAAGCGTTTTTTCTTTGTGGAAACCCCTTTGAAATTAATAGTTGAAAATGCACCACAAAAAAGGAAAAAAATACCATTCCATCCACACGATGAAACATTGGGAAGCCGAATTGTTGATACTAACAAACTTTTTTACGTTCCATGTGAGGATATGGATTTATTAAAGTTGGGTGAAGTTTTCCGCTTAAAGGATCTTTACAACGTAAAAATAACAAAGAAAAATGAAACGATTTATGGCGAATATGTCGGTGAGGGTTTAATTCCGGAAACTGCTAAGATACAATGGACAACAGATAGATTTGTTTCAATGAAGATTTTTGTTCCTGGTCTTCTTTTCATTGGTGAAAATTTTAATCCAGATAGTTTAAGAATTATTGAGGGCTACGCAGAGGCATCGGTATCTACTTTAAACACGGATGAAATTGTCCAATTCGAGAGATTTGGGTTTGTCAGAATAGAAAATACTGATCGGGGAATTAATGGATATTTTACTCATAAGTAAACTATTTAAGTCTGCCAATTATCTCATTTTTTATTCAAATATCAAGTATGGGATTGGTTTAAGATGCACTTTACTAAGAAAATCTTGTCAATTTTTAGCCTATGCTTTTTATCTTTGATCACTTTGATTAATGTGGTATCTGCAGCAGATACAATCGAAATAGATCCCGGAAGTCTATTTTTACCAATTGTTGTGGCAGTGATTGTTATCATTGGTATGATAGTTGCGATGCTGACGATCGGCGGGATAAAATATGTTACACCTGAAAACGTTTTAGATACAGAAGTACGTAAAAATCTCTATGGTTATATTAATGATTATCCTGGATCTCATCTTAGAGAAATTGCCCGTGAACTTAATTTAAAACCAAGTAATGCAGCGTGGCATTTGAGAAAATTAGAACAAACGAATCTTATTAGAAGTCGAAATATTGGTGGGAAAAAGGTATACTATTTGGTGGAGGGGGGTATTGAAGCCAGAAGAGAGGCTGTGGCGGAATCAATACTAAAAAATAGAAACGCCCAGAAAATTATGTATTATTTGACAAATAATCCCGGCAAACATCTTCTTGAAATAGCCAAGGCACTAGATTTAAATCATCATACGGTTAAATGGCATATTGAAAAAATGTATATGGCAGAACTTATTGATGGGGATACAACGAATTCTGCTTATCCAATATATTATCCCACCGAGATGGGATCACAGATAATAAAACACATGCCCATTCAACAAAAAAATTCTAGAAGAGCATCTTAAAACTATTATATTCTACCAACGTCTGTAACTTCAACAGAGTCTACATTTTCAATTTTGGATAAAGTTTCAACAATGGGATCAAGACCGCCCTCGCTATCTGGAACAGAAACAGTAACATTAAGCCCTTTTAATCCAAATGCTATCTCTTTTATCTCGATTCTTCCGAGTTTGGCCGGAGACTTGATAGCAATTTTTATATCTTCAATAATTTTGTTGAGTTTTTCGTCCTCGATTACTTCGCCTGGCATTACTCTCATTAAAGCGATAACTTCACCCATTATAAGCCTCTCCTATTTTATGAACATTTTATGATATTTATGGTCCGATAAAACCACACTTTGTGCAGACGTATTTCACACTTTGTTCCCTGCAACTGTTGCACCTACCAATTACTTCTGTGCAGACTGGGCAGGGAAATGTCGCTGACCCACGTTCAAGTAGCCCCTTTCCGCAAGAAATACACTTTTCTGCCTTATTCATAGGAAGTGCTGAATGAATATCTTATATTAAAATATATGCTATATAACCTTACATTTTATGATTTTATCATAAGTGGCTATCATCATTAATACAAATAATCAAATTCATCATTAATACAAATAATCAAATATTGAAGTAATTCTTTAGAAGGCACATAAAAGGAATTATCTCGTTTTAATCTTGTCAAGAGAAAACGATGCTAAAGATTTGAAAATTTTGTATTGGTATATTGCACCAACAATTAATCCCATGTGATAGGTTATTAAACGGAACAACAAGACGAAAACACCTATTAGATGGGCTCCTATAAAAACACTGTACAATGCAGCTGCTCCCCCTTCTGTTACCCCTGCGCTACCGGGTGTGGTCGGCATCATAACAATTATAATAAGAAGAATTTGTGCGGCACAAGATTCGATTATGTGGGGCTGCAAACCAAGCCCTATCAATATTAGAACTGGCACCATCCAACCAGTTATCCAAAAGGCTACTGTTAAAAAAAATGCTTTAAAAAAATCAATTTTTTTGTGTGATAGAAAACAGACCATACTCTCATGAAAATTATCAACTTCTGTATTTATTTTTTCTACAATTTTACTCTCACTTTGTCTTTTCCTTGAGAATCTTGCGAGTTTATTATTTAAAAATAATATTAATGACTTGATTTTTTTGGGATTTTTTAATGCATATAGGAAAAATCCAACTAAGACTATAAATATAGCGACTGCTATAGTGAGACCTATACTTAACGCTCCAGTATTGATTTTACTTCTAAATACTAAGAATGCAAATGGAAAACAGATCATCAGAAAAATTGCATCTAGCAAACGTTCTCCCAGGACTGCAGCAGTGGCACCACCAACACTTAATCCATCTTTATTTAGTAAATAAATTCTGACTGGTTCACCACCTGCCATCGATGGGGTAATATTTGCTAAAAATAAATTTGCCATTACTATCCTTGTAGATTCCCACAAACTAATTTTAACATCACTTTCAACCGCATTTGTTAACGACCTTAGACGGGCACCCCACAGGATCCAATTAATGAAATTTATCAAAACTGCTGCAAAAAAAAATTCAAATTTTATGTTTTGACTTGATAGATAAGTAAATGTTTGTGTATCAAACGTAAGATACAAAATAATCAGAATAATGGTTATACTTAGAGAGAGACTTATAACAATTGGTAATTTCATTGTTTTTGGTCGTTTCTCAGGTTGCACAGCGTTGATAATTCTTGTAACATATATCTTACTTATGGTTTTTTATAAACAAAAAAATTTTTGAGTAAATAGATAATGTCATGGGACTAAAAAACGATGATATCCATGAAAAATTTACCTGTTTCCAAATATGTTAAGACTGCAAAATATGTTATGCAAAACTGGATTGCAGGTGAATGCATTTATCCGTTTTATGCATCATTTAAAGTTACACACAAATGTAGTTTAAAATGTAGTTTTTGTAATGTATGGATGGAAAAAACCCCTGATCTATCTAAGGAAGAGGTCTATAAAGTTCTCGACAACCTCGAAAATTCAAGTATAGTAGTTTTAAGTCTTGAGGGTGGCGACCCTTTGGTTAGAAAAGACATAGGTGAAATCTTGGAATATGCACATAAAAAACCATTTATCTTATTTTTTACAACAAATGGGCATCTGATTGACAAAAGACCTATGGAAGAATATGGAAAGAACGTTGATTATATTCATATAAGTATAGATGAAGGCCATGAAAACCTTGAATTTTTTGAAAGACTTGATGAATTTCAAAGTTATGGTCCAGAAATATGCATTCAAGTTGTTGTAACAAAGCAAACCATGGACAAAATAGAGGATAAAGTAAAAAAAGTATACAAGGCAGGTGCAAGGACAGTTATCATGCCTGCATGTCATCTTGATGGTACTGACGATTACTATCCAAATCCAGAACAATTTCGAAATGAAATAATTAGATTGAAAAAAAAGTACCCAAACACGATTACAACCCCGATTGGATTTTTAGACAACATTAACAAACCTCATGGGTGCTCTACTTCCTCAATAATAATTGATTCTGATGGTGGGTTATTCTACCCATGCAGAACTATCGGATCCCGGCTATTCAATTTTACCGAAGGTTCTTTTATGGATTTTCTGAAAACTAGTGAAGCTGAGAAGGCACGAGATGCTATGAAACATTGTACGCGCAACTGCGGGTGGTATCAATATTTTGCAACTGATGTGTTTGCATCACCTTTTTCAATTGCTACTTCATTAAGTCCGTATATATTCAAATAAAAATAAAAATTTATGGCAGCGGGTCAAATTTTCCTTTTGACTAATGTTGTGTAAATCTTTTTTGTTTTCTTGGCAACTTCATTCCAGCTGTAGTTTTCTACGATGCATTGTCGTGCACGTTTCCCCATCTCTTTTGCAATATCTTCGTTGATAAGCAAGTAATCAATGCGTTCTGCGAGTTTTTCCTCTGTTTCTATATCAAGCAAAATCCCTCGATCTGTTCCCAAAAACTCAGATGCTTTACCAACATTAGAACTAATTACTGGTAGTTCACAGGCCATTGCCTCGGCTACAACCAAACCCCAGCTCTCTCCACGTGAGGGAAAAACAGCGACATCTGCACCTCGTGCATATGCCAAAAGCTGATCATCTGAAAGATAACCTGGAAAGATAATGTTTGGGTTTGCCTGGGCTATTTGTTTAAGTTTTGGTAGATCCGGTCCTTTTCCAATGATAACTAGTTTAGTGTCCGGTGTTTTACATCGATCAAATGCTTTGATGAGAAGTTGTATGTTTTTCTGATAACCAAGGCGACCCCAATAAATAACTAGATTTTTACAGTTTAATTTCTTTTTAATATCAGATTTGCCTGGGCTAAATTTTTCTGTATCAACACCATTTGGAATGTAAACAATTTTTTTTGGATCAATGCCCCAACTCTTAAAAATAGGGAGGTATTCCTCGTTGACACAGATGATTCTGTCAACCTGCTGTGCCATTGATTTCGTCACTAAACGAATTATATGACGATAGATAAATCCAAGGAGCTTATTTCCTTTGAAATTAAGAATATAATGTGTTGTAATAACTTTCGGCATGTCAAGTTTTCTAAGTAATCCACCACAAAACGTAAACAAAGGACCATGAAGATGAATAAGATCAATGTTTCGTTTTTTGATTTCTTGTTTTATTTTTGAAAAAGATCCAGGTGGGTTGATAAAATAGATTTCCCATAATGAAAAAATACAGGGTATATGATAAAAAAGTAATCCTTCATCTTCTTGGTATCCAGATTGTTTTGTGTTTCCCGTAATAATAACCGATGGTATTCTAAGCTGTTTTACCAGTTCGGCAACGTGAGTATACACGCCTCCCTCTTTGTACGTGGTTATTTCAGCGATTTGCATACTATAAAAAAATTATTCAAGATCCTGTTGTTCAATCCATGTCCAATTCACTGAAAAGACTTCAGCCCAGTGCTCTTCCTGCATATTTTCATTTATGGTTGCATTTCTATACACGAGTTCAAAAGGCTCGCTTAAGAATTTATCATAAGAAGCATTAGTTATATATACTATCTCTGCAAAACCAACGTGAACAACACGTTCTTTCATGATATCATCTATAATAATATGAGTAATTCTACTCTTGTATTGTTTTTCAATACCCATTAATTCGTCGAGATAGTCAGTGAGATTTATCGAATCCCACAATTTTGTAGCGTTGTCAAGCGTTGTGTTAAATCCAACTGCTTCCGCTATTCTGGCTAGCCTATGATCTGAAGCTACAATACAATTATTTTTGTACAAATTCTCTCCCATCCAATCTACAACTGCTAGATCCTCGTTGGTAATGGCCTCATATGAAGCATTTAGTGAAACATGTGATGGGTATATTGATACGGCGTTGGTTGTAACTATTATAACCACAGCGAACAAATATAAAACTTGTCGCTTTTTCATTAATCTGGCGGGAGAAGAATAGTTAGCAATTACTTTCTCAATTTGGGGAAGTTTTTTTACAGTTTCAATAATAGTGGAATCATTACCAACCCGCAGAAATATATCACGAATACCATATATTGACATCACACTTAACGGTATCATCATGTATTCGAGGTGTCTATGTGGATAAAATACCCAGTTTGAGTTAAGAATACCATATAAGAAAGAAAGTAAAATTGCAATAAACCAACCTCGAATAAAATATCCATTTTTAATAAATTTCATACTTGAAAAACCCACAACAGCAAAACCGAAAATTGCCACTAATGGAATCGAAAAAATTACCGTTAAGGCTGTAAATTGCACGTTTGTCCAAGGCATTTTTATAAAGGTAAAAATACCCATTCCAATGAAACAAATAGCAATTGTCAATGCAAATCGCGTTATATTTTTTCTAGAATTAAGCTCCTTTTTTTCAATAAAAATATTTAATTTTCTTTTCAGCATAATTAGTGCAAGGGATGCAAAAAAAACCAAATAAAATACAATAATTACCATCATTGATGAAATTGGTATTGAACCTATGGTTATTCGATTATTCATAAAACTTTCATAAACTGGTGTTGCAACAAAGGCCCAATAAGAAAAAATAAGTACACTAGCAAGTAAGATATACATTATGTCAATCTTTATAGAATTAGTCCATTTCCTTTGACTTAAATTTTCGAAAAAGACAATACTTATTAAAGAAATTAAAAAGAAATAAGTGGTGAAATGATGAGACATTATAAGCAAAATTGTTGATATAAATAATGGCACGACATATCTGTGATCTTGACGAAACTTGATAAATAAATATATTGACGTCATCATGAAAAAATGACCCATTGTTAAAGGAGAAGCATGGCTAGTTTGATATGCATGAAAGGGCAATACTGCAAGTACCAAACTTGAGAGTAGAGCAGTCTTTTCATCTCCCGTTAATTCTTTAACAATAAAATAGAAGATTAAAACTGAAAGGCCACCGAATATTGGGGCAAGTTTCGGCATCAATGTTATGACATCAATACCAGTAATCCAGTGTGCCATGCCAGTCATTGCATAGAGTACGGGAAAATACTGATAAGAACCTCCCCAACCATAGTAAGACGAGAACAATTCACCACTTTTTACAAAAGAATTTGTGAGTCCATAGTATATTCCAAAATCACAACCCCATGCAGCAAAACTCCAACTAGGAATTGAACGTAAAAAAATCGCAAAACCTGTAACTGTTGTTAAGAGAAGTGTCGCACTGTATTTTATCTTCCTTGGCTTCTCGGTTATTATTTTTGCTCCCCCTGTTTCAAAAACTTAAATACGTTACTGTAATTAAGATTGCTATTAAAAAATTGTGCTTTTTACATTGTATTATAAACAACTTGCATAATATTTTCAACAGATGAATTTACGTCACATTTTCTTGTTATACCAGTGAATCTTTTGGCTCTTTGAACATTTTCTTTAAGATTAATCTTATCTTGACTTATGGAAAAAAAACTTCTTTTTTGAGAATGGTACTGGCCAAGATACTCTTGTTCAATCTGTCCTGGTGTTGGTACCATTAAAGCTTTAGTCCCAATTACAGCTAAATCTAAAATTGTCGAATAACCACTCCTAGAAATAACAAGTTTTGTTCGATTGAGCAAATCTTCTCTTTCTTTTTTAGATAGAAATGTATAAGTTGTAATGTTTTCATTTTTTAGTTTTTCATTTATTTCGGTTTTACCTAATGTGATTACAATATTGCCGTTAATTTGATCAATCTGTGAAAGTATCTTTTCCTCAAATAAGGTTCTTTGCGGTTCAGGTCCCGAGATAGAAATAAAATAATCAACATCTTTTTTTGTTCGTTTTTTGGAAAAATCCGAGAGAACCCCAACATAGTTTATTCTACTCTCATCTATTCTTTTTAGATTATGGGAGAGTTCTCCTGATAAGTTATCATCCTTGAAATCGGGTACTATTACTTCTCGAAATCTTTTAAAGAAAAATAAATTAAATATTTCGCTACCCGATTCAAGTTTTTTAATTCTAAGCGGGTTCATTATCCTCATCTGGTGAGAAATAAAATATGATGGGATTTTTTTACTGTATACATCATATCTTGCATCAGATATAATCAAATCGTAATTATTCTTTTCAATTAATTTTGTAACAATCTGTAGACCAGATTCCATTTTCCGAATGAACAAAGGCCAATAAATTAGGCTTTTTGCCATAAATTGTCTAGAATTTTCTGAAAGAAGCATTGGATAATCAGGGATATCCAAGTATTCCACATCGTTTCCTAGTTCGGTTTTTAAAAGATCAACGGAACGTCCACTTGAGATTACCATTAATTCATTATTTTCGCGAACCAACTTTCTAATAACTGGTAATGAGCGAGTTGCATGACCCAATCCCCAGGAACATATACCGTATAATACCTTCATCTATGCGATGTAATAAATTCGGCATTAAATATCTAACGAGAAAATGACTTAAATTAATTGTATTTTTATAGTAGCAATTAATATCTGCTTATGGGGAAAGTATGAATTATAGAGAAAAACTCCTGGATATAGTACAGGAAAATAACAGTTTATTATGTGTGGGTCTTGATATAGATTCAGAAAAAATTCCCAATTTCTTATTTAAAAGTAGCAGCGATCCTTATTTTGAGTTTAACAAATCTATCATAGATGCAACTAAAGATATCGTTTGTGCATACAAGTTAAACATGGCATTTTATGAAGTTTTAGGAATAGATGGATTTATTTTACTTGAAAAAACGATTAAGTACATACCAAAAAATATTTTAATAATACTTGATGGAAAAAGAAATGATATTGGTAATACCGCTAAAAAATATGCAAAAGCATTTTTTGAAACATTTCATGCTGATGCCATAACAATTAACCCCTACCTTGGTAAGGACGGAATAGCTCCTTTTCTTGAATATAAGGACAAATGTAGCTTTATTTTATGTAGAACATCAAATCCATCAGCAGGAGATTTTCAAGATCTCAATTTTGCAGATAAACCGCTTTTCTCGATAGTTGCAACAAAAATAAAAGAATGGAATATATATGATAACTGTGGAGCAGTGGTAGGTGCAACTTATCCAAATGAACTGAAAATAATTAGGAAAAAACTTGGGGATAATGTCCCATTATTAATTCCGGGTATTGGAAAGCAAGGCGGGGCTATCCCAATAACCGTTAAATATGGGACTAATAAAAATAAAGAAATGGCAATTATAAACTCATCTCGTGGAATTATTTACTCTGGTGATGACCAAGCCTTTGCAGATTCAGCTAGAAAGTCAGCACTGTCATTAAAGAATGAAATAAACTTGTACAGATAAGGATTATAACCAAAAAGATTATTAACACATTCAACTATGTTAATAGGAGCCTTAATAAGAAGACCCCTTTGATTGGCGATGATCTGGGGAGGCAAGTTTAAGGCAACATGTTGGTGCCAACTTAGGGTCCCTCTTTGATCTTATAGACGAAACGTCATGAAATGAAAGGAGGACAACCATGGTATCATACAAATGCCGCGATACAAGTTATTTACTCATTCCTTCTGCTGCGATAAGGGGAGTGTTTAACTGCGCCCAAGAACCTATAATTCTTAGGTGACAGCGGCAAACAATTGACTCATGTGTAAGCTTTAAATATAATTACCATATACGTCTTAATTCCAAATTCATAGCCCAGACCTTTCCGGTTAATCCATGAGGGTGAGGTATCGCTCGTATCTATGAATGGATTGTTTCCGTCTTGGGCAACAAAATGATATGTGGGGGTTCAAGAAAACAGCAGCCCGTTAATCTGTTGGCCCTCTTGAATCTGACTATTGGCATGTGTTGGTGATATTTGGTTCGCCCACCAAATTCCAAATAAAATAGGATAATAGTGTGTATGATTCCGGTTGATCCTGCCGGAGGTCACTGCTATTGGGATTCGACTAAGCCATGCGAGTCGAGAGGGTTCGGCCCTCGGCGTACGGCTCAGTAACACGTGGATAATCTGCCCTAGGGTGGAGGATAATCTCGGGAAACTGAGGATAATACTCTATAGGTCTAGGAGGCTGGAATGCATCTAGACTTAAAGCTCCGGCGCCCTAGGATGAGTCTGCGAACTATCAGGTAGTAGTCAGGGTAATGACCTGACTAGCCTACGACGGATACGGGTTGTGAGAGCAATAACCCGGAGACGATATCTGAGACACGATATCGGGCCCTACGGGGCGCAGCAGGCGCGAAAACTTCACAATGCGCGAAAGCGCGATGAGGGAATCCCAAGTGCTTGCTCGTAAGAGTAAGCTGTTTTTCTGTCTAAAAAACAGAGAGAGTAAGGGCTGGGTAAGACGGGTGCCAGCCGCCGCGGTAATACCTGCAGCTCAAGTGGTGGCCGCTATTATTGGGCCTAAAACGTCCGTAGCCGGTTTGGTAAATGCCTGGGTAAATCGTGTAGCTTAACTATACGAATTCCGGGTAGACTGCCAAACTTGAGACCGGGAGAGGCTAGAGGTACTCCTGGGGTAGAGGTGAAATTCTGTAATCCTAGGGGGACCACCAGTGGCGAAGGCGTCTAGCTAGAACGGGTCTGACGGTGAGGGACGAAGCCCTGGGGCACAAACCGGATTAGATACCCGGGTAGTCCAGGGTGTAAACGCTGCTTGCTTGATGTTAGCCGGGCTCCGAGCCCAGCTAGTGTCGGAGAGAAGTTGTTAAGCAAGCTGCCTGGGAAGTACGGTCGCAAGGCTGAAACTTAAAGGAATTGGCGGGGGAGCACAGCAACGGGTGGAGCGTGCGGTTTAATTGGATTCAACGCCGGAAAACTCACCGGAGGCGACGGTTACATGAAGGCCAGGCTGATGACCTTGCTAGATTTTCCGAGAGGTGGTGCATGGCCGCCGTCAGTTCGTACCGTAAGGCGTTCTGTTAAGTCAGACAACGAACGAGACCCTCATCTTTAATTGCAACTAGCAAGTCCGCTTGCTGGGCACATTAAAGAAACCGCTGGCGATAAGTCAGAGGAAGGCGAGGGCAACGGTAGGTCAGTATGCCCTGAATCCTCCGGGCTACACGCGCGCTACAAAGGCTAGGACAATGGGTTTCGACACCGAGAGGTGAAGGTAATCCCGAAACCTAGCTATAGTTCGGATCGAGGGTTGAAACTCACCCTCGTGAAGCTGGAATCCGTAGTAATCGCAGATCAACATCCTGCGGTGAATATGCCCCTGCTCCTTGCACACACCGCCCGTCAAACCATGCGAATCGGGTCTGAGTAAGGATGTAGTCTTTGCTACGTTCAAACTTAGGCTTGGTAAGCGGGGTTAAGTCGTAACAAGGTATCCGTAGGGGAACCTGCGGATGGATCACCTCCTACGAAATTAATGGGCGACCAAACACCAAAAACACATGTCAAATCAAAAAGTATATTAACTCTTAGCAAATAGTTACCGGCTCCGTAAGAGATAGATACAAAGGGCCGGTAGATCAGCGGAAGATCGCCTGCTTTGCAAGCAGGAGGCCATGGGTTCAAATCCCATCCGGTCCACTACGATTTTCCAATAGGTTCATGAATACGTTATCTAGATCTTGAGAACTAGATAGTAAGAGCGTAGACGAAGCAACAATGTTGCAATGAAAGTCAATGATCGCTGCCATTAAAATCATTTATAATGGTGTGCATACGTAACCTGGACGTAAATTGAGCCAGAATTGCGCCATTTGGTGGATTGCTTGGTTCGAGTGCTGAAGAAGGTCGTGCCAAGCCGCGATATTACTCCGTGTAGGCGCAAGGAGCCTTTGAAGCGGAGATTACTGAATAGGACATCCTACCACTTATAGTGGAACTCACTTTGTGAGGAGGAACCTGCCGAATTGAAACATCTGAGTAGGCAGAGGAAAAGAAATCAAAAGAGATTGGGTTATTAAAGGCGATCGAACACCCAATAGAGCAAACCGAATCTTATAGCGAAGAGCTATGGGAGATGTGGAGTTTGGACTCTTATACTTCCAAACTGGTTAACTTAAAGTCCTCTGGAACGAGGCGCCATAGAGGGTGATAGCCCTGTAGAGGTAAACCAGTGGAAGATTTTTGAGTATCCAGAGTAACGTGCGTTGGATATCGCGCGTGAATTTGGGAGACATAAACTTCTAACTCTAAATACAACTCGAGACCGATAGCGTAGTAGTAGCGCGAGTGAAAGTTGCAAAGTACCCCTTGCGGGAGGTGCAAAGAGCATGAAATCAAATGGTTACAGACTGATAAGGCGTGAAAGCAAAGAATCCAATTATATTGGTGGAGCAGCGTCTTATCGTCCGTTTCGAAAAATGGGCCAGGGAGTTCCGGGTGATGGCAAGGTTAAGGATGAAAATCTGTAACCGTAGCGAAAGCGAATGTCCGCAGGCAACAAGGGACAGGGTGTGCTCGCCTGTAGTCATTACCTCGAGACCCGAAGCCAGTCGATCTATGCGTGGCCAGGTTGAAGCCCTGTGAAAACGGGGTGGAGGACCGAACCGGTACTGATGTGCAAATCGTTCGGATGAGCTGTGTATAGGGGCAAAAGACCAATCTAGACTGGCAATAGCTGGTTCCCCCCGAGACTACTCGCAGGTAGACCTCTGATGAGATAGATTGTGCGGTAGAGCACTAATTGGGTGTTTAGGGGAAGAAATTCCTCGGCATCTTGTTAAACTCCGAATGTGCATTCATCGTAGACTCAGGGTAGTGAGGGCATCTGGGGTAAGCTTGATGTCCAAAAGGGAAACAACCCAGCCTTATGTTAAGGTCCCAAAGTACTAACTAAGTGTCATAGATAAAGAGTGTTTATAACCT
>CAZTMK010000013.1:0-61674 GCA_964615235.1 uncultured Thermoplasmatales archaeon
CTTCTTTTTCAATTTTTCCGCATGCATGATTTAATAAATAATCTGCCTCATCACCAAGATGATATCTTATTGTTTCGATATTTCCTTCCCCCATATATTCTTTAATCTCCTCTAATTTTCTAATTTCTTCTAATTCAGCCATTATCGTCCCACCTATCACTAAATAAAAGAATAAAACCACACAAATAAATGTTTTGCTAACCTAGAACTAGGTTAAAGTGTACCTTCTTTGTATCTCTTACTTAATTTTTCTAGCATATCCTTTGTCATGATAGAGATATTATATTTTGGTTTCCAACCCCATTCTTTCCTTGCAGAATTATCATTTATTGTCTTTGGCCACGTGTCCGCAATTGTCTGTCTAAAATCTGGTTTATATTTACAAACGAAATCGGGTATATGTTTTTTTATTTCATTTGCAAGTTCTTCTGCAGAAAAACTCATGGAAGCCATGTTAAAATCACAGTGATGTCTGAGATTTTTTATGTCAGCTTCCATTAAATCAATGGTTCCCTTAATACAATCGGGCATGTACATCATTGGCAATACTGTATCTTTTTTCACAAAACATGTATATTTTTTGTTTTTTATTGCCTCGTAAAATATTTCTACAGCATAATCTGTAGTTCCACCACCAGGTAATGTTTCGCTACTAATTATTCCCGGATAACGAACCCCCCGGACATCTAAACCAAAACGCTTAAAATAATAGTCTCCAAGAAGTTCACCTGCTACCTTAGTCACACCATACATTGTCTTTGGTTTTAATACGGTTTCTTGTGGAGTGTTTTCTCTTGGCGTTTCCGGGCCAAACACAGCTATTGAGCTTGGTACAAAAACCTTGGCCATCTCAAATTCCCTTGCAATTTCCAAAATATTATACAAACCATTAATATTAACATCCCAACATAGAAGCGGTTTTTCTTCACCTACGGCTGAAAGAATAGCAGCCATATTATACATGGTATCAATATTGTATTCTTTCACAACCTTTTCAACACTCTTTCTATCCGTTATATCAATAAATTCAAAGGGTCCTGAATTCAATAGAATTTCACTTGGTTTAGTTTTTCTACCGGTAGCCACCACGTTATCATTTCCATACTTTCCCCTAAGAGCCATTGTCAATTCAGATCCGATTTGGCCAACAGAACCTGTAACAAGTATTTTTTTTGTCTCCAATTTTGTCAATTAATAACCCCCTGTAATATTAGACCGCAATAGGAAAAGGATATTCATACTTTACTATTATTTAGAAAAGTAAAAAAATAGTTAGATTATGATCCGATACCTTCTATATAAATCGAGGGTGTCTGGAAAAATGCCAGGTCTAACGCCGCCCAATCGTCACAATCATTTTCACCATGAGTTCCATCCGAATAATCAAAAACTCGTTGACCAAAATAATCATAATTCATGCAGCTTACATAGTCCCACCACGGATAATCAGGTGGATTGCCATTTCTAGCAGAAGCATTATCAACTCCACCACAGTGATCTGTAAGCATGCCCAAAGAGTGACCAAGCTCATGTAATATTTGAATAGCTTGCCCGATTCTTTCGGTTCTATCAGTAATTGCAAAGCCTAGTTGGTTTATAAAAAATTGCTGGTTATGTGGTACACACATACAATCATAATAGTTGTTGTTATCTTGTGGATGACACCAACCTCCACCATAGGCTATAACCAAATATCGGAAAATGCCTTTTCTTTCATCAGCAAAATTATTGTTATAAAAACCAGCAACCATTCCAGTTTCTTGTTGATATGCACCATTTCCTCTTCCAAATGGCAATATATCGCCACCGCCGCCCATCCTTCCATCATCAATATGAACAGTATAACCATGTTCATTAAGACGTTCTATTAACATTTGTTGAGATTCTTCGTAAAACTCATGTTTCCAGCCATCATAACCACTGTTTTTACTCTTTGATATCCAATAAAATACTTTTTTTGGTGTTTGTGCCATATAGTCAGATTCAATATAAATTTCTGGATAGAATGGATTTGCAAGCCATTTTTCCATAAAGTATTCTTCCGTATTTTGTAATCCATCATGGTCAGGATCCAGTGTACTATGATTATCTTTTGTGAATGGATCGTATCCCCATTTCCACTCCCATTCAGTCGGAATTCCGTCCTCATCCGGGTCAAGTTTGGAATCATCCACTTTTGGATCGGTTCCAAGGATGTTTACTTCCACCCAATAAGGAATATCATCCATATCTGCTGAATCTTGATTCAGGGTAAACCACACCTCATAATTGGTTCCATTGAAATGACCATAGCCATCACTGTCATTGAAATAGTCGTCACCTGTCCATGTTCCCAGTTTAAAATCATATGTTACCGAAAATCTTTCCATTTCTTTTTTAATAACATTTGTTACTAGCAATTTTTTATCTTCAATTTTTTCAATTATCTTAAAAACCAGCGTTGTTGTGAGCTGCTCCTCTTCAACATTTCTAAATATATCCTGATTTATATAACCCGTATCCCAGCCATTATAAGTGATCGGACTAATCCAATCATAATTATCTAGAATTGCCTCATAATAATAGGATGGTTTTTCATCCCATCCAAAACCAGGCCTAAGACCATCGATAACAGTTTTAATCTGGATATTTTTAATTGGCAATTTATCAACATCAATCAAGCCAGAATTATACATATGATCTATTATTCCTTTTTTTCTAATTCTGTGTACCCATAAACATATCTCTTGGGTTGTACCAGGACTAATCTTATTATCAATTTCCTTTTTCTTATCTTTTTCTTCTTCACCGTTATTTTCAAAATAAATTAAATAAGCAAATACACTTGATGAAACTAGAATTACTGCTACAACTATTGATAAAACTATTTGTAACTGTTTATTGCTTTTTAGTCTTAGGAGTAGAATGGTCTATCCCCCTGTTTTTTCATTACTATATTAATTTGTAATACTTATATATTTTTCTTAATAAACAATTTTTCCATTAAATTAAATGGAAATTGAGTACCAAAACAAAAGCATTCTGGCCATAACGGAAATTGATATAATTAATAAAATCGCCCATACCGTTGCATTCCATCTTACAATTTTTACACCATCAAGTGGACCCAAGGGAAGAAGATTAAAAGTTGCCATTATGGCATTTATTATACAAATAAAACCGAAAATGTTGCTAATTATTGTAGATTCGAAAAATACATAAAAAAACAAAAAAAGAGCGGTAATCGAAATAATAAGATTTGCAAGTGGACCAGATACAGCAATTTTTCCAGTTTCAAATTCTCTAGTTCCTCCCCTAAACATCACCGCCCCAGGCGCAGCAAATACAAAACCTATTGTTATTGAAAGAAGAAACGCCAAAAGTAGACCCGCAGGATACATTCTATACTCGGCCCACAATCCATATTTTTGAGCAATAATCTTATGAGATAACTCATGAAAGAAAAAAGCTGTAAGAATTCCTAAAAATGACATTATCATACCAGTCGGAAAAACCGACAAATTGCTAAAAAATGCGAATTCGATAATGGAATGTTCATTTGCCGAAATAGTAAAAATTGAATTCTGAGTTAAAGAAAAAGTAAAAGCAATTGTCAGTACACCCATCGATATTAAAATATGCCGTAACTCGATTGCACTGAATTTTCCAGGTTTGCCAATTTCGATTGTACCTTTTGGAAAGTACATATACTCCCTTGGCGGAATATCATGAAAAGAGGTGTAGATTTTCTTTTCCTCAGCCATTGTGTATTCGGTTTTTAATATGATTTTTGTTTATGAATGTTGTTACAAAATATACGTCAAACTTAAAGCAAACTTGCAAGATAAGGAAAAGCAACAAATGTACCTATCATACTTCCAACATTTGCAAGAGCAACAACAAGTAATAACCGAATAACTCTATTTTTCCAGAAATCTCTAAGTGACTCGATTTTACTAATATTCTGAAAATCTTTGACAACAGGGGGGCGTATTTTTGCCTCGACATATCCTGCAACCCAACCAGCAGCAATAGCTGGATTTAAAGATGTAATGGGGGCTGCAACAAATGCTGTTAATATTGAAAATATGTGGCCTCTGGCAATTGCTGCACCAATTGCTGAAAAAACTCCATTAATTAAAAACCAATAAAGAAACATATTTGCCACTGATTCAAGACCCTTTGTTAAAAATCCATAAACAATTAATGCTACGAAAGCTAAAGGGATCATATAGCCAATGATTTTTAAAACGCTGAAACGTTTTTCTGGAATATATTCAAGAGACTTTAAATCTACATCAAGTTTCTTTTTTTTCAAATGCTTTTCTACACCTTTTAGGTGTCCTGCTCCAACAACTGCTAGAACGGTACCTTTTTTAGTTGCATCATTAATTTTTTTTGCAATGTATTCGTCTCTTTCATGTATCAAAACAGTTGTTACACTGGGAGCAATTTTTCCGAATTCTTCAAGCATCGAGGAAATCATGTCTTGGTTCATGAGTTTTTTAAGATCAATTTCCTCAAGCTCTTCCTCCTCAAAACCAACCATCGCCTTGAGAAATTCCCAGGTTAACCGGAATTTCTCTCTAAAGCCCATTTTTTTCCAAGCTCTTTTCAGAGTAATTGAAATGTCTCTATCCACAAGTTCAACCTTGATTTTATGACGTTTGGCTTCTTCCATTGCTGTGATCATTTCAGAGCCAGGCTCAACGCCTAACTCTTTCCCCAGTTTCCTTTGAATAGACCCCAAAAAAATTTGAGCAAGCATTAAGTATGCATTATTTGATTTTATGAGGGACGTAACAGGAGTGTTTTCCCATTTATCTTTTTTGGTCAGGCTTTCGTAACGTCTTTGACAAAGCTCAACAGCAACAACATCTGGTTTATATTTTACAATCGCTTGTTTTACCTCTTCAACACTGTCTTTTGAAATATGTGCAGTGCCTACAAGAATTATATTGTCACCTATTTTAACCTGCATATGCCTACCCGAATATTTTTCGTGAAAACCAAGAGAAAATAAAAATATTAAATTTCGGCCTCGAAATCTTCAACAGTGGGCTGAAAATCGTCATATGATTCAATTTTGCCTTTTTCTTTCAAGACGGCACGGGTCAATAGCCAGTAGATAAGAGCAAGAGCTCTTCTTCCTTTATTATTAGTTGGTATGACCATATCAAGATATTTTGTTTCATTATTAGTGTCACACAGCCCTACAACAGGTATACCAATATTTTTAGCCTCATTGAGTGCCTGCGAATCAGCAAGAGGATCGGTAAGAATTAGTAACTCGGGCTCAACGAATCCTTTTGAACTGGGATTTGTCAAGGTTCCTGGTCTAAATCGTCCTGCAATAACTCTCATACCTGTGTATTCAGCAAGTTTTTTAATTGGTTTCTGTCCGTATTGTCTAACTGAAACAACCAGCACGCTAGACAAATTATATTTAGCGATAAATTTTGCAGCACTTTGAATTTTTTTATTTGTTTGTTTAACATCAATGATATACAGCCCATCATTTCTAACCTTGTAGATGAATTCTTTAATATCAGATGTTTTCTGTCGGGTTCCAATGTGCGCACCAGATGTCATATAAATTTCTTCTGATACCATCATATCTTTATCTTGTTCTTGTTGTTGTGCCTCCACTTCCTGTTCATCATCTGTCATGTCATGTTCTCCTAAATTATGTTTCATTCATTCTTTTAACCGTAATTGGAATTGCATTTTCTTTAAATTCAAGCATGGCAATATCTATAGGAAAAATTACGTCTTTTGGGATTTTTATTAAGGATGGTGCTCCCATAGATATCTGCAGAGCTCTAGCACCAATTATCCGGGCTTTTTCAAAGCGAGTGTATTTCAACATTATCCTCCATATCTAATGTTTAATAGAACCTCCAAATAAGAGTTATATTTAAAAATATTGCCCCTAAATTAGTTGTTCTCAAAGTAAATTTAATTAATAAATCATGTTCCTTGGATTATAGTACAAGTCGATATAATTAAAATTAGAGCTTTATTATCAGAAAAATTTGTTAGACCAAATCTATAAATTCAATAATTTACCAGTTTGGATATAAGTTTTATTTTTAATCCATTCCAATGCAGAGACAATGTTAGTAAATACAACTATTTCCATATCAAGGTTCTCTTCTATTAATTTGAGCGAATTGACAAATTCCTTGTGGAAGGTTTCTATCTTTTTATCCTCGCCAACTACCAAGGCCAATTTCTTTACGCCAAGTCGGTTTAGATCTGGAAGAAAACCCATTTTGATAATAGTTTCATCCGGATAATATTTAATTTTGTCCAATACAAATATTATGTTTTTGAAATCGTAATCTGCAACCTCTTGCTCGATTTCAACTAAAATCTCTTTGAATATGGCTGTACTTTCTATCTCCTTCTTGACAGCAACTTCAAACGAATTATCCAGTATTCCCTTTTTTGTTTCTATAAATGCATCTTCATATAATGTTTCCATGTTCAATCCATATCCGAGTTATACTCTGTTTAAAGCACTATTTAAAATTAATTCGTTAAAATGCCAAAATGAAATAATTTCTTGATTAAGAGTAGTCCAGAATTGATTAACAAAAGAATCAAAGTTATTCCCCGTTATCGCTTTATTATATAATCTCCATTCATTAGTTGCAATAGATTAAATGATAGTGCATTTTTCATTTTCTTGAGACTGAATTTAGGCGTTTGTAATGGTTAATCTACTATTTTTTGAATTATTGTTTTGTTTCATTTTTATAGATAAATCTGGCTTTTACAAGTACGACACCAAGAATAATTGATGAGGAAGATATGATCACAACGTTCAAAATCCAGGATATTTCATTTGTCTCTTCAACATAGGATGCTGATACTTCAACTATTTCACTACCTACTACTGCAAATGTAGATAGCCCAGGGGTCTCTGCCTCATAAACGATAACAGCATCGTTTTCACTTATCAACGTCGTGTTTAGATGTTGCCATTCGTCATCATGATAACGGAGCATCTCAACAGTTTGTTTGTCAATATTGTTTTCAACAATCCAAGATTTTTCCACAGCAAAAGTAAAAGTCATCGAAGCAATACCAGTTTCTCCAACATAGGTTTCATTTGAAGTCAATTTTATATCTAGATACTTGTAAACTTCAGTGGTTATATTTTCATTAATTTCAATGTCCTTGACTTCTGAGGGTTTTCCACTGTAACTTGATACAGTAAATTTGGCTTCTTTCAGAGTAGAAGAGGATGTAAAGACAACTTGGCTTATACTTGATTCTTGTTCATTTTCAGGTTGTATGATCGTCTCTTTTCCTTCGTTAATCTCGCCAAGATCTGTTTCAGAAGTTGAAGTTATTTCAACAAATTCTGTTTTATTTTCTTCAACTAAATTATCATATGTTTTGAACACAGCCGATGTATTGGCCACAATAGCAGCTGGAGTGTCAGCTACTTTATCTGCTGCTGGATTTGATAATGAATCGGCTTCTGAGGAGTCGTCATCATCGCCATCATCATCCAAAACAACACTAGCAGCTGGAGTGTCAGCTACTTTATCTGCTGCTGGATTTGATAATGAATCGGCTTCTGAGGAGTCGTCATCATCGCCATCATCATCCAAAACAACACTAGCAGCTGGAGTGTCAGCTACTTTATCTGCTGCTGGAGGTTCTGTTGACCTATCTAGTGATGGTGCCGCCAATACAAATGGTACTAAAGAATGAGAGATAACTAATAACATAACAAGAAACGAAATATAACTGGCCATAATCTTTTTTACAATGTCCATTGGAATCATGACATTATTTTTACTTTTGCGATTCATCCTCATCACCATTCCAAATGTTAATTATCTTAGTGTTATACTTTCCTACTAGCAGTATTTAAAACTAACTCGTTAAATTGCCAAAATGAAATAATTTGTAAAGGAAGGGGTGTAGGAGTGATTATCAGATGGGTACTTTTTCGTTATTATTGATCAATGCTTTCCTTCCTTACAATACCAGCAAATAAGTTATCGATATTAATCGCTTTTTCTTAGGTAGCCTAGTACGTGCAATTGGAACTGCACAATTTACTGAATAACTACATACAAAAAAAGGTTTTAAATAGCCTGTATATAGAATTGATGTAGGATAAGGGATTGCGTATGGGATGGCTAATGGCCAAGGAAAAAGATAGTACCGCATCCATTGGGATCGGTGCGATGATAGTGTTTATTGCCATGGTGCTTGTCGCAGGCATTGCTGCATCTGTTTTAGTACAAACAAGTTCCAGATTGGAAACGCAGGGGTTAAAGACAGGTCACGAGACCATTTCGGAGGTTGCCAGTGGCATTAAAGTCGAGTCCATTGATGGATTCAATACCTCTGGCAAGATTGTCAAAATGATTGTTGGTATCACATCCAATGCTGGATCGCCAAGCATCGATCTGGCCCAGATTGTCGTCGAAATTTCCGACTCTACAAAAAAATACGTCCTAAAATATGGAAGCGATACGGCAAATGCCTCATCTATAGATGGAAATGTTTTTGATATCGCCGCCTTCGGTGATGCCACTAGTTTTGATATAATCGTTTATCAGGATGCAGACGAATCTTGCAACTCAGCAAATCCTGTTATAAACTTTGGGGACCATGTTGCACTTGCAGTCAACACAAGCGCGATTTTTAACGGACTTGAACCTCGCAAAGATGTAAACGGTTTAATAATACCTGAGGAGGGGGCAGCAGGCATTATCGGTTTTACAACCCCATCTTCTTTCACCAACCGTATTCTCCAATTACAGTGATTTACAAAATTTAAAGGAAATCATAACATTAATGATTTTTTTAATTTCTCCAATTGCTCTATGAAATTAAGCAAATATATTCTTTCAAAATTAAAAAGAGTATGTATTCAATTTTAATAATTGTAACTTTTGTTATAATTATTTAGAGTAAAAATATTTATATATCTATATTTTTACGTATTATTATAATTAGTAATAAACTATACAGATTTAATAAAATATTGGGGAAAAATAATAATGTTATTTCATAGATATATTCCACTAGTAATAATTTTTATCATTTCGAATCCATTTATTGTTACAAGTATTGGATTACCTCATTCAATCAATAATTTAAACAAAAAAATATTGACACCAGTTGACGAAGGTCCTCATTTTCACAGGATTCTTCCTATGAGAGAATGGTGGTATTTCAATGTTGTATTTGATAGATCTGACAGCGAGTTGAAAAACTGGTCTGCAATGATTAGTTTCAATTATATGTCGAAATCATTTGACAAGCCCGATATACTTTTTGTAACTTTGTATGATGATGAAAACAACACCTACGGTGGGATGATAAATAAAGAGAGAGGAACCCTATGTGCAATTGGAAATGGGGTAAATGTGACTTTTGGAGATTCATGGGCAAAGGGCAGTTATCCTTCCTGGTTTTTACATATTGAAGATAAAGAAGCAGACGAGTTTCACGATATTATATTTGACCTTTTTTTTGAGGCAGAATGCTTTCCTTACTGGGTAGGAATGAATACAGGTTGTAATTTTCCAAAAAGTCCGCTTGGATATTATTCAATTATTAGTTGTAATGTTAAGGGAAATATATCCATTGATGGCATAAGTTATGAGGTTCACGGAACCGGTTATCACGATCATGCTTGGATCTTGTATTTCATTGGCCGTGCTTCCTATCTATGGGATTGGTTTTCGGTACACTTTGATAACGGGGTACATGCTTTTGTTTGGCAAATTATTCCAAAAAATAAACAAATACAATTGTGGATACCAGGTATCTGTTGGTTCACAGATGGAAAAAATTTCAGTGATCTTAAATTTTTTTCAATGAAATATTTAG
Organism: uncultured Thermoplasmatales archaeon; assembly: GCA_964615235.1. GTDB lineage: Archaea > Thermoplasmatota > E2 > DHVEG-1 > DHVEG-1 > JAFGPP01. The sequence continues at coordinate 9,847 of CAZTMK010000013.1, forward strand.
AGTTTGAAAATACTTCAATTCCGGATTTCAAACGTCCAAAAACATTCCTTGTTCAAACATCTACCCACAATACAAATATCAATCTAATTTTTGAAACAAAAAATATGCATGAATACTTATGGGAACAATCCTCTAAATCCAATATCGGGTTGTGGGAGGGTTCCTGTAGTGTAAAGGGGCAATTTAAATCAGGTAATCATTTTTCAGAAGTTAAAGGATTTGCAATTTCTGAAATACTTAGGTTCATTTGAAAATATATTTTATCGTGGTTTTCCTGATTTTCTATATCTTAGCAAAATCCTTTAATTTGTCAAAAAATCAATTAATAACATTCTGTAATCATAAAAAAAAAATTACTTTATTTTATCTATAATATTTATAATATCAAACATTGATTTTATTATAAAAATTAACTAAACAACGAAAATAACTATTTTAAAAATACATTGCAAAACATCATTATCTTTCTTCACTAACATCTGCATAATCGGTAGTCCTGTTTGAAAACTCATCGAGAGCCAGTTGCATATCAATTGTCATATCTCTTAGAAGTTGATCTAGATGCTCGTTTTTAAATTCTTTAATGCCATCCACATCAGAAAATATTTTCCCAATATATCCTTCCTCATCCTTATGTATTTCAATATTATATAGTGTTTCTTCCAATATTCATCCCCCTAATGGGTTTTAATAGAGCTACTAGGATATAATAATTTTGAAATATTCAAAAAATATTATATCATGCGTTCAAGTAATGGATTTATGTTATTTCCTCTATAACCAAGACTTCCTTTTTTTGCAAAGGATCGCTTTATGCCCCCGTATCCCTTTTTTGGCGGATTTAATCGAAAAACTGGTTTAACGCCTACAACCTCTTTATATCGAAACTTATTTTCAAAAATTGCCTTAGAAAGTTTTTCAATATTTGCAAAAGATGTTGCTGATTTTACATGATCATCTGTCAAATCAACATCGCCTTCTAGTTTTCCCCTCTCATGAATGAGTTTTGTAAGCACTTCTTTATCTATTTCGCCCCAAGTAATATAATCTTTCACTACCTGCAACATACCTTTTATAACAGGATTTTCTTCTAACAAGACACAATGATTAACCTTATTTAGTCTTAAAAGTTGTAATGTTTTTTTAATGTCCGGTTTTATATTTACCGTTCCTCTTACTCTAATAGCAGCGTAAACCATTTTACTCACCTTCTGGAGCAGGCATCTGAGGTTGTTCTTTATTTTCAGTTGCAATGGAACCGGACACAATCCCAATTTTTCTAATCTCTGGTTCAAGTACCCTCATTTCAGTGTTATCTTTTAATGCGTTAAAAACTGCCTTTGCATAATTAACAGTAGTTTTTGTTTTTCCCTTTGTAAAAGCCCAGCAATCCTTAATACCTGCCAATTTAAGTATCTTTTTTGAAACCTCACCAGTTGCAAGACCGATGCCCCTAGGTGCAGGTTTAAGTTCAATCTCAACAGAACCGCTCTTTCCTCTGACAGCAAATGGTACTGTATGAGGATTTTTACAACCACATTCCCAAGATCCGCATCCTCTTCTAATCTCTATGATATTCAGTTTTGCATTATCAATTGCCTTTCTAATGCTTGAACCTACCTCCTTTCCCTTTGCTTGACCTAAGCCAACAAAACCATTAGAATTTCCAACGGCAACGGTAATAACAAATTTTACTCTTCTTCCAGAGTCTGTCATTCTCTGTACCATATTTACGTCAATAACCTCGTCATTTGTTTCTGGAAGCAAAATGTCAACAATCTGAGGTTCCCTTAGCGGCAAACCTGTTTTCAACGCATCACTCATTGTGGTTATTTCACCATTCTTTATTAAAACCCCAAGCTTGGTTTTTGGTGCCCATTCTACAGATGCACTTTCATCATGCGTCTGTCTAGGCCTTCGTCTTCGGGATTGCCTTCTATCTGTGGCTGCCATCATTTACCTCCAATGATTTTTTCTTTACAACTATTGACTGTAGTCTCGATTTCTTTATTTAGATGTTTTCCTGAAATTCTATCATCACTTGGTAATTTTTCTTTGTCAAACGGTATCTCAATTCCTGCATCGATTACTCCTTTTAACGCAGCAAAATTCTTTGAGCCTTTTACTGGAATACTTCTTCCTATGTCAAGCACACCTTCTTTAATTCCATTCTCAATGGCTCTTTTTCCTGCAAGAAGGCCTGTCAAATAGGCAGCAGGTGTTGTTGAAGTTGAATATTTCCACTTATAATCTTTTTGCAATTCTTTTGAGATAGCAGATGCAATGATTTTATCTCCACTTGCACCATACTCTACAAACTGAACTCTCACATGATTTAATGAATTTCTAACAACGACTCTTGGTTTTCTAGATTTTAACAAGGCTAATCTCTTACGATAATCGGTTTTACCTTCACGCCTCCTTCTAAGTTTTACTTGATATCGTGGGCCTGGCTTCATCGTTTATTTTCCTCCTTGAGTATACCATCAGATATAAGATGGGTTTCCAAATGACGTTTAGATTTGAACTCACCGCCTTTCGATCTAAGATAATACTTACGATAAGTATGACTATCTATCTTTTCCTCTCCTTTTAATGTTCTCAGATACGCTCTGATAGGACGTATTGTTCTTATCCATCGCTGTTTTCGAGGTAGTCGTGCATATTTTGCCCCTTTTCTGGAACCGTACCCTTTTCTACGGCCTTTTTCCTTCTGTTTGGCAACAAATTTTTTCCTTCCTCTTGATATTCCTTTCGTCTGCTTACTCTTTATTGCCTTGCCTCTAATTAGAACCCGAATATCGTCCTTAGTTACTGCCTTAGCAATCTCATCAATCCTATCCTGATCCATCCATACTCTGTTTACACCACACTTAAGCAACTGTGCCGCCATTCTACGTTGATTTCTTAAATCTGTCATAGTTATTGACTCCTATTTAGTATTCGGATGTTTAACTCATCTGCTTTCTTTTCGATTTCTAGTCTCTTTTTTGTACCAACAGAAGCCCCTATTCTTGCTGCCTGGGTTTTAGGATTAATATTTTCAACATCAGAAGTATTATAGACAAAAACCTCCTCAAAGCCAGATGAATGTAGATTTCTTGTTTCACGTGGGCCTCTAAAACCTACTCTTACTTTATTTGGTCTGTATTTTAAATTAATACGCATTTTTGAGGTTATGCCATCAGGTTTTCGCCAGTTTTTAGGGATTTTTTTGTATCTGAACCACTCTTCTCGTAAAAACTCTGGGGTTCGCTTTTTAACCTGTTTTCTAATTTTTAACCTCTTTTTCATTTCGTCGCTCAATTCTGGTTTTTTCTTTACTTTGTATGCCTCTTCATCTTCCTGCACAATCTCAACTTTTTCTTCCTTTTGTGGTTTTTCCTCTTTTTTCTCTTTAGGAATTGGCTTTTTTTCAATTGGTTTCTTGACTTTTTTCTGGGCAGATTCTGAGGTAATTTTTTCAGGTTCCTTTTTAGTTGATTCTTTTTTATCTTTTAATTGATCAAGTAAATCCTGTGCCGATTTTTCAGTTATTCCCTTAACTGCTGATATTTCCCTAAAAGTGGCTTTTTTAAGTTTAGCCATTGAAGTAAATCCAGAATCATAAAGGAGTTCGGCTTTTGCCTTGCCAACTCCTTTCAATGAAGAAAATTCCTCTATTACATCTTCCCTTGCCATTATTAGTTTCCTCCTTTGCTAATCCGATATACTCCATCCTGGAAGACCCGAATATCTCTACGTTTGACAGCTGTTGATCTTTCAATATTTGCAACTGTTTGACCAACCTTATATTTATCAATGCCTCTAACAATGACATCATCACCTTTGGCTTCGACTTTCACTCCCTCTATGATTTTTGCCCTTCTCGCAGATCTCTCGCCAAGGAAGTTTTGAATAACAAATTCATTACCCTCAACAGCAGTTTTAATTGGAAAATGAGAATATACAGTTTTCATTTTATACTCAAAACCTTCGGTTAATCCTTTAATCATATTATTAATGTGAGCGACGAAAGTACCAGTTAATGCTTTATCTTTCCTACGAGGATTTTTACATATGATTTCTATCATTTTATTGTTAATTTTTATAGATATTTTAGGATGATAAAGATAGCGTGATAATTCGCCCTTATCAGATTTTACAGTAATTTTTCCCTCATCAATTTCTACTTTAACCGAATCGGGAATAGATATCAATTCTTTTATATCAGAAATTTTCGTCATGGCTATCACAACTTGATTTTAGTTTAGTATACATATGCTAATACCTTTCCACCTATGCCGCTTTTTTTTGCTTCTTCGTGGGAAACAATTCCTTGGGTAGTTGTAAGTATAAGTAATCCAAAATCCCTTGCAGGCAAATACCGTGATTCCCATTTTTCTAGTTCTTCTCTTTTAATAGGATAACGTGGCTTTATAACACCGCAATTGTTGATATGGCCCAGCAATTTTACTTTGAAAACCCCGGCTTTTCCATCTTCTATGTATTCAAATTCACCGATATACCCCTTTGCCTTTAATAGGTTTAAGACTCCACCTATTAACTTTGAAGAAGGTTGGATTAAACAACTTACTTTTCCTTTAATCTCAGCATTTTTCATTAGTGATAAAGCATTTGCCAATGGATCGTTTAACATGTAATAACATACCCCCTCAGGAATATTTTTTAAATCCCATTTCTACAGCTTTCTCTCTGAAACATTGTCGACAAACATGGAGACCGAATGCTCTGATAATTCCCCTTCTCCTTCCGCATCTTTCGCATCCTTTTATACGGCCGTACACTTTTTTCTTCTCTTTTATTTTCATATTTAAACGACCTCCACACTAAATGTATCTGAGAAAAATTGTATAGTTTCTTCCCTACTTGTTCGGTGTCTGTGCGGAATTTTGTGTCTACCAATTCGCCGTTTATTGATTCGGTAACCTGGCTTCTCCATTGTTACACACACATCCATACCGAAAATGCCAATTTTTGGGTCGTATCTTTGATCTTCAAACAGAGTATGATCAGGAATGCCATATGAGATATTGCCTTGATCATCAAAGGAGTAATCAGCCACTTTATTTTCTCGCGTTTTTAGGGCTTTTTTCAAAAATTTTTCAGCATCATCTCCTCTTAAGGTTACCTTGCAACCTATAGGCATTCTTTTTCTAATCCCCCAATCTTTATTGGTTGTTTTTGAGAGAGTATATACAGGTTTATGCCCCGTTATATTCGTAATGACCTTTGCTGCCTTTTCCAAACGTTCTCCCGCCTCGCCGACACCGATATTAACAGTGACCTTTTCGATTCTAGTTCCAAAGAGTTTTTCTTTGTTTTTTGCTGGTGATTTCTTCTTCGTTGTCATTAAACATGCACCTCAGGTAAAGTTATTACAGGATTTTTAGTTCCAATAGGAAATACATATTTTTGAAGAGTCGAAAATTCGGTTTTACCTTTACACTTCGCAAGATTTGGTTTAGAAGAGACAATAATATTAATATCTTCAATATTGGCAGTTTCCCCTACATGGCTTCCTCCAATTATAAGAGAAATTGTGCCTTTTGAAAATTTATAAGTATCAAGAATTTTTTTATCTTTAAATGATAACCTCAAGACATCCCCAGTACTGAATTCGTCTTTTTCAACTATTTTATTTCTGCCGTCGTGAAAATTTAATTGAACGCGCTTTCCTTTGATTATTTTCTTATTTTCTATTCGGCAAAGCTTCCATTCTGCATCTTTAGTTTGGATAGAGACCAGAGTAAGTTTTCCCCTAGCATCATAAATGACGCGGTAATATTTTTTAATTTTTGGTATGGCTACTACGTCCATAAATCCACATGGATACTTGTAGTCTTTTCTTATTTCTCCGTCAACAAATATCTCACCATGAGAAATGATTCTTTTAGCCTCTCTTAACGTATCACATAACTCAAGATAATCTCTTACTGCCAACCCAAGAGGTATGGATTTATTTTTAGGGTGGGGACCAGAAGACGCCCTTACTGTCCAGATATTTTCCTTTCGGTGTAAGCGTAGTACCCTTGGAGCATTTAGTCTTTTTAGATGTTTGCTCATTTATTTTCCCTCCTTTTTCTCAGATGTTTTTGTTGAGGTTTTCCTTTTTGTTTCTTTCTTTTTTGGGGTTGTCTTTTTCTCCGATGGTTTTTTTGTTTTAGGTTTCATCTTAGTTTCGGTAGTCTTCTTAGTGGTTTTCTTTTTATCTTCTTCTGGAGGTTTTGTTATTTTTTTCTCAGGACTCTTAGTTACAGGTTTTTCCTCAGCTTTTCCAGTGACTGTTTCTTCTTTCTTTTTCGATTCATCAGTTGTCTCTTTTTCCTTCAATTCTTCCCCAGCTTTTTTTTCAGCAAGTGCTTCCTCTTCTGCGGCCTTTGTTTCCTCCTCAAGTCTTCTTTGCTCCTCTTCCTGTTGCTTCACCTGTTCTTTTGCTTCTTTTTCAATTTCCTTTTTAGTTTCCTCAGAAAGACCACTCACAAGTTTATTTCTTCTCCATTTGTCAGTCAGATTTAACTTTGTAATAAGAAGGTTGCTTGGATGGAGAGGTCTTGCTATTTTTTTACCATCGGCCTTGGTTAGTGTCAATCCTTCAACTTCTACTCTTTGTTTTTTAACATGAACTTTGACAATTTTATTTTCATGTCCCTTAAAACTACCCCTCATAACCTTTACAGTATCGCCTTTAATGACCGGTAGACTGCGCTTGTCGTATTTTAATAATAAATTTTCTTCAAGATGAGCAGAGATCCATTTCCTCTTTTTATGAAGAGGTGCATTATAGTAGTATTTCCTTTGTTTACTTGGTTTTATTGATACCATTTTAATCCCCTCAAACAATCATCGAAGCAGCAGCAGCAATTCTTGGCCATCTTTCAGCCGCTTCTAAAGCAACAGGTCCTTTAATCATCGAACCTTTAGTTTCACCAGTATCGGTAACTATTACTGCTGCATTATCCTCAAATTGGACCATCGTTCCGTCTGGTCTTCTAAAAGGGCGTTTTTGACGTACTATAACAGCTTTTAGGAGTTGTCTTCTCATATCTGAGGCACCTTTTTTTACACTGATTATTACCAAATCGCCAACACCTGCCTTAGGGTAGCGACGATGGGTGCCTTTCAATTTTGGTGTCATTACCAGTTGTAAAACTTTGGCTCCAGTGTTGTCAATACAATCCATTCTAGCACCTACTGGTAACCCCCTCATAACTCGTCCAGCTATTCCCTTCATATAGTTATACCTCTGTTATTTTTTCAATAGCGACAAATGATACAGTTTTACTCAAAGGTCTACATTCAGCAATGCGAACCTTATCCCCTACATTTAAATCAATACAAGGCGGACAATGTGCTGCATATGATGATGATCTTCTCTCGTATCTTTCAAATTTTGGGACAATTTGACTGTATTCTCTTTTTACGAGAATAGAATTTTGCATCTTAACAGACGAAACAACTCCAGTAATAATTTGTCCTCTAATAGGAAGAGTTCCATGAAATGGACAATTTTTATCCTTACAGGTTTTTGTTGGGGGGTTAACATTTACCCCAATGTTTCTTGCTTGTTGAGTTTTTTTTGCCATTGGTTTTCACCTAATTTTTTTAATTCTTTCTTCAGGCCTATAGGCAATCTTTGCGCCATTTATGACTACTTTTTCTTCGTTAACTGTAAATTCAAATGTTGCAATTTTTTTTGCTATTCTCTTAATTTCATTATTTTTAACCCGGATCAAGAACGTATTTTTCGTTTCGTCAATTACAATCCCAGATTCACCTTTCCATTCAGGATCCGTGCATTTTTTAACGGTTACGGGCAAGCCGATTATTTCGTCTCTTGCGAGATCTTTTTTATTCACATCAACATCTCTTGAGGGATTTTGACTGCAAGAGGTTTTTGGAAGGATTTTTTACGTGTTTATGATACTTCAACGGTAAATCCCATTTTTTCCAATGATTCTTTCACCTTTGTTCTGTGGTCTCCTTGGAGTTCGATTTTTCCATCTTTAATTGTGCCGCCACATGCACAAATGGATTTAAGATTGCTAATTAGCGAGTCAAGATCTAATTCGTGTGGATCGATGCCATCTACGATGGTCATCATTTTTCCGTATCGGCGTTTGTCAACAACAATTGTAATTTTTTGTTGTTCTCTAGCAATGTCCTCACAAACACAGATTTCTTTTGGCAGACCACATTTAGGACATATATTACTCATTTATTGTTCTCCTTCCTCCCGCATGATTGTCAGTAATCTTGCAATAGACGTCCTCAACTGCCTGATTTTCCCAGGAGAAGGCGGGGACCCGCCCATTGCAGCTACTCCACGCTCATACATAAGCTCTCTTTTTAATTCATCAAGTTTCTCCTTTCTTTCTTCAGGAGTAAACGCTCTAATTTCCTCAGCCTTAATAACCATTTATGCAACCTCTTCAAGTAATTTCTTCAAATTTTTAACAATAATCTCGGCTGTTTTTCCCCCTACTCCATTGACAGCAGAAAGATCGTCAACATCCATTTCGTAAAGCTCTTCAAGTGTCTTGATACCAGCTTTTTTGAACTTTTTAACAATAGAGGGGCCAATTCCTTGCATTTGGGTTAATTTTCCGATATCTGTTTCAGTAGTTTTCTCAGGTTTAATCATAGGTTTTTTAACCTCTTTATCTTTATTTTCCTCTTTATCTGACTTTGGTAATTTTATACTGATTTCATCGGGAAGTTTAGCATCTGGTCTCATTATCCCAACTTTTACACCAAGAACCCCTGCTTTCAATTTGGCAACAGCAAATCCTCTATCCATTACCTCATTTGCTGTCTCTCCACAATATTTTATATGTCCCTCCATGAATTTCTCAGTTCGATGTCTAGCACCAGTTAGCTTTCCAGCGATTACCACTTGGCATCCTTTTGCTCCTGAACTCATAATTCTTCTAACTGTGGAATGACCGGCACGTCTGAAATGCCAACCTCTCTCTAGCGCCTCACCCAGTTTTTCTGCCATGATTTGTGCATTAAGCGAGGCTGACGATCCTGCTTCCTGAATCTCAATTTGAGGATTTTCAACATTAAATTTTTCTCTTATTTCATTAGTGATTTCTTTTATCTTGCTTCCTGATTTACCAATTACCATACCTGGTCTTTCAACAAGAATATTAATTCTAGTTCCCATTGGAGTTCGTTGAATCGTCATTCCGCCAAAACCTGCACCTTCGACTTTCTTGATTAAGAATTCCTTGATTAGTATCCTATTGGTATTTTCCCTTATGAATTTTCGTTCCCCTGCCATTAGTCTACCTCTTCAACGATTATTTCAATATTAGTTGTTTTTTTGTTCTTATTGGTGGCTCTGCCCTGCGCTCGAGGCATAATTCCCTTAATCACCCGCCCGCAATAGGCAGAAATGTGAGATATCATCATATTTTCTATATCAAATCCCTTATATTCCGCGTTGTTCTCAGCATTTTTGACTATTTTTAACATGTATCTTGCAGCCTTTTGTGGAAAGCTTCCCGGACCGATTCCTCCTTTTTGGTGAGACACCTTTCTGTTATGAAACACAGCAGGCAAAGCTCTCTTTTTAGCGATAATATCTTCAAGATATTTCTTGGCATCATCAAGTTTCATACCTTTTAACGCATAAGCCAGATTAACTGAATCCTTAACCGAACAGTGTAGCTCATAACCATATGCTTTTGCAGACCTATCTGGATCTTTAGTTGTTGAATATTTCATGCTTCATCACTTCAAAGGCATATATTTTGATGACCTGGTTGCTCCAACCCCAGGTCCAGTATGTTTAACTTTTTTACGTGTCAATGCAAATTCTCCAAGGTAGTGGCCTACCATGTGTGGTTCAATATCAACTCTTTGGAACTCATGACCATTATAAACATCTAATCTATGACCAATAAAACTGGGCAATATGACCATATTTCTACAATGAGTTTTTATTGGATTTCCTCTTTCAGTTTTATTAATATCATTTAATAGTTTATTTTGTAACTTTGTTAGACCCCTATTTAGTGTCCTGCGCATTCTGGATTTTAATAAGGGCAATACCTCCTCGATAGAGAGTGCTCGAAGCTCTTCCTCAGTCAAACCACGAAATCTAAATTCTGCTTTTTTAACTTCAATTTTCTTTCTTCGCAGTTTTCTTCTTGTTCTTGCAGAACTTCCAAAGCCTTTTTTCGATGCCATATTATCTACCTTTTGCCAGTTCTACGGGCAGCAATATTTCCAACATTTTTACCATGGGACGAACCTCGCCTTATAGTCGAAGGTCCACCAACATGTTGATGATTACCACCACCATGAGGATGAGAAACAGCACACATTGCAACTCCTCTAACAATAGGATATTGTTTCCCTTTCCTTCTATATTCAAAGTGTTTTTTTCCAGCTTTCAGAAAAGGTTTTTCTTTCCTACCGCCTCCTGCAACAACACCAACGGTTGCCCTGCACTCTGAATCCAATGTTTTGAATCCTCCAGACGGTAGTCGTATAACAGTTTTTTTTGCATCGTGTGAAACAATCGATGCATTTGTTCCTCCAGCTCTAACAAGTTTCCCACCGTCGCCTGGTGAAATTTCAACGTTATAAATAGGAACCCCTTCAGGAATTCTACCTATTGGCAGTATATTACCAAGGGAAATTTCATTTTTCTTTTTTGAAAATTTTATTTTTTGCCCTACCCCAATTCCTTCAGGAGCTAAAAACATGATTTTTTCATTGTTACTTAATTTAACAATTGCTACAGGAGCTGTATGTCCCGGTTCATGGATAATATCATTTATTATACCAACTCTCTCGCTAGTATCCCTGTCATATTTAATTTTACCTTTAAACCGATGAGTGGGGGATCGAAAACGTCCCCTTGTTCTTCCACGGCGTTGTTGGATTAGTCTCTTTCCCATTTTAATTCTCCTAGAATATACCTATTCTCATTCCAATATCTTCAGCTTTCACATCGGGGGTGAAAGTAACAATTGCATGTTTTCCAGTTTTGGTTATTCTTGTATTCACATTCTTAACTTTTGTTTCAAACATTTTCTCTATTGCATTTTTAATTTGTGATTTATTGGCGTTTCTTTTAACCACAAATTCCAATGCGTTAGATTTTTCCATCATGTTCATTGTTTTTTCGGTAACATAAGGACGAAAAATATAGTCATAGGGATCCATTAAGCGCCCCCTCCAACCTTCTTTAAATCAGATTTTGTAATAATTGTCAGTCTGCCTGCAGTTCCTCCAGGGGCAAGATGTTCAATATTGAGATTTCTAGGTTTCACGACATCAATGCCACTTAGATTTCGGGAACTTTTGTGGATTTTTTCTTTGGTAGTAACTATAAGAATTGACTTTGGTCTTCTGTATTTTCTTCCACGCATTTTTCCGTGTCCTGCTCTTATATGTCTTCCATTAGTTGCACGAAGAATGTCATCATAAATTCCAATTTTTTCAAGAGTTTCAATTACTTCCTTTGTTTTATTACAATTGCCAAATTTATCATCCACTATAATAGGCAGTGTAATTTTTTCATCAAAGACATGTCCTCGTTTTGTAACAATAGTTTTATCTGTCGTTGCAGCTAATGCAGATTGTATTGCTTTGACTTTTTCTTTCTTGTTTATTTTTTCCTTCCAGTCTCTTGCAACCTTAGGGGGATGAGCTCTACGCCCACCTACAACACATGGTGCCAACGCAGCCTTTCGTCCCTGCGTCAATCTGGGAACCCGTGAAGAGCCTCTTCCCTTTCCCACAGAAGCAGTGGCGTGTTTTTTTCCAGCATACGGGTCAGCGCCATAGGGCTGACGTTTGTTTGAACGCATCACATTGAAAGATTTTTTGATGATATCAGGTCTATACTCGGTATCAAAAACTTCGGGCAAATCAATTTTTTCTGAAACAGATCCATCAATACCATATACATTTACCTTGACCATCATCTTACACTCCCTGTTTGCTTGTGGTGGATATATATGTCACTTCAGGTTTCTCGACTTTGACACCGCGTTGATATCTTACCGCATCTCTCAGACTAACAAGGCGTTTTGTTGGACCAGGGATAGAGCCATGAAGCAAAATATATGAATTACGTATTATGCCATAATGGGGGAACCCGCCTGACGGTGTTATATCTTCACCATTTTCTCCAATTTTAATTACACGTTTGTTAAATTCAGTTCTTTGATGATAGCCAACCTGTCCTGCTTGAGGAACCGTTGCCTGTATCCAGTTTGGATGCCACGAACCGGCAGTACCAATCATTCTTCGATGTTTTGAGTTTTTGTGAGTTAACAGCTTTACACCCCATCTCTTAACTACACCTTGAAATCCTTTACCTTTGGTAATAGCAACTATGTCAAGCATGTCTCCTTCAGATATGGAATCACTTACTTTTAGTTCCTTACCGATTATTTCTTTTGCATATTTAATTTGTTCATCTAGGCTTCCGCCACTAATTCTCATTTCCCTAAGTTCAGGAACTTTTTTAGGAATTCCTGTTACAAGCTTTGGTTGAGTGTAAACAAGAACCCTAATTTCTTCAGCATCTTTTATAAAATCCCAATTATTCTTCTTCTCATTTTTTGGGAGGGTCATTCTTTTTGCAAGTTCAGGGTCAAGTTTTTTGGCCCATATTTCTCCTGAAGATTGTAATCCATAAAATGTTTGTTTGTAAGCCCTTACGGCCGCAACTTTTATTGGGGGGGTCTCCACAACAGAAACAGGCATGATTACTTCTCTTCCGGATGTAGTTGATGTTGGCCGATAATCAACGACAAATGCATGTGTCATTCCTGCTTTATATCCTAGGAAGCCCTGTATCTTTGGTTTATCTCTACCTTTAGGCCAACTCTTAATATGTGGCCTTTCTGAACGTGCTCGTTTTCTTGGCGAATAGGCCATTGATCCTTTTCTTGGATGACGATTTTCAGGCATAACATACCCTCTGTAGTTTATCTGTTAAATGTTGATTTTGCATATAGTGCATCTATACCGTGACATTTCACATACGGCCAAAAATTATTTTGTAGCCGCCTGATTCCGGGTTTCTTATAGAATTGCCCGATGATTGTCTGGTAAAGATGAAGAGAAATACGGATAACAGAAATGATATATAAAGCTTATTGCAAAAAACAAACTTTTTCATTCGAAAGCTCTCCGCAGACAATATAACTTTTGATAAGGTTACCTGCAGATATATCCCCATGGCTGATCTTAAAAAGTATCTTTGAATGATACTCCAGAAAAAAACCGATTAAATTACTAAAAAGTAAACACAGATATTAAACATGCCTATAAAGTAATTTCATATGAAAAAGAAGGTTGTTGCAAAAATTTTTATTGTATTACAAAAGTTTGTTCTAATTTAATTTTCTGATTTTATATGTATATGTTATTTCCACAGTTTTTATCAACATAAACGAAATTGGGCAGTATTTATTTTGCGAAAGTTCTATTGCTCTTTCAATGTCTTCCTTTTTCAAGTTGTTACCAGTGAAAACATATTCGATGTTTATTTTGGTAAACACTTTAGGATGTTCATTTTTTCTTTCTCCATTAATATTTACTTCAAATTTTTGAAAATCTACACGTTTCTTTCTAAGAATGGATGCTACATCACTTGCAGTACAGCTTCCTAGAGAGATCAACAACAGTTCCATTGGTCGAGATGCAGCTTCTGAGCCGGAAAATTTAGGGCCATCTATTGTAATCCAGTGATTGCTATCTGCTTTCCCAATAAAAGTTAATCCTTCAACCTGTTTTATTTTAACTTGCATAAATTACTACTCCCCCTTTTTTTTATTTTTTTGAAACTTACGTAAATAGAACTTTTTATTTTTATATTCTGTTTCTACAATCTTTTTTTCCTTCAAAAGATTTTCAACTATATCCCAACTTTCTTCATTCTTTTTAAGTAGTTCATCCACACCCTCCTCACGCAATGGATGAACTGCTGTGATACTCAATATATCCTCTTTTAAATTTCCTGTTGATGAAAAAGCATTTCCTTCATAACCAGTTATAAGTTCAGCATCTATTCCTCTTTCTTTAAAAACTTGGTATGCCATGTTTATATTAAATTCATCTGCACTTTTTACCCATTTTTCTGCTGGTGGCCTTGTTGGAATTGATATATAACTTTTTTTTGGATGAAGCTCTTCAATAAAATCTGCAATTTTTTCTATTTCGTCATGAGAATCATTAATGTCTTTGATGAGCATACTTTCGGTTGATAGTTCACCTTGAAAAGTCTTAGAAAATTTTGATATACCCTGCAAGATTTTGTCAAGTTTTAAGGAATCCTGAGGTCTGTCAATTCTATGCCAAACATCTTGGCTTATAGCATCGATTTTTACCGAAACCCAATCAGCCCTGGATATATCGTCACGAACATCATCTTTCCAAATAAGTGAAGCATTTGAAATAACGGCAACTTTGATGCCTAATGACTTAACAAGTTCTATTTCTTTTCCTAAATTTATATCCAAAGTGGGTTCTCCATCAGGAACAAAAGTCAAATAATTAACAGGTTCTTTCTTATCTAAAGTTACTTTAACTTTTCTTTTTACATCATTAAATATTTCATCTGCTTCATAAAACGCTTTTCTTTCAACTTGCATATCCAAAGTTCTTCCAATTTGACAGTAAATACATGAATAGGTGCAAATTTTGGGTGGAATATTATTTATACCTAAACTATGGCCAAGACGTCTCGATGGAACTGGGCCAAAAGCAATCATTTTCTCCCCATTTACCATTTTTACAAAATCATCATCAACCATCAGCCCACAACATCCTCTGTATCTTATCCCACATATCCTCGATTTCATGGGACAATGTACCATCTGAAAATTCAATAATATTTTTTTGATGAATCATAGCCCGGGTTATTGTTATGTCATAAGGAAGTTTTCCTACAACATCGATATCATTAGCTTTACAGTACTGCTCGATTTTGTTAGTGTTATCCAAATTAATGTCATATTTATTAATACAAACAACAGCCGGAATATCAAAATGATGAGCAACATTAAGTACCCGTTCCAAATCATGAATAGCAGATAACGTTGGTTCTGTTACAACTACCACAAGATCGACACCTGTTAAAGAAGCAATAACTGGACAACCAATACCGGGTGGGCCATCAATGATAACCAAATCTTTCTTTTGTTCCTCTGCTAAATTTTTTACATTCTCTCTAACAACTGTCACTAATTTACCAGATGCTTCCTCAGCAGTCTTTAAAGCAGCATGAGCAAGAGGGCCGAAGCGACTATCAGAAATATAGGCATATCCGGAATCTCTCTCAATCATACTAATGGCATCAACTGGGCAAACATATGTACAAACACCACACCCCTCACAAGATTCTCTGATAAGGAAAATATCTTGAGTAATTGCATCAAATGCACAGGATTCAAAACATTTTTTACAATCAATACATTTATTTTTATCGATAGATGCAATCTTTAATCCATGAAACCCCATAGTTTTTTTGATCTCTGGTTTAAAAATAAGATGTAAATCTGCTGCATCTACGTCACAATCAGCAAAAACTGCATTCTTTGCAAGAGATGCAAAAGCAGCAGTGATAGATGTTTTACCAGTACCGCCCTTACCACTAATCACTGTGAGTTGCTTCATTTATTCACCTCCCATTGTATCCGACTAAACACTAGCGCAAACAACTCATTCCATTCATGGGAGTTATGTACGAGAGCAATACCTTTAGAATACAGATTTGCAATCTCTTTCCTCTCTGGAATTTTCAACAAAATAGGGATATCTTGATCTTGACAAGAGGTGACAACATTTTCATCACCAATACCATCCCGATTAATGACAACTCCAAAAGGGATATCCAAATGTTTTACTACTTCAACAGCAAGTTTTAAATCATGAAGACCGAAGGGTGTTGGTTCAGTCACAAGAATACAATAATCTGAACCTGTAATCGACTCAATAACAGGACAAGATGTACCTGGAGGAACATCAATAATAACATTTTTACTTTTGTCAATTTTTCTTTTCAACGCTTTAATTACTGGAACTGCCTGCATTTCCCCAACATTCAATAATCCATGATAAAAATCGATGTCTTCGGCTTGCCCATGTTCGAGTTTTCCAATGCTTCGTTTATTCCAACTAATTGCGTCCTTTGGACAAACAAGCTCACAGCCACCACATGAATGACACAATTCAGGAAAAACCAGAACATTATTAGGAACAACCGCTAACGCATTATAGGCACAGAACTCGGAACATTTTCCACAATAGTCACATTTTTCTTTATCTATTTTGGGAATGCGTACAGAAATATCTTCCTGCCCCATTATTTTTGTATTTAAAAAGATGTTTGCGTTTGGTTCTTCAACATCACAATCAAGGAATTGCACTTCACCTATGCTTAAAGCAAGGTTAGTTGATATCGTTGTCTTTCCTGTTCCACCCTTACCGCTCGCAACTGATATAATCACTAATCTTCCTCCTAAAAATTTTAATTTTTATGTAATTTATTGTTAATATCCAATTCAGAGTTTGAATCTACAAATGGTGTCTGTCCCTAAAGGCATGTTTTCCACAAGCATTAGATGCACTTGCTTTTTGAAGTTTGCCCAGCTTAAAGGCATCAACTGCATCCCTTACCTTACCGCTAGCCCCGATATAAACGGCTATACCGTAACCATCAAAAGTTGAAATTGCACGTCTTCCTAAACCATTACAAACAAGTATATCAACGCCTTCCCTTACCATAATCTCTGGAGGATCACCATGACCTCCCATATGATGACTTACATTGGGTACGACCTTTACTTCATCGGTATCAAGATTGACTATTGTGTATGTTGGTACCCTGCCAAAATGTTCACCAACATAATCATCCAATCCTTTGTTTCCAACTGTAGGAACGCAAATTTTCATTTATTTCAACCCCTTCTACCACCCATTCCAAAATGACTTCCAACACTGGGGGTATCAATTACTTTTATTTCCCCTTTTTTAAAACTTTCAACAACCTGATTAACGGTTCCATTTGCACCCGTGATTACTTTAATTCCTGCAGCTGTTAAAGTCTGAAATGCATTAGGACCAATATTTCCAGTTATCACTGTACCAACACCTGTCTTTGCTACAATTTGAGCAGCTTTAATTCCTGCACCACCAGAAGACGATATACTCTCATTTGAAATAGACCTAACATCCATTGTTTCCGTATCGACAATTAAAAAATATTTGCATCTGCCGAATCGTGGATCAATATCTGCACTCGTATCTTCACCCATTGATGTTACACATATTTTCATTTCTTATTTCTCCTTTCAATGCTCACTATTTTTTATTACAACAGTTTCACCGTCTTTTGTATATATAAGATGTTGTGCTGATGGATCGCTGTTACTGACAAATCCTAAATCTATCAAAAAATTTTTAACTTTTTCAATAGTATTTGTATCCTTTATTTCACCCTTATCATTCATTTATATTTCCTCCAAATATACTCAATCAAATCATTGAAACTATCGAGTCATGGGTGCACCGCATTTCGGACATTTCATTTGATAACATGGCACTCCTAATTGATGAGCTACCCGATACCCGCAGTTGGGACATACGCATTCGCCCCCAGGACCCCAACCAAAACCACCTCCTAGGCCCCGTCGTCCACCTCTTCCAAAACCTCCCCCACCTCGGCGCCTAGGCATTCTATCTCTTTTCCTTTTTGTTAACGATTAATTCAATTTTTTTAACAATTTTTTCAAAAGCTTTACCAGCATCTGAAGAAGAATTTTTTATTAGAAAAGGTTCACCCGTATCACCAGTCAGAACAATTTTTGGATCTATGGGAACTTTACCAAGAAAATTAATATCAAAATCTTTTGAAGCTTTTTCTCCACCACCTGTTTTAAAGATATCAATTTCCTTATTGCAATGAGGGCATCTAAAGCCACTCATATTCTCAATAATTCCAATAACTGGTAAATTCATTTTTTTAACAAAATTGATTGATTTACGTACACTGACCAATGCTACATCCTGAGGTGTCGTAACAATTACTGCTCCATCACTATTAGGAATTAATTGTGCAATACTTAATGGTTCATCACCAGTTCCCGGAGGAAGATCTACAATAAGATAGTCCAAGTTACCCCAATTAAAATCTCCGATAAATTGTTTTATTGCAGCCATTTTTAATGGACCGCGCCAAATAACTGGGGAATCATTATCTTGAAGCAGGAATCCCATTGATGTAACTTTCAATTTTGATGAAACCAATACAGGAGTTATTCCATTTTGAGTCGATACCGGTCTTTTATCTTCAACTCCTAATATCTTTGGTATACTTGGTCCATGGATATCACAGTCCATTAATCCAACATTATACCCTTTTTCTGAAAGCGCAAAGGCAAGATTTGCAGAAACAGTACTTTTACCAACACCGCCCTTACCACTCAATATAATAATCGTGTGTTTTATTTTATCAAGATTTTTCTTAATTTTAGAATCGTCATAAACATTTTTTTCCATCTTATACATCACCTGAATATGATTATGTCATTTTTTGGCTGTTTGACAAAAAAAGGAAAGGACGATAAGATTTTATATCTTATTGTGAACCTTCTTTTTCGCCTTTTGCTAGTTCTTTTATTCTATCTCTTATTGCCTTAATTTCCTCTTCAAGACCTTTTATGATACTTTCTAGATGGTTTTTTTCTTCTTCTTTACTGGGCTCTGGATACGTTCTTGGGTAATAAGGGTCGGGTTCATAATAGGGATAAGATCCTCTCCACCAGTAACCTCTACCACGGCCTAAGCCTCTACCCCAACCTCTACCAAAGCCTCGCCCAAAACCATATCCTCTACCTCTTGGGGCACCTTTGGTAAAACCTGGGCTGTCGTAACCAGCACAATATCCTAATCCTCTGCCGGACATGGGTCCACGTCCTACCGGTCCTGTTCTATCTCCACCAGGCATATTTTATTTCACCTCCAATTTAATTTTTTTTCTATTTCCAAATTTTCGCATTCTTTCACGAAGTTCTTTTATACGTTTCTCCTTATGATTCTCGTATGAATCCATATAATTTACCTCCATTTTCTTCATGGTTTGATAAAATATTCAGTTAAATCCTAATCAATATAACAGTTATATACTAATATTTATAAACCTAATTGAAATAATTATAAAGAAAAAATCCAATTTTACTAATATTTATCAACAAAATTTAAATATTTCAAATACTTTACAAATAATTAATAATTAAGTGATAATGTGAAAATATGGCTAGAGAGAGCGTAAAACTTGACCAAAAAGACAGAAAAATAATCACTCTTCTTCATGATAATCAAGATATTTCCCAAGAAGAGATCTCAAAAATTGTAAAATTATCACAACCTTCCGTTGCCATGCGAATAAAAAAACTAAAGGCAAGGGGAATTATAGATCAGATTATTGGTGTAAATCTTAACAAAGTAGGTATATATGTTGCAACTGTTTTGGTAAGAACCACGAATTCTACTAAGATATTGAATATGTTTAGAAACTGCCCGTTTTTTTTAAATGGTTTTGTAATTTCAGGAGAAAATAATTTGTTGTTATTATTTGCAGGGGAAGATTTGGCCTCTCTTGAATCAATTATAGACGAACGTTTACGTCCGGACCCTGATGTTCAAAGTGCTGATTTTAACATTGTTATTTCCAGTATTAAGGACTTTGTTATGCCAATAAGGATGATTGAAAGACCTCTTAAATCTCCACCATGCGGAA
The DNA here is from genome assembly GCA_964615235.1 of uncultured Thermoplasmatales archaeon. Lineage (GTDB taxonomy): Archaea > Thermoplasmatota > E2 > DHVEG-1 > DHVEG-1 > JAFGPP01. The sequence goes on from CAZTMK010000013.1 coordinate 29,618, forward strand.
TAGAATATAAAGAATGTCAAGCATATCATGAAAATCGTTGTTTCGGTTGTCCTGCTACAAAACAATACAAAGGTGTGTTTTTTTAAGACAATATTAGATTTAACATTTCATCAAAGTTTTACTTTGTTTCAAATAGATGTTACCCTAATGGGTAACATTTATCATCCAATTTGTTAACTATAAATAATCTTTTCAATTTCTTTATTAGCATTAAAAATGGGTGATAAGATGAAGAAAATATATTCTATTGTAATAATCGTACTTATTTGTACAATTTCTATAGGTTGTTCAGGAAGAGAGTATGACACGAGTGAATCAATGACAAATGGATGGTCAGGATCAATAAGAATTGAAGGAAAAAATAATACGATTTGGAATGGTATCGTTACAGTTAGCGAGACATATTTCTGTGCGATAAATGTTGATACTGGTTTATCAGAAGAACATTATATTTCAACCCCTACTGCACTTGGTGCTTTAATAGAAGCATCAAAATTAGGTGAATTTAATTTATCTATTGAATATTATCCTGGTTGGAATGGTTTTTATGTTATGTCAGTTGAATCTGATTCCAATAATTGGCTTTATTGGGTAGATTATGAACAAAATTGGAGTATTGATGCTTATCACTTTAATCTAACCGAAGAGCATAACGAGGTACTATGGGGATATTTAGTCCTCACTCCACCTAATTATGAGTCCCATGTTTTAAAAATCAATGTTGATAAATCAGAAGTAAAAAAAGACGAAACTATAACTGTTAATGTTTTTGATGAGACAAACACCAGTGTTTGCGGTGCTACAGTTTATGTTAATTCGGAAATGTACACTACTGATACTGAAGGAAAAGCAAGAATTACACTTTCCAATAAGGGAAAACACTATATTTATTCAGAAATGGATGGTTTTGTACGATCAGACAAAGTAAGTGTCCAAGTAAAGAAAAAAAGTCTAATCAAAACCCTGGAAACATTAAGCCTTAATAATTTATTTGGACAAATTTTTAAAATTATAAAAAACATTAAACTCTACAACATACTAAACAATTACAAATTATAATTCTGGGGCATATTATGGAAAAATCTTTATTGAAAAAAATTTTACTGGTATTGATTCCTTTAATCTGTGTTATTTCGATAGGTGTGGTCTTAGCAAATATTGGTATTATTACAACAGAATCTCCTAAATTAAATCCACATACAGTCAATGCAACCTTGGTCATTGATTTTGGAAATGATACGGTTGATACATACAATATCAAGCTGGAAAATGCAACAGTTTTTTCTGTTTTGGAGGAAGCTTCTAAATTATACAGCTTCACTATTGTAGCGCAGTACTACGAACAATATCAATGCCATTATGTAACCTCAATTAACTCTGTTGATGAAGGGCAGGATAACAAATACTGGCAATACTATTTAAACGAAAATTATGGAACTGTTGGTGCTGATTTCCAAACTGTCCAAGACGGTGATTTAGTTGAATGGGTTTTTCAACAACCACAAATTTAAGAATAAATTTAATAAACAAATTAATTGATTCAGAAGAATGAGGGAAAAAGATATGATAGAAGTAATTAGGAATAATATGTCAAAAATATTTATCGCTTCAGCTTTGATTACAATTGGAGTCATAGGAAGACTGGCTTTTTTAGAATTTTTACCGAGTTCACCATCTATATATATCACACTTAACAGTGTAACACAACCAATGTTTATGATGGATCTATTCTTCTTAGTAGCAATAATCTGTGTTTTAAGTGGCTTATTATTGAAAAGCTATTTTGTTTTTTTAGTTCCTTTATCAATAATGATTATTACCGATATAATAATTGGAAACAACTTTATCTTTTTATTTACCTGGTCAGGATTTATAATGATTGGATTTATCAGCCTTGTTCTAAAGTCAAAAAATAAATTTACAATTCAAAAGACACCTTTGATATTTGGTGCAAGTATCGGAAGTGTTCTTCTTTACGATCTATGGACCAATCTTGGTTGTTGGCTTGGTTGGTACCCAAATACCATTGAAGGTCTCATCATATGTTTTAACAACGCATTGCCTTTTACACTTTGGCATTTGTTATCAACGACGGTAGCACTGACTGTTATTGTTTTACCAATATTGTATTTCAAAGAGCATCTAGAAACCAAACTTGATGATTCAATCAAAAAAATTGAAAAGCCTTTGTCTTTTTATTAAAGACAAAAATCTCTTTATTTTTCTGGATCTTTGTTCCTTAGATTTATTTTAATTTTTTTCTTGTCAATTGATACTAGTTTTTTCAAATTTATTGTAACTTTTTCCCGAGGTTTGAATTCATCAATGGGTTTATCTGGAGTTATTCCGTTTACATCGTAAATATAAAATCCCTTTTCTCCGCCAATTGAAATAATCTGTTTGTTTTTTCCGTAATCTCTGATCTCGACATCTGGTAGTTGCTTAAGGGCATCAAAAATTGTTTCATTCTTCTTTATATCTATCGTATATTCGCTGATAAAGGGATCAAAAATTTTTTCTAAACAATCAGGATTTACAGATATAAGATGTACATTTCCAATTATTCTTCTTTTCAATATACTTGTCTTTTCAAGTAATTTAATGTGTCTTGATATAACAGGTTTCGATATTTTAAGAATCCTAGACAATTCAGAGATATGAAGCTCTTTGCCGCCTAGTGTTTTAATTATATTGATTCTGGTTTTGCTGCTTAAGGCCTTAAACAAATCATTGTTATCCATTGTACTAACAAGTGTTACTAATTTTGCTATGCTTATAAATCTTTTTTTATTGTTGAATTTATACCAAAGTGTTAAAATGCAAAAAAAATCAGTTACCTTTTTGGTGCTAATTTTTAGCGCATTACTTTTAAACGTCACAATCTCCAATGTAATTTCTTATGAAGGCAAAGTAAACAATTTTCCGTTTAAACCAAGTGACGATGTAATAGTAAAGGCATTGAATTTTTTAAGAAATCAACAAACAGTAGAAGGAAGCATCGGAGGTTTTTTTGTTTCTTCGTGGGTTGCCATGGCAATTTCCTCAGCTGAAGAGAATTTCGACAATTGGAATAATTTTGTGGGTTATTTAGAGGAAAATACTCATTGTATTGAGGAAACAAAAGTAACAGATTGGGAAAGATTGGCATTGACAATTGTTTCTTGTGGTAAAAATCCAAGAAATTTCTCGGGAATGGATTTTGTTGCAAAGATACAAGGTTTTTTTGACGGATCTCAAATATCGGGCAATAATGATCTTTTGGACGATATATTTGGAATTTTGGCCTTGATATCAAGTGGTATGGACAAAAATTCAGAAATTATCCAATCATTGTGCAATTATGTTAAAACTAAGGAAGGCCATGATGGTGGATGGGGCAACGTTGACACAACTGCTGTGGCAATTATGGCGTTGATCGCAAGTGGAGAAGATACAAATTCTGAAATTGTTGAAAGAGCAATTGCTTTTATTAAGACAAAACAAAATGAAAATGGTGGATTTGAAATATGGGGTAGTTCAAATACCGCAACAACTGCATGGGCGGTTCAAGCAATCGTCGCAACTGGAAAGAATCCGACAAGTATTTATTGGGAAAAAAACGGCAGTTCTCCCATGGATTATCTTTTAAATTTACAACATGAGGACGGTAGTTTTAATTGGTCTGAAAACAATAATATGAATTCCATATGGATGACTGCCTATGTAATTCCTGCTTTGCTTGGCAAACCATATCCAATAAAAATATATGAAAATAAAGAGTCTGACAGCAAAGACAATTCCGATGGAACTGAGAATAAAAATCAAACTAATAACCAGAATGACAATGACCCTGAAATCTCTTATGGAGATAACAACCAACCGATTGAAATTCTAACTATTTCTAGACCTATAGATGGGGCAATATATATCTATAACAAGGAAGTAAAATTACCTATCTCAGGGATTTTTATTATTGGACAAGTCGAAATTATTGCAAATACAAATGAAGATGTAGAAAAGGTTGAGTTTTATTTGAATGATGAACTGAAGTATACTGATTATAAATCTCCTTTTGTTTGGTATTTTAATGAGAAGGGAATTTTATCGATAAAAAAAATTACTGCAAAAGCATATTTATTAGACGATAAAATTCTTGTTGATTTAAATTGGATTATAACAAAAATAGACTCAGCATTGTCACATAGCCATATGGAAATACCTGTAAAAATACCTGTAAATTATGCCAATTATATTATTAGATATCTAAAGTTATATGCAGAAACAATTGAAAATTGTATTGACAAGAATTGTGAATTTGAGGAAAAAGAGATTTGTATTTTTAATCTATTTCCTCAGTTACATTAGTAAATATTGATAAGAATAAAGAAAGTTATAAACGAAAAATGTAATGACTGTTGCAATTAAAATTCCACTAACAACCTCAAACAAAGTGTGAGCTCTCAGCTTTAACCTTGCCCAAATAGTTAAAGGTATTAGTATAAATAATGGAAAAGCAAGAATACCAAAGTTATATGTAATAGCGGTAATAGGTCCTGCAACTCCGGCGCTATGGGCACTGATTTTTCGAAAATAGTTCCCAAACATTATTGCAATTGTTACTAGACAGTAAGATACAGAAAGAACAAATAAATTAAAATTTTTTAAAAAATAAAATAAAATTATGGCGATAATGTAACCAATCACTGCAACAACATAAAAAGGAGTTCTAACAGATTGTTCTGAAACCCAGATATCAACTTTACCTTTTTTGTAAGAGTACAAAATTGCTATGATTGGAAAAATGCACAGGAAAAATATCGCTAATAGAAAGTTGAGAAATAAATCTATTGAAAAAGGAAAATTTGTTGGATAAAAAGTAAAAATTATTACGCTTATAAAAGCTACACCTACTGGTGATAATATCACGGATAAAGTTTCTGCAATTTTTTCATTGTTTTTCATATTTTTGCCAGGAAAGTGAAATATTTTTGCAAACATAGCTATTCTTATGAATTTTACTTATTTTACTAAGTTAATATCAAATATATAAATTATTTATCATATAATGTATTAGGATTTATGAATTACAAAAAAATTTTTACTTTAATTATTGCTTGTTTAATCATTTTAACATCACTTATACAAACATCTATTAGCATCGGAACAGATTACGAAAAGTCAAATTCAAAAAATATCTTAAATAAAAAATTGAAAGTAAATTCAGAATCTATTCTATGGTTTCTAAAAGTGCATTTCGAGCTGATAAATGGTAGATTATTTATATGGAAAGAACCTGAAATTAATCGTCCACCTGGAGGTTTTCCAGTTTTAATATTATTTCATGGAGCTGCCCAGCATGCGTGGGCATGGTTCTCTAATAGTGGCAAATGGGGTAAAGAGCAGACATATTTTACAGATTCTGCCTTAGAGCAAGGGTATTTTGTTGTCGCGCTAGAGTCTAAAAGACCAGTTTGGCCTGGACCACGAGCTTGGGATGCTTTTTCTAAAAATCTATCAAACAACAAAGACATACAATATATCAACTCAATTTTAAACTGGTTAAATAATAGTAAATTAAGCGTTAATACTTCAAATGTATTTTGTGTTGGTTTTTCTTCAGGTGCCTTCATGTGTAGCAGAATCGGTCAAACTATTGGTTCAAAAATAAAAGGTTTAGTAATCCATTCTGGAGCAAACGCAAATACTTTAAAATTGACTTGGCGGGGTCCTGTTTTTGACTTAAGTAAGCCTTTAGATATACCAATTGATCATCCTCCATCTTTAGTTGTTCACGGAAATAATGACAGTGTTGTTAGAATTGAATGTGGATTACATTTGTTTAATGATTTACAGCGAGCAGGCATTGACTGTGAACTTCTAGTCTCAGAAAATGGAGAACATATTTGGTTAAATGAGTTTACAGATAGTATTTTAGATTGGCTTGACGCGCACATATAGTAGGGCAAAAACCTTAAGATTATTTCTAAAATTATTTAAATAAATAAGCATTGTTACCAATGTGGTGATTATGAAAAAGAACTATATTTATGTTGCAATGAGTCTTGGTCTAATAATTGCATTCTCTCAAATTGTATCGGCCGAAACAGTTTCAGATGTAACCGGTGATGTTGCCCATTGGAAATATACTGGTACATTATGGGGTTGGGATTACAATGTTGCTAACAAACCCAATATTGACATAACAGAACTTTCCTATTCTACATCAGAAGGAAAGGTAACTCTTACAATGATAGTTTCAGGCTCTATTGAATCCTCAGAGTTTGTTGCGTATTGGGCAATGATGAACACTAGCGATTCAACATACCTTATGACCTATAGCAATGGTGAAGGGGGAGGATACGCAATGAATATTGGGGGAGGAGGTTCTGGACAAATGGATTTCGAACCTGTTACTACAGCCAGTGGAAATACGTTATCTTGCACATATAACATCACCTCTGAGAGTTTTTCCGGTGTCGAATTTTGGGGATATGCCGCCGAATACACAACATATGGTGATATTACAAATGAATGGTGGGGAGATTGGGCACCAAATTCCAATAGTCCATTTTATGATGATCAACCAGATTCCCCTGACGATGATGACGATGACGAAAACGGTAATGGTGGCTCCACTAATACCACAGGTACAGGTACTCCTGGCTTTGAAATTATCATTTTACTGACTGCCATATTTGCGTTTGTTTTATTTGCACGCAAACGGAAAATGTAATTGTATATTGAAAAAGTCGATAATCCATCTCGAAACAACAAATAAAGGACTAGAGGTTTAAATCAAAAAAGAATTTCTAAATATAATGAAACAATCTCTAGTCACCTTTTCAAAAATTAATTTCCTTAAATAGATTTAAGTACCAATAAAACCATTTTTTTACTGGCGATGGGGTGAAAAAAACATTTGTAATAAAATTTATCATACTTTGTACATTATTCATTTTTCTTTCAGGTTGTTTAAATCCTAAAAACGGGGAACATAGTGTACCACACATAAGTAGATGGGGAATTTATTCTCTCGATACTGATTCCAATAGCGTGACTTTGATAAATAGCAGCGATGAAGAAATTACTACATTGAGATTTAACCAAACAGGTGAAAGATTTGTTTTTTCTCAGAAAATAGGTGGAGACCAAAATGAGAATGAAGAAATATGCACTATAAAAATAGATGGCTCTGGATTCTTAAGATTAACGAATAACTCTTATTGGGATTTATATCCTGCTTGGTCTCCAGATAGTTCAGAGATTGCATTTCTATCATATCGTGGAGATGATCTTGATATCTATGTAATGAACTCAGATGGTAGTAATCAACACTTACTTTATGATTCAGGAAAACACGATGCAGATATACACTGGGTCGATAATACAATTGTATTTACATCAAACAGCAGCATATGGAAAATTAACAAAGATGGAACTGAACCAGAGCGTATTACATTCCCGCCAAGGGCAGGGGAATGGGGGAATGCAAACCTTCCGTTTGGCGATTATGATCCTCGTTTAAGTCCGGACGGGAAAAAAGTTGCCTTCGAAAGACTTGAAAACGATACTAGCCAACACGGAAATTATAACATTTTTGTAATCAACGTCGATGGATCAAATGAAACCCGTTTGACATCTACAAGCTATAGCCAGGGTTTTCCATGCTGGTCACATGATGGAAGCAAAATTCTATTTATTGTATCGGCCATCGATGAAGTTGGCAAATATGATCTTTATACTATGAATGCTAATGGTTCAAACATCAAAAATATTACTCCAAATTATTTTCCTGAAAATTTCATATGTCACTATGGTGAATTCTCCCCCCAAGACGAAAAAATATATTTTATTGGAGAATGGTGGGGTTAAAAAAGTTATAATTGATATATTAATATTCAACTGCATTTTTTATTTTTTCAATTTCTTTATTGGTTAAAAAACGCCACTCGCCATGTTTAATACTTCCTATACCAATGGGACCTAATGCCACTCTTTTCAAATAGATTATATGAATCCCTAGCTCTGCCATCATCCTTCTGATGTGTCTATTTTTACCCTCCCCCAGAGTTATCAGATAACAGTAATTATTTACTCTATGTATTTCTTCAATCTTATTAATTCGAAGTATTTCATTTTCACTTTTAATTCCCTTTAACATTTGATTAATTTGTTCAGGCGTCAGTTTTTCAACTGTTTTCAACTCATACATCTTTTGAATTTCGAATTTTGGATGTGCCAATTTGTAAGCAATGTCTCCATCATTTGTAACAAGTAGCAATCCCTCGCTCATATAGTCAAGACGTCCCACTGCATACATTCTACCCAAATTATTGGGAATGAGTTCTAAAAATGAAGGTTTACCACTTGGATCTTGAGTTGAACAGATATACTTTGGAGGTTTGTTAAGAATTATCCAACATTTCCTCTCAGTTTCAACTTTTTTACCATCAAAAGTAACGATATTTATATCAGGGTCAATCTTAATTCCCTGCTCTTTTACTATTTTACCGTCAACTGTTATCCTGCCTTCTGATATGTACTTCTCACATTTTCTTCTTGAAGCAATTCCACAACTCGCAAGATATTTTTGAAGTCTAATCAAAACCATTTTTTTCATCCATAAAAATTATTGATCATCGATTATTCTAGGAAATTGAATTTGTGAATTATTCTTAATTTCCCTAATAATTTTTTTTAAATTTTTTTCTTGGTGAGATTCCTATTTTATAAATTTAAAAGTATCGTTCTTTAAAAATTACCTAAGTAAAACATTTTTTGAATCATCTGTCAAATTTATTCGGTTAGTTTTTCCATATTTATCTATTGTAATTATCCCTTTTTTCTTTAAATCAGTTACAATCCTATGTGTCCTTACCTTTCCCATATTGGGCATCCTACTAATCTCAGATTGCAAAACTGTTCCATTATTCTCTATTAGTTTTTTTATTACCTTGTTTTCGCCGTAGCTTAGAAATTTTAAAATCAGCATCTTTGAAGATTTTTCTGTATCTTCATTTTTTGATTTGGGTACATTATTATTTACAATTTCAGAAATTATTTTCATATTTTTTTCTAGTTGATCTTTTACATTTCTCGATATCAAATAGTATAAAATAGGAATTAAGGCACATATCGAGAGAGAAATTAAAATCAACAAATAATATGTTTGAGATAAAACTCTACCTTGCCCCATTCCTTGACCGGGGGTTTGACACGAACTATCTTCATTTAGATGATTATAATAATCGATTGCAAAATAACCCAATAAAATCAGTATTATAGCAACTAAAACTGGCAGTAGCCAATTCTTTGAACTAACTTTCATAATTTTTTTAGCACGTTCTTATTTTTAATCTTTTTTGATTACTTTAAAAATTTGTAGCTGAATAATTTTTATAGTTTCAGCAGGGGTATAAATATGGTTTCATTAAATCCTGATAGTAAGATCCATTAAAATGGTGATGAATAAATGAAAGGAAAAATAATTGCAATATTGGCTGGTCTTATTATAATATCAGCAATATTTGCCGGAAGTAGCATGGCAGGTGGGGACAACAATTGTAACACAAATGGCGAAGATGGTAACTATGAGGATAACAACAACAATCCTTTTGATGATGACACTTTTCCTGGCGAAGACAATCAACAAAGAAGTGGTGTCGTCTGGCCATAAGCAATAAGTCGACGCTCGATAATGAAAAATAAAATTCTTAAAAATTTTTTAATCTCTTTTCTTTATTGACATTTGTAATTTTTTTATTTTGGTTAAGGTTACTAATTTTGAAACCAAAAAGTAGGAGGGTTTCACCAGGATTTTATATATGGTTTCATGAAAATATTATTTCTAGCAATTTAGAAAAATTGCCAATAAGTCCTGAGCTAATCGGGGGTAAAAAGAGATGAAGGCAAAAACTTTAGTAATAGCTTCTTTGGCAACAATAATTGTTGTTACAATAGGGCTCGTAAGTGCAGAATATAATTCAAATGAATCCATACCAGATAACATTATTCAGGAAAATTGTAACGGAAATAGGAATTGCAATGGAATCTGCGAAAGGGCAAATAACTGTACGGAAAATTGTAATAATGATTGTCAAAACGAATTAAAAGAAGATTGTGTCGGTTGCACCGGTGAGGGATATGGTATTTGCAAAGCAACCAGAGAAAGGGGTTGCAGACTAAGAGATGGCACCGGTCATGGATCAAAAGGATGCTGTATAAATTAATATTTGGAACTAAATATGGAGAAATAAAAATATGAAAAAGAAAGTAATTTATGGGGTAGTTCTAATAAGTCTAATGATTTTTGGAACACTCAATGTGTTAGGTGAGGCAACAATATATCAAGAAAAAAATAGTTATGAAAACTTAATTCAGACGATGAGAGAAGACGGAAATGGACTTTTGCAAAGATTAAGAAATCGAATTCGTGATTTGCTTGGAATTTGTTCTAATAGTTGCGAACTTGTTCAAATAACAGGTACATTAACTTATGACGGTACATACTTTTATATTGATGACGTAGAGCTACATTTTGGGCCCGCTTGGTATATAAATTACGCAGAATCTGCAATTGATTTTGACGGCGATGGTGAAAAAGAAATGATTTTTGAGGAATTACAGGGTTTAGTTGGTAGCACTGTAACATTAGAGGGGCATTTTCAATCTGATAGCTGGATGAGTGTTTTCATAATCGATGGAGAAACATATAGGGAAATAGGTCAGCCTATCTGGTCATCGCAACACACAATAAGATTTAGGAATAGAAACGGACCCAAAAATTAATGTAATACCAATCACCATCTACCTTTTCTTTTTGAATAAATAATTAACATTATCGAAAACAAAAAAATCAATAGCACAAATTTAGCATTGGGGAACTATCTTCACTACAAACGGTAGTTGCTAGTTTAAAGAAAAAACCCCTTATTACTCATAGTTATTAAATCAATTTTTGATTTAATGTTATTTTAAAATTATCCAATAATTGTTTTATCAGGAATTGTTCCATTTTTAAAATGTTTATCCAACCACCCAGACACAACTTCCTCTCGACTGTCGAAATACTTTACATATGGCTTGATATCTAACAACGGCGTTCCATCAATCATATCAACATCAGTAAAATACAGTTTATTTCCTTGAATACTTTGGATTTTCACAATAGAAAAACCTATGTGATTGGGGCGATGAGGACTACGTATTGCAAATATGCCATGATTTTCATCTTCGAGAAAGGGTTTTCCAATAATGTTTGTCTTCGTTGATTTATGAAAGTAATAGATAAGTATTGCATGGCTGAATTTGTCCAAATCTTTTAAGCCTTTTACATATTCATTTTTTAATTCTATAAAAGCTTGTACATCATTTTTGAATCTTCCCTGTATAGGAATTTCCTTGCTTTCTTTATATGGGGATCGTATTATTCCAATCGGAGTTATTGATATCTGGTTCAAAATTTCACTTATTAGCTGCAATTCTTATTCATTTAAAAAATTATTTTCCAAAAACTAAATTATTTTTAAACTGTAATTAAGCAATTATTAAATTAAAATTAAAAACTTTAGTAGTATTTTTAAAAAATATAAAGTAACTAAAATTAGATAAATGTAATAAATCCATAAGAAAGATAGAAAAATATATTGGTTTGAAGTTGTTGAAAAGAAAGTAAGAATTAATTAAAATAAAGAGCAAGAGTTTCAAGCTATTATTAAGATAGGATGTTGATAATTTAAAAAACAAAGAGAAGAGGGAAAATTATGGTGACAATTGGCGAAAAAGCTCCTGATTTTTGTCTAAGGGATCAGGATGAGAAAGATATATGTTTAAAGGATTTTAAGAATAAGTGGGTGGTTCTTTATTTTTACCCGAAAGATAACACGCCAGGCTGTACTTTAGAAGCAATTAATTTTACACACCATGAATCGGAATTTGATGAACTCAATGCTGTCGTTTTAGGAATAAGTAAAGATTCTTGTGAAAGTCATAAAAAATTTCAGCAAAAACATGATCTAACGGTAGCTCTACTGAGTGATCCAGAGCATGAAGTAATCGAAAAATACGGTGTTTGGAAACCTAAAAAGCTATATGGAAAAGAATTTCTTGGAATAGAACGCAGCACCTTTATAATAGATCCTGAAGGTGAAATCGAATACAAATGGGTGAAGGTAAAAGTACCTGGACATATCGAAGCTGTTTTAGATAAACTAAGGGAATTAAAGGAGTAAAAAATTAAATTTGTAAAATCAAGTTAGAAATAAAATTGAGACACCAACGATTGCAATTATTGCACCAAGAATTCCACGAATGCTAGTTTTTTCTTTGCAAGCAATCCACATTACTGGAATTATTATAATGGGCATTAACGACATCAGGGTTTGTGCTACTCCAACGTCAGCATAGGTAACCGCAACCATTGACAAAGTTACACCCAAAAATGGACCGAGAAATGCCCCACCTATAGTAAATTTTATGGCAGTGATATTTTTTATTGCTTTTCTGATTTTGGGTAATTTTCCTGCAATTAAAACACAAACCCATATAAAAATTGCAGCAGTTATCATTCTTATCAGTGCCGCCGAAATCGGATTCACAGCTAAATCTGATTGAAATAAAATACCTTTTTTTGCTAGCACAACACCGGTACCCTGGCCTGCGGCACCAATAAACCCCAAAATCGAACCGAATATACTTTCCCTAATTGAGGTTGTAGGCCACTGCTGATGTTCCTTTGTTACCAGAATCACACTGCAAACACCGAATATAGTAATTGCAATTCCCAAAATTGAGAAAAAAGATAGTGTTTCACCCAAAATAAAATAACCTAAGATGGCAGCATAGATTGGCGAAGTTGCCATAATTAAAACACTTAGTCTTGGACCTATTATTACAAATGCTGCAAATAATGCAAAATCTCCAACCCCAAGTCCTATGATGCCGCTTAGTCCAATCCATAAAAATTGTTCATTTTCTAAAAGTGGCAGTATTTGACCAAAAACTAAAAGATGTGTTATTCCTAGAAAAGCAACTGCAAAAACTATTCTAATTGCATTTACGCTAATAGATCCAATTTTCTTTCCTGCTTGGGCAAACAAAATCGAGTTAAATGTCCAAAGACAAGATGTAAGCAATGCTGCAAATTGCCCCAGCAGATAACCGTCCATTTAAAGCAGGAAAAGGAAATTTATTTTTAATGATAACCCAGAAATTTTAGCTTAAAAATTGTTGATTTTGATAAAGATAACAGAAAACTATAAATACTTAATGTTATATATATCTAACATAATGTTAGAAAAAATTAATAATAAGTTATTGAAAACTAATAAAAAGTTATCACTAACTAATATAAAATAGGAGGTAAAAAAATGAAAGATAAAATAGGAATTATTACAGGAGTAGGGATAGCAGTCACAGTACTTGTAACACTATACTTTTATGTTATAAATGCGGGAAACCTTGAATTAATTGAGATGCTACTAATAGGAATAGTCGTAATATTAGTTGCTTCAGCAATGTATATTATTTTTGATAGATTAAAAAATGTTAAAAAAGGATTGCCAGCACAAGATGAACGGTTAAAATTAACCAACTATAAGGCATGTTATTATGGATTTATCGCCTCAATTTGGAGTGCTGTTGGCGTTCCAACTATAACAAGTATTGTATTTGATTATGAACTTCCTGGCCACCTTGTAACAGCAGTTGTTGTTTTATGTGGGGGATTAACATTTATTATTTCCTATCTTTACTTGGCTTGGAAAGGGAATTAAGCATGAAAACCCGAATAAAAGAATTCAGAGCGCGATATGATTTGACCCAGGAGGATCTTGCTAGAAAAATCGGGGTGCGTCGAGAAACAATTCTATTTATTGAAAAAGGAAAATACAACCCTTCCCTAAAACTTGCCCATGATATTGCATCGGCTTTACAGACAACAATAGATGAGCTGTTTATTTTCGATTAGTACAATAGATACTTACTATTCCAAATTTCTATAATACTGATTTTTTTACTTTTTAAAACTCATTTAGAAAATTAATTTCAACATATATCTAATGATATGTATAACATAATCAATGCCGTTAAATGTCTGGTATTTATATTTTGGACAGGTAATCTCAAGGGTTCCTGGTTTACTTTCAACATCATTAACGTCTCTTGCTGTAACCTTCAATGTAAAATCTCCCTCTTGCTCCCAAGTATGATTTACTTTAATTTCAACGCCTGAAGGATGTGGGCCGTATTCATCAATATCATTTTTTCCCCATTCAACTTCGTAAAATAGATCGTCGTTGTCTTCATCGTATGAAATGAATTTATATTCATATTCCTGTCCAGCCTTGGGTTTTGTAGGACCTCTTATATCTGGTTTGGTTGGTGGGTGCGAGATAAGACCATATGTTTTGAACCCGTAATCAACATCAGGAAAGAGTGGAATTTCAAGTTCATCCCAATTACTGTTTTTAATGAAAGCAGATCCTTGCGGATATTTATTGTTGGAATCAAAATAAAGAAAATACATGTCATTTCCTTGTGTATCTTCAGAACTGCAAACTATGTAATATTTTTCACCAACTTCAACTTCAATATCTTCAAAATCAAGTAACTTCCAGGACATATCCTCTGCAATTTCATTTGGTTCAAATTTTAAGCTTGCCAAATCCTCGCCATCCAAGTCTTTTCTTATTGAAATCGTTATATCACCCGGACTAAATCTTTTAACTAACATCAGTTCAACTCTTGTCAAAATTGGATAAGTTGGCACAAATTCTTGTGCTAGTGGTTTGCTTTCGTCGATTGGATAAGAATATCCTCCACATTCGTTCTGTTTTTGATCAACAAAATCTTCCGTCACCGGTTGTTTAATTACATATTTAGTGAAACCAGAAATAATCGAACCAGTTGCATATTTTAGTGCTTTGTTACTCCAGTCATAATAGCTCACATAAGAATTATCAATATCATCTATTACAAATGAATTGAAACAGCCTAATGTTTCATATAAGTCAATAATTTTATTTTCCCATTTTTCATTTTCAAAATAGGCAATTTTTAAGTCCCCATCTGTATAATCATAGTATGTAATTATTGGTTCATCGTTGTGTAATTCAAGATCGATCCATTTTCTTACATCTCCCTTGCTATCTACCTTTTGAACAATCCATTCATCGTCTGAAAAACGTGCATATTTAAGATCAAAATTTGACCAATCCCCATAGCCTATGTGTGGACAATTATTGCTGTCAAGTTTTAGGCTTGAGTATTGACCAACATCTCCTGAGTTATCCACTATTTCAAAATTCCAATTGCTGCCGTCATAACTAGCATATTTTAAATCAAAATTTTTGTTGTAACAATATGAAATATGAGGATAATCATTTGAATCAATCGCAATAGAGGTTGTATCGCTGAAATATTCCCTTAGACCAACATCCTCTGAATCAACCGTTTCAATTATCCAATTGTTTCCATCAAAATGAGCGTATTTCAAAAAGTGATTATTGTAGTCTACATAGCTTATATGAGGATTATTACTAGAATCTAGTGCCAGAGAATTAAAAAGCCCGACGTTACCTTCTTCATCAACCTTTAAAATACTCCATGATTCGCCGTTTAAATAAGCGTACTTTAAATCTCCATTAGTTTTGTCATAATAGCTTATATGAGGTATATCATTGTCATCAATCTTTAAGCATGTATATCGTCCAACATCTCCGTTTGAATCAACAATTTCAATATCAAAGTCTTCACCATTAAAACTTGCGTATTCTAAATCACCATTTGTATAGTGATAGTAGCTAATGTGTGGTTTGTTATCGCTATCTAGATCTATTGAGGTGTACCATCCAATATCTTCTATCAAATTTTCTTCATTTGATGTATTTTTTAGTACTGCTAGAGAACTGCTAGAAAAAAACAACAATACCACAAATATTGAAAATATTTTTATTGAATTTCCTTTTATCATTTTTTCCTCCTTTTATAATAAAATAAACATTGATTTAATATATAAAAATTGGGGAAATATTAGCTTTATGTAATAGAGTAACTAACTATTATCTTTAGTTCTTTGCCACAATTTATATATTTGATAGTCAATAATAAAATCAGATTACACGATGCAATCCAGAGAAAACTTCAAATCATTTATACCAGCAGAAACTACGATTCCTGAGTTAACAAGTAAGGCAATATTAGTTGGTGCACTACTTGCAATTGTTTTAGGATCTGCTAACGCCTATTTTGGGTTGTATGCTGGAATGACGGTGTCAGCCGCAATTCCTGGAGCGGTAGTGGCATTTGCCTTTCTTAGACCTTTAAAAGGAACAATTCTTGAAGTAAATATCGGAATGATGGGAGCGGCTGCCGGAACTGCTCTAGCAGCAGGAGTAATTTTTACTATTCCGGCAATGCTAATTCTTGAAGCTTGGACGGAAATTCATTATTTAGAAACTACAATTATTGCAGCCCTTGGAGGAATTCTGGGTGTTTTATGGATGGTAACACTTAGAAGGGCCTTGATAATAAAAACAGACCTGCCCTTTCCCGAAGGACTTGCCGTTGCCGCGGTTTTGACAACAACTGTTGGTGATGTTACTGACAAAAAGGGTCAATCTGCTATCAGTGGAATATGGTTATTATTTGGTGCAGTCCTTGGAGCACTATTAAAATTTGGACAGGTTGGGATTAGAGCGTTTCAAGGAAAAATAGAAAGTGTATTTAGTATTGGAAAATTCAATATCGTTGGTACAGAAAACGATGGATTTGTCTATGGTGGTCTTGCCACATCACCTGCTCTTCTTGGGGTCGGATGGATAATTGGACCAAAAATCTCATCATATGTCTTTGTTGGAGGTCTTATTGGATGGGTAATAATTACTCCGTTAGTTGTTCTTGCAACAGGAATTCCTTCTGGAGTGGATCCAATAGTTGGTTTCTTTGACGTCTGGGGAAAATACATCCGATACATTGGAGTAGGTGCAATGGTTGTGGGTGGACTATATACAATATTTAAACTCAGAAACAACCTTGCAGATGGAATTAAAGAAGCAATATTGGGACTGAAAAGCGGTCAAGTTGAGGCCAAGAAACGAACAGATCAAGATTTGAATTTCAAATATGTGTTTATAACCATTGGGGCATTGACAATACCTGTATTTTTGGTTTATGCATGGATATCTGAAAATTATCTTGTATCTGGAATAATGGCAGTATTTGCAATATTATTTGCATTTGTTGCAAGCGCTATTGCTGGCTATATGGCAGGACTAGTTGGTTCTTCAAATAATCCAACTTCAGGTGTAACTGTTTCGGTTTTACTTTTGACATCATTGATACTTCTTGGATTCGGTTTATCTGGAGATGTGGGTGCATTTGGTGTCGCTGTTCTTATTGCTGCAGTTATTGCCTGTTGTGCAGCAATTTCTGGTGATGTTTTGCAATCAATGACAGCAGGACAAATGATAGGTGCTACTCCAAGCAAACAGCAAATTGCAGAACTCGTCGGAATTATCGCAGCTGCACCTGTACTTGCTTTAGTTGTTTCTGCCCTTGATCAGGCATACGAAATAGGAAGTGTAGATCTACCTGCCCCGCAGGCATTTCTTATGAGCGGGGTTGTTAGAGGTGTTTTAGGAGGAGAGATGGTCTGGCCTTTTGTTTTGGCAGGGGTCGTTCTTGCTCTTGTATTGATACTTATTGATATTCCAGTTCTACCTGTAGCTATTGGCATATATCTACCTTTTACACTAGCAACACCTATCTTTTGTGGAGGTGTTATTCGTCATATTACTAACAAAAGAATTGAGAAACAATTTGGAGTTGATGATAAGGAAAAAATTAGTGAATGGGAACTTGCAATAAAACAAACAGATATTAAACCTAAGGAGCGTGTTGTTCGCACTGGTTTATTATTTACTGCAGGACTAATTGCAGGTGAAGCATTAACTGGTGTAATAGTTGCATTTTTGATTATTTCAGGTTTAACAGTTACTATGTTTGAAATACCACCGGTTCTCCCAGGATTATTGTTGTGGTTATACATTGCTTTTCTTGTGTTATATATACCATTAAGAGAGTTAAATAAGAAAAATGTGTAAAACCTGATTAGTGTTAAATACAAAGATTGATTAATTAGCTTTTTAAATCAATGAACGATAGTTTGGGTTGTTTTTGATAATTAGGCATTTATCAACAGCCGGTTTAAAAAGTGATTAAAATGATTGAGGGGCATAAAAGACATAGTCAAGAACATCGTAATGACCTTGCAGGTGAACATAAATGGAGCGATTCTGGACAGGGTTTATTTTTAATTATTTTTATTATTGGAATGACCTTGGATTTGTTCTTATTAAAAACATCTAATTCTTTGCAGGATTATTTTCCTTTTTATTTTCGGCTTGTGGTTTTTGTTCCATTATTACTTGTTGCAATATATTTTAGTCAGCGAGCTCACACAATAATATTTAAGGAGGAGAGAAAGGAACTTACGGTTATCAATACCAATGTTTTTGCAAAAATCCGGCATCCCATGTATTTTGGTTTTATTTTATTGTACTTAGCTTTTGTTGTTATAAGTCTTTCTATAATTGCAACGGCAATTTTTGTCATTATTGTTATCTTTTATTATTATATCTGTCGATATGAAGAACAAGTCTTAATTGAAAAGCTTGGAAACAAATATAAAATTTACATGAAGAAAGTACCAATGTTGACTCCAAGGCTTAGGAAATAACAGGGATTCTAATTCTTGTAATGTTTACAAAAATAGGTTATGTTTAACTTTTAAGAATATTTTTCTATTGATTATCGAATTAAATCGAAATTAATAAAAAATGTTTAAAGTTTTTATTTAGAAATTTGAAGGGGAGAAGAAAATGGATAAAATTAAGATATTATTAATTAGCATGTTATTAATTGGCGCAGTCTATATAAGTGGTTGTACTGATCAAAAACCAGATGATTCAGAGGAACCGGTTGTCACTTCAATTACACTTAATGATGCCATTGAAATTTTAATGAGTAAAATAATTAAGCCAAGTTCATCAGATCTAAGAATTTCAGCATTCATGCTATCAGAGCCTCTTAGAAAAAATGATATAGTTAGCTCAGAAGCAGACGAGCAATATCCTGTCGATAGTCCTTCGTGGTTTGCATTTATTGACGATAGCCCAAAAGAGCTTTTTACACATCCAACAAGATACGTTTTCATTGATGGAGAGGATGGCGGTTATGAAATAGTAAATGAAATTTGGCCACCATTGGTAAATAATTATTCTATGTGGGATACTGATGATTTAAAACGAGGTGACGTCATTGAAATGTTTCCATTACTTAATTTTTCAACACCAATTACAGGTATCTCAAGTAGTGCTCCTTTGGCAGATTACGGTGATGCTCCTGACGATCAAGATGCATACTACGGAGTAGTAGGTAGATTTCCAACATTATACAACACATCAAATTCTGTATTAAGTCGTCATGGAGGCCATACTTTAACCGTTGGAGAAGAAACACTAGGATTAAATGTAAGTGCCGAAGTTGACGCAAATGATATTAATGATCCTGATCTAGTTCCAAATCTTGTTGATTCTGATAGCGACGAGCGAATGTTTCTTCAACTTAATTTACAAAATGCTCAACTTACTTTTACTGTATCCGTTGATGAAAACGCATCTGATGTTCCCCGTTATGTAAATGTTTTAATAGACTTTGATCAAAATGGTTCATGGAAAGAAGGTTTATATGGTGAAGAATGGGCCGTTATTAACTTTGAGGTAAATGTAACACCAGGCACATCTAAAATAATCACAACTCCTTCTTTTTCATGGGGAAATGATGCATTGAATCTACTTTCACCAGCATGGATGAGAGTGGCATTAACCCGTGAAAAAATTAATGAATCACTGTTTGAAGATTTGGGAGGATGGGACGGAAGCGGATCTTTTGATTACGGTGAAATCGAAGATCATCTGGTTTATTTAATTGATAATCCGCCAGACCCAGAAGACGAATGGCCACCTGGAAAACCTAAAGACCCCGGTGATCCGCAACCACCAGGTCCCTCAAGTGGCCCATGTGGAACAGATGTTAATTTCCATGCTTTAATAATAAACGGTGGAGACTCAAGTAAGCATATGAAGCATGGTGCAAATCCTGCACAAACCGCAGTTGATACAATGACTGATTTAATTAACGATCAGGGATACAATACTGTTGGAAGTCTTGGTCCAAGTGGATCGGGCAGTAGTCAAAACTCCATTAGCAACATTGAATCTGCATTTGAAACATTGAAAAGCCAGGTTATGTGCGGAGATCATGTATTAATCTACATTGTAGGTCATGGTAACCCATCAGATGCAAAAGCAGGACCTGGAATTAATTTGAAGGGTTCTAATGGTGCAACAAATGAACTTTTAACACCAAGTAAACTTGCAAGCCTTCTTGCAAAAATTTCTGCATGTGAAAATCAGTTTTGTGACAAAACAGAAGTAAACTGCCATGTAAACGTTGTTATTGAATCGTGCTATGCAGGAAATTTCAACATTGATGGAGTGAAAGGACCAGGTAGAACCGTGATGGGTTCAAGTGACGATGAACCCGCGTCAGCTGCTGGAGGAGGGGTATTTACATCAGGTTTTAATGATGCATCAAGAAACGAAAATAGTGATATAAATGACGATGATGTGGTGACTCCTGGAGAAGCATACGATGCTGCAAAAAGCAATGTTGATTCAAATAACAAAAAACCCGGAAGAAAAGGTAAAGAAGATCAAGAGCCATGGAAAGACAGTCAAGAATGTGAATGTAAATGTCCAGATAGTCCAAGTATTACCGGAGGTAAATATATTCGGGATGGATCCTTATGGGTAGATGAGCTAGCAACCTCGATAGATACAACTATTTCCTTTAGAATAGAAGTTGAAAACGATGGTAAAAATAAAAACATTCTAAGTTTAATGATGGTAGACGATCTTCCATCTTCTCTTAGTCTTGTTGAAAACAGTGCAACTTTATATTACAATGGGGAAAGTATGGGCTTAAGACCACCATGTTATCAGACGAATACTAGAGCCGGAGTTCAATTAACATGGGGATTAACTGAAGTACCATTATTTGCACCAGGCGACATTGTTGCAATAGAATACAGTGCTACAACACTCATGGATGGAGATTTTACTAATACCTATGACGTTAGCGGATATTGTGAATCGGATACTAGTGTACTTGTTAGCTTCGAAGATGCTGCAACTGTAAGTGTTAGATAATAGAAATTACGAATTGTTGGACCTGCTGGAATGAAGACAATTCTCTTGTTTTAAATTTTAATTTAGAATGGAAATTTATTTTCTACGAAATCCTATCCATCTTGGGGTTTTATTCATGTAATCACGATAAATATTTCCATACTCCGTGAGACAGAAACGCTCTTCTTTAATTACGATAATATAAGTTGATATTACAAAAATAGTTGTAAATAGAAGGAAAAGCCAAGATGCGCAGGCAATACCTGTACCAACAAATATCAAAAACATGCTAAGATACATTGGGTTCCTTGAAATTCGGTAAATTCCCTTAATAACTAGTTTATCGGCAGCAGTTCTTAAAAAATTATACATAGCAATTGTGCCAATAACCACACCTATTAAATAGAGAAATAACCCGAAATAAAACCAGACTGTAAACAGTTTTATAGGTAAAAAGAAGCTGTAAATAATCGGGATTAAAAAAATAAAGAACATGATTTGACCTATCTTCTGCTCGGTTTTATTTATGTAAATATCTGAACCTGCTGCTTTTTTTACAACCTCACTATAATCAGGCCCTATTAAAGATATAAAATAAGGTATGATGTTATAAAGTATAACATATAACATAAAAAGCCAGGCATTCCAAATTCCTATTTCAAAAGCAGGTATTAATTCCATTTCCCATCCAACCGATTCTAACTTCTAAAAACTATAAACGGTTTAAAAATATTGCATCAAAAAAACTTGCTTAATGTATTCTGTTCTGTTTAACAATATTTGGTAGTTCAATATATAGTTTAATAACTTATTAAATCCCC
This sequence comes from uncultured Thermoplasmatales archaeon, assembly GCA_964615235.1. Classification (GTDB taxonomy): domain Archaea; phylum Thermoplasmatota; class E2; order DHVEG-1; family DHVEG-1; genus JAFGPP01. The sequence continues at coordinate 51,666 of CAZTMK010000013.1, forward strand.
TGTTAAGTTTTCAACTCTTTGTATTATTATAACAGTAAATCCAGGGTTTGCAGGAATAGTTGGACTATGACTAATATAAATGGCCATTGTTTGATCTAATCGAGAATAAATATAATTAAAAAGTCGTTAACCAGTTTTTGATAAATAGTTATTTTTTATTCATATAAGAAAAAACAATTAAAGAAATAATCGAAATAAGAACGCAGCCTGCTCCTAATAAAGTCACATATGTCCCAGTAAATTCGCTGCCCAATAATAATCCTAAACCAAGTCCTCCAATTATACCAACAATTAAAGCTTTTTTATCCATGATATAGCTCCAAATCATTAGTTAGCATCTTTTATTACTTTTGCATTATTAAGTTTGAGTGTTGGCGTGATTTTTAATAATAATTAATTTTGCAATATTTATAAACAAAAGATGCTTTTCCATATCCAGATTTAGATGTCCCAATATTTCTTCAATATTTGGTCAATTCCCTACTTTATCTCACTTATTGTAGGTATTATAGTTGCTTTGTTACTAATACTAAAAAAACGAAATGACAAACATATCCAATTGTATATATTTTCTTACCTATTGGGTGTGGCCGTTACTCTCTCAGCCGCTATGGCAACATGTAGTCTTATCCCTGGTATTTGGAATGTTTGGAATTCAATTAATAGTACTGCATCGGTTCTTGGTTCAACAGTTCTTTTTCATTTTTCATATGTTTATTACACAAAAAAACGAATTTTTGAAAACAAGAAAATTCTTGTTATTTACTTTCCCTCTTTGGTTATTTTCGTTTTTAATATAATCACCTTAAATCACTTGATAATAACAACCGAATATTCCCCACTGGGTCTTTTTGGTAAATCTTATGCTGGATTATATGCCCTCTATTTTCCATTATTTTATGGATCAATTGGGTTATTTTTGGTTTTAACTACTATTAACTTTTACAAAATGTATAAACAGAAAAAAGACGTAATTTTAAAACGGCAAGCATCTTACTTTATTCTTTCATCTCTTGTCGTTGTAATCGGCCTAATAATCACAACATTAATTGCATGGTATTCAAAGTTTCCAAAACTTGAATTGACAATTGTTTCGTTATCAATTTCTAGCATAATAATTGCCTATAGCATCCTAAGATACAAACTATTTGATATTGAATTTTACGTAAAAGAAACATTTATTTATCTTTTCATTTCAATTGTTCTTATTGGCATATTTCGCCTAATTGAACTCTCTGTAAGTTATTTTATCTCTGATGTTTTTTTTACCGGCGATATTGCAGCAAGACTCATTGCAGCGGCAATTGTTGCTGCTATTTTTTTCCCACTTAGAAACATGGTATTAAAGGTTGCAAACAGGCTATTTCCAACATATGATCGATCCATGAAAACTAAGAGAGACCAAGAGCTATCATTTTATAAAAAACAATTGAAAATCGCTTGGTCAGATGGGAAAATAAGTGACAAAGAACAAAGAATGCTAAAGAAAATGCGAATATATTTTGGAATCTCAGAAGATACCCATAAGAAATTGGAAAAGGAAATAGTTGAAGAAAAAAAGTAAAGTATTGATACTATCATTTTTTAATTAAATATTTAATATACAATTATTAAGATGATTTTTGGTAAAGACTTCTAGATTTTTTCAGTGAATATGTCCGACTTATTACTGTTAATATTGTGATAAATATTACAAATATCTGAATAGTCAGGGTTATTGGATATCTTGGATAAATCAATGAAATTCCTATTGCCGTAAACAATAAAGCCCCATAGTATTTACCAATTGTATCATAAATTAAATCATAAATTTTTGAAGTAAGAATGAAAAAGACAAATAAAAATGTGAATATAATTAATAGCCAGTATGGGTATATCTCATCAAGTGAAAATGCAGCAAAGGCAGACACGACCACAGCAAAATCTGCAATAGAATCATAGTATGCTCCAAAATTTGATGTAGCATTAAATTTTCTAGCAAGTATCCCGTCTACTGAATCTGTTATTATTATCAAAACAAAAAATGCAAAGGCATAACTGTAATATTTTTCATAAACTAAGAAAAATAAAAAAGGTGAAGAAATTAATCTTAATGTAGTAATTGTTTGGGGAATCAGAATGTGTAGATTCATAGTTAAGATTGTTTTTGCATTACATAAAATACCGAACCGTACCATTGATTGTATTTTTTAAATAAATCAATTTCTTTATCTGTTTCGGCAATTAGTTCTAACGCTTCAGAATTATCTTTGTATTTTACTTTTAAATCTTTTAGACGATCCTGAAGTGGGTCATAATAAAACTCCCACCAGGCATCATCTGGTAGTGGAAAATGACCTAGGATTTTATAACCGCATTTTTCAATAATTTTTAGATTATCATCTATTGTTGAAATTGCAGGGTAAACCTCCTGCCAATAATCATGTATTTCCTTTGGAGGATCTTTTTTTAACCATGCCATCTCATGAATCGCAATATAGCCATCCGATTTTACGAATTTCCTCCATTCTTTGAGTCCGGTTTCAAATCCAATTATAAAAATTGATCCTTCAGCCCATATGATATCAAAATATTCTTTTTGAAAATCCATGTCAAACATTGATTTGTTTATTGCTTTAATTCTATGTGTAAGATTATGTTTTTTTACATTTTCTTTTAGTTGTTCAAGAAATGGTTGATGAATATCTATTCCGATAATTTCGCCGTCAGTAAGTTTAGCAAGTTTGATTGTTTGAAGTCCCGGTCCACATCCAATGTCAAGAATTTTTGGATTATTTATTTTAGGTATCATTTCAAAAGCTTTTTGTGTGTATTCGTCTCGACCTGCACCCTCCCGTGGAAGATCCTTATGAATGTCAAAAAATATTTCCCAGTTCATTATCGAAGTTATCAGTTATTTGTTATTTTAAAATATTGTAATTAATCTTCTTTAAAACTAATAATCGCCCATACAAAAATATGAGCGTAAATTAATTCACATATTTTTGTATTCATTATTATCATCTTTCGTAAAACTTGGCATTATCTGTAAAGCCTGTTACTTGACTGACGGTTTCACCGGGGAATATTTCAACTTTAAGTTTTCTATCTTCTATCAATTGCAACAAAATTGTTCCCCTAATACTTTCTCCGTTTTGTAATTTCAGTCCTTGGACGAGATTTTTTTTATCCCACAAGGTTCCATTTTTATAGTATTCATAGTCTGTTAATTCATAAATTACAAGTCCATCATTAACAGATATGTTTGCAGGATCTGGACTGTTTCCTTTGACAGCAAATTGATCTGCTTTATCAACAAAAGTTCCTATGGATATCAACATTGCATCTGGATCTATAATATCATAGACAATTGATAGGTGACCCGCCCAGTACCTTTCAGAATCGATCCCACCATAACCATTGGTTCCCTCTTCAAACCATGTTCCAACAAGTCTTCTATCTATGTCATAACAAATTTTTCCACCAATTGGTTCATCTGTTCTTAGACATTTTTCAATCATTTGATTTTTAATTTCGTCATTGAAATAATCAAAAGGATCAGGACAATGTATTTTCCAAGGTTCGTTCTCATAACTTTCAGGATTTATAAAGGGCAATTCAACATCTTCATCAACGATATTATAATCAACACTTCCTCCGTATTTTCCAATTACTTCTCCAGCACTTATTTTTACATTGACGCTTGCATATTCGCCAAGACCTGGATCAACTGCTGAAAGTTTTTCTGAGAGTTCATCGATATGAATATAATAACTAGATATTGTAGGAGTATGTTGAATAGTTATTCTAAAATCATCAACAGGTAATGGCGAGTCTCCTGCAGCAACATCCATATGTTGAATTGAAGTAACTGTTCCATTACCAGGAGAATAAACGTCAATATCAACTGCTACACTATCTCCTAATTGAAAATCATATGATACGTAGTATTGATGATCAATTGGTGTGACATGAGAGTCAATCATATCACCCATTGGAATAATGTAATAAACTTTATCTAAATCAAAAGGAGGATAATTAAAAGTGGTAAAACTACTGTCATCTTCGATATTCTCTTTGTTATTATTTGAATTATTTTGATATGTTTCACAGCCTGATAAAAGTAAAACTATTGTTATCAATATAGATAAAAATAACATGTGCTTATTTTTCATTCCCATCAAAAAATGGTATACTTTTTATCATATATTAATTTCATACCTATCAAGTTTTTACCTAAATATTATTACTAATTTATTGTATACATGTGGAGGATATGGCCTACAATGTCTATGTGATTAAGCTTGATAAAGAAGTATTGAAATCAAAAAAATTCAGGGAAAGAAACCCCAACCTGAATCCACGACGTGCTTGTTTTTATGTAGGTCAAACTACTCATGATCCCGTTACAAGATTCAAACAACATAAGCAAGGGTATAAATCAAATAGTTTTGTCAAAAGATATGGTATCCGGCTTGCTTGGAGGAAATTTCAGAGATATAATCCTATTAAAACCAGAGAAGATGCTGAGCAGATTGAACAATGGCTTACTAATAAATTAAGAAAAAAAGGACATGGCATCTGGTCCAATTAATTGTGTATAATTTTTAAACTCAGTTGTAAGTTAATAATCGACAGGTTTTATTTTTTGTAAATTACCCAGTAAATTATTATAATTATTTCTTTTCATACCATTTACAATGAAAAAAGAATTAATTGCCCCTGCGGAATGAATTGTGGGATTTGTAAGTTTCATAACCGTGAAAAAAATACCTGTCCAGGTTGTAGAGAATTAGATAAAAAAATACCCAGGACTCGTTTTAAGTGTATCGTCAGAGAATGTAAAATACTCAAAGAAAGAATGTGGAAGTATTGCTCAGATAAATGTGATAACTATCCTTGCAAACGATTGAAATCTCTTGATAAAAGATATCGAACGAAATATCATATGAGCATGCTTGAAAATTTAGAATTTATTAAGGAAAAAGGAATTGAATCTTTTTTAGAAAAAGAAAAACAAAAATGGAAATGCCCAGAATGTGGTGGAATTGTTACTTGTCATGGTGGTATGTGTCTTTCTTGCGGTTTTGTAAAATTTAAAAACTGAGAAATGCTTTCAACAGATCGCTGCATATAGACAACAACAATCACGATTCAGAAAAATCAATCTAAAATTTTCTCCTTCTTAAAAATAAGAAAACGAATGCCAGTGCAAAGATAAGAATTATGATTTCAAAACCCGGTGTACCGTCACCATTTGAATCTTCGCTTGTGAAAGGATAATCTGGTATAACAGAGGCTGCAGGAATTTTTCCCTGAGTTATACAATCATATTCCTGGTAATACCCCTGTTCAAGTGAGGTTGAATATTTATTGTAGAAATCCATAGATGTGTAGTTAAGTGGATTTGTCGTTTCAACACCCGCTGCTTCAAGAGTAACAGTAACATTATACTCAGACGGTGGCAACGGCACATAAACAAGATTGTCAATTTTTTGTGAACAAAGAGAATACTTGAGATAAGGCTCATCCATATACTGATATGTGACGATGTAAAAGGGGATATCATTGTCAACTTTTATAAAAAAACCAGGAATTGGAGCAGTACTTGTACGCCATGGTCTTTCATAGTTAGTAATTTGTCCAATAGTCTCACCTTCATCCCATTTTATATCGCTTGGAAGATCTATGAAATAATTATCTCTTTCTGGCTCGTTAGTATCTAATACTTTATTTCCCGTGTTGTTATCTGCAAAACATCCATGTTCAACAAGGATTTCCTCGATATCCGATTTCATTGATGGAAATTGGGTAAAAAGCGATGTGGCAAGTTGAGTAAAATCATCATGTGGTTTTCTTAATACCTGCCATATCTCTTCTAAAGTTAAATCGATATTATCGTCATCGTATTTTTTATCAGAAATATATTCTTCGATTTCTTCAGGTGTATCACCGTACATTGCATTTCCAGATTTAAGCAAATCTAATTGATACGTAAGTTCAATTTGTCTTGCACGGCTAAATTCATTTTCTCCATCGTATAAATCCCACAAAACACCAGCTATTGCAAATTCCTCGGCTTTACCTTTATACTCCCAAGCTTTGTAATTGGTTTCAAGATTTAAATAAAGAATATTGATGTAAGGCACATAATTTTCAAAAGTATTATAGTGCTGGGCGATGACCATAGACATAAAAGTGGCAAAAGCTTCAGAAAAGGAATCAGCCGTACTTGGATTAATATAACCGTCATGGTTGACCATTTTTATAGGCGTATTGATTCCCCCAGGCATTTTTTTGTATAGTGCAAGCATGACATAGTGGCTGAATTCATGATAAAATAATACATTTCTAAAGGGCAACATGTGAGTCGAGTACTCTGGAGTGTAGCAAAGGTAACTTTCGCCATTTATCCATTTGTAGTATGCTTTATATGGAAAATTACTATCTTCTAAAAATGTGCACACTTTAACTGGAAGTTGAAACTCGAGATTTTCCTTTAAATAATCTTTATAGTATTCAACTGCCTCTGTCATATGATGATACATATAGATAAAAGTAATACCCCCATCATTTGTTGTAAGCATCTCATCAAGTTTGATATCCTGTGTGAGATCTGAATCAGAGTTTATGTAGAAATTATGAGTAACATAAATTTTACTTCCTTGTCCAAAATATAGCTCAAAGAAGGTTACATCATCATCTTCATAAGCAAATGTAATGTCTAATTTGTAATTTTTACCTGGGGTATAATCGTCCAGAGTAAAGGAATAATTGCCGTTTCCATCAGTTGTCGTTTCTAGTATGTTGTTTCCATCATGAAGAGTCAATTGCATATGTTTCATGGGAATTATTTCAGTGGTTGCTCCCCGCTCAACATCTTCTTTAGTGAGTTGATTATTATCATGGAGTTCCTCAAAATTTAACAATTTACCAATCCCAGTTATTCTGCCTTTGAGAATTTTTGCAACTGGTTCCTCGCCAATTTTACTGTCTATCACTGCTTCAACACAGTTTTCCAATGTTGAAAACGCATTTGCGATATCTGTACCACTTTCAAAATAATCACCGCTCATCGTAATGATGAAGATATCTCGATATTTGATGTATCGATAACCCGTGTATCGTGGTAAACCACTACTGGTCCACTTGGAGTAATAACCATAAATAAAAGAAGCCGTATCTTCAGTAAAGAGTTCTTCTTCTATGACGTAGTAGGTTTCATTGGTATTGCTATAATTTTTAATGTCACCATAAGTATTTTCTTTTAGCGTGTTCACTTTCGTATTAAAAGCATTTTCTGCTATCTCAGAGGTTATATAATTAGCCCAGGTCTCATGTCCAATTGTCGTATTCCGTGAATGGGCACTACTTTTTTCAAATCGAGCTTTGAACATCTCATTCAACTGGGCATGAGAAGTTTTTAATTCCATGCCTAGTTCCGGACAAGCACAATCCTCTTCGGTAAAATTGGAAATTTCAGTTGCTGATGTAAGGTTAATTATTGGTATTGATAAAATTAGAATAACATATCCAACTATCAGCCTTTTTATAAAATAAGAATTCATAATCTTCCTCCATTACAATCAACTAAGATTAAAAAATTTATATTTAATAGTTTGTACAATATCGGTTTTCAAATAATGAAAATTTCACCAATCAAAATATTCCAATGTTGGATTATGTTTGTTATCTGGAATTAATTGTTGTTGATAAGTTCAATCAATATTATAAGAACCATCGTTCGATCAATAACTTGATCAAAGGATGCATCTCCAACCAGATCTTCAGAAAGTTAGGAACTGATTTTTCTTTTGGCATACGCACCGAAAGCTGTCCCCAATCACTTTCCAGTCCATAGGCATCAATCAGTTTTGCTTTGATAAGATAGTTACCATCAGCATCCCACTGATGACTTACTGGTACCACGATGTCATTGAGATTTGAGAGATGCACAGGACTGAAGTATTCCTCTTTGTCATCTCCCCAGTCCACCCTGCAGTATACATGTTCTTCGAAGGGTTCACTTCCCGGTTCAAAATGTTCATCACCAATGGTCAGGTTATAAGTATAGGTTTTCCCGGTTTTCCCAGATGTTATCCCAGAGATAACTGGGGTTTTTGGTGGATTGTTCCATCCATGAGGATTGACCCAGGGATACGAATCAACACCCATCGGATCGTAATCGCCCATGATATCATAGCTTCCTTCACCTATTCCATCACCATTGGTGTCATCACCATTGTAATCATCCCAGTAGTTGCCCCCATAGGGATAATCATGATGCCAGATATTACCTCCCTCTTTATCTTTCACATTATACCATTCATTTGCGATGAAATCATTATGATAAATCCTGTTGTCAGTTGATTGCTCCCAGATGAAAAGCCCAGCGCCATCATTATTTCTAATAATGTTATGATGAATGTAATTCGATTGAGCACCATCATGTAGATAGATACCAGTTGCCCCATTGTCCTCTATTGTGTTCCAGCTGATCATATTGTGATTTGATGTGATATCAATCGCGGCGTCTTCTTCATTGCTTCCAGAGTTTGTGATCGTAAAACCAGTGATTGTCACCCAATCTGCTGAAATCGTAATCACATTACCGGTTCCTCCTCCATCAATTGTTGTCATCAATCCTGGGTTGTCACAATCACATATAATGCTAAGACTTTGAGTTCCGATCTGGAGGTTCTCCTGATAGATTCCATCTGCTACTCGAATGCAATCACCTGGTGTTGCCTGATCAAGGGCATCAGTGATCGTAGAAAACGGTGCTGTGGATGATCCATCTCCACCGGGGCTAGCATCATCATCCACAAAGAGATCATTTCCAGCATTTTGTCTAACAGAAAATACGACTTGATAGGCGTCATTTTCTGGGTTATCATCAGCCCAAGGTTCATGAGTGATCGGAGTTAAAAGTGAAAAGGTCGCTCGGTATTCTCCCTCGACGTCAAAGCATACATCAAAGAAGGATTCAACCCATGCCTCAGGATCAATATCATAAGGACCATCTATTTCAGATTCAACCTCGTCCCAATCAAATCCATCAAGTTTTTCAATCAAACCTTCAAAATCAGCCTGTGTAGGTTTATCTCCAGCCTCGAACCGCAAGTTGAGAGAAACCTCATGCTCTCCAGTTGAAATTACATCTCCACCTTGAATTGAACATGGTTGACCGATACCAACGTCAAAACCATTATCAAAACAGCTATTTACTGCGTGAAAACTTGGAATCACACTCATTGATACAAGAACAAGGATACTGAGCATCAGCACTCTTAATTTTATATTATTCATCTTGAACTTTTCCCCCTTTTTTCTTAATTTGCATAAAATAGGTTATATATCTTTATAATAGTTTCTATGAAGATCATCCATAAAAATCATTTTTATATAATTTTATTCAATAATGCATTATCGATAATACGGATTTATTTCAAGTGTGATTTTTTCAAAGAATTACTTATTTTACATTAATGTTTAATTCCATATAATCCGTGTTTAACAACTCTGTATATGTAACATTTCTTGTTGCTGACATTCGGCCATCGACTGTTCCTGCAGTAAATCTGATGTAATTTTCTGGATCGTGTAGAGTATAGTCAAATTGATAAGGATAGGTAGTGCCAAACAACTCTCCTTTTGTATAAATTCTATCTTTTGTGCTACCACTTGGAAGTATTTTTTTTGCCTCAATGTAGACCTCCTCACCTGGAGTTGATGTTTCAAAATTAGCAAAAATTACAATACGAGCAGACTGGGGACCCAGATCTTTAATCTCTCTATTAATGGTGATCCAATCAAAACCTATGTAGCTTGCTTGTAACTTATTTGTTGCGTGACCCTGAATATAAAGACCTCTCTTATTTGAACCCATTTTTAAATCTATCACCAATTCTAAAGTGTCAAATGTAGAATTATAATAACCGTCTTCAACATATTCTGCTTTTTCATCATAAGACCATAATTCAGCTTATTTGCAATCATCTCCTCCTTAATATATATCGATTCAAATTCA